>NZ_UGSI01000001.1:4032500-4632500 GCF_900454495.1 Paenibacillus macerans
AACTGCGCAAAGTTACGCCGTCAGCATACCAAACGGTCGTCTCGCCTCCGTCAGCGTCCGTATATTTAAAATGAAGGCTTCCGCTGGCTTTGTCGCGCTCCACTCCGTCTTTACTCAATTCGGAAAGCCCGTCGGCTTCCTTCTCGGTGACCGCCGCAACCTCTCCTTTTTCATTCCAGGCAAATCCCCCCGTAGCTAGGGCCAGACGCTTGTTTCCCGGGATACACTCCGTTTTGCCGACAAGCTCTTTAATGAACTTTTTGTCCGCTTTAGGTCCGGGACCGCTGTGCGAGCCATACAAATTGTAAGCCATCACCACATATTCGGGCCCCTTCGGCAGCTTCAACCTTTTTAGCGGCGCACCCGGCTCCAGTACAACCCGCAATTTACGTCCGTTCTGAAGCAGTTCCTGATACAATTCGTTGTAAAAAGCGACCACACCGTTCCAATCGCCGTCCTTGATTTTCTCGTAATCAATTTCCACGCCATCCAGATCAAGCTGATCGACCAGGTTCAAAATTTCCCGGATATGCTCCCGGCGGGCTTCCCCGCTTTGGGTTAAACGTTTCGTCAGATCGGAGTCCTTTTGCACGACCGAGCCATCTTCGCTCCTCAGGTCATTGACGATCGTCAAAAACAGCCCGCCATCGGCTTGGCGAAGGGAGGCGTCATTCGCCAAGCTATCCCGAAACGTATCCGCTAAATAAAGATGCCCCGACGCATCGAAATAAGCCGCAAACATCTGCAGTTCTGATAAGCGGGAACCTAACACGCCGTAGTCTTCCTCTCCGGAATCCTGCTGCCAATCTACGATCCAAGCAGACAAATCGGCGGGCCGGCCAACGTTCTCCTGAATGGCATTTACCCGGCCTTCCGCTCTGTTTATATAGATGTAATAGATCCCCCCGCATACAATGACGATCATAGCGACGGCCACAATGAATAATGACGATTTTCGTATAAACAGGCTCTTAAACAAAAGGCGCGACTCCTCTTCTTTTAATTAAAATCAGTCCGCTTGTCCCCCTAGTACGAAATACGGAAGCTCTAGCGTTGCCTGAAATCCTTCGTTTAGATCGCTTGCAAGCAGAAGTCTGCCGCCATGCGCCGTTGCAATCCGCGCAACCATCGGCAAGCCTAGCCCATGGCCGTGTTTCCTTGAACGCTTGCGGGTTGACGAATACGGCAGCTTCAGCAAGTCCGGCAGTTCGGAACGCTCCGTCCCTTGGCCATCATCCGATACGATCAAGAGGCACCTGGAGCGTTCCGGATCACTTGCCGTACGTAAGACGATCCGGCAGCCTTGCGGATTATGGATGATACTATTTTGTACTAAATTCGATACGGCGCGCAACAGCAGCTTTTCATCCGCCCGCACCTTTATTTTCTCGTCATTCAATTGCAGCTCAATAGCATACCTGTCCGTATCCAACCCCTGATTGAGAAAGTCGGAAGCTGCCTGTCTGACGACCGCGGACACACGTAGCTCTTTGATGCTCAAAGGCTGCATTTCATATTCCAGCATGGAGACCAGGTTCAAGTCATGGATCAGGGAACGCAGCTTCTCGCCTTGCCGGCGAATGATTCCCGCTTGCTGCCGCTGTTCCAAGGGCAAATCCGGGTGCTCCTCCAAATCGCTGGCATAACCCAGGATCATCGACAACGGGGTACGGACATCGTGCGAAATCCCGGCGATCCAATTGGAACGCGCTTCATCCTTCGCTTTAAGCGCCCTGTTCTGTTCCCGCAGCATTCTGGATGCGGCATTGATACTGTCCGCCAAATCTCGGAAAATACTTTTGGCTTTAACCTGGATCGGCTCTTGCTTTGTCAGTCCGTAGATCCCGTTGACCAGCGGCTTTATGCTTCGCATGCACCACGCGCCCAAGCAGACCGACAACACGATAAACAAAACCAGATTACATACCAGCAAAAGGACAAGCCGGAGCGGCAGCGATTGAATCCAATCTTTGAAATAGCTGACTTGGTATTTTGCATAGGTATTTTGCGGATACCCCACTACAAGCAGCCCGGCGCCTTTCTCCCAGACGAATACCGGGTAATCCAGCAGATAATGGCGCGAAAACTTGGCTACATCCACGATGCTGTACGTGCGCGGAAGCTGTTTAGGCAACCGGTATTCCCAGACGACTTCCCCTTTTGAATCGAGCAGCATGGCCCAAGCTTCATGTTCATCCAGCAGCTTCGCCGCCGGGGCGGCAAGCCGATAACGATCCGGGTGAACCTCCAGTTGTTCCGCTACTTCCTTAACCACCGACTCCGGGTTCCGCTGTTTATTTTCGCTAAATACGATCGTGCTTAGCAGCACCAGATTAAAGGCCATAAGCAAGAGGGAAAGCAGCATGGTAGCGCCGATAAACCGCCTAAGCATCGTCATGACTCCCTGCATTACGGCGCCTCCTTCACCTGTAGCTTATACCCCAATCCCCTGACCGTGAGCAGATGCCGCGGACGCGACGGATCGGCTTCAATTTTTTCCCGGATGCGGCGAATGTGCACCATCAGCGTGTTTTCGTAACTAAAGCTGTCATCTCCCCATACCGCCTGGCAAATGGCATCCGACGTGACGATCCGGCCTTCGTTCTCGTAAAGCTTCAATAGAAGCATGCGCTCCTTGGCCGTTAACGGCAATTCCTCTTGATTGCGCCTTACAGCAGCACTTTCCAGATCAATCTCAATATCCCCCAGACAAAACGCGGGCAAACGTTCCGGCGCAGCGGAAGCAAAAGTCCGTTTCAAAATGGCCTGCAAACGCAAAAGCAACTCGCGCGGCAAAAACGGTTTAACCAAATAATCGTCCGCTCCGAGCCCCAGCCCCAGCAGCCGATCCTCGTCTTCCCCCCGGGCGGACAACATCAATACGGGCATCTCGGAAAACGTACGGATTGCGCTTAACAGACCAAAGCCGTCCCCATCAGGAAGCATCACGTCCAGGATGGCGATATCCGGCTTGTCCGTCCGGCATATGGCTAGCGCCGCAGCGCAGCTCTCCGCCCGGTATATGCGAAAATAACCTTCCTTGCGCAAAAAACGTTCGATCATCACGCGTATTTCCGGCTCATCGTCCACAATGAGTATTTTTTTGTCTTTTAAATTTTCCATGCATTCTCACCCGTTCTCATTATACATGGTAGACGGGCTTCGCCCCCCCCGGAATCGCGCGATTTAAGGTTGTCGTAAGGTTGCCGTAAGCCCCGCGAAAGGTACGGACTATAAAGTGAAAAGAAAACAACATAAAAACGGAGTTGAATGAACAATGAATTCCCGGGCGCTGATCGCAACGCATAACTTGTCCAAAATGTACAATGGGGTCTATCGGGTAAACAAAGTTAATCTTGCCGTTCCGGAAGGGGAAATTTTCGGTTTCCTCGGGCCGAACGGTGCGGGAAAATCAACCTCTCTCAAAATGCTGCTTGGCCTGATCAAGCCGACGGAAGGCGAGGTGAGAGTTTTCGGCCGCGAACTGGCCAAAGATCGCAGGTCCATCCTCAAACAGATCGGCTCATTGATTGAATCGCCATCTTATTACGGTCATTTGACGGGCTGGGAGAACCTGAAAATCATGCAGCGTCTGCACGATGCGCCGGCCAAAAATTTATACGAGGTTTTGCGTATCGTCCGGCTGGAAAAACAAAAAGACAAGCGGGTCGACCATTACTCGCTCGGCATGAAGCAGCGGCTGGGAATCGCCATGGCGCTGCTTGCCTTTCCAAGGCTGCTCATCCTCGACGAGCCTACCAATGGACTCGATCCTGCGGGAATTTTGGAAATCAGGGAACTGATCAAATCGCTGCCCGCGCGTTATGGAATGACCATAATGTTATCCAGCCACCTGCTTTCGGAAATCGAGCAAATCGCCAGCTCGGTGGGAATTATCAGCAACGGCCAACTGCTGTTCCAAGGGACCATGGGGCAGCTCCAGGCCAAAACGAAAGTCTCCATCTCCTTAAAAACTTCCGACAACCAAGCGGCGGAACGCTTGCTCTTAAAACACGGCTTTCAAGCCTCTTCCAGGGGTCCGCGCCTGCTGTTCGACCATCTTGACGATACTTTAACCGCGCAGGTCAACCGCTTGTTGGTCGACAGCGGACTCGACGTGTTCAGAATCGAGGAGCGAAAAAAAAGCCTGGAAGATATTTTTCTGGAGCTGACGGGAAAGGAGCGCAGTCTGTAATGAAGGAACTGACTTTAGAGTTTTTTAAGCTGCGCCGCAAAAAAATCGGATGGATGATTGCGATCTTTTTGGCCGCCGAAGTACTGTGGATCTTCATGATCACCAGCTACACGCTTGCCCGCCATCCCGAAAACGTCGGATGGGAATACGTCCTATTGATGCTTTCCACGCTGAACGGACTTTTTCTTCCCATCATTTCGGCCGTGGTCGTTTCCCGCCTCTGCGATATGGAACATAAGGGAACGACGTGGAAGATGCTGATGGCAACCAACGTCAGCCGCAGCCGCATCTACTTGGCCAAGTGGATTTGCGCCAATACGCTGCTGCTCTGCGGAGCCGCTTTCCAGATAGGCGCCTTATCGGCTTTCGGGGTACTTAAAAATTTCTCAGATCCGCTGCCGCTCGCGCTGTTGGTCCGCCTTCTGGCCGGCACGCTCCTGACAAACCTTGCCGTCACCGCGCTGCAGCAATGGATTTCCCTCACGTTCAAAAACCAGACCTTTGCGCTGACGCTCGGCATGGCCGGCGGCTTTTTAGGCGTTACGGCCAGTTTCTTTCCCGCGTCCATTCGCAAGTTATTCGTCTGGTCCTACTATACGGAAATGTCTCCTATCGGCATGTCTTATAACGCCTTGGCGGAAACCAGCCGCTATTTCGTGTTGCCTGCGCAAGCCGGAAACTGGGTGGCCGCTCTGCTGATGATTGCGATATTCTATACGGCCGGATGCCTTCACGCATCCCGCCAAGAAATATAAGGAGGTTTCCCATGATCCGAAGCATTGGCGCCGAATGGCTCAAACTGCGCCGTGGACGTATCTGGATAACGATGACCGTGTTGCCCGTACTCAGCTTGTCCATCGGTTGCTTCAACTACTATTCCAATCAGGAGATTCTAAACCAAGCATGGTATAGCTTGTGGACTCAAGTCAGCCTGTTTTACGGCGAATTTTTCTTTCCCGTTCTCATCGCCATTTGCTGCGCGTATATGTGCAGGCTGGAGCATGTCAACCGGAATTGGAACCTAGTGCATACCGCCCCTGTCTCCGCCGCCAGCATTTACTTCGGCAAACTGTCCGCCGTTGCGGTTTTGATTTTTGGCGTTCAAACTTTGTTTACCGCCTTATATATACTCGCGGGCCTCCTTCTCTCGCTGCCGCTTGCGGATCTGCCCGCGGAACTGGCCGGATGGGCTTTGCGCGGCTGGATCGCCGCGATTTCGATCGCGTCCATGCAGCTTTTCTTCTCCTTCAGGATACGCAGCTTCGCCCTTCCCGTCGGCATCAGCATATGCTGCTCCATGCTCGGTCTCGGTCTGTATATCCTAAACATGAGGTTCTTCTTCCCGTTTAGCTTGTTGACAACCGGCATGGGCGTATTGGACCAAAATGGGCTAACAGGGCCAGAAAACGGACTGTTCGTGTTCATCAACGCGGTTTATATTTCCGTATTTTCAGCCATGGCGATACACCGGCTGCGGACAGCGGATGTCGTCACCGCATAGAAACGGGGGCCTTTCGATAAGAAAGGCCCGCTTGTTTCTTCATTTAAAAGGTTTCAACCGCCCAATCAACCAGTGCGTCAAACATCCACTTAACGCCGTTGATCACTTTTTGCAGCGGGGTGTATCCGATCGAGAACAGCACTTTGCCCGGCGGCTCATCCGTGCTGCTATGCCCCGCCTCGGAAACAATCACGTCGTCAAACACGCCGTCGTACACCGGGTCTTGGCTATGCTCCTCGCTAGCCGAAGCTTCCAAAGCCAAACCGCCTGCGGCAAGCGCAGACGCGATTTGGATTTCCGGCGCGGCGGCCGCCCCGTCGACCTGCAGGGTCAACCCGCTGCCGGCGACCGCCACCTCCAGCTTGCGCCCAATCGCCGTCTGCTCCGATACGCCTTTTAAACTGCCGAGGTCCCGGGAAATCAACGTCTTTTCCTCCGTTTGCCCGGGCTCTTTTTGCACGACGCGAAGCAGATTGTCTTCCACGACAACCTTTACGTAAGCATCGGCCTTGCGGTCGTACCGTAAATATACCGATTGCGAGCCGATAATGTTCCCCGCAATCTGCAGCGATACCTTCACATTTTGATAGCCATCGCTCCCTTTAAGATAAAGCAGGCCTTTACCGCTTTCCGGAGAGGTCAGGATGATGCGGTTGCCCCTGAATTCAGCGGCCCCGCCAAGCAATTGCCAATGATCGGCCCGCTTCTTGTCGCCTTCAAAGAAATCGTAAGATTCCCCGGTGTCTCCCGCGATTCTCATCAACAAATGGTTGCGATACCAGCCGGGGGAAGGCTGCAGCCGCGTCAAATCGTACAAATCGCCGCCGCTGTCATTAAAGGCTTGCCCTTCGCGGTTAAAGTGCATTTTAAACAGCCGTTCGATGTTATCGGAATTCACGTTTTCCACCAAAGGATTCATTCCGTTGTGCAGCGAATTGGCGTGCATGATCATGTACACGCTCGGAACGAAACCCAGCTTATCCCGATAAATCTGCTCCATAAGCCGGTAGTCTTGGTTAATGCGCGCTTCCATTTCCCGGCGGTTCTCCAAAGGCACCTTATCGGCGTCGCGGATGAAGTCCATCAAATAGTGCGTATAGTAACGCGCCTCGTCTTTATTCTTAAACTGCTGCTCGGTTTGCGTTCCAACGTACCGCCCGTCCTTGTCAAAAATATTGATATAGGTCAAACGGTAACCGTTGCTCCCCAATTCCCAATACCCTTTGCGCGTCAGCTTAAGCAGCTCCGGTCCCGCCAGAAATTTCGGGTCCACGACGTCCAGCCGGTCGGCGTAGGAAAGCATCGTCGCTTTATAATTGTATTTTTCCAGCAGGGGCTGGGCGAACAAGGCGGAATCGCTGCGTCCGTCCTCAAAGCTTAGATACACTGCCCTTTGGGGCAGCGGCTTGCCGTGCTCGTAAAAATCAAGAATATCCTGCTGCGAAACCGTGACATACCCGTTTTGCCGCAAAATTTGCAGTTGCTCGTCCAGACGGCTTTTGGCGATCAGACCGCGCGTTCCGGTTCGATCCACTCCATAATAGGACAAGGCGATAAATCCCCGCGTTTGCTGCCAAGCCGCTTTGTCCGGCTCCCGGTAACGGTGGATTCCCGCCACGGCATGCACCAACAGCACCAGCACCATAGCCAGCACCACAAATTGAACGGCCGATTTGACCGCTTTGTTCCGCTCTTTGCGTCCGACATCAAGCGCCTTGCGCGGCTTGTTTTTTCCCATAGTCAGTCAACCTCACTGTATGAACCCTTGTCCTTGTGGGAATCATTAAAAAGATTTTTAAAAAGTGATCTTCTCCGTTTGTTCGCTTTGCGGCTTTCTTTTTTGGCTCTGGCCTCAACATCCTGCGGCGTTTCCCGCGTACCCCAGGTGGATTTCCAGAACGTGACCCAGGCGACCGGCATTTGCCAAAGCAGCACCAGTTCGTAAAAAACACAGAATACCAAGCCGAAAATCCAAAGTTTGCTTTTACGGAACAACAGATGCGCAAAGCTCATCAATAAAGCCATCAATATAAGTCCCATCAAAAATGTGCCCGGAAAAACGCCGTAAACGAGCGGCACATACACGAGATTGTACAACACAACGATCGGAGCGGCGATCGGAACGATCAGGCCTATGTAAAAAAACAGCGCCATGAACGGTTCTTTACGCCAGATGAACGTCCCGGCGCGCAGCGACTCCCGCAGCCAGGAGCGCTTCCAGCGCATCTGCTGCTTCAGGAAGACGTCCAGCTTGGACGGCACGATAGTGGAACAAATCGCGTTGTCCTGGTACCCCGTCCGATGGGAGCGAAGTATGAAGTTGGTCATGCTGCGGTCATCGCCGAACGTGGCCGGCTGGCCAAGAAATTTCTGATTCAACCAGGCGTCCGCGTATTTGAGCACCAGCTCTTTCCGATAACATGACAGCGGACCGGATAGACAGGTAACGCTGTCGAACCAGGATTCCGCCGCTTTCATGATGCGAAACGCGATATAATAGCGAACCGTCTGCAGCTTGGTAATCGAATTCGTATATTTGTTTTCCACGTCCGTCCGGCCGGCCACCCCGCCCATTTTCGGATCTTGAAACGGCTGCACGAGGTGAAGGATGGCGTCCGGCTCCAAAAAGCTGTCCGAATCCACGAACACGACCAAATCATGTTTGGCCATCTCCACGCCTTTGACCAAAGCGACCCGCTTGCCTCCGTTCTCCGGCAAGACAACCAGTCTGAGGCGATTCCGAATGTCAAACCGCTCCGCTTCCTTATGCAGGCGCTCGACGATCTCGTTGATCCGCTCCACCGATCCGTCGGTTGAACGGTCGTCCACAACGATCACTTCCAGCTTGTCGATCGGATACTCCTGATTGATGCAGCTGAGCACGGTGCGCTGAATCCATTGCTCTTCGTTAAAACAAGGGATAATGATCGTCACGCCCGGCGTATAATCCGGATTGACCGGCACGTTGCGGTACAAAGCCCCGAAAAAATACCGCGTCAGCAAAAATATGGCCGCCGTTAGACTGTATAAATAAAGCAGAATGTTGTATTTGAAATAGATGATGCTTTCGGCGCGCATCAGCAAAATAATCGTCATAGCGACAAACAGCAAGCCGCTGGCCGTATACACGGAATAGCCCCAACGCCGTTTCTGAAAGTAATTGTAAAGGTTGCTTTCAAAAGCAAGCGCCGCCATCGGCTTCTCCCCGTCCGGCGTGTCACGGGTAAACCTGCGAACGACCGATGCTTTTATTTTTACCTTCGACTCAAAACCCTCCGGCATCGTCCCCGGCGGAATGTTAAAGCGCAGCTCGAACACATCGCCTTCACGGCATGTTTCGGCCCTCTCCGATTCCAGTTCCACCAGAATCCCCGTTGAAGAAATGTCCGCGGCCATGCCGCTTATTTGGGACTTTGCGTCCGCCTTTTTCCCTTTCTTATCGGCTCCCACGGGCAGCAGCGAGACGGGAAAATCAGCCTCATAGCGCAAGCTGAGCAGACGGGGCATCTTATTGTCGCCATGATCGGCGGATTCACCGGGCCCATCGTCCTTTGAGCGCAACATGCCTCTGCGGTCCGACGCTTTGCGGATGTTCTCCGGATCGGGGACATGGGCAAGCAGCCGCCGATCCGCCTTGGGCGTGGAGAGAACTTCAACCGGCTTTTGTTGTGCTTTGTTCTTTTTCCTCAAGTTCATTGCCCCTTAACCTTTAAGATGGGCCCTTTACAGGCTCCAGTAATGATAACCCGAAGCTTCGAATTCGGATTTATCGAACACGGCTTTAATATCGAAAAACACCTTGCTCTTGTCCGCCCCGAACAACCGGTCGTAATCCTCACGAGCCATGTTTAGAAATTCCCTGTGAGGGACGGCCAGCACCACCACGTTCAAATCACGCAAATCGGGCAGCTGCGCCAGCTCCAATCCATGCTCTTCATACACGAGCCGCGGGTCCACCAGCGGATCGCAGACAAGCGGCTGGATATCATATTCCTTCAGCTCTGCGATAATATCCGTGACCTTCGTGTTGCGAAAATCGGGGCAATCCTCCTTGTAGGCCAGGCCGAGGATACCGACTTTCACATCCGACAAATCTTTCCGCAGGCGCATCAGCAGCTTTACGATGCTGCGGGCGACATATTTGCCCATCCCGTCGTTGATGCGCCGCCCCGCGGAAATGATTTTCGAATGGTACCCCGCATCTTCCGCTTTATAAGTTAAATAGTAAGGATCGATGCCAATGCAATGGCCGCCGACCAGCCCTGGGGTGAATTTGAGAAAATTCCATTTGGTTCCCGCCGCGGCCAGCACCGCTTTCGTGTCGATTCCCATCCGGTGAAACAGCATGGATAGTTCGTTCATAAAAGCGATATTGATGTCGCGTTGGGCGTTTTCGATCACCTTGGCCGCCTCGGCCACACGGATACTTTCGGCCCGGTAAACCCCCGCCTCGATCACCAGCTCGTAAACCTGCGCCACAAGACCAAGCGTCTGCTCATCCATGCCGGAAACGATTTTCACGATGTTCTCGAGCCGGTGAACCTGATCGCCCGGATTGATTCGTTCGGGGGAATAGCCGACTTTAAAGTCGACCCCGCATGTAAGCCCCGACTCCGCCTCCAGGATCGGAACGCACACTTCCTCGGTGACGCCGGGATAAACCGTCGACTCGTAGACAACGACCGAACCGGGGCGCAAATGTTTCCCGACCATCGCGCTGGCGTTCTTGACATAAGTAAGGTCGGGCACTTTATCGTTTTGAACCGGCGTAGGCACGGCCAGGATGTAAAAGGAAGCCTCCCCCAGCCTCGCCTCATCCGAGGTAAAGTCAATCGAGCTCGCCTTGATCGCCGCGTCCCCGACATCGCCGGTCGGATCTTTCCCCGCAAGGTAATCGGCGATTTTCCGGGGACTCACGTCAAACCCGATGACGTCAGCCTTGCGGGCAAACGCGACCGCTAGCGGCAAACCTACGTACCCTAGTCCGACGACAGCCAGTTTGGCCGTCCGCTTTACAATGTTCTCATATAGTTGATTCAAATCCATAAGTTCAACCCCATTCATTTCCCGATGAGTATCCAAAGATGCCGAGCAAGCGTTCGTTCCTTATTTCATCCCGTACAGCTCGTCCAGAAGCACAAAGGAATAACCCCGCTGCTTCAACTGGTCGATTACCTTCGGCAAGGCTTCCAGCGTATGGAGGCCGTCAAGCATATGCAGCAAAATAACGCTGCCGTTAGTCGTCTGCTTCAGCACCCCGTTTAAAATGTACTGAGCGTCATGGTCGGAATTCCAATCCAGGGTGGTCACATCGTACAAAGCGAGCGTCTTATACCCCGTGGCCGCGATCACCTTGGCCGTCTCCTTGTTGATCTCCCCGGTCGGAGGCCTGAACAGCATCGCCGGCTGCTGCTGAATCGCTTCGGTGATGATGCGGTGCGCCTTGACCACTTCTTCCTGCAGCTCGTCGGGCGGGATTTGCGTAATCACGGGATGGCTGTAGGTATGATTCGCCACAAGGTGACCCTCTTCGACGATAGCTCTGGCCAGGTTCGGATTGTTCTCTACGCCGTTGGCCCGCAGAAAAAAGGTCGCTTTGACGTCATGATCCTCTAGGATCTTCAACAGACGGGTGACGGTCAAATCGCTGCCCCAATCGTCAAAGGTCAGGGCGACGACCTTCTTGCCGTGCGGGTTCCATTTGGCGATATCGCTGGCGTTATAGATCAGATTATAGTCCGCCTGCTCGTAATCGGGATTGATCCGGGCGGCATCGTATCCCGGGATTTGCTCCAGCGGCTTCCGCTCGCCGCCGTCACGCACCAGCTTTGCGAGCGGCACCAACTTATAGCCTACTTCTTTCGCCGCATCCGCAATATAGGAAATGGAGGAAACCACCTCGGGATTCACGTCCGTATTTAGCGCGATAATGCCGCCGCGGCTAATGTACCTCCGTATGTAATCGCCGATTTCCTTGGCGCTTTGCATGTCGCTGTCCTTCGGATTGATGTTGTAGGAAACGACGGCTTTTAGTCCGGTTTGCGCCGCCACCAGGCGAACGTCTTCGCTCATACGGGCCCCCCGGGTCCGGACGAACTGCGGCTGCTTGCCTGTCGCGTCGGCAATCAAGCCGTTGGTACGGTTGATTTCTTTATAGATTTCTTCATAGCTTAAGGTCGTCAAGTCGGCGCGCGTCAACGTATTGTTCTCCACCTCGTGGCCGCGGCTGGTTAGTTCCTTGACCAAATCCGGCTCTTCGGCCGCCCGCATGCCCGGGACAAAAAACGTCGCTTTGATATGATGCTTGTCCAGTTCATCCAATAAACGCTCGATCGTCTCGCGATCGCCCAAACCGTCGAACGTTAGGGAAAGCTCCTTTTTGGCCGTATAGACAAAAGACAATGTTTTGCTCGGTTCCCCCGTATAACGGGCAATCGGCTGCTGCTGCAATGAAGCGGTCTGCGCCCCGGACATGGGGGAGGCCCCATTCCCGTTGTCCGCCTGCGGACTGGCCCCGCTGCAGCCGGCCGCCCAAAACGCAAGCAGAGCTGTGGCTAATCCGATTCGAATCGACCGGGCGCCGTTTCCTGCCATCGAAATCATTAGTTCACCTTCTTTTGTAAAAGTAATTTTTTTCCAATCAAAATCTTCAAAATAAAAAGACCGCCATACTTACATGGCGGCCGGACAATCATAGCGCAGCTTGCACCGCAATTCCCACCACGGCTTGCGCACGCTTTAGACTCCAAACTTTGCGTCCTATCCTTTCGAATAGTTTGCCTTTGGTTTAGAATTTTAATTATTTAAATTTATTATAATCGACTCCGGCTGGAAATCAATCCATAGTTTATGAAAAAAAGCGGATTCACAAAAAAATATTCAGGAGTGGGGGCCCATTTCTTTCCATGTCAAATAGCCTAGAAATGGAGCTTAAAGAAGCGCGCCGATAAGCCTGCGGTGCTCTTTTGTATTGCTCCGGGATAATCCAGCAGAAAAATAAGGGCAAAAAATGTTGCTATTCCGGCGATATCCGTTCATTTGGGAGAAATAGAGGTAATTTATGTCGTTATTTTCCCCCGTCGCAAAGAAATGCCCATGTTCTGGACCATTCATAGGAAAATAAGTACATAAAATGCCGCTAATGGAGACGAACACGTTGGGGCTCGGATAATAAGTACATAAAGTGTCGTTATTTTGAAGGGTAGGCGGTTTATCGTTCCAGTCGGCGGCGGTTAGAACTAAAACAAGGGCGCCTGCTCCTAACGGAGAGGGACACCCTTGTTGGTCGATCCGGTTTTCATTAAATTATTCGGTGCCAAGGAAAATATAGCGGGCCAATACGAGCACGGCCAGCACCCACATCAGCCAATGAATTTTGACTTTGTTTTTGGTGAACAGGTTGTTGAAGCCCCCCAGAATGACGTAAGAGACCAAACCGGCGGCGATCCCGTTGGCGATGCTTCCGGTGAAAGGCATCAATACGATCGTCAAGAACGCCGGGAAGGCATGCAGGAAGTCATCCCATTCGATCGATTTGACCTGGCCGATCATCAGCACGCCGACGATAATCAGCGCCGGAGCCGTTGCCGCGCTCGGCACAACACCGGCCAGCGGCGCGATGAACAGCGCCAGGAGGAACAAGATCCCCGTCGTTACCGAAGTGAGCCCGGTGCGTCCGCCTTCGGCCACACCAGCGGTGCTCTCTACATAGGAAGTGATCGTGCTGGTGCCAAGAAATGCGCCCGCGCTGACGCCAACCGCATCCACCAGCATCGCCTTGCCGATTTTTTTCTCGCCTTCTTCTTTGTTTTTCATCAAGCCGGCGCGGGTAGCCGTACCGACCAAAGTGCCGAACGTATCAAACAATTCAACGAACGTGAATACAAAAACAATTTCAAACAGACCCAGATGCAAAGCCGCACCCAGATCGAGCTTGCCCACCGCAAGATTGTCAAAAGCGGGCAGCCAGCTGGCGCCGGAAAGTCCGGAAACGTTAGTAACGCCCATCGGAATACCGATAATGGTGGTGGCGATAATCCCGATCAACAGCGCTCCTTTAACCCGCAGCGACATCAAAATGGCAATCAGGATCAAGCCGATCAACGTTAATTGAACATCGGGGCTATGGACGAAATCGCCCAGCGTGAAGTTGATGCTGCTGCCGGGAACCGTGGCGGACGTATCCGTTACCCCCGACAGATTAGCGCCGATCAGGTTGCTCATCTTCAAACCAAGGCTGGCCACAAACAGGCCGATGCCGACCGTGATGGCCGCTTTAATGCTCTGCGGCACGGCAACCAGCAGCAGCTGGCGAACCTTCGTCACCGTCAGAATCAGAAAAATGATACCGGAAATAAATACCGCGCCGAGCGCCGCCTGCCAAGTAATAGCTCCACCCGAACTAAGCACCACGGTCATGAAGTAAGCGTTCAGCCCCATGCCCGGTGCCAGCGCGATCGGAATGTTGACGAACAATCCCATAAGAATCGTGATCAGCCCGGCGCCAATCGTGGTGGCGAAAAATACCCCTTCCACCGGAATGCCCGCTCCGCCGGGTCCCAAAAAGATCGTGTTCACGAACAAAATGTAAGCCATCGTCATGAACGTGGTGATCCCCGCTATAATCTCCGTTCTTACATTCGTGCCGTGTTCCTTAAGCTTAAAGAACCGATCCATGTAAAAATTCTCCCCCTTAAAATGAGTCGGAAAACGACAAAAAGCCCGAGGTCAATAAATGTTCCCCGGGTCCCGTAAGCCAGAAGAAGCATGAGAACCGCATAGGCCTTCCGGAAAAAACTTAATACCCGATCTTCCGCGTTTAAGCCCTGCGCCGCTTCTTCTCTTCGTAGCAAGATCATTTACGGTGACCTCGTAGAGACTTCCGGGCCGATTCCCGGAATTATACGAAAAGATTTAACTGTTGTTGTCGCTTTTCCCAATGAGAGATCCGCAATTTAATATCGCGCTCTACTCCGCTATTTTAGGGCTAGCTGCAGGGCTTGTCAATAGAAATACGAATAATATATGCACCATCTTCTATTATTGTTCGGAATATCTCCAAATCTATACCTATAGTTTTAAGAAATCCTCCCGTCCGCCATATGATAAAACTCGTCGGCAATTCTCAGGGTGGAGCTTCGGTGGGAGACCAGCACAATCGTCCTATGTTTACTTTCCTCCTTCAACGATTTCAAAATGAGGGCTTCATTCAAAGCGTCCAAATTGCTGGTGGGCTCATCCAGCAGCACCAGCAGGGCATCATGGAGGAAAGCCCGGGCAAGCCCGATTCTTTGCCGCTCTCCGCCCGATAGCCTGTCCCCCAATTCTCCAACCGCCGTTTCGAAGCCTTGGGGCAGCGATTGGATAAACTCATAAACGGACGCCTTCTTGGCTGCCTCCGCTACCTGCTCCCTTGTCGCATCCGGCCTGCCTATCTTGATATTGGCCTCTATGGTGTCGTTAAACAAAAATGTATCCTGGGTGACATAGCTTTGCAGGCTCCGCAGGTTTTCCGTATTTAACTTTCGGATATCTTCATTAGAGATGCAAATCCGCCCCTCGTCCACGTCCCAGAAACGCATCAGCAGCTTCAACAGGGTCGATTTGCCGGATCCGCTTTTTCCGGTGATGCCGACGATTTGGCCGGGAGCGACCGTCAAATTGACGTCTTCCACAACAGGTTCCTTTCCATAGCCAAAGGTTACCTCCCGGCAGCTGGCCCCGGCAAAGGAGACATCCGTCCCTTCCGTAACCTCGACCGTTTGCTCCGGTTCATCCAGCAAATCCAGAACTCTTCCGGCGCTGGCAAAGGTCAGTAAAAGACTGTTGGACAAATTGCTGAGGCTTACGACAGGACCAAAAGAACTGAATAAAACCATCGTGGAAATGACCACTCCGTCTATGCCGATTCGGCCGGCGGAAAGCAAACTAAGACCGGCCAGCAGAATGGAAAACGAAAATCCGATCACAGCCGTGTCCGTTGCCGCTTTGACCCCCCCTTCATGCCTCTTTAACCCCTTGAACTCGGCATCAAGTTCATCCGACATGCGATCTACAACATCGAGGCGTTTTTCCCCGCAACCATATTGAATGCTCTCTTTCATCCCTCTCAGGCTGTCCAAAAAATAGCTGCTCAATTCACCGAACCGGCGTTTGTAAACTTTTCCGTGCCCCCTATCCAACCACGAAGCCGCGGCGGGAATGAGCAATCCTACCGTCAAGTAAGCGAGTGCGGCGATCGCCGCAAGCTCATAACTATATTGTGCAATAAATACTATCATGACCGAAGATATCACTACCGCAATGACAACGGGAGCTATGGTATGAGCATAAAAAACCTCAAGCAGCTCAATATCGCTTGTAATGATAGAAATCAGGTTTCCCTTATCCCGGCTTTCCAGCTTGGCGGGCGCAAGTCTGCGCAACGCTCCAAAAACCTTATCCCGGATCACGGCCAGGAGCTTAAAAGCAATATAATGTCCGCATAACTGCTCTCCATAACGAAATGCTCCCCTTAATACTGCGCATCCGGCGATAACGGCAAAACACGTTTTTATGCCGGGGACGTCCACCATATCCGCCGCATTTAATACTGCATAACCGCCGAATACGACAATGCCGATAGCCGCCAGAAAACCAAGAACCCCCAGGATAATGGCAAGCAGCAAGAAAGGAACAAGCGGTCCCGTCAGAGCCAGCAGCTTCAACGCAATGGCAACCCTGCCTCTATGCATAGACACTCTCCCTCCTTCCAAAGTTTTCAATGGCATGCTGGCTGCTGAACAGCCGGGCGTATTGTCCGTTTTTCTCCAAAAGTTGCTTGTGGGTGCCGCATTCCACGATTTTACCTGCATGAACCACTATGATTTGATCCGCTTCGACTACGTTCGCGAGCCTGTGGGAAATCACAATCACCGTTTTGCTCCCCGCTAATGAGCGGATGACCTCCATGATAATCTCTTCGCTCTCCGCATCGATATTGGAGGTTGCTTCATCAAAGACATATATAGAGCTGTCATGCAGCAGCCCTTTGGCCAACGCCAAACGTTGGCGCTGGCCCCCCGAAAGGTTTGAACCCTGCTCCTCCAGGTTCCAGGACAATCCCCCTTGCCGGAGTATAAATTCATCCAGCTTCACGCTGCGCAGTGCAGCGAACATCTCACCTTCCGAGGCATCAGGAGCTCCCATCCTGAGATTGTCTTCGACACTCCCTTTGAAAATATAGCTGTTATAGCTGACCAAAGTCACCGCCTGCATCAGACTTTCCTCGCCGGCTTTACGAACCTCCGTGCCTCCAATGGTCAGGGAACCGCCATAGCCCTTGCGGGCCCCTTGCAGCAAAGCAGCCAAGGTGCTTTTGCCGGAGCCGGATTCTCCAACGATAGCGGCAAAGCCGCCTTGCGGGATGTCCAATGTAATGTCTTGAAGGGCAGGCTCGTTCCCGCCGTACAAAAAGCCAACCTTGTGAAACCGTATATCCGCCCCTTGCAAGTTCCCGTTCTTCCGCTCTTCCTCCGGCAAATCCAGCAATTTGAAGATTTTGCCGCTGGCAGCCATGCCGTTCATCGCAATATGGAAATAAGACCCGAGCAGTCTCATGGGGAGAAAAAACTCGGCGGACAGCAAGATGATGAGACAAGCCGCTCCCGGCTGTATATTACCTGCGGCCAGCTCGAGACCGGCAATGATGATGCCTGCGGCACTGCCTCCATAGGCTATCAAATCCATGACCGCAACCGAATTCAGCTGCATCGTCAGCACGCTCATGGTCATCCTGCGAAAGCGCTCCGCCGCCGCGTTCATTTCCTCATGTTTGCTTTTGTCCGCCCCATAGACTTTAAGCGTGGTAAGCCCCTGCAAGTTTTCCAAAAAAGCGTTGCCAAGATTGGAATAACTTCTCCAATATTTGCTGAATAACTTCTTGGCGATCTTAACTACGGCGATAATCGAAAGCGGGATAAGAGGAACGCAGATCAGCAGAATCACCGCGGCTTTAAGACTGATCCAGGACAGCAGCGCAAACAACGTAACCGGAGCCAATAAACTGTAAAATAATTGCGGGAGGTATCTGCCGAAATACGTTTCCAACTGCTCCACCCCTTCCACCGCCAGTTGGATTACCTCCGCCGTGGAAGCTTTTTCGGTATATGTGGAACCCAGCCTCAGCAGCTTCCGGTAAATTCGCGACCGCAATTCCTTTTTGGCGTTGACGGAAACCCGGTATGACAGCATCGCCGCTCCATAATGGCAGGCAAAACGAATCGCAATCGCGATGAGAACGATGGAGGCGGCCCAGGTTAAGGCCGACCCGGTCAGCGTATTTTCCCAGGCCTGCTGCAGCAAATAACCTATTGCTCCCACAGCCGCAACGCTGCACAGCAGACTGATCCAGTTGATCAATACGATCAACCCGATATAATAGTCTGATTTGCGGACTAAAGCCAACAATCTGCCGTTGATCACTTCGCAGCTCCTCCTCTAAGCGGCCTTGGAGCCGTTTTGATGCGGAAAAGAAAGTAATACGTTTTGATGATCCACACCAGCCCAATCAACAACCGGACATGCAAATTTTGCGCAAAAATAAAGACAATGGCAAGCAGCAAAGAGGCCAATGCCATGATACTTAGCTTGGTCCTTAGCGGCATGGAACGGGATTCTGCGAAATCCCGCAAATATTTCTTATACAGCCGGCTCGACAGAAACCAGTCGTTGAACTTCTTCGAACCTTTGGAAAAAAAGAACGCCGCGATGAGCAGGAAAGGCGTGGTCGGCAGTACGGGCAAAAAAATGCCCAATACCCCGAAGCCAACAAATAAAAAGCCTAATCCGACAAATACATATTTCATATCAATCTCCCTTTCGTGCGGTCAGTTTCCCTTGCAGCACAAGCCTGCCTTCTTCCGCGTCGAGCAGATAATCGCAGGTGGACAAAGTCAAAATAACGTCATTTGCCCCGATAGTGGTGTCCGTTTTATAAATGGAACGTTCCTTGATTTCATCAACAAAGTTCAAAAATTCACGATTATCCGCAAAAGAAGTCCGGATATAATCGAAACTCGTCGTTGTCCGGTAGACCGCAAACACTTCCGCCTCATATTCCTCATAGAGCGTTTCAAACCGGAAAACTCGGTGTTTGTCAAAAAAATCCTGCTTTAAGTAAGCGCGCAAACCCGCGAACATCGTGCCGTCTTTCATCCGGTGGCCATAAAGCACGATGTTCTTGTCGAACGTCTCTCCGATTTGATTGCGAAAATCCATAAAAATGCTGCCCGCTTTGGAACGCTCTCCTTTAAAATCATGCGTCAGGTAGTAGTCGTTGTCCTCACCCTGCACCACCGGATACGAAATATTCGTGTCCGTGATCTCGATCCAGCCGGCCGTGTCGGCATTAAGCTCCAGCAGGCCGTGAAACTTTGAGCGGACGACGGGTTCCGGGGAATCCTGGGGGGCGGCGGCAGCGTCCGATCCGTCGGCCGCATCCGCTTTGCCCGCTCCGCCGATGCCGGGACCGGCTTCCGTAAACTGCCGGTGAGTTTCGCCGCGCAGCCGGCTGCTGTGGACGCTGTCGAGCGTTAGATGCGCCAACTCATATCCGGAATACAGAAATACGCTCCAGCATAACACCGAAAAAATTGTTTTCCGAATCTCCTTCACCTCAAATTCCGACGGGAACGATGTATAATCCCGCTTCGGGATCTTTCCGCAACGCAACATCCACTCCGTAAACCGCATGGACGGTTTCTTTGGTAATCACCCGTTCCGGCGGCCCCGAGGCCACGATTTCCCCGTTTCTCATCACGATGATTTTATCGCTGTACCGGATCGCCTGATTGATGTCGTGCAAGACCATCAAAATCGTTAACCCGTGCCGGACATTAAGCTGCCGGATCAATTCCAGAACTTCCATCTGGTAATAAATGTCCAGATAGGTCGTGGGCTCATCCAGGCACAGAAACGGCGACTTCTGGGCCAGCGCCAGCGCAATCCAAACCCGTTGCCGCTCCCCGCCGGAAAGCTCCCCGATCAGGAACTGCCGCTTATCTTCCAAATTCGTGCATGATAAAGCCCAGTTCACAGCCGCCTCGTCCGCCTCGCGATCCGATTTCAGCAGCCCTTGATAAGGCAGCCTGCCGTATCGCACCAGCCGCTCCACCGTCAGATCGTCCGGCGCTTCGTTATGCTGATGGACAATCGCCAGCCTGCGCGCCAGTTCCTTCGGTCTGTAGCTGTTCAGCCTTTTTCCGTCCAGCACGATTTCTCCCCGGTTCGGCACATAATTGGTGGAAATGACGCCAAGCAGCGTAGACTTTCCGCAGCCGTTCGGACCGATGATCGTCGTGATTTTCCCTTGTTCGATATTTTCGCTAATCCCGCGCAGGTGGTCGTGTATCCGATTGTACGAAAAAGTGACCTTTTTAATTTCCACGGACTCGCCCGCCCTTCCTCAACAAAAGTATTAAAACAGGCCCGCCGATCACCGACATGATGATGGAGGACGGCAATTCGTTGGGCGGCACCAGCGTTCTTCCGAGCGTATCGGCGGACAAAATCAGCAGCGCTCCGGCAAGCGCGGAAAACGGAATCAGCGCCCGGTGATCGGAGCCGACCAATCTGCGCGCAATATGGGGAATCAGCAGCCCCACAAAGGCGATGACTCCGGCCACGGCCGTTGTCACGGCGGCAAGGAATACGGCGACGGCCGAGATGATCAGACGGGCGTTTGTGACGTTCAGGCCGAGATTGTGCACCGTTTTATCTTGAAGCGACAAAAGATTGCACCAGGTGCTGAGGCACAGCGAGGCCACAAGCCCCAAGCTTCCGTAAAGCAGCATGATGCGGACATCGTCCCAGGTTTTGAGTGAAATATAAGCGGTATAGGAAGCGGCTTCGGCGCTCAGCCCGGTTTGCAGATAGCTGCAAATCGTCAGAAAAGCTTCGTTTAAGCCGCTGAACATCGCATTCACCGCAACGCCGACCAGAATGATCCGGATCGGGCTGAGCCCGGACTTCCATGAAAGGAGAAAGACAAGGGCGCAAGCGACAACGCCACCCAAAAAAGCAAATAACGGGGACCAGAAAAACCACTGGGGCAATAATGTCACCAAAATGAGGGATGAAAACCCCGCGCCCGAGGAAATGCCGATCACGCCCGCATCCGCCAGCGGATTGCGCATCACCGCCTGAAACAGAACGCCTGCGACCGCCAGGGCCGCTCCCGAAAAAACGGCGATAATGATCCGGGGCAGCCGCAGATCCCGGATAATCTCAACCTTTTCGTTCGTTCCCGTAAACAGGCCCTGCACGAGTTCCCATGGCCCCGCCTGCAAACTCCCTGTAACGGCAGAATATACCGCCATAGCCAGCAGAAGCGCAGTCACGGTTATGAAACTCCAAGTTATTTTGTTCATGATGGAAATTTTTCTCCTTATTAGTACAACCTCTTTTATATCGCTCATGGGTACATCATCGCCTTCAGTTCCTCCAGCGCCTCGGCGGCGGCGAGGTTGCCCGTCGTCCCGAACAATCTTTCCTCCAGATCGTAGACTCTGCCGTTTTGGACAGCGCTGAAATGTTTCCAAACCGTATTGGTTTGAAATTCTTCATTGAACATTTCCACCACTTCATCCGGCATCCCGTGCGCCGCCCGCAAGATGATGTCCGGATTGGCCTGCTGCAAATACTCCGTATTGGAGGCCAAATACTCCATTTTTTCGTCTTGAACGATATTTTTTCCGCCGAGCCTAGCGACCAGATCGCCGATGTAAGAGTGCTCGGTGGCTACCAAATAACTGCCGGGAACACCAAGCAAAATCAGCACCGTCGGAGCAGGCCGATCCGCCACTTCCGCTTGGATTTCCTTCAGTTTATCGTCCACGGATGCAACCAGCGCCCCGGCGGCTTTCTGGCGATCATAATGCTCGCCAAGATCAAGAATGGCCTGCTCCATCCGCTCCAAACTGGTTAAATCAATAAACTTCGCTTCTATGCCGGCGTTCGCGAATACAGGTTTCAGATCATATTGCAGTGTAGTCACCGACAGCACCTCCGTTGGAGCAAGTCCTTTAATGATCTCCATATTCGGATTCATTGGGTTCCCAACCTCTGTGACCCCTGCATACCGTTCGGGCAGTTCCTTCGAACTCGTCGGAATCCCGATCAGTTCCACTCCAAGCGCGTCCATAATTTCCGTGATCGCAACCGTCGTCGCGACAATGCGGTGGTCGGCAGCCTTAGGTTCGGCGGAAGCCGTTTCGGCCGATCCCGTTTGGTTCGTCTGCTCCGTCGCTTGCCCGGATGAGCATCCCCAGAGCAGGCACAGTAAAGCCAGGCTGCAAATGACGCCAACGGCCGTGCGCATGTTTTCTCACAGCTCCTTTTCGCCTTATGTAAATGCTAAGGTATCGTCATCAAAAAAAGGCTGGAAGGACACCTGTTGTCCGGCACCCTTCCAGCTAGAGGACAAACTTGCCCCGCGTTTCTTCAAGCTCTATCGCTTTTTCAATAGGATTTCGGTAATATAAACCTGAGTAATGCTCAGCTCTGATTTTGCGTATCCAGCATGTTAAGAATCAGAGTAACCGCTTCAGCGCGCGTTATTTGAGCGTTCGGCGCAAACAACTGTTGCGGTCCTCCTTGCACCAAACCTAGCCGGGCGGCAGCGGAGACTTGCGGAAGTGCCCATTCCGGTATCTCGCTGACGTCTTTAAAGCCGGGTTTGCCTGCGTTGCCCTCGGCGCCATTTAAGGCGCGGACGATCATGACGGTCGTTTCCGTACGGGTTACTCTTGCTTGCGGGCGAAACGTTCCGTCTTCATAACCGGAAATGATCCCCGCGCTAACGGCCCGGCCTATTCCTTCCTGGCTCCACCCGGGAAGGCTGTTCTTATCGGCAAACGGCAAGGAGGGTTCCCTGCTATCCAACTGCAGCGCCCGGCTGAGCATTACCGCCAATTCCGATCTGCTTGCACTGATATCAGGGCGGAAAGAACCGTCCGCATAACCCGTAACGATGCCTAAACCAGCGGCCCGGGCGATATTTTCCTTGGCCCAATGGCCTTCCGTGTCCGTAAAGTTCCTGGACTGCGGAGAGGCAACCGGTGCAGCTGCTGTTGCTTCCTCGGTATGCTCCGTATTATCGGGTTTAATGGCATTCCCTGCGGCGGATAGCGGAGCAATGCTGTCCACATCAAACTTGACTTGCACATCATACTCGCTAAAGTAGCCTTCGGGCCGCTTGATTTTCACCCAGGCATCGAGCGCGCTCGATAAATTCGCGGCTTCAAACCCGACAACTCGCGTATTGTTCACTTTATCCTCGCTTAACGTCTTAGTCTCGGTTAAAGTTCCGTTTTGTTTCGTTTTAAAGCTGACGATTTCCTTGCTCTGCTTCATCTCAAAAGAGACCATCTGCTTGCCGTCCTGCACCGCAAGCATACCGGGATGTACGACGTATTCGTCGATCTCTGCGGTTTCCAGAGTACCTTTCTTCAGGATGGTATAACCGATAGAATATTTTCCGTCCTTCAGCACGAAATCTTGTTTGGCAACGGGTGTTACCATGGTCCCGTTTAAAAGGGTAAAGTCGTCAGCTGCGTCAAGCTCGCCGATCGAATCCGGATAAAATTGAATCTGCACATCATACGAATTGAAGTAATTGTACTCCGGCCATTCGATCTTAACCCAGGCATCCGCGATTTCTTTCAGGTTATCCACTCTGAATTTCACGACCCGCGTATTCGCCGTTTCATCGGTGCCGACCGTATTAACTTCCTCGTCCCCGACTTTAAAACCGGTAATTTCTTCGCTTTGCTTAAAAGTCATGTAGATATAATAATTACTTCCGCTTACTTCCAAAATCGCGGGATGCTGCACGTACCCGTCCATCACGGATGGACTACTCGTTCCGTATTTCAAAAACTTGAACATGATGGTGTATTTTCCGTTTGCCAAATTGTCTGGATCGATGGGACCCTCCGGCGGATTGACAACTGGCGGATTAACAACCGGTGGATTGACAACCGGTGGATTCCCGGTCGACGGATTGCCGCCCGGATTTCCGCCATTATCGATCGGCGTAATGTTGTCCGTGTCAAACTTCAGGTCGACATCATAGGAGTTGAAATAGTTGAATTCCGGCCATGCAATGGTAACGTACCCGTTTAACGCCGCCGATAGATCATCCACTTTAAACTGGATGTCCCGCGTATTCCCCTCTTCATAAGTACTGAGCGTAACGGTTTCCTGCAACGCGCCGTTCTGCTCAACCTGAAAGCTCGTAATTTCCTTGCTTTGCTTGAGCGTAAACGATACATACTGCACGCCGTCCTTCACCGTCAGCGTCCCCGGCTTCACCGTATACCCGTCCATGACCGACGTTTCCGCCGTGCCGTCCTTCAAGATCGTATAGCCGATGCTATACTTTCCGTCCGCTAATGCGTCATCCGGTGCAGAGTCATCCGGCGGGGTACCCGTTGACGGATCGTCATCCCCTGGATTGTCTGGAGTGCCGTCCGTTGGACCGTCATCCGGGTTGCCGGTGGATGGGGTGTCATCCGGATCACCGCCCGAAATAAGCGTAATACTGTCCGTGTCAAACGCCAGATCAACATCATAGGAGTTGAAATAGTTGAATTCCGGCCATTCGATGGTGACATAACCGTTCAGCGTCGCCGATAAATCGTCGACTTTAAACTGGATGTCCCGCGTATTCCCCTCTTCATAAGTACTGAGTGTAACGGTTTCCTGCAACGCGCCGTCCTGCTCAACCTGAAAGCTCGTAATTTCCTTGCTTTGCTTGAGCGTAAACGACATATACTGCACCCCGTTCTCCACGGTCAGCGTCCCTGGCTTCTCCACATATGTTTCCATGACCGAGGCTTGGGTCGTACCATCCTTCAAAATCGAGTAATCGATGCTGTACACTCCGTCAGCCAGGTCGGACGCCGCACGAGCCGGGGCTTGAGGGAATAAGGATAACAATAAAACTGCAATCGCAAAAACGGCTGCCGCCGATTTACTAAACAACTTGTTCAAATTCTGGCCTCCTGCTCATACTGATTTTCGAACGTACTATTTTTTGTTCCTCTCGGCTGTTAACACCTGCCGGAAAACAAATACCGACGAAACGATAAACAACAAAATAAGCGCCAAAACCGGAGTCCTGTCTCCTGTTTTCGGATTCGGAATTTCCCGGTCGCCCGAGCCCGTTTCGCTCGCGGAATCCCCCGTCTCGTCACCTGCGTTGTTCAAAGCCGCCGATTTGCCGGTCCGTTCGCTCGCGGGCTTCTCCGGGACGGCAGCTGCCGAGCCTGGAGATGGAGAATTTCCTTTGTCCACGGAAGCTTCCGCTTTTGAACTCGCCGCGCTTTCGCTTTCCTTCAGGCTGTCTTCGTCAAAGCTTAAGCGAATCGTATAGTCATGGTCGTAATCGACGGATTCGACCGTCACATGAATCTTTGATTCCAACGGAACGGTTAAATCGGCCACCGGAAAACGCACCAACCGTGTGTCCGCGGCCGGGTCTTCTTTCACGACCTCCACATCCGCAAACCCGCTGCCTGAAGGCGCCTTATATTCCGTAATCCATGCGCTGTGGTTCAGCGTTACTTCGACCTGCATTTTCCCGTCCTTGACATGCACCGTTGCCGGCTTCTCCCAATAATCGTTTGCCATCGACACCGAATCATTTTCCGCTTTCAACACCGTGTAATCGATCGTGTATGTACCGTCCCGGAGGACGGATGCGGCCTGAGCCCTGCTTGTGAACAGCAAAATTGCCAGCAAAAACGCGCAGGTAAGAAACGCAGCAACTCGAAGCGGCGAAATAGTGCTTTGATGCTTCATGACTTCCTCCTCTTAAGCTGCAACACTCCACAAATTATTGGGCTGCAGCCGAACTTTCGTCAAAAGCCAAGCGAATGTCATAATAGCCGGAATATCCGATCGCCGGAATGGAAACGGTAATTTTGGCATTCGTCGGGCTCGTTAATCCTTCGAGCGGGAATTGAACGACTCTTGTGTTGGCGGCGCTGTTTGAGCTGACGGTTTGCGCTTCCACAAACGTTCCTCCTTGTTCCACCTCAAGCTTTGTAATCCAACTGCTAGAGTTCAATTGAACCTGCGCATAAACCTCTCCGTTCTCCACAACAACAGTAGCGGGTTTGGCGAAATAGGTATCGGCCATCGATGCCGTATCGCTGTCCGCTTTAAGTACTGTATAATTTACCGAATAAGTCCCGTCTGCCAAGTTGACGGCAGCCAATGCCGCCGGGATAACCAGCAGTGACAAAATACCGGCAAGCACCAATGCGGAGAACCGTTTACCCAACCCTTTTATCATGAGAAAAACCTCCCTAATTCAATAATTAATTCAGTTAATAATGATAATCATTCTCAATAGATGTTCAAAAAAAAACCGCCCTATTCACTTCGATTTTCAGCCTCTCCGACAACGAACGACAACCAAACAAACTCATATGCGCTTACCCATTTAATCCCTCCAATCCCTTGCAATTAGCCACACCGACAAAACTAACCGTGTGCTGTCTCAAATGCTATCTCAACCATTTCGAATTTGTCAATATTAAAATTTTTAATCTAAATCCTGTCTTTTTCCAAAAGTAATTATTAAAATTTTATTGACAGTGAGAATGATATTCATTATCATTTGTCTTGAAAAATTCACATGTCAGTTTCTAGGAGGTATACGTGAAAAGCCGTTGGTTTATGCTTGCCGCCATTTGGCTAAGTTTATCCGGATGTCAAGCACCGGGGTCCCATCCCCTTGCGGATTCGGGCGAACCCAGCTCGGCCGGGGCCGCGGTGGTGATCGAGGATTTTGCGGGAAGACAGATTACATTCGACCGGGTGCCGCAAAAGATTGTCGCCCTAAGCGGCGGGGATTTGAATATCGCCTATGCGTTGGGCGGGACGATCGTGGGGCGGCCGACGGTCAGCGAAACTGGCGGAACTTCAGAGCCTTTGCCGGATTCTCTGAAAAATGCGGAGCAAATCGGGACGACGCATGAGATCGATTTTGAAAAAATCGCCATGCTGGCGCCCGATGCCGTGCTTGGCAACGCCGCGCTGAACGCTCAGGACGCTGCGGTTATCGGGAACCTGGGCTCGCAAATGGTGCTGACCACAGCCAACTCGATCGCCGACATCAAAGAACAGATTCGGCTGTTCGGACAAATGCTGCGGCAGACCGAACGGGCAGAGCAACTGGTCGCGGACCTTGATGAGCAGTTGGCCGCCTACCAAGCCGCCGTGGAGGAAAAAGACAAGCCAAAAGCGCTCCTGGTCTACGGCGCTCCCGGCACATACATGGCCGCGCTGCCGAACTCGCTCGGCGGGGATATTTTGGCTTACGCGGGCGGCGCCAACATCGCCGAGGATTTTCCCGGACTCGATAAATTCCCGCAGTACGCCCAATTAAACGTTGAGCGGATTGCCCAAGCCAACCCGCAATATATTTTTATCATGACCCATGGCGATGCCGGCAAAGTCAAGCAGGGGCTGCTTAAAGAACTGCAGCAAAACGAAGCTTGGAGCGGGATCGACGCCGTCAAGCATAACCGGGTTGAAGTGCTTCCCGGAGATTTGTTCGGCACCAATCCAGGTATCCGGGTGACCGAATCGGTCGAGTTGCTCCACAGTTTGCTGAAAGGCGGAACCTCTTGATGGGCCGGCTGAAACAAGCAAAACGGAAATATGTCCTGCTCATTCTTGCCCCGGCGGCCCTCCTGATGCTTATTGCTTACGGTTTGTCTTACGGCTCGGTCCCGGTTCCCCTCTCGTCCGTTTGGCAGGCGCTGACCTCCGAAAGCACGGCGCAATACGAGACGATTATCGTGAACCTCAGGCTTCCCCGCGTGTTGATTGCCATGCTGGTCGGCGCATGCCTTGCGGCATCGGGGAGCCTTTTGCAGGGGGTGATGAAAAATCCGCTGGCCGACCCGGGCATTATCGGCGTGACGTCGGGCGGCGGGATCGCGGCCATTGCCGGCATGCTGATTTTTCCCGAATGGAGCTATATGCTGCCGCTCATTGCGTTTGCCGGAGCGCTAATAACCTCCCTGGCTGTTTATCTGCTGTCCTGGGATAACGGCACCTCCCCGTTCAAGATCGTCCTGGCCGGGGTTGCCGTCAACGCCCTGCTCGGCGCCGCCATGAACGCGGTGATGGTGATGTACAGCGACCGGGTTCAGGCCGTGCTCCCCTGGCTGGCGGGAGGGCTGAACGGGCGAAGCTGGGCGCATTTGCTATTCATGCTGCCCTACGCGGCCGCAGGCCTTTTGCTCAGCATCCTGGCGATCAAGCCGGCCAATTTGCTGCTGCTCGGCGACGACGCAAGCCGTCTGCTGGGGCAACGGGTCGAATTGCACCGGTTTGCGCTCATTGCGCTTTCGTCGCTCCTGGCCGGCGCGGCCGTCAGCGTCGCCGGTCTGGTCGGCTTCGTTGGTCTCGTCGTGCCGCATGCCGTTCGCATGCTGGCCGGAGAGGATTACCGCTTTCTGCTGCCGTTATCGATCCTTTGGGGAGCGGCACTGGTCCTGTTCGCCGATATCGCGGCCCGCTCCTGGTTCGATCCGATCGAACTGCCGGTCGGCGTGCTGCTTGCCGGATTGGGAGCACCATTTTTCCTGTACCTGCTTAAAAAACGGAGGATGATGTAATGACGGCCTTAGAGACACTGGAAATTTCCGCGAGTCACGGCATGTTTTCGCTGCGCGAAGTTTCCGTCGTATTTCCAAAAGGAAAGATGACGGCGATTGTCGGTCCCAACGGTTCCGGCAAATCCACGCTGCTGAAAGCTTTGTCCCGCCTGCTCGGGATCCGTGCTGGAGATATACGGATGGATGGCAAACCGATCCCTCAATACGGGACCGCCGAATTCGCGCGAAAATTAACGATGCTTCCGCAAAGCGGCGCGTTTCTTCCGAACTTGACCGTGCGCGAGCTTGTCGCTTACGGCCGGTATCCTTACAAACGCTTATTCCGGCACCACATGAACGATGAGGACCGGCGGATCATCGACTGGGCAATGACCGTTACGGGTACCAGTGGGCACGCGGATCAGCTTTTCCATACTTTATCGGGAGGTGAACAGCAAAAGGTACGCATCGCCATGGCGTTGGCCCAAAAAACGGATATGCTCCTGCTTGACGAGCCGACCACCTACCTGGATATCGCCCGTCAGTTGGAGATCCTGGAACATTTAAAGCAAATCAACGAAACCTTTGGGATTACGATGGTTATGGTGCTGCACGATTTGCAGCAGGCCGCCAGATATTGCGATTACCTGGTCGCTATGAAACAGGGGGCGGTTGTGGCCGAGGGGGCCCCGCAGGAGATGCTGACCGCAGCTTTTTTCCGGGGCGTTTATGAGATTGAAGCCAGAGTCAAATTTGAGGAAAACGAACTGGTCGTTATTCCTTTGTATTCCATTTCCGATAAGGAGGAGAACTCGAGATGATCATCGTGACGAACACAAGCCAAATTAAAAAGGGAGAAGCCGGCAAACTCATCGAGCGTTTCAACAAAACCGGCAAGGTGGAATTGATGTCAGGTTTTCTCGGCTTGGAAGTGATGCTGACCGAAAACACGAAAGAATATGATGAAGTAACGGTCAGCACCCGTTGGAACACGAAGGATGATTTCCACCGGTGGACGCAAAGCGACGCCTTCCGCGAATCCCACTCCGGACGAAACAGCATGCCGGATTATATTTTGAACAATAAAATTACGTTTTACGAAGTTAAAATCGTCCGCGACCCGATCGCCGTTTCCTGAAGACAGATCCGGCCGTACAATTGACTTGTGGAAACATTTCCCTCAGAATCTATATAGCTACTAATAATCACCAGTAGAGGAAGAGGCGAAATCACAATGGAAAATCCTATCGTTAGCCTAAATACGGGACAAAACACCGGCCTTCATGAATCGGATCAACTGCAAATCACCATTCAATGCGCTTCGGCTCCGTCAGCGCTCGATGTCAGCTGTTTTATGGTGAACGAGAGCGGCAAGGTGCCTTCGGACGACTATTTTGTTTTCTATAATCAAACTGCCGATCCGCAGCAGAGTGCGGTTTTGCAGCAGATCGAAAATTTGAAAAGTTCTTTTGCGGTCGATACGCACAAGCTTCGTCAGGCTCCCGTGGAAAAATGCGTATTTACCGCTACCCTTGAGGCGGGAACCTTCGCGCAGGTGCAGAAATGCCAAGCCATTGTTCGCGCCGGCTCCCAGCAAGTTGTTTATGAGATTACCCAGGCTACGCAAGAAACGGCCCTTATTTTCATCGAACTCTACAAATACCAGGGCGGCTTCAAAGTCCGGGCCATCGGACGAGGATTTTTCGGAGGACTGAAGCCGCTCGCCGAGTCGTTTGGCGTGGAGGTGGAGGATAACGCTGCAGCCGAAACGGCCGCGGCCGCGGCACCATCGGCGCCACCGGCGCCGGCCGCTCCTGCCCCCGCTCCAAGCCCGAATCCCGCGCCCGTACCTCTGAATCTGTCCAAAATCGATCTGCTCAAACGAAAAGTAACGCTGACTCTCGAGAAAAAGAAGGTCGAACCGATCAGGGCGCGCGTGGCCGTTGTTTTTGACGCGTCGGGCTCCATGTATCACCTGTACCGCAAAGGTATCGTGCAGGAAGCCTTTGAACGCATACTGGCGATTGCCGCGGCGTTTGACGATAACGGCGAGCTGGATGTGTGGTTTTTCGCCAAAGATTATTTGCGGGCGCCGAGCGTTACGGCCAGAGACTATGAAAATTACATTGCCCGTACATATACTTTAGGCAGCAAAGGCGGCACGAACAATGAGCCTCCGGTGATGGAGGATATTATCCGCAAGTACACGGTGGAGGAGCCTAATGTAAGTTTACCGACTTACATTATCTTCTTTAGCGACGGCGGAGTTGGCCAAAAAAATAAAATTTCCCGGCTTATTACCGAAAGTTCCACCAAAAATTTGTTTTGGCAATTTGTCGGCTTGGGACGGGCCAATTACGGGGTGCTGCAGAAACTGGACGAAATGCCCGGGCGCTATATCGATAACGCTAATTTCTTTGCGCTGGACGATATTTCGAGCATCAGCGACGAAGAGCTGTATGACCGGCTCCTCAACGAGTTCCCGGCATGGATCAAGGAAGCCCGGGCCAAAGGCATATTGGCCTAGTTCGTAAGAAAAACGGAAAGACGCTGCCCAAATTGCTGGCATCGTCTTTCCGTTTTTTGGCTTCACTTCAGTTTGCGCCTTAATCTACGGCCGGGGCCGAGGCAGCTACTGCACCTTTGCTCTTCTCCACATTCTTATTCACCACGTCAGCCTCTAAGGGCTCAACCGGAGCGCCAACGCTAAAGCTGCCGATGATTTTCCCGAGTGTGGTCTTGTCAAAATCGGTTTGGGAATACAGTTCAACTGTAAAGCCTTCCTCTTCCCAAATCACAATTCCATTGGCAAAATAGACCGTAGTCCCGTTAATGTCCTCTACTTTCACATCTTTGGTAGTGCCGATTCCGTTTTCTCCACCCTTGGAAATCAGAAAGTTGACAGCTTTATCCCCTGAATTGTATTGCAATTCGACCATGCTGGTGCCCTGAAGAACACTGTTCACAAACTTATAGTCTGCCACCCAATCCGGGGCCGGAAAGTTCATTCCAAGCGCTGCACGGGCTTCGTCTATCGTCAGTTTAGCCGCAGCCGGCAATTCAATGACGCCGTCTCGCCCGCTTTTTCCACCTTCAGATGGAGTGAAAGACGTAGAAGCAGGAGGAATTTCCTTATCGTATTGCGTTATTTCAAGATTCCCCACCTTAAACTTTGCCATGATGGACTGGAACATTTCCTGTGCATAGCTGGTTGTAGAAAATGCCCCGCCCAAACAAATTACCGCACCGCCAATCACCGCCGCTGTTCTCCAACTGCTTTTTTTCATCGTTATCCCGTCCTTTTCCCTTGATTGGGTGTTAATAGCTCCATGATCCAGCCGGTATATCAAGCGGTTATAAATCCTTTCTTTGGAGGTGTCATTCCCCTGTTCTGCACTCTCAAGCAGTTCTATGGTCTTGCTGAATTCTGTGAGATTATTTTTTTTGTTCATATTTTGAATCCCCCCGCCTGTAAGGAAAGATGCAGTTTTTTTAGACTTCTGTACAGTACAACGCCAATGTTGGACTCACTGACACCCATGATCTGTGCAATTTCCGAATTTTTCAGTCCAGCCCCGTATTTCATTGCAATGATGTTGCGCTCCTTCTCCCGCAGCTTAGCGAGAGCCTTGAACAGCGCCTGATTATTATCCTCGCGAATCGCCAATTCTTCAGGAGACGGCTTGGGAAAAATCAGTTCCAGCAAAGAATCCAGCGAGGAGTGGTTTCTTTTCTTCTGAGCCCTGAAGTAGTCTGTTACAGCGTTTCTTACAATAGCAAACAACCACACCTCAAAATTGGATTTTTCCTGTGAAAAGCTGTAATACTTGCATATAACGGTCTCAAACACCTGACTGCAAATATCCTCCGCCGCATGGTGGTTATTAATGCGATAATAGATATACTTGTAAACGCGTTTGAAATACGTATTGTATATCTGTGTGAATTCCTCTTTCGACATGATCGCTGCACGTGATTCTTCTGTATTTGGGTAACGTTCCATTTTACTCTGGATAATTTCCATCCACGCCCTCCTTCCACCTCGCCTCCACCGGGCAGCTCTACAAATTGCGCAATTTGTAATGAAGGAACTCACATATGTTAATACGTAAAATGAACAAAAGCATTAACAATCTTTCCTAGCGATAAAAAAAATAGGTTGCCAACTGTCTTACCTTTTGTTATATTACAAATAGTAAGACATTTGATTACCGTAAACTTTAGCCTGTGTTAAATATTAAAAGAAAGCGAGGGTATTATTTTGTGAGAATCCAAATGCGATTAAGCAGACCTACCGTAGTAGCAATGCAAGAGTACAAGAGAATTAAATTTGCCGATCCCGAAGCAAAGGTGACGAATGGGTATTTAATAGGTATGGCATTTAAATCTATCAAAAATGAATTACCACAAATTGACTGGATACAAATTAACTCAGTCGCAATACCCAATGTTACAGAAAATAATGATAAATCTTTGGATAGTTTACAGACGGCTTTAAATATTGAAGCTGCAATTTTACAGGACATTGAAGAATTACAAAGGATTTTCATGGATGTTTTTAAAACAAAAAAAATGTTCAAGCCTTTTGTAATAAAACTAATTTTGTTTGCCGCGATTCTTAAAGAGAACAATGCTCTTCTATTAAAGGAGGAAAACTAATCATGAATAGTAATGATATTTTAGCAGTTGTATTAAATCACAAAATTTTAAACAAAAAATTTTGTGATTTAATACAAAAAATTCAATTGAAAAATTACCTACCACAATAGACATAGATAATATTAAAAGAGAATTTTATAAAACAAATTTATCACGTATGAACTCTGATTACGCTTGGCGAATTGCTGTTTCATACTTAAATTGATAACAAAAAAATTCAGGAGAAATAATGCTTCTTGCTGATATTCAGCCTAGTTACGAGTATAAGAGCGAACTCAAAAATTAGAGGGTTGCCGCAATTTTAGATTGTATCTCTGCAACTGTTACATTCATTGCATCAGGACAAGAAACGATGATGCGGAGGAATTCAATTGGCTTATATTTATGCACTCAGTGATATACATGGTCATTTAGATATATTTCGAGAAACTTTGAAGAATGTTGACTTAGAATCAAAGAACAACAAATTGATATTGTTGGGAGATTACATTGATAGAGGGGATAAAAGTTGTGAAACACTTTATTTTATTAAGCAGCTCTGCGAAAAGTACCCTGGAAAAGTTATTCCTTTATTAGGCAACCACGAAGTTATGTTTTTAGAAGATTTAAATAGTCTTTATCCAGATGGTGAATTTTCTGAAATCATAAAATATATCTCGGAAGACGAATATAATGCTATTTCAAAAAAATGCGAGAATGTTTCGAATGAACTCACAAAAATGTGCATGATATATAAATATGTAACAGATTTAATAAAATCGAAGCATAAGACTCTTATTGCTTGGCTTAGAAAACTTCCCCTTTATTACGAGACAGAAGATCAAATTTTCGTACATGCTGGTATAGACGAAGAAGCTGAGGAATACTGGAAAGTCGGTACATCAGAAGAATACTTCACATGGAAGTATCCGCCTGTATTCGGCACTTTTTATAAAGACATAATTGCTGGACATACTCATACATCAGAGATAGCAAATGACAAAGATTTTCATTCGGTATACTGGGATAGGCAAAGTCACTTTTATATTGATGGTGCAACGGTAATAAGCAAATTCATACCACTCTTAAAGTACGACATCATCGCAAAAGAGTATTCAAGTTTTGAAAAAGTTACACAAGATGATGGTAGCTTTGTGTGGCGGGAATACGCAATAAAATAAGGTTAAATTGAGATTGGTTGCAAAATGGTTGCTGATAGACAAGAACAGAGCGTGAAAGCCTTATAAATAAAGACCTTCACGCTCTTGCTATCTATTCCCACTCGATCGTCGCCGGCGGCTTAGACGTAATGTCGTACACGACCCGGTTGACGTTATCGACTTCATTTACGATCCGTACCGAAATTTTCTCCAGCACGTCCCACGGGATGCGGGCCCAGTCGGCGGTCATGCCGTCGATGGACGTTACCGCGCGAATCCCTACGGTGTAGGAGTAAGTCCGGGCGTCGCCCATAACCCCTACGCTTTTCATGTTAGGCAGGGCGGTAAAATACTGCCAAATCTCGCGATCCAGTCCCGCTTTGGCGATTTCCTCGCGCAAAATGTAGTCGGAATCGCGGACGATTTTCAGCTTGTCCTCCGTGACTTCGCCGAGGACACGAATCGCCAGGCCCGGGCCCGGGAACGGCTGTCTCCACACGATCTCCTTCGGCAAGCCGCACTCTTCGCCGACTTTGCGGACCTCGTCCTTGAACAGCGTCTTTAGCGGTTCAACGAGCTCGAATTTCATGTCCTCCGGCAAACCGCCCACATTGTGATGGGATTTGATCGTCTGCGCCGTGGCGGTGCCGCTTTCTACGATATCCGTATACAACGTGCCCTGCGCCAAAAATTTAAAATCGTCAAACCGGCGCGACTCTTCTTCAAACACGTAAATAAACTCGTTGCCGATGATTTTCCGCTTTTGTTCCGGATCGTCGACACCGGCCAGCTTGGACAAAAACCGCTCGCGCGCGTCAATCTTGACGACCTTCATGTCGAACTTGCCGACAAACGTCTCCATTACGCTTTCGGCTTCGCCTTTGCGCAGCAGGCCGTGGTCGATGAACATACAGGTCAGCTGATCGCCGACCGCTTTGTGGATCAGCATCGCCACGACCGAAGAATCGACACCGCCGCTTAACGCGCACAGCACCTTGCTGTCGCCGACCTGGGCGCGGATGTCGCGAACCGCGTCCTCGATCCATGTCTCCATGCTCCATTTGCCTTCGCAGCCGCAGATTTCGTACAAGAAATTGCGGATCATTTCATTGCCGTGGATCGAATGCCGGACCTCCGGATGGAACTGCACGCCGTACATTTTGCGCTCGGCATTGGCAAAGCCGGCGATCGGCGCATGCTCCGTGGAGGCTTCCACCACGAAACCTTCGGGAAGTTTCGTCACATGATCCCCATGGCTCATCCACACCGTTTGCTTGGCCTGAAGCCCGCGGGTCAGCACCGAATTTTCGGCAAAATCGACATCCGCTTTCCCGTATTCTCTTTTTGCCGCACGTTCCACTTTCCCGCCAAGCTGATGCGCCATCAGCTGCATGCCGTAGCAGATGCCCAGGATCGGCACGCCCACATCGTACACGGCCGGATCGATATGCGGCGCGTTTTCGGCATAAACGCTCGACGGTCCGCCGGAAAACACGATCCCTTTCGGCGCCAGCTCCCGAAGGCGCTCCACCGGCGTATTAAATGGCAGTAGTTCGCTGTAAACGCCCAAGTCGCGGATCCGTCTGGCAATCAGCTGGTTGTATTGCCCTCCGAAATCCAGGACGACAATCATTTCATTTGGCTTATTCATGACCGAGCCTCCCTCAAATTATGACACCTATTATACGAAACGACGAAAGAGGTCGTCAAGGAAGCCAGGGCTGGGAATCAGCGGCGCCGAAAGGCCAAATTCCGGCAATGCTTCAGAAACTTCATGCTTTCCCTGCGCTCAGGCTGCCGCCCTCCGTAATAGAGGTTCTCCCAAATCGCCACAAACTCTTCTGCCGCGCCGGTTAAGCCCGGTCTGCCCTGTAGAGCGGACCACAAATATTCCCTGGCCGTCATCGCCGGCGGTTTGGGCCCGTAACACTGGCCAAGCTCCCGCCACACCCGGTCGGCGGCCGTCAGCAATTCGCTTCGTCCCGGGAAGCTGCGGCGCGGCCGGCGCAGGTACAGCCACAGCTGCAGCCGATTTCCACGCCAAGCGATCTCCCGGGCGATTAAAACCGCAAAGCCGGCGCCTAGCAGCGAGGCCGTCCAAACGAATAGATTCGGCACAGGCTGCAGCTTTTCCCGCCAGCCGGCGGCGATTTCGGCAGCGGCCGCTGTCCATTCGGCGGCCAGCTTTTGCACGCTGGCCGCCGCCTGGTTCAGCCATTCGAGGAGCCTCGTGCCGGTGTTCCCGCCGGCCGCGCCGCCGGGGCTGCCTGCGCCTGCCGCAAGCGCCTCGCCGAATCCGGGCGTCGGATCAAAAGGCACCCAGCCGGCCTGCGGAAAATAAACCTCGACCCAGGCATGGGCGTCCGCGTAAGTCACGGTAATCCGCCGCATCGTCTCGTCCTGGCCAGCGCGGCCTGCCGCTTCGGGTTCGCCCGGCGCAAAGCCCTTCACCCATCTCGCCGGAACGCCGCCGCTGCGGAGCAGCACCACCATTGCGCTGGAAAAATGGTCGCAGTAGCCGATTTTGTCCTCGAACAAGAAACGGTCGACAAAGTCGGCGTCCGCCGGCGGGCGCCGGGTATCCAGGTTGTAGGCATAGTTCTTCTTCAAATAGCTCTGCACGGCCAAAGCCGCATCATAGCGGCTGCTTGTTCCGGCTGCGAGCTCTTTTCCCAAATTCCGCACCCGTTCCGGTAAGGAATCGGGAAGCTGCAGATAACGGTCGGCGATGCCCTCTTCGTCGGGGCCGTGATCGTCTCGCAAGGCGGAGCCCGGGTGCGTTTGCAGCAGCGCGGTCACTTCGTAGCCGTAGATTTGCTCGGCCGCGGCAGCGTAATCGATCACCAGTGCATCGGCGAGCCGGTCGAAACGGGGCTCCACCTGAACCCGGGGAGTTTGTTCGCCGCCAAAAACAAATCCGGAACGTACGGGAATGCCGCCGGAAAGAAGCGCTACCCGCCCGGTCAGCGGTTCTTTAAACATCACCGTCTGGCGGATTTCTTCCGCGACCGGGGCGGTGCCGGGATTGGCAGGCCCGAAGGCCGGCGCTGCGGAGGCCGCGGCGTTCTTCGTTTCCCGCGTCTCCGCACTTTTCGCGCCATCCCCCGCAGCAGGCTGAATCCAGCCCCGTCCCGTGTAGACGCTTTTGCTTTCCCCGCGCCAATACGTATTCCGCGGCGACAGCGCCGTGAAATACACATCGTGCCGAAGCTGCAAAGGAGCCCCCAGCTCGGCGTCGCTGCGGCTGTACCCGGAAACGCTAAAGACCGCCGCCGTTTCCTGCGCTGCAGTCAGCTCGGCGCCGCTCCACTCGGACAAACTCCGGGCAATCTGCTGCCAGGATACCGGGCGGATCGGCTGCACCGGAAGCTGCGAGCTCAACAGCGCGGCACCGGCTACGCAAACCAAGACAATCCCCGAGCCGAGCAGGCCTCCCCGGCCGAAGGCGCAACCCGGCCCCCGCTTGCCGAACACCAATGCCTGCAAAATCAGGCCGAGCACCGCGGTTCGAATCAGTCCCAAGTACAGTTCGACGCCCCCGGCTGTCTCCAGTACGATCAAGTAAAGCAGCGTCACCGCCAGGAACAGCAGAATGTTTTGTCTGCCGAGCGTCAGCATTTGCACGGACACGACCAGCAGCGTCCAGCCGATCAGCAGCAGCAATGTGCGGAATTCCATGCTGACGCCGCTCAGCCGTCCGGCTTGCATAAATTCGGCCAAATCGGCGCCAAACTGTTTTCCCAAGTCGATAAACCAGATCCATCCATCCGCCTGCCCATGGAGATAAAATAAAGAACAGACGACCAGAAGCGAAGGGATCATGGCATATAAAAAAGACGGCAAACGCAAACATCCGGCGCATAACAGCAGTCCCGTCAGCACGAAAAAAAGCGTAACCGTGTCCGCTTGGTCATTGGCGACAAAAGCGTACAGCGGATACAGCCATTCCCCAAACAGTCCGAACAAAAACGCCGATAAAACGAGCCGCAGTCCGAAGGCCGGGGCATCGTCTTTGGGGACGGCTCCGAAAGATGCCTCCGGACGCGAAATCCCTCCCTCCGCAGGGGCGACGGCCAAGGCTGCCGCTTCTTCCTTTGAACTAGGCGCTGGCATGTTCCGCTCCCTCCTTTCGCGGGAGTCCAAGATGCCGGGGCGTCAGGCCAAAAACGGCTACGCCATGTTGCCGCAGGCGGGAGGCGAGCGCGCCATCAAGCTCCGCCCCGGCCGGCGGGCACGCGCACCACAGCTCGGCGGAGACCCCCGCTTCCGCTAGCCGCAAAGCTGCTTCCGTCAAACCGGGTCTGAGCTGTCCGGTAATGACCGTGACAGACCGTCCCTGCGCGGACAACTCCGGCCAGTCCCGCTCAAGCACCGCCTCCGCGGACATCCCTTTGCCGAGATCAACCCCGGCCAGCAGTTCCATACCGTGGGCTAGTCCTTCATACCCGGATAACGCGGCGATACCATCCATGCCGCCATGGCTAAGCAGCAGTTCCCCCGGTTTCCCGTACCGGGCTTCCCGCTGCAGCCAGGACGCGGCGGCGGATACCGCCAGCTCAAAACGATCAGCCTCCGCGGCCCAGGCCGCCGGTGCAGCAGCGGACCGTTCCTTGCCGGCGGAGCGCCGCTGACCGTCAACCTGGTCTCGCGGCACGGCGTAATCCGCTTCATCCGTTCCCAGCAGCAAATAACGCGGCACGTTCCCCTGCTCCTCCGGAATACGAGTCAGCAGCGTTCCCGTCTTCGCTGAATGTTTCCAGTGAATGCGGCGCAGCGGATCCCCGGTCATGTACGGCCTCAGGCGGCCGGGCGCGGACGGCGCTGCCGCCTGCTGGCGGTACGGGCCGCCGCCGCTTTCATGATCGCCGTACGCCTCGGGCGTTTGCGAAGGATAGGAACTTAACGGCCGCGGGGGGACGATCAAAATGTCTTCCGTTTCCACCCGCAAGCTGCGCTTAAACCAGCCGAGCGCATCGCCCCACGTCAGCCTTACTGCAATGTTTTCGTAAATCCCCCGGTTGATTTCTTCCATATGATAAGTCCCGCTGTAAACCCTGCTAAACCCGGAGAAATACAATTTGCCTGCTCTGCCGCTGTTACGTACCAGCGAAACTTCTGCTGCCAGCTCATCTTCCACATGCAGCCACAGCGGCGGCAATCCGCTTAGACAAGTCACGGTCAATTTCATGGCGAGCCCATCCCCGTCCGCCGGACGGTCCGGCTCCCAGGACCGCACCACTTTCATCCGCTTCGGACCGCACCATAATGCCAACGCGCCTTGCAGCATTACGAACCAAGGCAGCAGCGCCAAAAAGAAAGAAGACGCGCCTCCGCGCCATAAATACCATGCCGTGAGCAGCCCCGTTGCCGTCAGGGCCGCCGCCCATCTCCAAATCCCGCTTCTCATGACGGCACACCTGAGACCCTTGCAAAAATCGGCACGTCCACTTTGGCGAGCAATTCCCTAAGCACCCTTTCGCCGCTGATTCCGGCGATTTTGGCTTCGGTTTTCAACACGATCCGGTGAACCAGCACCGCTTCCGCAACCGCTTTGACATCATCGGGCGTAACAAACGAGCGGCCCTTGAAATAAGCCATCGCCTGCGAAGCCCCCATCCAGGCCAGCGTGCCGCGCGGGCTGATGCCGAGGGAAACTTGCGGGTGACGGCGCGACGCGTCCGCCAGGCTGACCATATAACGTTTGACGACATCATCCACCAATACGCCCCGCACCTGCCGCTGCATCGCGGCGATTTCGTCGGGCAGCAGCACCGGCTTCAGCTCGGCGAGGGGATGCTGCTCCTGCAGCCGGCCAAGCATCTCAAGCTCCTGCTCCGGATTCGGGTACCCCAAAGTCAGCCGCATCAAAAAGCGGTCCAGCTGTGCCTCAGGCAGGCGGTAGGTCCCCTCGTATTCCAGCGGATTTTGCGTGGCCAGCAGCAAAAAAGGTTTCGGCAAAGCCCGGGTGACTCCGTCCACGGTCACCTTCCGCTCCTCCATCGCCTCCAGCAAAGCCGACTGCGTTCTTGGAGCCGCACGGTTGATTTCGTCGGCCAGCACGATATGGGAAAATACCGGGCCGGGCCGAAATTCAAACTGTCCGCTTTGCGCATGATAAACCGTGACTCCGGTAACATCGGAAGGCATCAAATCGGACGTGAACTGGATGCGGCCAAACGACCCGCCGAGGCAAGCCGCCAGCGTCCGCACCAGCATCGTTTTGCCGACGCCGGGAACATCCTCCAGCAAAATATGGCCTCCGTACAGCATGGCGACAACCGCCAGCTCGATTTCCCTTTTTTTTCCGACAATGACACGATCCACCCGGCTGACCAGCCGCTGCAGCAGATCATGTACCTGTTCCTGATTCATCGTATCTCCTCCGTTTCTAGGCAGGCGGAAAACTTCCAGCCAATCTATCTACCAGTTTCCCCAGAAACTAGCGGAAATAGACGTGAATGAGAGATACGGGCAAAACAGTCCTGTCCCGGTCAAGCCGTGCCGGTTACAGTGCGGTCACCCGGCGTTCATCCTCGCGCAACGTGAGCGAAGCGATCGGATGACCCGCCGCTTCCATAAGAATCCGCAGCGGCACCCATAACGATTCGTTTTTGCGTTCGAAAATCAGGTCATATTTGACCTGGAGTTTTCCTGTAAGCTCCGAGGTCGCCGTTCCGGTGTTCGGATCGAAGGTCGCTTTCGCATTCCCCCATACGACGACGGCGCGTTGGTTGTCCCCGTCCCAATGGACTTTGGCCCCAAGCCGTTCCATCGTTGTCCGCAGCGGGACAATATATTGCCCATCCTGCAGCCGGTACTCCCCGCTGTCCAGCCGGGTTTGCACGCCTCCCGCTTCTACCGTTAACGGCAAATCCGGACCGAACAAAGCGGCGTTGGGCACAACATTGGCTTTCACCCAGGCATCGGACGGGATGGTTCTATGTTTCTTTTTCATGGAAGGATCAAGATGAAATTGCACAGGCGGCTGATCGGGGGAAATCGCACGAAACTCGTACCCCTGCTTCTTATAATATTGAATGATTTTCGGCAGCGCCTTGACGGATTCCCCATGTCCCGCGCCATCGTGCATGAGCACAATGACCTCGTTTTGCCGGTTCGCCGATACGACGTTGTCTATGATTTCAGAAGCCGGAACTCCCTTCCTTTTGGAATCCCCGCTGTCCACGTTCCAGTCGAATACCTTATAGCCCCCGAGCTCAAGGAGGTTGAAATACGTTTCGTCAAAATGGCCGTACGTCCCGCCCGGAGCGCGCACCAGCGGCGTGCGTTTACCGGTGATTCCGCGCAGCACCTCTTCGGTGGCTTTGACCTGCTTCCAAAAATGGCCGAAGCTGTCGTAAAGCTCCTTGTATTCATGGTTATAGGTATGGTTGCCGAGCTTATGCCCGGCATCCTCGATCCGCCGGATCATCTCGGGGTAGCGTTTCGCCTGCTCGCCAAGCACAAAGAAAGTTCCCGGAACGTCCTCTTTTTTCAAAATAGCCAGCACTTCATCCGTAAGCGAACTAGGCCCGTCGTCAAAGGTAAGATACACCACTTTGCCGTCGGTATTATCGTTGGCCTTATTGGCGGCTTTATCAGCGGCTTTAACAGTCGCTTTACCGTCCGCCGGTTTGGCCTTGGCCGTCTCATTTGCTGCAGCCTGCGCCGGCGTTTCCGATGCCGCTGCGGCTGCCGTTCCCCCCGCCGCCATGACAGTCCACGCAGCAGTTGCTGCCCCTCCCTCCAGCCGTTCGGGAGCCGCCTCGTTCGCCGCGACTTGTTCGGCCGCCGCCGCAAGCGGCACAGCATTCGCTCCCAGCGCCCCCGTCTCTTTTTCCCCGGTATGTTCCCCCGCTTTTGCCGTGCCCTTATTTGTTGCCGACGCATCTGCCGGCGGCTGGGCCAGCGCATGCGCCGCGATTTCCGGCCACCCCTGCGGCTCGGCGCCAAGCGGGACACTAACGACCCAAACCAGCGCCGTTAAAAGCAATACCGTACGAATGACCATTAGACCGGATTTCCATTTTTTGTTCATCGTTTTTTCTACCTCCGCCGCTATAAGTAAAATGAAATTATATGAATCGTTTGGCTTTCTGGTAGATTGTATGAAGCTAGAAACGGAAATAGACTTGCAACGGACCGTAATGAACCGTAATGACCTTTTTTGCTCCTTTCCCGCCCACTAGCGTTGCATTAAATCCGACCTACAATTTCTCGCCACCACATTCTAACGGTTGCCACAGCCGCTATTTGCTCCAATATCGCCGTTTTCAAATTCTAACGGTTGCCATAGCGCTTATTTAGCTAAAACCCGGCGATTTTGGCTCAGATTTGAGCAGATAACCGCGCTCACAACCGTTAAAATTTAGAAAGGGTCTTTTTTGGCAAAATAGCCACTAATACAACCGTTAGATTTTTGGCGTGATCTCAAATGGAATTGCGGGCAAGGTGTACCAGAGATTTTGTGTGGGCGTTAATGCAACGCCAGTGGATTTCCCGAGTATTTCCCATTCTAAAGGACGCAGATGCCGCTATTCGGCTCCACAAGGCAAGTTTTTAAAGAATTACTGTAAATAAAGGCTTCTGAGTCCGTTACAAAAAGAAAAAACCGCCGGGGAAATGGCGGTTTTTTGATGGTCCCCCATCGGGAAGGTGACCTGAGCCTTAGGCGGGGCGGCAGTTTTGATTGGAAAAATCCAATCAAGCGGCGTTTTTCCCATTCAAGAAGTTTATCATCATCCCCGCCCACCGGCCGCCTCTTTAACGGCCTCCAGCACCTCGTCGGCATGGCCTTTGACCCTGATGCCGCGCCAAGCCTTCAGCAGCTTCCCTTCTTCATCGATCAAAAAAGTGGAACGGACGATACCTTCGAATTCGCGGCCGTACATTTTTTTGAGCTGCCAAACGCCGTACTGCCGGCAAACTTCATGATCCTCGTCCGCGAGCAGCGGAAAGGTGATTCCCTGCTTTTGGCTAAAGCGGTCGTGCGACTTAACCGAATCCCCGCTGATCCCCAGCACGGCCGTACCGTATTCGGCAAACAACGCGCCGAGATCGCGAAAATCGCAGGCTTCCTGGGTGCAGGCCGGCGTGGAATCTTTTGGATAAAAATAAAGGACGACCTTGCGTCCGCGAAACTGCTTCAGCGATACCTCTTCTCCCCCGCTCGCGGGAAGCCGGAAATCCGGAACGGGCTTGCCCGCCTCCAGTTGATGCTCCGTCATATGCGTATCCTCCTTAAAGCTCCTAAACCTAAAATTGATTGTATTTGTAAAAAAAATTATAATGTAATGTTATTAGGATATCTATATATGAAATTCGAACTTATCGTTTTTTCTGAAAGGAACGAACATAATGACGAAACGCACAAAACGCGCGATCCTCTGGTCGGTGATCGGAGTCGTGGTCGCAATCGCCGCATTCGTGGCCTATTATTTTATCGCGATATATAATCAGGTGGACAATTTTAAGAAAGAAGGAGAAGACTCCCCTTTCTATAATGTTCAGCCTACCGAAACCAAAGCCGAGGAGCCTCCGAAATGGGAAGGAACGGAACGGGTCAATATTCTGCTGATGGGCGTGGATGCCCGCGGCCTGAAAAAAGGGGAGATCCCCCGCTCCGACACGATGCTGGTCGCTTCCCTGGATCCTGTCACCAAAAAGGCCTATCTCTTCTCTATTTTGCGCGATACCTATACGAATATTCCGGACTACGGCAAGGAACGGATTAATACGGCGATCACCCACGGCCCCAATACGGCGATGAAGGCGGTGTCCGATTTGCTCGGCATCCCGATCCAGTATTATGTTTACACCGATTTCCAAGGCTTTATCGAGCTGGTGGACGCGGTCGGCGGCGTCGATTTTTACGTGGAAAAAGACATGCGTTACACCAGTAAAGCGGATAACCATGAATACGACATCGATCTGAAAAAAGGCCAACAGCATCTGGACGGCAAAACGGCGCTGCAATACGTGCGCTTCCGCCATGACGCCATGTCCGACTATACCCGGACGGAGCGGCAGCGCAACTTCCTGAAAGCCGTCGCGGATAAGCTGAAGTCGACGACTTCGATCATGATGCTGCCTTCGATTTTGGAGAAAGTGAATCCTTATATCGACACGAACCTGTCAGTGCAGGATATGTGGAAGCTGGCCACCGTCGGCTACGACAGCCAGCTGGCAGCAAGCGAACAGATTCCCCCGATGGAGTTATTGAAGGAAGAAACCGTCGGCGGATCGGACGTACTGGGCATTCGCAGCGAAGACGAACTGAAGCAGTACGTTCAGGATGTGTTCAACAAGGCGGAAGAATCCAAACCGGAGGACGGCAGTCAAAATTCCACGGAGGACAGCGGCGGCTCCGATAGCGGCAGCGATAAAAGCAACGCCGGAAATAGCGGCAATACAAGCGCCGGAAACAGAACGGGGAGCAGCGCTGACGGCGGCGGAACGGCGGCGGTAAAGCCGGCGTCTTAGGCTTAAGCTTAAACTTAAGCCGAGGATCACGCGCCGAAACACATCCGGCGGGAGCCAGAGGATCAAGGCTCCGCCGGATGCGATCCTCCCGGAACCCCCGGATTCTGCGAAACTGAGTTGTTTCAGGGACGCGGCTCCGGGGTTTTTCAAATTTTTTTGAACAAAATTAGGCTCAACCTAATAATCAGCGCTTTACAGGGAAGGCCGGTGGGGGGGCGGCAGATCAACATCCGCTGTCCGGACGCTTTGCACGATTATCCCGTTTGATCCGGAAGCTCAGAGGAAGATAAATTTAGAGAAGAAAATAGGTTTGGGAGAAGTAGACATGTTTGAGATCGTTAGTTCGAGATCGTTAGTTCGAGATCGTCAGACAGGTTTGTGAGAAGGAGGTTTAGGGAGAAGTGAAGCAGACCTGACAGGAGGAATGGGGCAAAACACCGAAAAAAATGAAAGTGCCGAGAACAGCCCCCACCCTCTACCCCCTGAACAAGAGGGATAATTGTGCAAAGCAGCATGCAGGGATACCAAGGCACGAAAAGCTATAGACAGCCACCTCAGAGCCAAAAATTATCTTCGAAAGGAAGTTTTGCTTTATGAACCGATCGCAATCCGAACATCTATATGAGGAAGCGCTCAAACATATCGTCGGCGGCGTCAACAGCCCCTCCCGGTCTTTTAAAGCGGTGGGCGGCGGGGCGCCCGTTTTTATGAAAAAAGCCGAAGGCGCGTATTTTTGGGACGTGGACGGCAACCGCTACGTCGATTATTTGGCCGCCTACGGGCCGATCATTACCGGACACGCCCATCCGCATGTGACGCGGGCCATTCAGGAGGCGGCGGCGAACGGGACGCTTTACGGCACGCCTACCGAGCTGGAAATCCGGCTTGCCAAAATGCTGAAAGAAGCGATCCCTTCGATGGACAAGGTCCGCTTCGTCAACTCCGGCACGGAAGCCGTCATGACGACGATCCGCGTCGCCCGCGCCTATACGAAGCGCAACAAAATCATCAAATTCGCCGGCTGCTACCACGGCCATTCCGATCTCGTGCTGGTCGCGGCAGGCTCCGGCCCGTCCACGCTCGGCATTCCCGACAGCGCCGGCATTCCGACGAGCATCGCGCACGAGGTGATCACCGTGCCGTTTAACGATGCGGCGGCGCTGAAGGATGCGCTGGACCGGTGGGGCGACGACGTTGCCGCGGTCATGGTCGAGCCGATCGTCGGCAATTTCGGCATGGTGATGCCGAAGCCCGGCTTCCTGGAAGACCTCTGCCGGCTAGCGCGGCAGTACGGCGCCCTCGTCATTTACGACGAGGTCATTACGGCCTTCCGCTTCCATTACGGCTCGGCGCAAACTTACGCCGGGCTTGAGAACCACGAGGCGATCCGGCCGGACCTGACCGCGCTCGGCAAAATCATCGGCGGCGGCCTGCCGATCGGCGCGTACGGCGGCAGCAAGGAGATCATGGAGCAGGTGGCGCCGCTCGGTCCGGCCTATCAGGCCGGGACGATGGCCGGCAACCCGGCCTCCATCTCCGCGGGCATCGCCTGCCTGGAGGTGCTGCAGGGGGCCGGCGTCTACGCAGAGATGGACCGCCTCGCCGCGAAGCTGACGGACGGCCTGGCCGGCTCGGCCCGCCGGCACGGGGTGCCGCTGACGATCAACCGCATCCGCGGATCGTTTTCGACGCACTTCTGCGATCACCCCGTCACCAATTATGACGAGGCCCAGGACACCGACAGCGAAGCGTTCGCCGCTTTTTTCCGGGCGATGCTAAACCGCGGCGTCAATCTCGCGCCGTCGAAATTCGAAGCCTGGTTCCTGACGACCGCGCATACGGAAAGCGACATCGATTTTACGCTCGAAGCCGCCGAAGCGGCGTTTAAGGAAATCGCCGGCAAGTAAAAGAATCGCGCTTTCGGCGTAAAAACCGCGCCTTTTTGTGGCTCAAAACCAAAAAAGGCGCTTGGCAGCGCAATCAGGCATAAAAATCAGGTTATCCAAGAAACTCCGGGGAAAATATAGAGGCAAAAAATGTCCCTATTCCAGCGCTATCCGTTCATTCGAGAGAAATAGAGGCGATTTATGTCGCTATTTTCCCCGGTCGCAAGGAAATGCCGGCGTTCTGGACCGTTCACAGGAAAATAAGTACATAAAATGCCGCTAAAGGGGATGAACAAGTTAGGTTTCGGATAATAGGTACCTAAAGTGCCGCTATTTTGACGGTTCCGTTGACGACGTGACGACGACGGTTGGCCGATCCAATAGCCGGCTGTCAAACACCGATTTCTAGGTTGAGCGCCCTTTTGTTTCCTTTTTTCGGTTTGGTTTTCACCGGGCGGTCACAAATGACGGGCGCTGTCCCATTTACGATTCTCTCAGGGCGGGTCTATACTAGAAGAAGCAGAAGTATAAAGGATGTTGCTGGAAATGCTGCAAACCGTAAACCGACAACTGAACCGGATGATGCCTTTGATTACCCCGACCAGTATCTTGATCGGGGTGTTGTGCGGCGGCAGCTTGGCCGCTTATACGTACTTGTCCCCGTGGCTGTTCGCTTTTATGACCTTTGCCGGGAGCATCAGCCTGAGCTTCAGGGACTTTTTGAATGTGCTCAAAAAGCCCCTCCCCTTGATCCTCTGCCTGTTCATCCTCCATTTGGCGATGCCTTTGATCGCCATGGGCTTGGGGCATCTCGCGTTCCCCGGGGATTTTTACACGATTACCGGATTTATTCTCGCCGCCGCCATTCCGACCGGAGTCAGCAGCTTCGTATGGGTCGGCATCTACAAGGGCAACATCGCCCTTACCTTGTCGATTATCCTGATCGACACGATTCTGGCGCCTTTCGTCGTTCCCGGCATCCTGTCGCTGCTGGTCGGCACGAACGTCCATCTCGACGCCGCCGCGATGATGGGCAGCCTGTTCTGGATGATCGTCGTCCCCTCGCTGCTCGGCATGCTGCTGAACCAGTGGAGCAAAGGGGCGGTCATCGCGGCTTGGAGCCCGTGGCTGAACCCGTTTTCCAAGCTGGCCATGGCTATCGTCGTGGCGATCAACGGCGCGGTCGTCGCCCCTTATTTGATGAATTTCAGCTTGCGGCTGTTGGGTCTTGCGGCCATTATCGTTTTGCTTGCCACGATCGGCTACCTGCTGGGCTTTGGCTTTTCGGGGGCGATGCGCTTGAACGAAGCCGACAAGGTTGCGCTCGTCTTCAACGGCGGCATGCGCAACATCAGCGCCGGCGCGGTGTTGGCCGTCACCTATTTCCCGGCCCCGGTTGCCGTTCCGGTCGTGCTTGGCATGGTGTTCCAGCAGATGATGGCCTCTCTGGTCGGCTATGTGCTCGGCCGTCAATCCCGTACGCAGGAGCGGACCGACACAGCCTCCGCTGCCTGACGCTGGGCCTTCCGCAATCTGTACAACTGCAGAATCCGCCTAAACTCTGCTGCATAAGAAGTTCACGCCGGCCCTGCGTTTTTTTGCTAATCCGTTTTTCGTCCCACAGCTTTTCCTTCTCACGGAATGTCAGACTTCCGGTTTATCGGCCCTCCAGTGTTTCTGCCCTTCCCGTTTCCCGGCTCTCATTCCGTCCCCTTCCGTCTCATTCCGTTCTCTTCCGAACCTTGCCACACTAGCGTTGCATTTAAATCTGGCAAAATACATTTTCTGGACACATCAGTATTCTAACGGTTGCCATGGAGCTTATTTCATTGAAACCGGTAATTTTTGCTCGGATCCAGGCTAATAACGGCGTTCGCAACCGTTAGAATTTAGAAAAGGCCTTTTTTCGGCAAATAACCACTGCTGCAACCGTTAGATTTCCGGCGAGCGGACAGTATCGATTCGAAAGCCAACGCTTATAAAGAAACCTTGAGCAAAAGTTAATGCAACGCCAGCGACCTTGCCAGTTACTTTCTTCTGCTTTGCTGCTGTTCTTCATCAGCGCTTTTCCGTATAATAGAATACAAACTATATAAGTTGATGCATTCACCCGCCCTCTCAATAGTTCAACAAGAAACTAATAAAGGGCACTGTACACGGCCTTCGGGCAAAAAAACAGCGAAATCTTAGATAAAGGATGGGAGTACTTTGAATCAATCCGCAGCAAAATCCCTTAAACGCAGCATTCCTCCGTTTCGGGCCGATCAGGTCGGCAGCCTGCTTCGGACCACAGCGATCAAAACAGCCCGCGAGCAGCGCGCAGCCGGCAGCATTTCGGCCGAGCAGCTGCGGGAAATCGAAAACGAAGAGATCCGGCGCATCGTGGACAAGCAGAAGGAAATCGGCCTGCAGGCCGTCACCGACGGCGAATTCCGCCGGGCGTGGTGGCATTTTGATTTTCTCGAAAATCTCGACGGCGTGGAAGGTTATGAACCGGAAAACGGCATTCAGTTCCACGGGGTGCAAACGAAAGCGCACAGCATCAAAGTGACTGGCAAAGTCGATTTCAGCAACCACCCGATGCTGGAAGACTACAAATTCCTGCACGGCCTGGCCGGTTCGCATACGGCGAAAATGACCATTCCGAGCCCTAACATGCTCTATTACCGGGGTAAAATCGAAACGCCGCTTTACGAGGATAAAGAAGTCTTTTTCCATGATCTGGCCGAGGCCTACAAAAAAGCGATCCGCGCTTTCTACGACGCGGGCTGCCGTTACCTGCAACTGGACGATACCTCTTGGGCCGCCTTCTTCACCGAGGAGTCCCGGGACAAGCTGCGCGCGGAAGGCAAAGATCCGGAAGCAATGCTGGAGCTGTCGGCCAAAATGGTCAACGAAGCGATCGCAGGCCGCCCGGCGGACATGGCGATCACCATGCACATCTGCCGCGGCAATTTCCGCTCCACCTGGACGTCCTCCGGCGGTTACGACGCGGCGGCGGAAACGATTTTCGGCGGCCTGAACCTGGACGGATTGTTCCTGGAATTCGACGACGAACGCTCCGGCGGATTCGAACCGCTGCGTTATGTCAATAGACCGGATTTACAGGTTGTGCTGGGCCTGATCACCTCCAAATTCGGCGAGCTCGAAAATCCGGACACGATCAAGCGCCGCATTGACGAAGCCTCCCGCTACGCGGGCCTCGAACAGTTGTGCCTCAGCCCGCAGTGCGGCTTTGCTTCCACCGAGGAAGGCAACCTGGTCGCCGAGGAACAGCAGTGGGCCAAGCTGCGCCACGTCGTGGAAATCGCCGCCGACGTGTGGAAGTAACATCATCATCCGCACCGTCTTTTGGCGGGCCATCTAAATTAAAAAAGCCGTCCCCGGTCTTTCAGGACCGCCCCTGTCTTCACAGACAAGGGCCAGTCCCTTCAAGCTAAGACCGATGGGACGGCTTTTTATTACAAGGTCAATCCCGCCCGCTTACTGCTGCGGAGCTTTGTCGAAGAAATTCTCCTGCACGTATTTGGCCGCGATATCAAGCTGCTGTTTGGAGTCGGTGTCCTTCTTCGAGAACGATTCCTGCACAACGTTGGACATGGTTGCATAGTAGTCCTGCGTGCCGAATTGCGCTTCCGGCTTGCCTTCCAGCAGGCTGAACAGCTGCGGATCGTATTTGTACACGTTGTCGTATTTGTCGTAGATAGCTTTGACTTTTGCGGCGTATTCCGAATCGTCGCTGAAATATTCGAGCGGCGTCGGGATGTAGTATTTGCCTTCGTCCTTGCGGGCTTTGATCGTATCCTCCACCGATTTCAACGCATCGTCCGTGAAATAATCAAACGTAATATAGCGGAAGGCCATTTCCTGCTCGTCTTTCGTCGCGTTCGGGTTGATGACGAGGTAGTTGCCGCCCAAAATTCCGTAATGCTTGCCGCCCTTCTCCGCCGCCGGCATCGGATAAGCGATCACATCCTCCGGCTTCATGCCGCCTTCGTTCAGCGCCGCCTGGATCACGTCAAACGCCCCGGCGATCACCATCCCCGTCCGTCCTTGCTTAAACGAACTGATCGCATCGCCCCAGCCAAGCGCCCAGTCCTGCGGAATCGCGTTTGCTTCCCAGCGCAGTTTTTTGTAGAAGTCCAGCGCTTTGACCCCGGCTTCGGAGTTGAACACCGCCGTCAGCTTCCCGCCTTCGCTCGTTTGGATGTCGCCGCCGGCTTCAAACAAGAAATTCGTCCAGTTCCAGCCCGCTTCGTTGCCTTTCCCCATCGGGGCGATGCCGGAGATGCCTTTTTTCGGATCGGCCACGCCTTTGGCCGTGTTGTACATGTCATCCCACGTCCAGTCGAGCGCCGGTATCGCCACGCCTTTTTCATCGAGCAGCTTTTTGTTGATGACCGTCGAGGTCACGTAGCCATTTTGCGTGATGCCGTACACCTTGCCGTCGACGATAAACTGGTTCTGCAGCACGGGATTGATCTCGTCTTTGTACTCCCAGTTGTTCCAAAGCTCCGTGATATCGGCTACCCAGCCGCGTTCCACGAGCAGCTGCGCTTCGGTCGCCCAGGTATTGTAAAACGTCGGCGCTTCGTTAGAGGCCATTTTTGCGCCAATTTCGTTTACATTATACGCCCAATCGTCCTTGATGATCGTCACGTTGGGATATTTCGCCTGAAAGCGGGCGATTTTATCGTCCTCCTGCTTGCGCAGCGTCGTTTCGTCCGGCAGTGGATAGTGGATTTTCAGCGTGACCTTGCGCTGCGTAATATCGCCCGCTTCCCCCGCGGTCCCGGCATCGCTGCCGCTATTGCCGCTTGGGCCGGCGGCTTCGCCATTTCCGGCGCCCGCCGCATTTTTATTGCCTCCGCCTCCGCCGCAGGCCGCCAGCAACGAGCCAAACAGCACGAGACACATCAAAACTGCTGAAAACTTTCGCATTGAAACTCCCCTTTTCGCAAAATTGTTTGTAGAGGTTGTTCACTTGCATTTGAATGACATCTTCATCTTAAAAGAGAACTCTGAGGCATTCGATGTGCAATCGTATTCCTTTCGTGTGCAGGCCTACGATCATTGAAAACGCTATCCTTTCACCGCGGACAAGCTAACGCTGCGCATGATGAATTTTTGGAAGAACAGGAAGATGAAGATCGGCGGAATCATCGCCATGAACAGGATCGTAAATTTGACGTTGGTGTCCAGGCTGCGCGCGCCTACTACATACTTGTATATGGCTGTCGCCAGCGTGTATTTATCTTCGGTCTGCATGACGAGCGACGGCCAAAACCAGTCGTTCCAGGCGGTGGAGAAAATAAAGATCGCCAGCGTGGCGAAAATCGGCACCGACAGCGGCACGGCGATCCGGATGAAGCCGGTCCATTCCGAAGCCCCGTCGATGCGGGCCGCCTCGAAAATTTCCGGGTGGATACCGTCGAAGAAGTTTTTGATCAGCAGAAAATAGTAGGCGCTCGCTCCCGCCGGAAGCCAGAAAGCCCAGTAAGAGTTCAGCAATCCAAGCTCCTTCAGGTTGACGAAGTTCGGAATCATGTAGCTCGAAGCCGGGATGAACAACGTCATCAGAATGAAAAAATAAATTCCCCGGCCAAAAGGCACGCCGATCCGCGAAATACTGAACGCAGCCAACCCCAGCACCAAAACGGTCATAAGCAGATTCCCGGCGAAAATCAGCAGCGTGTTCTTTAGGTAAGTCGGCAAATCGATAAACGTCCAGCCTCTGGCGTAATTTTCCCAATGCCACTCCTGCGGGAAAAACCGCGGCGGAAACGAATTGACCTCCGGGTTGCTTTTGAGCCCGTTAAACAGCGTCATGGCGATCGGATACAGCATCGTAACGACCATCACGGCGATGCATAACACCATCAATCCATAGACGGCTTTGTTCAACGGCTTCCGCAGATCGGACGGCGACAAAATCCCTCTTTCTTTCATGCTAGTACTCCTCCCTGTTCAGCTTGAATTGCGCGATCCCCAGCACGGCCAACACCAGGAACATCAACACGCCGAGCGCCGTCCCCGCCCCGTAATCCAATTGGGTGAACGCGTATTTCACCGTCAAGAGAGCATAGGTGAGCGTCGCTTTGTTGGGCCCGCCGTCCAGCATGGCCAGTTGCGACTGGTAGGCCTGGGAGGTTCCGATCAGCTGCAGGATCAGCATCAGCACGATCAAATTCCGCAGCGAAGGCAGCGTAATGTATCTGATCCGGCTCCAGACGCCGGCGCCGTCGATTTCCGCCGCTTCGTACCAGTCCCGCGGGATGCTCAGCACCCCAGCCAAATAGATCAGCATGGCCGAGCCGAATTGCTGCCATGTTTCCATGAACACCAGCGAAACCATCGACCACTTCGGGTCGGAGACAAACGCGATCGGATCGGCACCGAAAACACCGAGCAGCGCGTTGATCGGCCCCACCGGGTCGTACATCCAGCGCCACAGCCCGTACAACACGACGCCGGGCACGACATAAGGCAGATAGGCCGCAATCCGCGCGAATCCCTGGAAAAATTTCAGCTCCGAAATGGCGATGGAAGCCGCAATCGGCACCCAGAACCCGATCACCAAACAGAGCAGCATGTAGTAGAGCGTATTCCGGATCGAAAGAAGCACATCGGGATTGTTCAGCACCTTGATATAGTTGTCCAAACCTACGAACGTATTCCCGTTGACAAAATCGATATGGTAAAAGCTATAAATCATCCCTTTAACGATCGGAACCCATAAAAACACAATAAAAATGGCGATCGCCGGTACGAGGAACAAATACCCCATCATGTATTTTTTCCAATTCGAACCCCGCCGCGGAGCGGTTTGCACCCCCGGTGCCGGCGCAGGCTTCACGTTCCGCCGCTCTCCGCTTTCCGGCGAATAAGCCGTTTCCCCCATCGGTCTCCCTCTTTTCTTCGCAATGTCTAATCCTTATTGTAGAAAAGAGGGCCATCCGCGAACATGTCTAAAACTATGTGAACTATAACCGATCTTACTTCTTCAGTTCACTGGGGCTGACGCCAAAATATTTTTTGAAAATTTTACTAAAATGCTCCGGGGACTCGTATCCCACCCGCTCGGCGATCTCGTACCGGCGCAAATCGGTGTTCAGAATCAGCGCTTTGCTTTCTTCCATCCGCAGCTTGATGACGTACTCCCACAGGTTGTACCCGGTGTTTTTCTTAAACAGGTAGCTTAAATAGTTGGGACTGACGTGGTTTTTCTTGGCCACCTCGTGAATCGTCAGCCCTTTTTGGCTGTAGTTTTGCTCGATATACTCCTTGGCGCTTTCGACGATCCGGTTGTTTTGCGTGTTGAGCTCCTCCCGGGAAGGGTCCCGGGCATAATTGTGCCAGTTGAAATCGCCATAATAAAACACATGGTAGTCGCCGTGCTCTCCGCTCCACAGCATCGCCTTGTCCGCCTGACGGCTTAACAGGCCAAGAAAACCGGCGCCTTGCATAATTTGGCTGATCCCGACGGTGCACAAAACGCCGAGATATTTATGGACGTGATGATGCAGGCTGCGGCCGATCATTTCGAGCTGGTTGATTTTGTTGACGCTGGGCTCGGCATATTCCACTTCACTCCACTGTACGATGACCGCAATCTCCAGGTCCCGCGTATAAAACGTCAGGGCATTCCATTCCCCGTGCAGCAGCTCCTTGACGATGTTCAGCGCGGCATATTGAAACAGCCGGACGTCCCGCTCATTCTGGTTCTTTTCTCCGGGAAGCGCCAGCTTCATTTTGATCACGGAAAAATAAGGCCCGCTAAGCCCCAACTTCCGCAGGTCTTCCGTTTCCTCGTCCGGGTTTGCGGCGGCAGGTTCGTTCGCTTCCGTCAATAGGCGGTTCAGCTTTTCGGTTTTCCCGGGTCCCAGCTCCTCCATCCGGAAATGCTCCCGCTCGCGTGACAGCCATTCCTCCATCTGCGGCGCCGGCTTATCCATTTTCAGCAGCGCATTGCGCACGGAATCGAGAAACTGCTCGCTGTTCAGCGGCTTGACCAGATAATCCTTGGCCCCGAGCCGGATGGCCATCTGGGCGTACTGAAACGTCTCGTGGGCCGAAATGATGATCGTCTGCACCCACGGCTTGAGAATTTTCGCCTGATGCATCAGCTCGATCCCGTCCATCTCGCCCATCCGGATGTCCGTCACGATCAGGTCGATATCCTCCATCCGGACGTAATCCAACGCCTCATGACCGCCCTGGGCGGTGATGATTTGGCCGATCGCCAGACCCGAAGACGTCAATAGCCCGGCCAATCCTTTGCAAATGAGCGGTTCATCGTCTACGACCAAGATGTTGTACATGCCTGAATTCCCCCTTTTCGTTATTCACCGGAAATTTCCGCGATGGGCAGCGTGATCGTCACAACGGTCCCGCCATCCGGACGGGCCGCATAGCTCAGGCCGTAATCGGCCCCGAAATGCAGCCGGATACGCTGATGGATGTTGCGGATGCCGTAGCCGACGGACGGGCTGGGATTCTCCCCGTTCAGCAACCGGTCGATGGCCGCGAAATCCACCGCTTTGTAGCCGTTGTCCGCGATGGTAATGTGCACCCGGTTACCGTTTTGGCTGGCCCGGACGATGATCTCGCCGTCTTCTCCCATATTTTTCACGCCGTGAATGATAGCGTTCTCAATCAGCGGCTGGAGCGTGATTTTCGGAATCGCGCACCCATTTAGCGACGCGGGAATGTCCCAGGTCACCCGAAAGCCGTACTCGTACCGGTGCTCCTGCAGCTTGATGTAGGCGGAAGCGTGCTGCAGCTCCTCCTCCAGCGTAATCAGCTCCCGGCCGCGGCTTAAGCTGATTTTCATCAGCTTGGACAGCTCCTTGATCATTTCCGCGGACGACGTGCCTCCCTCCATCGTACTTTTCCAATAAATGCTTTCCAGCGTGTTGTACAGCAAATGCGGGTTGATCTGCTGGTATAAAATTTGCAGTTGCGCCTCTTTTTGCTTGATATCCATCTGATATTTGTAATGCACCAGCCCGTTCAAACGGCGCGCCATCCCGTAAATGCTGGAGACGAGCACGCTGATTTCGTCGTTCCTCCGCCATTTCGGCGTTTCCGGCACCGATTTGCCCGGTTCATATCGGCGCACAAAATAAACCAGCTTCTGCAGCGGGGTCATCAGCCCTCGCCAAAAGTACAGAATCATGATCAGCCCCACCGCAAAATAGGCCATCGAGATCAGCAAAATAATCCGCTTGATTTCGTTTTGCTGCTGAAGCAGGGCTTTCAGCGGAACTTTGTAGACCAGCTTCTGCTGAAGCACGGCGTTATAATGGATGACATAAATAAAATCACGAGTGATGACATCCTTGGCCCCGATCATCGCGTTCTCCACCGCCGCTTCCGGCGGCAGATCAAGCACCCGGCCCGCCTCGGGCGGCAAAGGCGGCAAGGCGAGTCCTCCGGCTGACCCCGGCAGCGCCGCCGTCAAAATCCGATCGCTCCAATCGGTGAAGTAGAGCTCGCCTTCCGGAATCGATACGGTTTGCAGCGATTCCCCGATCCGTCCCTCCACGTTCGAGACGACCAGCACGCCGATCGTTCCGCCCTTGTCGATGTTGTTGATCGCCCGGACGTAGGCAAGGGTCCGCTGATTTTTTTGCCCTTGGGCCGGGGGCGATAAATGCTCAATTAAGCGCAAATAGCCGTTCCCTTTCTTGGCGACGGCTTCATCAAACCATTCCGGCTTCTCCCGTTCAAGAAAAAAATAAACCCCGGCTTTCTTGGACTCCGGATAATATGGCGCAAAAGAATACGAGTTCGACGGGTCGTACACGAACAGCGAATAATAAAGCGGCTCATGCTGGCCGGTCTCATCGGAATAACTGTTCAGCAGATTTTCCAGCTTCTCGTAGTTTTTCACCCGCTCCGGCACCGCAATGTTCTCGGCCGGATTTAACTGCTGAACCAGCGGATGCTGAAACACCGTCGACGCCACCTTGTTGATCGATTCGATATCCCGGCTGATCAGCCGGAAATTCTGATTGTTCAGCTCGATGTAGGCGTTGGTGACATTCCGTTTCAAAATTTGATCCGCCCGATAATTTCCGTACGAATTCAAAATAAACAGAGGGACGACCAGTACCAGAAAGACCAGGATTAACTGCTGCTTCAAACCGATCTGCGTCAACGGATTCTTGAATCCCGAATTCATCTGTCATGCACCTCCGGTCACTTTAAGTACGAGTTCCAAAAAGCCGGCTTTTTGAACGACCCATTTAACTATAGCAAGCTTGAAAACCCGCAAGGTATGCGCATTTCTACGGATATCGTGGCATTTCCCAAGATTCGCGGATGCGCGCGGGTCTCCAACGCGTTCATTCTCTTCCGAACATGCGGTAGATTCAAACAGGGGATTTCTCAAAGAGAGATACGGGGCCAATGTCGACCTTTTTTCAGAGCTCGCGCTGATTCAGCGGCAACTATGGCTTGTCTACTGCCACTGCTCATAGTTTAGAGCATTTTCCGCGTTTTGCCAGCTACAAATTTGGACTCTCGTTGAAATTATCCAATAGAATTCGGAAAGTGTCTTCCAATATCGCCCCGATGCCCTGAAGCCGGATTCATCAATAATTGGATTTCTCCAGCAGACAACAACTTGTTAAGCGACAGGAGCGATGGGCGGATGGTAATTTGCTAAGGAGGTAAGAGCTGCTTCGGTGATTCGTAACTTGTATTATGGTAAGTCCAACTGTGCATTGATAAAGGACGGATTAAAGGCGGACAATTCAGGGCAACACTTTAATGTTACATTTTATGTTATATAATATAGCATAAATAACTATATAAATTTCTTTTTTTCAGAAAGATATATTAAATTTAGATCCTCATGAAATAATATATGACATAAATATTGCTATTTTTCATTTTACACTGTACTATTATGTTAATTTATTTAACACAATGATAGGGAGGCAGCTATGAAAATTAAAAGGTGGTTTACGTTGTGTTTGCTTGTCGGGGTGTTGTTCTTTACGAGCGTTCCAAGCACATTTTCAGAGTCGGCATCCGGCTCCGCCGAGAGTTCCGTGCCGAACGTAACGATTGTCGCAATGGGAGGCACGATTACCAGCACGGCGGTCGGGCGGGAGATGTTTCAATCTTACGGCTCCGAAAGAGTTTCAATTCAAAATATTCTCGACCGTCTTGAGCCCGAAATTTCCAAGGTTGCGAACGTCCGCATCAAGGAGCTTGATAACATCGGGTCTGCCCAAACGACAACGGAACACCTTTACAATCTAAGCTTGGCTATTGACGAGGTGCTGGCTGATCAAAATACCGATGCGGTTGTCGTGACTGCGGGCACCAACATTATGGAGGAGTTGGCTTACTTCGCGGATCTGACCGTACGCAGCCCCAAGCCCGTTGTATTTACCGGCTCCATGAGACAGTCCAACACCTTCTCTTTTGACGGGGAGGCGAACCTGTTCAACGCGATCCGTTTGGCGGCCAGCCAAGAGACGACTTGTTACGGTACCGTTCTAATGATGAACGATGAATTTTTCGCCGCCCGTGAAGTCACGAAAACGGACGCCGTCCGTCTGGATACATTCGATGGAGGACGTTACGGAGCACTGGGTACCGTTGATGAGGACCGCATCCGCTCCGTCAGAGCACCAGCAAGAGTGATGGAATGCGGCCAGAGCGGCTGGAAAACACCGTTTGATCTATCCACCATCAAGGCTGAGGATATAGCCAAGGTGGAAATCGTTTACAGCTATACCGAAGCCAGCGGTTTACCGATAAAAGCATTGGTAGACGCAGGTGTGGACGGTATCGTCACCGCCGGGCACGGGGCAGGGGGAATTTCGACGGAGCAGCAGGCGGCTCGTGCGGAAGGCGTTGAGAAAGGCGTTGTTTTTGTTACCACTACCCGTACCGGCTCGGGAGCTGTCTATGACGCGAAAACGCCCGGAATTATCGGTGGAGGCGACCTCTTGCCGCAGAAAGCGCGCATTCTGCTGCAGCTCGGACTCACTTTCTCCGACAATCCCGAGCAGGTCCGTCAATGGTTTACCACCATGGGATTGCCCGAGTTCAACATGTCCCGTTAACATAATTAATCGTTGGGGCCGTCTCCTATTTGGTTTTCGGACTAAATAGGAGACGGCTTGCTTGGCCATAAGGCGATGTACCTGGGCGGTTGTCTGTTAAACCACCAGCTCCTGCAATCCGCTGACGACCAGATCGGAGGCGGCGAGGATCGCCAGGCTGCCGATGCCGACGACGCCGCAGCCGGCGGCTTTGCCCGCCTGCACGCCCGCCGCCGCGTCCTCGAACACGATGCACTCGGCCGGAGGCAGCCCCAGCGCCGCGCTGGCGGCGAGGAACACTTCGGGGTCCGGCTTCGCCTTGGACACTTTGGTGCCGTCGATCACCGCATCGAACAAATCCGTGATGCCGAGCCGGGACAAAATAAGCCCGGCGTTTTTACTGGCCGAACCCAAAGCGATTTTCACGCCTTGGCTGCGCAGTTGCCGCAAATACGCGTCCGCTCCCGGCAATATTTCCGACGGCTCCAGCCTGGAAATGTAGTCGACATACTCCCGGTTTTTGCTCGCCGCCATTTCCTCGCGTTCTTCCTCCGTGGCCTCTACGCCGCCAATCTCAAGCAGGATGCGCAGCGACTCCATCCGGCTGACGCCTTTTAGCCGCTCATTATCCGCCTCGGTGAACTCGAAACCAAGCCGGCGCGCCAGCGACCGCCAGGCCAGATAATGGTACTTGGCCGTATCGACGATCACGCCGTCGAGGTCAAAAATCGCGCCTTTCATCGTTTCCAGCATGTTGTATTCTCCTTTGGTCAATGGTGTGTTCTAGTTCAACTTTGCTCAGAACCGCCCGGGGTTCCCGGCAATCGCGTACGGGATGCAAATCTCCTGTCCCGGAGCGACGGTAAACTCCTGCCCGCCGATAGCAAACAGCAGAGGCTGCGGATTTCCCGCTTCCGCCGAAATCACGATCGCTTCCCGCTCGACGCGAACCCGATACGATCCTTGGCGAAGGCGGATCGGGAACTTCACGGCCTGCCAGGAGGATGGCAGGGCCGGCTCCAGCGTCACTTTGCCGCCATCGTACCTAAGCCCCGCAAAGCCCAGCACCGCGGCCATCCAGGCCCCGCCGTTAGCCGCCGGATGCGTGCCGCCGATGTAAAGGTCGCCGACGTATTGTTTGGAATCCCCGGTCAAGTCGATCGTGGCCGTCCGCATAAAGTATGGGTACGCCCAGTCCGGCGAGCCGATATCCGCCGCCACCAGCGCGTAGATGCAGGAGCTTAAGCTTGAACCGTGCTCGGTCCGCGGCTCGTAGTACTCCCAGTTGGCTTGTTTGACGTTCTGATCAAAACGCTCTCTGAACAGATGCAACAGCAGCACGACGTCGGCCTGCTTCAAAATTTGCGTCGTCGTCGCCAGGCCGTTCCCCCCGCCCAGGTACTCGTGGGGATTCAGCATCCTCGCCTTCAACTCCGCCAGCGGGACGTTCTCCAACGCGTAATACCGGTCAAACTGCTCGATCAGCCCGCTCGCCGCATCCGGCTCCGGTACATACAGGCGGTCGCGCATGTCGCGGATGTGCTCCGGACGGATGGCGCTGCCCGCAAGCAACTTCTCATACCGCCGAGGGTCGCGGCTCCGCAGCACCTCTAGCGCTTCCAGGGCAATGCCGAGGCACTCTTTTACCATCATATTGGTGAAGGCGTTATTGTTCACCCGCTCATGGTATTCATCAGGCCCGGTGACATCGAGAATCTCATACCGCTGCTTGCCCGGGTTGAAATAACCGTACGAGTAAAAAAAACGCGCGCACTCCCAAACGGCCTCGGCCCCGCCGTCCAGCAAAATGCTTTCATCGCCGGTAAACATGTAGTACTGCCAGATGCCGTACGCCACGTCCGCGCTGATATGCACCTGCTTGTCGCGGAAATAGGTGCGCATCGGGCGGCCGGTAAACACGTCGTTCACATTGAACAGCGTGCAGGCGTCATCCCCCGTCTCCTGGCTTTCCCAAGCGTAAAACGCACCTTCATAGCCGTATTCCGCCGCTTTGCGCCGGGCTCCGTCCAGCGTATGCACGCGGTACATCATCAGATTCCGGGCCACCTCCGGCTGGGTGTACAGGAAAAACGGCAGCATAAACATTTCCGTGTCCCAGAACACCGCTCCTTTATAGACCTGCCCGGATAACCCGCGGGCCGGGATTGACACTTTCTCCGAACGGTCCGGCGCAATGATGTGCAGTTGATACATGCTGTACCGCAGCGCAAGCTGGGCTTCTTCATCGCCTTCGATGACGATGTCCGTTTCGTCCCATTTGCGCTCCCATCGCTTGGCATGTTCGCCCAGCAGCCGCTCATAGCCAAGCTCCCGCGCTTCCCGGCTCGACCGGGCCGCCGCCAAATCGATGTCCAAGGCCTCATCCAACCCGGTAAATACGGAGACGTATTTTACCAAGGTATAGGCCGCTCCGGCCTTGCAAATCAACCGGATTTTCCGGCGGATCGAGGTTTCCCCGCGCAGCAGCTCCTGCTCCCCAAACCCGCATTCCACCGCCTCCGCCACGGATACCGGGACGTTCAATTCATGCGTCCAGCCAGTGAGCGTCAGCACCTCGCCGGCCTCGTCCACGCCGCTGGCCAACCGCTCCAAATGCGGGCCGTTGATGTCCCAGACATCCCCGTCAATGCCCGTCAAGATCTCCAGTTCACCTTCCCGGCTGCTCTCCACCGTAAACCGGCCCACGATCAGATGCGGCCGCGCCGCGCTGCAAAACCGTTCGGACGTAACCGTCACTTGCGCTCCGTCCGCCGTGCGGAATACCGAACGGCGGCGATGGACCGCGTGGCGGAGGTCCAGCGCCTGCTCGTGCTCGAGCAGCTCAGCGCCGGCGGCAGCCCCGGAGCTCGCCGCAAGCGAATGCTCGCGGCTTTCCCCGCCGCGTTCCCGTCCGCCGCCAGCCTGCGGCGCTTTTTGCTCCCCGCCTCCGCCGTGTCCGCCGTCCGCTAGGTGCGCCTGCCCGTCGCCCCTGAGGTGCATCTGCCCGCCGCCGCGACCGGCGGCAGCCCCGGACCCCGCTTCCAGCACGCTGAGCGGCGCCCCGTCAAAATACACCGCCGTCGCCAACCCGTTCGGCGCGTTCACCGGCTCGCGCCACTTGTCCCCGACCTTGTCGTACAGTCCGGCGACGATCGTGGCCGTCAGCTCGCTTTTTCCAAACTCCTCCAGCGTTCCCCGGTACCCCAAAACTCCGTTGCCGATCATAAACTTGTTGCCGTTTACCGTGATCCTTCCCGGGTCAAACCCGCTTTCCCGCACGATCCAGCTCATTGAGCTACCGCCTTTCGCAGCGGCACCCGGATGCCCGCTTCGCCCACGCGGCAGGTCTCCCCGTACACCGTGATTTCCGCTTCTCCGCCGGACACCGCCCGGATCGACACCTGCTCCCGGTCAACCTCCACGAGCAGCTTCGTGCCGCGATAGGAGACCGGAAAGCGGTAGCTGTTCCAGCGCTGCGGCAAGCTGGGCTGAAACACAAGCGTGTCTCCGTCCGAGCGCATCCCGCCGAACCCGTACACGATATTCATCCAGGCCGCGGCGATCGACGTCGTATGCAGGCCTTCCCGCGTATTGCGGTTGTAGTTGTCCAAATCGAGCCGGGTGGCGAATTCGAAAAACTTGTACGCCTCCGCTTCCCGCCCGATTTCCGCGGCCAAAATCGAGTGGATCGACGGCGACAGCGATGACTCGTGGATGCAGCGCGGCTCGTAGTAATCGTAGTTCGCCCGCTTCTCCTCCGGCGTGAACTCGCCGCTGTACAGGAACATGAACATCAGCACGTCCGGCTGCTTGATCATATCGTACCGGTACAGGCGATCGTACGACCAATGCGAATACAGCGGAAATTCGCTGACTGGAATCGCATGGATATCGAGATGCGGCAGATCGAAAAAGCCGTCATGCTCCTCGTACACGCCCGTTCGCGCATCCCGCGGGATTTTCATATGCTCCGATTTGTTCCGCCAGTCGGCCTGCTCCGCCTCCGTCAGAGCAAGCCGTCCCGCCAGGACGTCATAAGCCGCAGGAGCTTCGCTTTGCATGTCGGCGAGCACCTCCAGCGTGTATTCGAACAGCTTTTTGGCCATAAAATTGATATAGGAGTTGTTATTGACCATCAATTGGAACTCGTCCGGCCCCATCACGCCGAAATATCCGTATAATCCCGACTGCTGTCCCCACTGCCCCCGGGTTGCGTAGAAACGGCTGATCTGAATCAGCATTTCCGCCCCTTTTTCAAACAAAAACGCCTTATCCCCAGTGATGCTCACATAATGCCGCAGCCCGTAGGCCACCGCCGTGCCGACATGCAGCTGCAGGTTGGAATGCTGCCACAGGTCGCAGCTTTCCGTGCCGTCGATCGTGGCGATTGGATAAAACGCCCCTTCACAGTCCAGCTCCCGCGCCCGCTTCAGCGCCTCGGGGAGCGATTTGTAGCGGAATTCGAGCAAGCTTTTGGCCGCCTTCGGGTTGTTGAAAATGTAGAACGGCAAACAATACGACTCCGTATCCCAAAAAGCCAGCCCCCGGTACGCCTCGCCGGTCAGCCCCTTCGCGCCGATGTTGAAGCCGGGATTGTCCCCGTGATAGGTCTGGTACAGCTGAAAAATACAGAAGCGGATGCCCTGCTGGTTCTCCGGGTCCCCTTCGATGGCGATATCCGAATCCGCCCAAACCTGCGACCAGTAGGCCCGCTGCCCTGCGGCCGCCTCTTCGTAGCCCGCCGGCGTGTGCCGCGCCGCCAACTCCATTCCCCGTTGCCAAACCGTTTCGTCTTGCAGTGAGCGGTCTTTTTCCGCGTAATTGACGACCTGTTTGTCCAGCACCGTCCGCCCCCCTTGCTCCAGCTTCAGCACCAGGTCCCGGCCGATAAACCGGTCGCCCTCCACGAGCTTGTTCTCCAGCGCCTCCTGCGCCTCGATGCGGAAAGCGGAAAACAGCCGGTTGCCCGTGTTCTCCGTTTGCCCCAGGATGCCCGCGATCCCACCGCTCGCTTCCCCTTGCTTGAGCGCCTGCCAGTAGCGGCGTTGCTGATCCTCGTGGATGATGGAAAAATCCAGCCCCGTCCGCACGTTCACCGTACCCGAAAAATTAAGCGGCTCAAACGTAATCCGCTGGCAGCCGAGATTTGGCACCTTCATGCTGACCAGACGCTCGAAGGTGAGCTTCATGTCTTTTCCGCCGGATAGGTGCCACACCAGCTCCCGGGTATAGATACCGGTCCTAAAATCCAGCTCCCTGCGAAAACCGCTAAACCGGCTGACCGCCAAATCCAGCGTCTCCCCGTCCAGCGCAATCCGCGTATACAGCCAATCCACCGCGTTCACCATGAACCGCAGCGATTTGATGATGCCTTTGTAATGGGCCGTCACCGGGCTTTCCTCGAACAGTCCGTTGAAATAGCTGCCCAGCAGCGAGTCCCCGCCGTACCCTTCCTCCGGGTAACCCCTCACCCCCATATATTCATTGCCCAGCGAAAAAATAGACTCGGACACCCGGTTCCGCCCCGGGTCAAATCCTTCCTCCACAACCTTCCAAGGATCGACCTGCAAATATCTGTCCGCGATTTTCGGCATGCTCCGCCCTCTCCTTCTGTAGAATCGCTTGTTTTCGGCCGCTTTGCCGCCGGCAACCCGTGCCGCATGGCTGCTTCGGCCATTCTCCTCCAGCTTAGCGAAACAACCGCCGCGGCCAAATGCCCATGTCTAATGAGCTTATGTGCGATTATACGGAGTTGGACCGGGAACTTAAGACCGGTATGCCGAGATGCGGTGATGGTGAGGCTTGCTATGGCGTGGCATGAGATATTGTGACTGTGATGGTGTAATCTATTTTAACGAGGTAAAAACTCTGTTGTTTACGAAATTAAACCAAGGAATCGTTTGCCGTTCCTGCTTAAACCCGCAAGGAAATCGGTGCACTTAACCAATAGGAGCGCAAAAAAAGCCGATTCACCAGCACTCAAAGCTTATATACGTGAATACAAAAGAAGCTTTGCCTGGATTCGTTACGAGAGGACAACGGAAGAAGCGTTCTAACTGTGGGCTGAGCTGGCGAAGATCAATCGGGATGCTTGTTTACGCGGAGAAATCACCCTTGAAGCTTTTTTAGAGTAGCTGAAACTGGAATGTAACTTGCGAGTAAAGTTGCTTGAGACGTCGGGGTATCAGGGGCATACCTCTGGTAAGCGAATTTGGGTATCCAAATTCAGTGCTTGCCACACCACGAGACAGTTGTCTCGTATTCATTCATCAGCCGAGAAAAAGATAAGGGAAGCGAATGGCAGCACATTGCCTTTAGCGTTACCCATCGTACGGTCAGATGGGTCTGAAAGTTATCTCCGCCCCATTCGCTTCCCCGAATTGAAGATTCACTTAATTGCGATACATCATCATTTATCTGGTAATGACCTGAGCATACACCTTGTCTTGAAAATGTACAGTAAGTTGTTCCTCCAATTCGTTTTGCTGCTTCAGACACTCTCTGCTGTACTTTTGGCGAATTGCTTCAAATTTACAACTGTAAATATGTCGCTATTATCATCATAATGATATGCCTGAAGCTACATTCGGAACCAACTCCTCCCGGTTGCTCATGACCTCGATGATTAGGTTCGCTCCCAGTCTGAATCCGTGCAGGAAAGCTTCTTCTATATGCATGCTGTCAACGCTGTCGCATAGGTCAAAATATTCCTCCAGCTCACGAAACGCTTCCTCCCCTAATCGCTCACGCCATTGCTCCGTTTGGGCCGCCACTTGTCGGCTTACAGAACGATATTCTGGCTGAGACGGTACAATCACCTCATCGGGATGTAACTGCCCGTGGTACAGGGCTTCCAGAATTGTTTTCATGTTTATCCTCCTCATCATCGCATCGCTTGAATGAGATTCCTGCACATGATAGGATATTTATGCAGTCTGCTTATTTAAGCGGTTGCGCACTAGGAAGTAGCGGTGTTCTTCGCGGGACTCACGCTGCTTCCTTCTTTATTTTTGGAGATCGTCATACACCTTCTCAATCCCTTTGCGAACAATATCTGAACGTGTCGTATTCAGCTTCTCGGCAGAAGCATCGAGCTTATTCATAATATCCTGATCGACCCGTATCTTAATCGTTTCGCTTTTGGGATTAGCAGATGGTGGACGCCCCATCTTCTTCGAGGACATCGCTTCACCCCACTTTTTGTCCCAACAATAATATATTATTGTTGGGACAAAAAGTCAATGCAATCATCCTGCTGATAAAATTGTTTTCTTCTCGGCAGGTTAAGTGTTTTTCTGTCTCGTGTTGTAGCAAGCACTGAATTGGGATATCCAAATTCGCTTGTTAGGGGAGATTCCTAAGGCCCATTCCCCACCCCTGCCAGTAAATTTTTGTCCCCTACCATTAATAAATCGAATCTTTAGTTGGATATTTCTATTTAGGAACTCAAGACTTCCGTCAGATTTAACCTATAATTTTAGTTCATTTGATCCATTTTTTTGGAGGTATTTGGAATCTGTTGGCGAAATATATAATCTAAGAACAAAATTGGAGGGATTGTGTATGCAGTTGTATAAATTGAAAATTGAAGGATATCGGAGACATACGGATTCTGAAGTGTTGTTTTCTGATGCTACATTTCTCATCGGTGAGAATAATGTAGGCAAAAGTTCTATACTCTCAGCACTTAACCTCCTCTTGAACGATGTTAAGAGAATCTCAGATGAAGAATTTTTCTCTTACATGGATGGAGACATAATGAGACGCGGAGCCGATAGAGTGGTACTAACTGCTGAATTCAGAAAGGTTCCAGAAGAAGCTAAGCAATGGATCGGATTCAAAGGAAGAGTATTAAAATATATTGATGATGATGGAAAAAACGAATTAAGGGTGATTTATAGAAAAACTTTTGCACCTGGTTCTGATTGCATTGTAGAATTACGTCAACAAATAAAGACGATAAAAACACAATTTTCAGAATGCACTACCATTAATCAATACATAGAAGCGGGTCTTGACCTAGCATCTATAGAAACAAAAATTTCTAAGATTGATCATGATAAGAAATTGACTAAACCAGAAAGAGCAATTATCGAGGAAGTTGACGAATTGTATGACTATAATGAAGATGCCGAAGAATGGTTTAGGAATCCAGGTGGAATCCCAGCAAATGTTTTAAGCAAGCTACCAAAATTTTTATTAATTCCTGCTCAAGATAAAACAGAAGAACTATCAGGTAACTCAGGTACATTAGTCTCCACTCTAGTTGAGTTATTTAATGATGTGAGAGATTCCTCAGAAAACTATAAACAAGCCCAACAATTTTTAAATAAACTTGCTGAGGAACTTGATCCAGCAAACACTCAAAGTGAATTCGGACAAATGATGACCGAATTAAACTTGGTCATGAAAGATGTTTTTCCAAACACTGGATTAAAGGCAGTTACAAGCCTTTCAGATGCAGATAAGGTTATTAAACCACAGTTCACCATCTCCATGTTTAGTAACATCACTACCTCTGTAAATTTGCAGGGTACTGGGATTATTCGTTCGGCTGTTTTTGCATTATTACGATATAGAAATTTACGTAACAATAGAAAAACAACTGGACAAGAACAGAGACCTCTAATAATCGGTTTTGAAGAACCTGAAATATACTTGCATCCAAATGCCGCAAAACAAATGAGGGACACTATATACGATCTAGCAGGAACTGATAAAAATCAGATTGTATGTACAACTCATTCTCCATATATGATTGATTTGAGCAAAAAGCCTTTGCAAGTATTAAATTGTCTATCGAGAACGGATGATGAGTTTGTGATTGATGGACGTAAAATTAAAGTTGAAAAGTTGTGGTGCAATGCATTTAATACCAGTGAAGAATTTTCAAAACTTCAAGGCAATGATAAAACATATGTAAAAATGCTATTGAAATTAGACGACCATATATCTAGGGTTTTCTTTTCAAAGCATGTACTACTAGTTGAAGGAGATACAGAAGATATTGTTCTTAGAGAAACAATAAGCAGACTCCCTGAAATAGTAAGAAAAGACATAGAAAGCAATTGGCAAATTGTTAAGGCAAGAGGAAAAGCAACGATAATTGCTCTTGTGAAATATTTAAGAGCTATGGGAATAAACCCGGTTGTCATTCATGATAAAGATGAGGGTAATGAACGTGCAGAAGTATTCAACGCCCCAATTCTTGAAGCTGTTGGTGACGAAAATAGAAGGATAATGCTAACAAACTGCATAGAGGATGTTCTTGGATACAGTGCTCCTTCTAACGAAAAACCGTATAAGGCATTTAATTATATCACAACCAATTGGACTAGCGAATGGGAATCTGTGTCTCCTATGTGGAAATTAATTATTAATGATATATTTAAAGAATCATTTAATTTGGATCGCGAGCATCAAGAAATTGATAATGTAAAAGTAGCAGCTTCGCAGTCAGATGTTAATGTTTAATCAAAACTTTCACTTTAAAATAGGTTCAACCTAATCATCAGTGCTTGACAGTCAAGCCGGCAACAGACCGTGGCCTGGGGCGGGACTCGCTATCCGGGGGCTTTGCACGATTATCCCGTTTTATCAGGTGACTTGGCTTCCTGAACCAAAGGGATAATCGTGCAAAGTGGTTTGGAGAGACAACACCACCCCCATCTCCGTCATCATTTATTTTGTCAAGCACTGATTTTGGTCTTGAGCCTTAAGAAATATTGCATTTAATAATAATAGGAAGCAATTTTGAACTCCACAAAACTAGTTTATTGTTAACCTAAACAATTTAAGCAGACTGTTTAAACCTTAAATGCAAGATATAGTTTGTGTAATAAAAACGTTAAACAAGAAAGGGGATATAATTTTGTATGTATCCCCTTCACTTTCGTTTATTATTTGCTTCCACACCTCGTAAAAAACAAATTACCGGTAATTACATTGGGTCAACCTGCGTTGGTGCGAAATTACACCAAATGCAAATGTGCAGTTCATTTCCGGTCGTAAGACACTTTTTTATCCAATAGCCCCAAATGAGATGCACTTTTGCATTTCAATCGCTCTAAAGCAGAAATCTGCGGAAATTCAAATGTACTTTTGCAGTTCATCCAAACCTGAAAAACGCCGAAGCTCCTTTGCCCCGGCGTTCCGTCTTGCTGACACATGTTATTATTCGTTCACGAATACCGTTTTCATTTTGGCGCTATACTGTACGTCCAGCCCCAAATCTTGCGCCAGTACGGTGAGTGGCACATAGGTCTTGTGCTCCCCGCCGGTGGTTTGCAAAAAAGCAGGCGACGCCGTCGTCGCCGGAGTCCCGTTTACCGTAATTTGCCCGGAACCGATCGGGATGACAGCCGTCCGGCTTCCGTAGACGACGCTGGCGGTTTGCGTCCGGGAATCCCATTTGCTCTGCGCTCCAATCGCCTCGGTAATGTCCTTGATCGCCACAAACGTCCGGCCATTTTTAAGCACCGGCGGATACGGCGTTTTCAGTTCCTTCCCTTTAACGACGACGGAAAATGGCGCCACGCCGGTTTTCGCCCCCGTTTCCCGGTAGCTTCCCCAAACGGCCTGCGCGAACACCTTGGCGATTTCCTCGTATCCCGCCTGATTCGGATGGATGTCGGATTCCGTGAAAATATGCGTCAATGACAACTCGCGGCCCGCGAACGCCGCAGCCACATGCGCGGTTTGAACAGGCTTCGTTCTGGCCGCAAACTCGGCGGCGATTCCGTCAACGATCGCGGTAAATTTCCCCGCCATGGCCGTAAGCTCGGCGTAGGCGTCAGCGCCGGCCAAGGGCGGAATCGGCTGGTACTGATCGGCGAGCACGATTTGCGCCGACGGATTAAGCTCCGTTAGGATGCCAAGCACCTCGCGGACATTTTCCCCATAGGCGTTCAGCACCCCGTCCGCCCCGGCGCGAAGCTCGTCCAACGTGACGTGCTGCACGTCCGGCAGCAGCCTAAGCAGATCGTTCCCGCCGATCGTAATCGTGATCAGATCCGCCTGCTCCAGCTGGCGTTTGGCCGCAGCCGTCCCCGCTGCCAACGCCGCCATCCGCGGATCCGCCAGCTTGGGCTGGATCGCGTCGGCCGCGACCGGCTCGCCTGCCCGGATCGCCGCTACATAGTTTTTGAGGCCTTCGCTGGTCAAACCAAGAATGCCGTAATTGACCGCTCGGGTCCGGCCATGGAACAGACCTTGCTCCCTGAGCCGTTCAACGAAACCGTACAGGACGCTGCTTGCGTTCACCCCCGGTTCGTACCCAGCGGTAATGGAATCGCCGAGCGCGACGATCAAGTAATCACCGTCCTGAACATGTGACTGCATTTGCACCTGCGTCTGCTCCTGCACTTGTGGATGCAACGGCTCCTGTATTTGTGTATGCGTCTGCTCTTGCACCTGTGCCACTTCCCCCTCTAGCGGCCGAGCCTGCATACGCCCCTGTTCCGCCTCGGCCATCGCGGCGCCGCCGCTGGTCAACAATAAAATAAGCGCCATAGCTCCCGTCGGCAATAATCGTTTCCAAAGTACTCTCCCAAGTCCATTCCCAATTCGAATTTGCACCATCCCACTCCACCCCTTGTCCCGCCGATTTGATAAACTAGTCTCGCCCGAAAACGTAACGGACCGTAATGACGTTATTCGCTCATTTCCCGGATATTTCCCAACTTAACGGACAGAGCAGACGCTATCGGGCTACAAATTAACGGATTGGGCTGATTTGAGCCAAATAAGGTCTGCTCGGTCCGTTACAATTTTTGCTTCCCTGTTTTTGAACAAATAACGCCTCTCAGGTCCCTTAGAATCTCCGCCGAACCTTCAACTTGTGTAATCCTTCTTGCGCAACTTAAACTTACTTTATCCGGGGTCGATCATTACAAAAAGCCTGGGACATTTGCCGCCCCAGGCTAAAGTTGCCTCTTGTGCCGACAGCTTCCCGCTTGCCGACCGTTTACCGCTTTCCGGCAGTTTAGAGAGCCCGATCACCGCTCGTATTTTTGCTCTCGCGCACTCATCTTCTCCCCGACGCCTTGCACAATGCCATGCACAGCAGGCCCTTAACGCATACAGCCGCCCTTCCATCAGCCGGGCGGAGCCGGCAGGGTTATTCCTTCTTTCCGTCGGCACGCTTGGCTTTTTTCAAATATTCGTCGTACCGTCCATCGAGTTCCTTGCCCATTTTCCGGTAGGCCAACGTTTCCTCTACAATCGGATCCAGCGTCGTCTGGACCCGGATCTCGTATCTCGGAGACAAGCGTCTCCGTTCTTCCTTTCGGCGCTCCTCTTCACTGCCGTATTCCCCTTCCGTCAGCATCTCGCTGAGCTCACGTTCCAACTCTTTATGATCGCTCATCCCTGGACACCCCTTCCGGTTAAATTGGCTTTATCGGTTGCCGCTACGGCCACTGATCACCAGTGCTGTTGTTCACTAGTGGTGTTGTTCACTAGTGCTGTTGTTTACCGGTACCACTGCTCCCAGCGCTACTATCTCAGCACTAAGCTCTCAGCACTACTGCTCCCGGCACTACTGCTCGCCACCCTGGCAAATCGGCCGAATGAGCCGGTAAGCTTTACATCCCCGTGGCGTCCGCGCTCTTCAAAACCCCCAGCAGTTCGTTGTGGATTTTGCCGTTGCTGGCTGCCAGGTGACGAACGCCGATGTCATAAGGGTTGCCTACGGTATCGGTGACTATTCCTCCCGATTCCGCGACGATCAGCGCCCCCGCGGCGACATCCCAGGCATTCAGCCCTACTTCATAATATCCGCTCAGCCGTCCGGCCGCGACATAGGCCAGATGCAGGGCGGCCGAGCCGGCGGCGCGCAGGCTGCGAACCTCGCCGGACAAGGCGTTCAAGCCGCGCATATTTGTCGGCAGCGCGAACTCCCGGTCGGGGTTGAAGCCAACCGCCACCACGCTGTCCGAAAGCACCGACTCCGCCGAGACCTTGCATTTTTGACCATGCATATAAGCGCCCTTGCCTTTTTCCGCCAAAAACAATTCGTCGCGCATCGGGTCGTAAATGACGCCGACGGTAACTTCCCCGCGATACGCAAGCGCGATCGATACGCAAAAAAACGGAAACCCGTGCACAAAATTGGTCGTGCCGTCGATCGGATCGACGATCCACAAATATTCCGCTTCGCTTGCCGCGGCGAGCGCGGCCGCCGAAGCCGCCGCCCCGGGAGCGACTCCTTCTTCGCCGAGAATGCTGTGATCCGGGAAGTGCGTCAAAATCAGTTTGCGGATCATCGCTTCGGCGCCCTTGTCCACATCCGTCACCAAATCGCGCGAAGAAAGCTTCGTGCCGAGCTCGCCGTAACCGCCGAGCTTGCTCTTGATCCATTCCCCCGCCTTGGATGCGCAGTTGATCGCCACGGCCGTCGGGCTTTTACTGCCCACCACATATGGTACTTTCGGATTTGATTCCAATGGTTTCACTCTACCTTCATCTTAAACTTGTAATGCTTCACCCGTAAATCTATACGTCCCGCAAAGGGCAAAGTTGCGTCCTTTTTCCCTTTTTCGCACCGTTTACGCATCAGGCGTGCAGGGCACGCCCGGGCCGCCCATATGCAAAAAGTTCGCATCCGGAGCGGGCCTCTTCAAGGCCCCGCCGGAAACGAACTTCTTCTTCATGAAATGCGGCGGTTTAAGCGCCGACGATATTGTAGCCGCCATCCACGAAAATAACTTCCCCGGTAATGCCCCGGGAGAGATGGCTGAGCAGGAACATCGCCGTATCGCCTACTTCCGCGGTTTCGGTCGTTTTGCGCAGCGGCGCCTTTTCCTCCACCTGCTTCAGGATGGAGTTGAAGTCGCTGATGCCCTTCGCCGCCAAAGTGCGGATCGGACCGGCGGAAATCGCGTTGACGCGGATGTTTTTCGGGCCGAGATCGTTCGCCAAATAGCGCACCGATGCCTCCAGCCCCGCTTTGGCCACGCCCATCACGTTGTAGTTGCGCATCACGCGCTCCGAACCCATGTACGTCATCGTCATGATGCTGCCGCCTTCGGTCATCAGCGGCGCAAGCCGCTGCGACACGGCCACGAGCGAGTACACGCTGATATCGTTGGCCAGGGCAAAGCCTTCGCGGGAGGTGTCCACAAAATCGCCGGCCAAATCTTCGGCTTTGGCAAACGCGATGCTGTGCACGAGCCCGTGCAGCACGCCGAACTCGCTGCGCAGCGCTTCCGCCAGCGTGTCGATCTCCGCGTCCACCGTTACGTTGCACGGCAGAATCAGCGAATTCGGAATCGTTTCGGCCAGCTTGCGCACGCGGCCTTCCACGCGTTCGCTTTCGTATGTAAACGCCAGGCGCGCGCCCTGCTCCGCAAGGCTTTGGGCGATCGCCCAAGCGATGCTGCGCTCGTTGGCAACCCCCATCACGATAATATTTTTACCTGCCAATAAATCACCCATCATGATCCTCCTCAATAAAGACACTTCATTTTGTACAACTTACCTTATTTGCCGGCTTTATTCAAGGGATGCGCCGCCGGAGCTTGTCCCATCTTTAAGGCCGAATCCGCACGGTAGCCCCGTCCAGCACCTCCACGCCTTCTCCGCTGTAATCTTTAAGCTCCTCCATCAGCGCGAACAAGGCGCCGTCCTTCAGTTTTGCTTCCAGCATGACGTCCACCCGCTCGGAGTAAGGCGCGATGCTGCGCAGAAAATCGAGCAGCGGCCCGGCGGCGACATGGTCGGCATGCCCGCGCGGGTCGCCGGCGCTTTTCGGGCTGGACGCGTGAATCTTCGGCGGCAGCGGGTCGTCCGCCGGAGAATCCGCCTGGGCGTACGGCGCAGACCACGCCATTACCCGCGGCCACAGCTCGGCCAGGGTCTCGCCGGCGTTGTTCACCCATTGGTGATGGATATCAAGCACCATCGGGACCCCAAGCGCTTCGCACAGCTCCAGCGTCTCGGGGGCATTAAACGTCTTGTCGTCGTTTTCCAACGTCAGCCGCCGCTTGATGCGGTCCGGCAGCGCCGCGACATTGGCCTGGAAGCGTTCGGCCGCCGCCGGCTTGTCCCCGTAAGCTCCGCCCACGTGGATGTTGTTTTTGGCCCGCGCGTTCAGCCCCATCGCTTCAAACATAGCGACATGGTATTCCAGATCGCGGATGGAGGATTCAAGCACTTCGGGCCGCGGCGTGCTGAACACCGTAAAATGATCGGGATGAAAAGACACCCGAAGCCCCTGTTCCTTTACGTAGTTCCCCACGGCGGCAAACGGTTCCCGCAGCGCTTCGTAAGGATTCCAGTCCGACAGCGCTTCATGCGTTGCCAGCGGAATCAGCTTCGAGGAGAAGCGGTAGACCCGGATGTCGCTCGCTACGTTATGCCGCAGAAGCCGCAGCGTATTGTGCAGATTTTCCGCGGCGATCCGCTCGAGGCGCCGGATGGCGGCGTCCCGGTCGGCCAGGCTTTGGAACGTTTTGAACGTCATCGTTTTCGACGGCGAAGCGTCCTTGATGACGGTCGACATGGCCACATAGCCAAAGCGCACGATCATGAAGCGGACGTTTCTCCGAAAAACATCTCGTAAGCCAGAGCGTCTGTACCTTGGACTCTTCTTCCGTCAGCTGGCGCACCAGCTCCAGCTCCACCGATGTAACTTCCTCTCCATTGAAATTGATTTCGGCGACGCAGGCGGTGATTTTGACGATGGCCACCGCCTTGTTGCCGGGCGTATAGGCGATCACCTTTTGCCCGGTCGGAAACACCCGCAGCCCCTGCTTCAGCATTTTGCCGCGGCCATATTCCAGCAGTTCATACAGTTCCTGCTCATTTTTGAATTTGCAGACGGAGTTGAATTCCGTTTGAAAACCCATCGGCTCACTTCCTTCCTTAGATTGGTTAAGGTTAAAGCGGTTGTTCAAAAAGTCATCTTTCCATGACGAAGCCGTTCATGAAGAGGGTTCGGCGTCGAATCTTGAATTCAGCCGGGCCTTCCGTTGCTCACGTAGGCTCACCTACGCTCCGCTACTCAGTCCCTAGCTTCATCCGACCTACAGTGTTTTGAAAAAACGCACATCGTAAGCATACGCTTCGGTCCTGAAAACCCGACTTTTTGAACTCGAACTTAAAGCACGCCGCTCTCGAACTCCAGGTTTTGCCGGGCTTCGTAGCGCTCAAGCGCCAGCCCGATCAAGCGGTCCAGCAGCGTTTCATAGGACACCCCCGTCTCACGCCACAGCAGCGGGTACATGCTGAACGGGGTAAAACCCGGCATCGTGTTGACTTCGTTGATCCATATCGCCTGATCCGCTTTCCGCACAAAAAAATCGGCGCGGCAAAGCCCGCTCCCCGAAATCGCTTTGAACGCCTTGACGGCCAGGTCCCGGATCCGTTCGGCCAATTCCGGGTCCAGCGGTGCCGGGATAAGCATTTGCGATTTGCCGTCCAAATATTTGGCCTGGTAATCGTAGTATTCACCGGAAGAGACGATTTCCCCCGGGACGGACGGCAAAGGTTCGTCATTGCCGAGCACCCCGACCTCCACCTCGCGGGCGTCGACGAACTCCTCGACGATCACCTTCACGTCATAACGAAGCGCGATCGCGATCGAATTCATCAACTCGTCCCGCGTTCTCGCTTTGGAAATGCCCACACTGGAGCCGAGATTGGCGGGCTTCACGAAGCATGGGTAGCCAAGCTTATCCTCGATGCCCTGGACCAGCGTATGGCTTGCCCGCTCCCATTCCGAAGCGGTGAAGTAGCAATACTTGCACTGCGCAAGGCCAGCTTCGGCGAACAGCTTTTTCATGATGACCTTATCCATCCCCGCGGCCGAAGCGAGCACGCCGGCCCCCACATAAGGCAGGTCGGCCATTTCGAACAGCCCCTGAATCGTCCCGTCCTCGCCGTTCGTCCCGTGCAGCAGCGGAAACGCTACGTCGATGGCCGACTCGCCGGTCGAGAGCTTTCCGAACAGCAGGCTCATCGCCGCCGCCGTATCGCCCGCGCCGCTTTCCAGCTTCAGCTCCTCGAGCGCCGAGAACGGAGCCGACAGCTTGCCGCCCACGCTCCATTTTCCCTGTTTGTCGATATAAAAAGGAAGCAACTCGTATTTATCGTAATTAAACGCCTGCGAAACGGCGAAGGCCGTCTGCAGCGATACTTCATGTTCTCCCGATTTGCCCCCGTAGATAAGCCCTACGGTCAATTTGTCCTGTCCCATGGGTAAACCTCTTTTCTTTTGTTATGCAACCTTCTTGGTGCTGAAAAGCCGACTTTTTAAACCCTCACTTTCAAAACCGGTCCGCGATATGAAAAAAACGATACACCGTATTTTCGCCCCAGGCGTAGGAATCCCGGTAGTCCCAATAGCGGTGTTTGCTTGGCGTCGTATGGGCGTTGACCAGCGGCATCCCGCCGGCGTCGAAGGCGGTGACGATCGTGCTGTGCTGGAACCTGCCGTTGCCGTCCCAGTCGTAGATGATCACATCCCCCAGCTCCAGCTGCTCCGGACGTTCGCGGATTTCGGCGCGCAGCCCGGCGTCGCTGCGGGCGAGATGGCCGTGCAGCGCATGCGCCACGGACCAGCTGTAACTCCAGGCTTCCCGTCCGCCGACGTAACCTTTGTACCACCAGCCCGATTCTCTTTTTCCAGTATAGTTTATTGGGGCTCCGCCTGCAAAGAGGCATTGCGAGATATAATTGGTGCAGTCGACTTCAAAAGCGGCGAATTCCGGGTTGAACCCGTCCCACCACCGATCGGCGTACAGCACCGCATCTTCGCGCCGGTAAGCAATCCCCCTTGGCGGGCTCCCCCCAAGCAGCTCGCGGTTTAAGAACGGGCGCGGCGCCGCCGGCCTGCGGCCTTCCCCGGCTTCGTCCGGCGCCGGAAAAGGCAGCGACGGATGGCGCTCCGGCACCGGCAGCTCCACGCGCGAGACGACCCAGCCCGCCCTGTCGCGCTGCAGCGTCAGCCGCTGCTTTTCGATCCGCTCCTCCTGGTGGCGCGCCCCGCCTTTTTCGTAATATATTTTTTTCAACAGCTGCAGATCGACTTCGAGCTCGCCTTCCCGTTTTTCGATTTCCCGCACCAGCTTGGCCCGCGTTTCACAGCGCAGCGGCGCCGCTCCCCGGCTGCGATACCACATGTCCAGCTTCCGTTTGCGCTCTCCGCGCCGCAGCAGGTAATCCAGGTCGGTTACGACCGTTCCTGCGCTCGGGGTCCGGTAATCCACTTCATCCTGGTTCTGTTCGTTCACATATATGGACAACGTTTTTCTCCATTCTTCCGCCACTGTTCACGCCTCCTTTTCCATTAGTTCCAAGTATATGAACGCCCGTACGGGAGTATGTTCCCCGAAGGCGGCCATGAAAGCCCATTCAACCGCGTCAATTCGGCAAAATCAGGCGGGAGCGGCCGCAAAAAGTTCTTTACTCTCCAGGTCAGGGACGGTATACTAAATGAAGCGGTTATTTTTGAAATTATGTTTCACCTAATGAAACAAGGAGGTACATTTATGTCAGCGAACGATTTTAACTCCGCAGCCCGTACGCTTGAAGTCGGCGGCAAAAGCTACCGTTACTTCAACCTGCAGTCCTTGGAAGAACAGGGACTCGGCAAAATTTCCAAACTGCCGTTTTCCATTAAAGTGTTGCTTGAAGCGGCTGTCCGCCAGTTTGACGGCAGAGCCATTACCCAGGAGCATGTGAAGCAAATCGCCGGCTGGAGCGAGGGCCGCGATGACAACAAAGAGATCCCTTTTATCCCCGCTCGCATCGTGTTGCAGGACTTTACCGGCGTTCCGGTCGTCGTCGACCTGGCCGCCATGCGCGACACCGTAAAGAAAGCCGGCGGCGATCCGAAACGGATCAACCCGCTCGTGCCGGTCGATCTCGTTATCGACCACTCCGTCATGGTCGACGCCTTCGGGTCGCCGGAAGCGCTCGAATACAACATGAAGGTTGAATTCGAACGCAACGAGGAGCGCTACCGCTTCCTGCGCTGGGCGCAGACGGCGTTCGACAACTTCCGCGCCGTGCCGCCGGCCACGGGGATCGTGCACCAGGTCAACCTGGAGTACCTGGCATCCGTAGCGGCGACCAAAACGGTGAACGGCGAAACGTTCGTCTTCCCGGATTCCCTCGTCGGCACGGACTCCCATACGACGATGATCAACGGCCTTGGCGTCGTCGGCTGGGGCGTCGGCGGGATCGAAGCGGAAGCCGGCATGCTCGGCCAGCCGCTGTATTTCGTGGCGCCGGAAGTCATCGGTTTTAAACTGACCGGCAGTCTGGCCGAAGGCGCAACGGCGACCGACCTTGCGCTGACGGTTACGCAGATGCTGCGCAAAAAAGGCGTCGTCGGCAAATTCGTCGAGTTCTACGGCCCGGGCCTGTCGAACATCAGCCTGGCCGACCGCGCTACCGTAGCGAATATGGCTCCGGAATACGGTGCGACGATCGGCTACTTCCCGGTAGACCAGGAAACGCTGTCCTACCTGCGCAGCACCGGACGCTCCGAGGAGCAAATCGCGCTCGTTGAAGATTATTACAAAGCGCAAGGCATGTTCCGCACGGACGACACGGAAGATCCGGTGTTCACCGACCTGATCGAGCTCGACCTCAGCACGGTCGTACCAAGCTTGGCCGGACCGAAACGCCCGCAGGACCGCATCGAATTGACGGCGATGAAGGAGAGCTTTAACAGCATCATCCGCACGCCGATCGATAAAGGCGGATACGGCCTCAGCGAGGACAAAATCGGGCAATCGGTGGCGGTCAAACATCCGGACGGTTCCACCAGCGAGCTGAAAACCGGCGCGGTCGTGATCGCGGCGATTACGAGCTGCACGAACACGTCAAACCCGAGCGTTATGGTGGGCGCCGGCCTGCTGGCGAAAAAAGCGGTCGAACGCGGCCTGAAAAAGCCGGGCTACGTGAAGAGCAGCTTGACGCCGGGCTCCCTCGTCGTAACCGAGTACCTGCAAAAAGCCGGCCTGATCGAGCCGCTCGAAGCGCTGGGCTTCCACGTCGCCGGTTACGGCTGCGCGACCTGCATCGGGAACTCCGGTCCGCTGCCGGAGGAAGTCAGCGCGGCGATCGCCGATAACGACATGACCGTGGCCGCGGTGCTGTCCGGCAACCGGAACTTCGAAGGCCGCGTGCACGCTCAGGTGAAAGCCAACTACCTGGCTTCCCCGCCGCTCGTCGTCGCTTACGCTTTGGCCGGCACGGTCAATATCGACCTGCAAAACGATCCGATCGGCTACGACGGGAACAACCAGCCGGTATATCTGAAGGATATCTGGCCGTCTTCGGCGGAAATCAAGGAAGCGATCGCCGCATCCTTAAGCCCGGATATGTTCCGCCGCAAATACGAGCATGTGTTTACGCAAAACGAGCGCTGGAACGCGATTCCGGTACCGCAAGGCGAACTGTACGAGTGGGATGAAAAATCGACGTACATCCAGAACCCGCCGTTCTTCGAGAAGATCGGCGAAGGCCTGTCCGATATCGCCGACATTCGCGGTGCGAGCGTACTGGCCCTGCTCGGCGATTCCGTGACGACCGACCATATTTCCCCGGCCGGCAACATTTCGCCAAGCAGCCCGGCGGGCAGCTATTTGAGCGAGCGCGGCGTCGAGCGCAAGGATTTCAACTCCTACGGCTCCCGCCGCGGCAACCACGAGGTGATGATGCGCGGCACGTTCGCCAACATCCGCATCCGCAACCAGGTAGCGCCGGGCACGGAAGGCGGCGTAACGAAATATTTGCCGGAGGGTGAAGTGATGTCGATCTACGACGCCTCGATGAAATACCAGGCGAACGGCCAGAACCTCGTCGTCATCGCCGGCAAAGAGTACGGCACCGGCAGCTCCCGCGACTGGGCGGCCAAAGGCACGTACCTGCTGGGCGTCAAAGCCGTCATTGCCGAAAGCTTCGAGCGGATTCACCGCAGCAACCTGGTCGGCATGGGCGTTCTGCCGCTGCAGTTCCAGGAAGGCACAAGCTGGAAAACGCTGGGTATCGACGGCACGGAAACGTTCGATATCGCCGGCCTTAGCAATGACGTGAAGCCAGGTCAGGAGTTGACCGTAACGGCGACCCGCCAGGACGGCAGCACGTTCCAGTTCCCGGTCATCGCCCGCCTCGACAGTATGGTCGACGTCGATTACTACCACAACGGCGGTATTTTGCAAACCGTGCTGCGGCAAATGATCGCGGCAGGCGTGTGATTTTTGCGGAAATCTCCGAGATAAAAGTTTGAATGATAAAGCGCGAGTGCGAAGGGCGGAACGCCCCTTGCAACTCGCGCTTTTGTTTTTTTAGATTATATATCGTTTAAGCTGCTTACGTAATAGTGAAACTCCGCCGTAATTGCGAATCCGGCCTTTTGATACAGGCTTAACGCGTTTTGATTTTGCGTGATCACGCTCAGACGAATGCGGGGCAGCTTTTTCCCAAGAAGCAGCCGCACGGTTTGCGAAAGAATTTCCCGCCCGAAGCCTTTTCCCTGACAGGCAGGAAGGACGCAGAAATCATGAATCACAGCCGTACCGTCCGGAATATGATTAACCCGGACTGGTCAAAATCTTTGCATAGCTGATCCAGCTCTTTATTTTCTCGGGGTACTTTGTGCGTCATCTGGCGATCCCCCTCATCTACGGAAGGAACCACGCGGTTTATGGACAAGCAGGGGTTATCCTCCCCGGTAAATTTGTCCGCTGTCTGTAAGCTGCCATAGCTACCGCCTCCACTTCATGCTAATTAGGACCATCATACCTTTTACAGGACGTTACGGGAATAGCAAGACCTGGCTCTTTCAATTTTTAGTTCCATGTGTTATATTATGACTATAACAGTTGTAACAAAGGAGATGCCTTACCCTTGATCATGAAATTGGATTTGCAGTCGGAGGTTCCCATTTATACACAGCTGGTGAACCAAATCATCGAAGGGATTGCCAGCCGCAAGCTGAAATTGGGCGAACCTCTCCCCTCGGTGCGCAGCCTGGCCTCCGATATCGGCGTCAACCTGCATACGGTCAACAAAGCCTATACCCTGCTGAAGCAGGAAGGTTACATTCAAATCCACCGCCAAAAAGGCGTCGTCGTCGATCCCGTCGGCATGCCGCCGGTTACCGCGGAGTTTCTGGAGAAGCAGGAGCGGGAAATGCGGCCGATTGTGGCGGAAGCCATTTGCCGGGGCATGAACAAGGAAGAGCTTCTGCAGATGCTGGAACGCATTCACCACGAAATTACCCAATCCGAAAGGAGCGAATAAAGATGCAATGGATGTCCGCTTTGATGCTGATCTTGATGTTTGTGCCGCTTTTGGCTTCACTCGCTTTTATGCCCTACTTAACGAGGGAAACGGTCAGCTTCGGGGTGTCCGTCAGCGAAGAGCAATATCGCAGCGAACCGTTGCGCCGGATGCGCAAGCAGTACGCCGTCCTCAGCTGCGCGATCTATACGGCCCTGCTTCTGTTTTGCATCGCCGGGATGCTAAGCGTGGAAGGAAACGGGCAAGGCGGAGTATTCGCCATATTTGTCACGGTTACGATCGTTGTTTCGATTTTGCTGAATATAAGCTTTTATTTCCGGATGAAAAAAATCCGTCCGACGCTTCCTTCCGTCCAGGCGCATAAAGCTCTGTTGGCGGTGGACACCGGATTTCACCGGCAAAAGCTGACTTTTTCCGGCAGATGGTTTCTGATTCATGTCCTGATCATAGCCGTAAGCGCCGCAATCATGCTCATGAACTACGAGGCCGTTCCCGATCCGGTCGCCATGAAGTTCGATTTCGCGGGCAATGTCGTCAGCAGCGCGGCCAAATCGTACCGCGTCGTCCTGTTTCCTAGCGTCATGCAGGCGATCATGACCCTGTTGTTCTGGTTCGTCAACTGGAGCATTCAAAAGAGCAAGCAGCAAATCCACGCCGGCAACCCCGAGCAATCGGTCCGGCAAAATGCGGCCTTTCGCCGCAGATGGTCGCTGTTTACGATTTTGTCGTCATTGGCGCTTGTATTCATGTTTTCGTTTATACAGGTTAATATGCTTCATCCGCTTGACACAAACATCGTCACGCTCGTCAGCCTGATTGTTCCGGTTTTTATCGTGTTGTTTGCGATGGTGCTGTCTGTTGCAACGGGCCAAGGCGGAAGCCGGCTGGGAAGATCGGCCGAAGCTTCGGCGGCCGCGCCGCTGAACGATGACCGCTATTGGAAGCTCGGAGCGTTTTATTTCAACCCGCAGGACCCTTCCGTTTTTGTGGAAAAACGATCCGGCATCGGCTGGACGCTCAACTTCGCAAACCCGGTCGGTTGGTTTGTGCTTGCCGGCATCGCCGCCGTGATTATCGGTTCCAGCCTGTTTTTCAAGAACTGACCGGCCAAATAAATGAATTAAGAGGTAAATCCCAAGGAGGAGACGATGATGAACAAACATCCCAAAAAAGTAAAACACGCCGTTGCCGCTACCCTGGCTTTAAGCCTCGCCGTGCCCACAGCATCCGCGTTGGCCGCCGAGCAAAGCAGCGCGGCGCTTGAACCGGTAAGAGAAACCGCAACTAAGCTTGGCGCCGAGGTATCGTGGGAACAAAGCACCCGCACGATAACCGTAACAAAAGGCAGCCATGTCCTGAAGCTTGAGGCCGGCTCGGACCGGGCGGTTCTGGATGGCGAAACCGTCGCCCTTAACCAGCCGGTCCGCCTCTCCGGCGGCCGGACGCTGGCCGACGCCGGTTTGATCGCCAAAGCGCTCACCGGCGATAACGGGCAAACGGAGGATGCGGCCGATTTGTTCCTCGAAGCATTGCAGGCCGGAGACGGGGCCAAAGCCGCCGAGTACGTAAGCGAAGCATCCGCCTATGCGCTGCCGGCCGCCCTGCTGGACCGGCTGTGGAGCAACTACGAGGCCATGTTCGGCAAAACAGCGGGCGAACCAGCCAAAAGCGAAAGCTTGAACACGGTGCACCGGAATGTAACGTACTCTTTCCAAAGCACCATCGTTCCGTTTCAAGTTACGCTGCGTCTGGATCAGAACGGGAAGATCGATGATTTATACATCGCCGCGGCCTCCGCTTCCGCTTATCAAAAGCCGGCTTACGACAATCCCGCGGCTTATAGCGAACGGGAAGTTACCATCGGAAGCGGCGCGATGGCGCTCCCCGGCACCTTAACCGTGCCTGCGGGAGAAGGCCCCTTCCCGGCGGTTGTGCTCGTCCACGGCTCCGGCCCGCACGACCGCGACGCCACGATTCTGGGGGCCAAGCCGTTCCGCGATCTGGCCGCCGGTCTCGCCGCCAAGGGCATCGCTGTACTGCGGTACGACAAAGTGACCTACGAGCATTCCTTCAAGGTGGCGGCCGATCCGAAATTTACGCTCAAGCAGGAAAGCGTTGACGACGCTTTGGAAGCGGTGAAACTGCTGCAAAACACGTCCGGCATCGATGACTCCCGCATTTTCGTCGCCGGCCACAGCCAGGGCGGCTACGCCATGCCGCTGATCAGCGCCGCCGCCCCGGATGGAGGCATCGCCGGAACGATTCTTCTGTCCGCTCCAAGCGGCAAATTCGCCAACGTGCTGGCCGAGCAGCAGGCCGAGCTGGTCCGCCGCGTCAAACAGCTAGGGCTTGATTCGACGCTGTACGAGCAGCAAGCCGCGATGTATACGTCGATCGCCGATATGGTCAACGACCCTGAATATACGGTTGACCATATGCCTGAACAATTCCCGCTGCAGCCTGCCTACTGGTGGTTCGAGCAGAAAAATTACGTGCCGGCCGAACTCGCCAAAACGCAAACCGGGCCGATGCTCGTGCTGCAGGGCGAAAACGACTGGCAGGTGACGATGAAGCAATTCGAGGGCTGGGAAACGGCGCTGAAAAACCGTGGGGACGTCGAGTTCAAGTCTTACCCCAAGGTGAACCATCTGCTCACCGAATATGACGGCCTGTCCACCGGGACCGAATACGGCAAGCCTTCCAATGTGTCCAAGGCCATCATCGACGATATTGCAAATTGGATTCATAGCGTGAAATAAAGCAAATAGGAATAGGCCGTCCCAAAACAGTCAAATTTACTGTCGGGACGGCCTTTGGGCTTTTGCCGCGTCTAGCTTATGGTCTGGCTTACCGGGCTGCGTTCTTGGCGTCGATCGAAACCTTCATTTGCAGCTCTTTCATGTATTCCTTTTTCTGCTCCTTGTCCGTTTTCTTATACACATACGGTTTTAAGGTTAGCGATTTCGGCGTTGTTTGAAACGGCTAGGTTTTCGAATCAAAATAGGGTATGCCGGAAATCTAACGGTTGCAGCAGCGGTTATTTTCCAAAAAAAGACCTCTTCAAAACTCTAACGTTTGTGATGGCCGTTATTTGCCTGATCTTAAGCGCAATTAGCCGATTTTCAGTGAAATAAGCGTGATGGCAACCGTTAGAATTCGAAATCAAGGTTCTTGGAACAAATAGCGCTTGTGGCAACCGTTAGAATAGTTGTGTGACTAGAAAATGTAACTTGTCGGATAAGACTTGATGCAACGCTAGTGGCGAAGTTATAGAAGGATAGCTGAATTTTCCGGAAATTTCCGGCATATCGCAACAAACGGGCGTTTCGTATGAAGATAGTTGCATTTTCTACATTTATCCGGAAGGTGGGCAGCGATAATTGCCATCTAATTGCAAACCATGCAGTTAAACAGGTCTAGCCGGAACCCCTCTCTGACTTCAGCAGCTTTAGTTGTACCTTTCGCAATTATTTTCCGCTCAACCGCAAATCCCGCCCATTTAAATGTACTTTTTGCACTTACTACTCCTATTTGCCATAGGTGCTGCCCCAACGGGCCAACGGGATCAGCCCTGGATCATCATTCCCATCTCCCGGGCCGCTTCAATCAGCACCGGGCCGTATTCTTCCAGCCGTTCCGGCGTCAGGCGGCTGACCGGCCCGGACACGGACAAGGCGGCGGCGATTTTGCCGCTCCGGTCGAAGATCGGCGCGGCGACGGCGGAAACCCCCGGCTCCCGTTCCTCATAGCTGGTGGCGTATCCGCGCTCGCGGACCTGCCGCAACTGGGACACATAAGCCGCCGGGTCCAGCCCTGCCGGCCAGTCGGGGCTGTCCAGGACCGCCCGCGTCACCGGCTCGTCGGAATAGGCGACAAGCACCTTGCTGGACGCCCCGACATACAGCGGCAACCGCGCCCCGACCTGGGCCACCCGCCGGATCGCCTGATTGCTCTGCACGGCCTGGATGCGCAGCCGGTCGTTGCCGTCGCGCAAATAGAGGCTGACCGTTTCCCCCAACCGGTCGCGCAGCCGCTCCATCAGTGGCAGCAGCAGAACGGCCGGATCGTCGTTATGCGACAAATGCGCCGACAGCTCCCATATTTTCAAGCCCAAGCGGTATTTCTCCGTCGCCGGATCGCGCACGACGAATCCACGCTCTTCCAGCGTGGTCATCAGACGGTGCACCGTGCTTTTATGTAAGCCGATCTCGCCGGCAATCTCCGTTAACCCCAAATCGCTTCCTTTCGTAAAACACATCAATATATCCAGCGCCCTTTCGACGGCGCGAACCGTTAGCTTCCGGTCTTCCATCCGGCATCCACTCTCCTTAGGATGTTTCACTATATGAAACTCGGTTACATAAATTATATGAAAGACCGTGGATTCCGTCAATGAACGGTAACGGTCCTGCCCATGCCCCGGTTTTCCATTGACTTTACGGCACCCCGGACTTACGATAAATTAAAGGGTGTCGCCTTATTTCGACATTATCTACGTAATTTGCTCGTATCGGCAGTATCAATATATTGGACTTATCCGTAAACTGCGGCTTTTTTCATCATATACTCTAATAAACGCAATTTTAAAGATTTTAAAGAAACAGGAGGGAAGCCTATGAGCCACACCGGCCGCAACGACCTTCCCATGCCTTCGGCGTTCCCTAACAACGATATTCCCGCAACCGCAAGCCGGCGCATCAGCATCAAGCATATTGCCGTGGCTTTGCTGTTGTCCATTTTGTTTTTCCTGATTTTCTGCTTTGTTTCTCTGCACGGATATATCGCCTGGGTGCTGTCCAATCCGACGGTGGCCCCGCTTTATTCCAATCCGAAGCTGGCCCAAAATCTGGATTACGAGAACATCACGTTTCCTGCCGCAGACGGGAGCCGAATGATGCAAGGGTGGTATATCCCCGCTGAAGATTCCGCCAAAACGATCGTTTTTAGCCACGGTTACGGCGCCAATCGCGAGGAATCTTGGATTCCGATGTACGAGTTGGCCAGTTTTGCCCACCGGCTGAATTTTAACGTCTTAATGTTCGACTACGGCTTCGCCGCCCAGAACAGCAAAGAAGTGGCCACCGGCGGCAAAAAAGAAGCCCAGCAACTGCTTGGCGCCATTGATTACGTGAAACAGCGCGGGGCGCGGGAAATCGTTGTCTGGGGGTTCTCGATGGGCGCCGGCACGGCGCTTCAGGCGGGACTAACGAGCGGCGATATCGACGGCATGATCCTCGACAGCACGTTTCTGCTTGAGCCGGACACGATGTACCACAACATCCGCCAGCAAATCGATCTGCCGCGGCATCCGTCGCTGGAAATCATCGGCATGCTGCTGCCGGTGCTGAACGGCACGAGCCTGCGGCAAATTCCGTACACGCAGGTCAAATCGGAGGACTACCCGTTCCCGACCTTGTTCATTCATGGGACGGAAGACGAGAAGGCGCCTTATCCGATCGCCGAGAAGCTGGCCGCCAATCAGACGAATCCCGATTCGGGCGTTTGGATTGTGGAAGGCTCGCATCATGAACTGATTTTTCGCGAACATCCCAAGGAATATTTGCGGAAAGTGTCGCTTTTCCTCAGCCGGATCAAAACCGCCGCTTCCGGCAGCGGCAGCGAAAGCGCCCTTACCGGGTCCGCAATCGAATAGCATAGGCCAAACCTCCCCGCGAATAAGCTGGTAGTAATGACTAAAGCAAGGGGAGGTTAACCGGATGCTGTTCGTTTACGGGCCTTATTTGCCTGTACGCATTTTGGAAGAAATCCGCTTCTGGAAGCAGCAGGAAGCGGAGCATACGGAAGTGATCAAAGCGATCATTCCCAATTTGGAGCACCACTACGTTAAGCTGCTGGACGAGTGGAAGAAGGTGTTTACCGCCACGGAGGCGGCGGCCGACCGGCTGCTTCAGCACGGTCTGACGTCCAAGGAAGCGGCCTCGAGCCCCCAGCTGATCAAGCAAACCGAGCGACTGCTCGGCGCCGCCTTTCAGCAGTCGAAGGAATTTATCCGCCAGCTGCACCATATTCTCGACCGGAGTGAGGCGGTCAAGGCCGTTCCGCTCGCCCCCGTCGTGCTGATGCACATTATCCGCGAATCGGAGTATTTCCTGGCCGTGCTGGAAAGGCTGAACCGCCCCGGAGAGATCGCGGGCTGTGTCGCCGGCGATCCGCCGGTGTACGACCCGTATCATCAAGGCGGGGGAACGCAGGCCTATGAGTCTTATCAGCAGCCCACCGGACCCGCTCCCTATGGGCCTTACCAGCAGCCTACCGGGCCAGCTCCTTTCGGGTCTTACCAGCAGCCTGACGATCCGCCGCCTTATGGGCCTTACCAGCAACCCGGCGGACCGGCCCCTTTCGGGCCTTACCAGCAGCCTGGCGGACCCGCTCCTTTCGGGCCTTACCAGCAACCCGGCGGACCTGCTCCTTTCGAGCCTTACCAACAGCCTACCGGACCGGCCCCTTTCGGGCCTTACCAGCAGCCTGGCGGACCCGCTCCTTTCGGGCCTTACCAGCAGCCTGGCGGACCCGCTCCTTTCGGGCCTTACCAGCAGCCTGGCGGACCCGCTCCTTTCGGGCCTTACCAGCAGCCTGGCGGACCCGCTCCCTTCGGGCCGGCGGCAGGCGGACAGCCGCCTTATTACGGGCCAACCGGCACGAGAGCGGAGGAGGCGGCCGAAGGACGAGCAGAAGAACCCGAGGAATCCTGGCCGCAGCACTCGCCGCATCAGCAGGCGATTTCACCGGAGGAGGCGAATTCCGGCTTCGAAACACCAACTGTTTCGAACACGGGGCTTGAAGCGGAATCGGCCGCGCCAGCCGAAAATCTGCCGAATGACAATGCGGCGGAAAGTTTGGCAGAAAGAAATGCCGATGAGGCAGCCGGCAACGAAAACCTGCGGTATGAAAACGACGCGCCTTCCGGTGCCTCCCGTATCCCCGAGCGTCCCGTCCCGATCGGCGGGCACACGCTTCCGCCCCTGCCCTACCCTTACAATGCCCTCGAGCCTTACATCGATGAGGCAACGATGCGCATCCATCACGACAAGCACCATAAAACCTACGTCGATGACTTGAACAAGGCGGAAAAAAAGCTCCAGGAGGCCCGCAAAAACGGAAACTTCGAGCTGGTCAAGCATTGGGAACGGGAACTCGCTTTTAACGGCGCCGGCCATTATCTTCACACCATCTTTTGGGAGATCATGAACCCGAAGGGCGGCGGAAGACCGGAGGGCGAACTGCTCCAGCAAATCACCCGCGATTTCGGCAGCTACGACGCTTTCCATCGGCAATTCTCCGAAGCGGCCGCCAAAGTGGAAGGCGGCGGCTGGGCGATCCTCGTCTGGAGTCCGCGCAGCCACCGGCTGCAAATTTTGACCGCGGAGAAGCACCAAAACCTGTCGCAATGGGACATCGTGCCCTTGCTTCCGCTCGACGTTTGGGAGCACGCTTACTATTTGAAGCATCAAAACGTGCGGGCCGACTACATCAAGGATTGGTGGAACGTCGTGTACTGGCCGGCCGTGGCGGAGCGCTACGAAGCCGCGAAAAAACTAAAATGGCAGCCGTATTAATACGGCTGCCATAATGCGGAAGACTCCCCCGCAGGCGCGCTCGGTAAACCCTCAACCTTTGTAACCGACGGAGCGCGGCTTTCCGTTATTCCTTGATCAAGGACAAAAACTCCGCTCGCGAAGCCGCGTCCTTGCGGAAGCTGCCGCGCACCGCGGACGTGACCGTTTTGCTGCCCGGCTTCTTAACGCCGCGCGCGCACATGCAGAGATGCTCGCCTTCCACAACGACCATTACGCCCTGCGGGTTCAATACTTCTTCCATAATGTCGGCGATCTGCGAGGTGATGCGCTCCTGCACCTGCAGGCGGCGGGTTACCGCCTCCACCAGGCGGGCCAGCTTGCTGAGCCCGGCGATTCGGCCGCTCGGAATGTAGCCGATATGCACTTTGCCGAAGAAAGGCGCCATATGATGCTCGCATTGACTGTAATAGACGATGTCCTTGACAATGACGAGCTCCTCATGGTTCTCTTCAAACGTTACCCCAAGCACGTCGCGGGGATCAACCTCATAACCGGCAAAAATCTCCTCGTACATCCGGGCAACCCGGGCGGGAGTATCGAGCAGCCCTTCCCGTTCGACGTTTTCCCCGATCAGCTTTAAGATTTCACGAACATGATGTTCGATTTTCTCGTGATTTTCTCCAACCTGCTTGTTTACGTAATCTTTAAGTCCAGCCATTTAAGCGCCTCCTCCTTTCAAAAAAAGCATGGCGATGACGCACCCGGCGCCGGTTATATGCTGACGCCGCGAATTGCGAACAGGCCACACTTTTTAAGACTCTTCATTCGAGCCGATGTTTATTTTTTCTTTCGCGGCCGCGCCCCTCCGGGAACCTGGCCCTGGTTTTTCATCATTTGCTGCGCGCGCTGCATCTGCTTGCTGTTCAGATTATAACCCATCTGTTTCGCCACTTTTTGCAGCATTTCCGGATCGTTTTGCATTTTTGTCATCTGCCGCCGCAAATAAAAAACACCGATCAGAAAACCGCCGACCAATCCGACGACAAGCGTAATAATTGGAATTACGATATCCATCATTCAGCCACCCCTGCATTAATATCCGTGCAGCCCCCCGTTTGGCTAACGCACTCCAAATATAATAGCATTCACCCTGCCGCGATTCAAGCCAGAACCGTTTCGATAAACAGCGTTGTTTCCGTTGCCAGATCCACTTCCTTCACGTCCAGTTCATCCCCGGCGCCGCGCGCGATGCGGATGACCGGGCGGCCCGGCAGGCCCCGGTGCTGGCTGACGACCACGCCGGTTTCCTTCGTCGACAACCTTACCGCCGTGCCGTTCGGGTACACGGATACGATGCGGGTGAACTCCACCAGCACGTCGTGATCCAACTCATGCTCCGAACAGGCCATCAGCTGCTCGCAGGCCTCGTGCGGCAACAGGCCGCGCTGCGATCCGCCTTCACCGCCGCCGCTGATCAGATTGTCGTACATATTCGCAACGGCGATAATGCGGGGAAACAGGTGAATTTCATCCCCTGCCAGGCCGCGGGGAATCCCGGTGCCGTTAAGGCGTTCATGATGCTGAAGCGCCGCATGGGCGATGAGCAGATTAAATTCGCGTTTTTGCTTCAGCATTTCATATCCCCGCCACGTGTGATGATGCTTCGGATCGTCCTCCGCCGCGCCTTCCGGCAGAGGAACGGATTTGCCGATATCGTGCAGCAGCGCTCCGATCGCCAGATCCTTTAACTGGGAATAGCCCAGTCCCATGTTCAGGCCGATCATGGACGAGATCAGGCAAACGTTAACCGCATGCAGATAAGCCGCGTTGTCCGCCGTGCGAATATCGGTCAGCTGCAGAAGCACTTCCTTGTTGTTCAGCACGTCCGTCAGCAATGAATCCACGCTGGAGTTGATCTTTTTCGTGCTCCATTCCTTCCCCGACCGGATCGCTTCCTGCGTTTCCACCATTTCGTGAAATACCGCCTGTTTGGTCGATTCGCTGATCACATCTTCGACTTCGACATCATCGTAATCGGCATCTTTGATGTACAGCATCGTAACGCCGATCCGCTTAAGCGTATTGATCATAAATACGGTCAGCTGAATCCCCGCCGACAATAGCACGGTGCCGTTTGCGGAATAAACCGTTTTTCCCAAGTATTGCCCTGGCTCGATATCTTCAATACTGATGAAACGCATCCTTCCATCCCCCTTGACGGCAATCGCTTCCCGTCATCGTTGTCAATCCGGTTTGCTTTCCTTCACCGTCGGGCGGCTTTCTCCAGGCGACGCTCCCCCTCGCAGCTTCCGGTCCGCCGCCTGGAGACGCTCAAGCACTTCCTCGTCCTGTTCGCTCTCCAGCGCCCGGCTCACCGCCTCCGCCGCCGCTTCTCCCCCGATCCGGGCGAGCGCCCAAGCGGCCGTGCCGCGCAGCACCGGACGAGGATCATGAAACAGTATATCTATTAATTTCGGCACGGAAGCGGTATCTTTGAAGTTGCCGAGCGCAATCACCGCATTCCGCTGGATCGGCTTCTTCCCTCTCCAGGCCGCCGCGCTGTCGCCGAAGCGCTCTTTAAATTCCCGGTTGCTGATATCGAGCAGCGGCAGGAGCAGCGGCTTGACCGTCTCCGGATCGGGCTGCAGCTCCGGCCGGTGGTTCCAGGACTTGCCCCTGTTTTTCGGACAAACGATCTGGCATGTGTCGCAGCCGTAAAGCCGGTTGCCGATTTTGAGCATGAACTCTTCTTCCACAAACCCTTTCGTTTGCGTCAAAAAGGAAATGCACCGCTGCGCGTTCAGCACGCCGGGCCCGACCAGCGCCCCGGTCGGACAGGCGTCGATACATTTCGTGCATTCGCCGCAATCCTCGGTGACCGGGGAATCCGGCGGAAAAGGAATGTTGGTAATCATCTCGCCAAGGTAAATCCACGATCCCCATTTAGGCGAGATGATCGCGCAGTTTTTCCCTTTGAAGCCGATTCCCGCCCGCTCCGCCACCGCACGGTCGACCAGCGCTCCGGTGTCCACCATGCTCTCGATCCGCGCTTCCGGAACCCGCTGGCGGATGAAATCCTCCAGCTTGGCCATCGCCTCGCGGAGCACCAGGTGGTAATCACGCCCCCAGGCCGATCTGGCCAATATCCCGCGCCGCTGCCCCGGCTCGGACTTCGGCGGGTTATCCATCTTGGACGGATACGCCACGGCGATCGAAACCAGGGAAGCCGGCTGTTCGAGAGACAGCTCGGGGTAAATGCGCTTATCGATATCCGGTTCCTCAAACCCGGATTCGTATCCTTTTTCACGCCGGTCCAGCAAAATGGCCTTCAGCGAAATAAAAGGGTCCGCGGAGGCAAAGCCGATATCGTCGATGCCGAGCGAAGCCGCGTTTTCCTTAATTTCGCGTTTCAAATCCGCCCACGCGCCGGCGTTTGCGGAAACGACGCTGCCGTCGTGTATTGTCTTTGCCACTCCCTTCCCCTCCTTGATGTGAATTTTACGGGCGACAAACGTTCCCCATCCCCCATATCGTTGTTGTTTTTCGAACGAAGCCAATCAGGAAGACAGCCGCTTGATCGCTTCCCGGGCCAACATATCGCAATGATTGTTGAGCTCATTGTCGCTGTGCCCTTTGACCTTAACGTATTCGACCTGATGGATGCCCATCAGCCGCCACAGCTCCTGCCACAGGTCTTTGTTTTCCACCGGCTGGTTTTTGCTGTTTTTCCAACCGTTTTTAAGCCATCCGCGAATCCAACCCTGTTGAAAACAGTTCACCACATAGGCGGAATCGCTGTATACTTTGGCCCGGCACGGCTCCTTCAGTTGACTGAGCGCCGAAATAACCGCTTGGATTTCCATCCGGTTGTTTGTGGTCATTTTCTCGCCGCCGGACAGATCCTTGCGATGCCCGTTAAATATTAATACAGCGCCCCATCCCCCAGGGCCCGGGTTTCCGGAACAGGCGCCGTCGGTATATATCGTTATCTCCTTCACCGTTCATCCTCCAAGATTCGCAGGCCATAAACCGCGGATTTTGCCGACAGGCCAAAACATGAATTCGGCCTACCGACGATTTGGTCAATCTATAAATAGAAAAGCATATCCCGCACCCATTTGCAACGGATGGAAGATATGCTTCAATCATTCCTCTTCTTACCTGTCTATAATTTAAAAATCAATTAGACCCCGATAAAGAACGCGCAGCAGCGATGCCAAGCTTCTGGAACGCCTCTAAAAATTTGCTTGCGCCGTAGCCCATCGCTTCGTACAGCGGCATAATCGCTTTGTTATGCTCGTCTCCGGCCACCATGATCCGGCGGACATTGCGCTGCTGAAAACGTTGTTCCATCGCGGAAACGAGGCTTCTGCCTACGCCGCGCCGGCGATAATCCGGGTGAACGGCCATCCGGTAAATACACCCGGTATGCTGATCGATCGTTCCGATCAGGACCCCCTGAATTTCTTCCTCCGCTTCCGCAACTAGAATCAGTTCGGAATCCCAGGCCAATTGTCTGGCAAAAGCTTGTTTGGTGTCCTCGTAGCAAGCCTCGGACAAGGATACCTGCAAAAGATCCATCACTTGATTCACATCACTCAACTGAAAGGAACGAATAAGCATGCTATGATCTCCTTTTTCCTTAACACTAGATAGATTCATGCTAAAGGCGCAGCCTTTATTTTTACATCAAGCGAATAATTGAATCCAGACAAAAAACGAGAAAAAAACTGCTTCTTCGTCCATTAAACCATATAAATCAACGAAATACACCAATTTTCTTCTGAAAGCGCTTAATGTTAAGCGTTTACATTTATTTTTTGTGAATTTCCTTTCAAAAAAACAGGTTTTCATACATATATTTTGATCGTATGTCAATAATAGGTTTTGTTTCGAGTATGTAAATGTGATCGACATTTTAAGTGCGTGTTCAAAAAGTCGGGTTTTCAGCACCGAAGCGTATGCTTACGATGTGCGTTTTTTCAAAACGCTGTAGGTCGGATGAAGCTAGGGACGAAAGGAGCGGAGCGTAGGTTTTGGGGGCGTGAGCATCTGACATGTTTCCGCAGGAAACATGAGGAAACATGCTACGGAAGCATATGCTATGGCCTGGCTGAATTCAAGATTCGACGCCCGATCCACTTTCTGACCTGCTTCGTGATCAAAAGACGACTTTTTGAACAACTCTTTAACAAAAAAATCGGGAGGTTTTCCGTTATGGCCCATGAATTGCCTGCTTTGCCCTATCCGGCAAACGCGCTTGAACCTTACATCGATGAGCAGACGATGAACATTCACCATGATCGTCACCACAATACCTACGTGACCAATCTGAACGCCGCGCTGGAAAGCGCCCCGGCACTGCAGAACAAAAGCGTGGAAGAGCTCATTTCCGACCTCGGCAGCGTTCCCGAAAATATCCGCACGGCCGTGCGCAACAACGGCGGCGGCCACGCCAACCACAGCTTGTTCTGGACCGTGATCGGCCCCGGCGGCGGCGGAGCTCCAAGCGGCGCGGTCGCTTCCGCCATCGACAGCGACCTTGGAGGGTTCGACAAATTCAAAGAGGAGTTTACAAAAGCGGCGACGACCCGTTTCGGCAGCGGCTGGGCCTGGCTGGTCGTCGGCAAGGACGGCAAACTGGCCGTAACGAGCACGCCAAACCAGGACAACCCGCTCTCCGAGGGGCAGACGCCCATTCTTGGCCTGGACGTCTGGGAGCACGCCTACTATTTGAAATATCAAAACAAACGCCCGGATTACATCGCGGCATTTTGGAACATCATCAACTGGGACGAAGTTAACCGCCGTTACGAAGCCGCCAAGAAATAAGGGCGATTGACGATCGCCGGAAGGAGGTTACACATGGCCGAGCAAAAGCGTAAGCTGACCAACGATCCGGAGGAACTGCTGAAAGCCAAGCACGCGGAAGACGAGCATAAGCAGCAGTTCACGAACTTCGCGCACAGCGTTACCGGTGGAGCCGAGGCGGCGGATCCGGGCAAAGTGGTGGGCGAAGAACACCGCGAACCGGATACGCAAAACTATATGAAAACGGTGGAAAACCGCATGCTGGAATAGTGACGATAAAAAGTGGTCTCCCTTTGGAAGGGAGGCCTCTTTTTATCGGCTATGGTATGAAAACGACCGCGCGCCAGCTTGAACCGGCGCACGGCTTGATTCTTACTGGGCCGCTATTCCGCCGGGGTATACTTGATCCAGTCATAGTACGCCCGAACCGGGGACCCGGGATAAATGAATTTCCCCGTCCAAGTTTTGGCGGCATCGCCCGCGCCCGCCCAGAAGTTGACCATAATGCTGCCCGGATGGCTCGGCAGTGGTCCGCGGGAACCGTCCTCGGTATGCACCAGCTTGCCGTCGACATACCATTTGATCGAGGCCGGCGACCATTCAAAAGCATAGTCATGGAAGTCCAGCGATGCATCGAAGCCAAGATCAATGACCGTGCTGTGATCCCCGTCTCCGGCCGTATAATAGTTGGTCTCCAGTTTCGTCGGATCTTTTCCGAGAATCTCAATATCAATTTCGTCATTCTCTTCCGTGTCCGGATCCGGATTGAGGTCATAATAAGTGAACAGTGAAGTGACCAGTCCCTCGCCTTTCGCTACCTTCATTCGCGCCTCCACACGCCCGTAGCCGTAGTCTTCCCCAATGGTCGCATATTCGCCGGAGGCGTACTGCTTGCCGGTGCATCGGCTTGGACACCCCGACTTGTCCAGTCGAAGGGCCATGACTCCATTGTTGAATTCTATATTGTTCGCCCGCCACCCTACTCCGAAATCCTCTCCGTTCTCCCAGCCGTCCGAAGCATAAAACATGTTCCCGTTAAAAGCGTTCAGCGGCTCCACAAACCCGTCCGCCGCCGGGACCGCCAGCAGCAGGCTGCAGCCTATCAGACAGACTCCCAAACCGCTGCAAATTTTAGGCAAAAGCGCAAAGTTTTTCATCATATCCCTCCTCATAATTTACCGCGTCATGATTGCCGCGTCATAATTGCCGCAAAAAAATCACGGAAAATAACGCCGGGTTTGCTCCAGCATTTCCGCTGGAAAGCTCCGCTCCCTCCTTTGCGCAATGTATCCGCCATGCCGATCCAAGCTGTCTATTATATGCATAAATGTACCATAGAAGAAAGATGTTGGGTATGAGCAGGAAGTAGCAGCATCCAGTGGAGTAGCATGATAAAGCGGTACTAGAATTTTCAGCGGCACGCGGCAAGCGGACGTGGCAGGCAGCATGGGATTCTGCTATGTGGGGTTCGTGGTGTGAGGTTTCGCGGTGCAGGGTTTCGCGGGGCGTGAAAGGATCAATGGTTTGGTGAAAGTAGCTCAACTGCAAAAGTGCATCTCATTTTCCCGTAACCTGCCTATTTTGAGCGTATGAAATGCAAAAATACATCTATTTTGAAACTATTCGGTAACAAAGAGAATTTTAAACAGAAATGGACTGCACTTTTGCATTTGACGAGCCATTTTCGGGGAAGTTCGACAAATACCGCATGCACTTTTGCATTTCGCGGAACCCCGCATTACGGAAAAGAAAACCGCACCCAGGTAAAACACCTACGTGCGGTTTTTGCCTATACTTGTTTAAAATACCGGTTTAATATCCGCAAAAAAACGTTCGGAAACGCCAGACTTCCCATATCTTCCTTGGTGATCCAGCGGTATTCCGCGGAGTCCGCGGCCAGATCGAAGCCCGCTTGCTTGACCCCGTCCCCGGCCGGCGATGCCGCCTCCTGCTCGGCCCACCCCGTAGACGCGCTCGCTTCGCCGGCCTGATTCGCCTCCGCCTCATAAGCCGCGGCGGTTTCGGCGGCGAATAAGCCGGCCGAACCGGCTGCCGCCTGATGCTGCGCTGCCGAATCGGCATTTCCCGCGTACGGGACGGAATTCGGAGCGGCAACGGAGGCCCCGGCGTAGGGAGCCTGGCCGTATGCGGCCTCGGCGCTGCCGGTCATACCGTCGGTCCCGCCCGTCACGGCCACGTCGTTTTCGGCCTCATCGTTTTCGGCCTGGCCGGCGGCATCTTCCGCGGCGAACCGGAACACGCGGAGGTTCCAGTGAATGTGGCTGAACGTATGCTCCGCGTTCATCCACGCTTCCCCCGGCCGCGCCGGCATGCCCGCGGCGGCCAGCGCCGCCGCCAGCCGGTCCATCGCCGGGCCGTCCGGCAGCCCGGCGCCTTCGCCCGGCACGGCGTCGGCCGGGATATGGGGCAGCTCCCACATCCGCGCGAGCAGCCCCGTATCCGGCCGCCGGCGCACGAGCACGCGGCCCCCAAGCGCCCCGCCGCCCTCCACGAGGGCGACAAGCCGGTATTCCGGCCGCGGCGGCTTCGCCTTGCTCTTCACCGGCAGGCGCTCCTCCGCGCCCGCAAGCCGCCCGGCGCAGCGGGCCATGACCGGGCAAATCAGGCATTGCGGCGACTTGGGCGTACAGACTAATGCCCCCAGCTCCATCAGCGCCTGATTAAAATCCGCGGCCCGGCCCTCGGGGATCAGCTCCGCCGCCAGGTCCTCCATCAGCGTGCGGGTGCCGGTTTTCATGATATCCTCATCGATCAGGAAATACCGCGACAGCACCCGCATAACGTTCCCGTCGACGGCCGGCTCGGGCCGGTTAAAGGCGATGCTCATGATCGCCCCCGCCGTATACGGGCCGACCCCTTTCAAGGCGGACACGTCGGCCTTGTTGTCCGGCACAGCCCCGCCGTGCCGCTCGACCACCTGGCGCGCGGCCGCCTGCAGGTTGCGGGCCCGCGAATAATACCCGAGCCCCTCCCAGCATTTCAGCACCTCTTCCCCCGGGGCTTCCGCCAGGTCCTGAATCGTCGGAAACCGCTCGATGAACCGGTGGAAATACGGAATCACCGTATCCACGCGCGTCTGCTGCAGCATGATTTCCGAAACCCAAATATAATACGGATCGCGGTGCCTGCGCCAAGGCAAATCCCGCTTGGAGCGCTCATACCAATCCAGCAGCTCCGTACTGAAGAAAATCTTGTTTTCCCTGCTCTCCTGCATCGATCTATGTTCTCCTTTTATGTGCCCTGTTCAATGCGTTCCACCACGGCAAAGGCGGACGCCAAATTCCGTTCGTGCGTAATGCTCAAATGGACCGTATACCGGCCATGGCCCGTCAACCCCAGCCGCTCCCAGGCTTCCGGCGGCATAAATACGCACGGCTTGCCGCTCGCATCCGGCAAAATCTCCATGTCGGCAAACCCGAGCGTCCTGCCGATGCCGCAGCCAAACGCCTTGCTGACGGCCTCCTTGGCGGCGAACCGCCCCGCCAAAAACTCTGCCGCACGCGCGGTTTGCCCCGGCAATTGCCGTTCGGCCGCGGTCAGGATGCGCCGCGTCAGCCGCTCGCCGACCGAACCGCTTAACATCCGCCGGACGCGTTCGATTTCGACAACATCATGTCCGATTCCGTAAATCAACGTAAGCCCTTCTTCCTCATACGGTTGGGATTATAGCCTGGCTTGCCTTACAAGCCGCCAATCACATTGTAACAGGGAAGCCGCTCCGGCGCGAGTCCGGCAGGGACAAAACGGCGCCTGCCTGACACCCGCCGCCTTCCTAAGCGAGTAGCGGTGCAGGTGTAGCTTACGAAGTGCGGTGCGATTCCAAATACTCCCCCGCTTCCCTCCCCCGGACTAGCTCCTGCCATTTTACTCTTGATATACTAGTGGACAAATGAAATAGCTGCAAAATGTACAGTTACTTATCCGGAAATGCTGCCACAGCGCTCGATTAAGTGTAATACCTGCAGTTCTCAGGTATCTTTCGAAAAATGAGGCTAAAAACGTAGAAATAAATGTACGAAATGCAATTAAACGAATGATTGGATAAATGGTTATAAAGTTAGTTGTATAATTTGCAATTAACGTTCAGAGTGGGGCCGATCAAGCGCGCTTTTGCCCCGCCCCTGGTTTCCCGGAAAGCAAGAATGATCAAGAAGAAGCGGCGCCCCCCATTTATACTAAGCACATAGACCGGTCTGGAGGATGTTCATGAACGCTGTCAGCACTATCATGCAAAGCATCGACTACATTGAAGAGCGGCTCGGCGAAGAGCTGACGCTAAGCAGGATCGCCAAAGCGATGTTTTATTCCGAGTACCATTTTCACCGCACTTTTTTGTACTTTGTCGGCGACACGGTCACATCCTATGTGCGGAAACGGAGATTGTCGACGGCGGCGGAACTGCTGACCGAAACCGACTTGAAGGTGCTGGAGATCGCGCTGCGGTGCGGCTTCGGCTCCCATGAAGCCTTTACCCGGGCGTTCCGGAAAATGTACGGCATCCTGCCGACAGAGTGCCGCAAGCTGGGCCGTCCGCCGTTTCTTGTGCCGCGCGCCGCGCCTCTTCCGACCATCGATGCGCAAATAACCAGTGATTGGGGAGATCAAATCATGCAATACCGTATCGAACAACTACCCGCCATGCGGATTCTGGGCTACGCGATGCAAAGCACCATCGTGGAAGGCAAAAACCATGACGATATTCCGGCATTTTGGCAAACGTACATGCAGGAGCGGCTCGGAGAACGGATTCCCGGCAAAAAAAATCCAAACGTCGAGCTTGGCGTTTGCTCCCCTACCGACGAAGACGGAACCTTCCAATATATCATCGGCTTTGAAGTGGACGAAGCGGCCGAGGTTCAGGAGGGCATAACAGAATATCTCATTCCGGCGGCTACCTACGCCATCTTTACGACACCTCCGGCCGGCGAGGACAATTTCAGCACGTCCATCCAAACGACCTGGGACGGGATTTTTGCGAACTGGTTCCCTGTATCCGGTTACGAGCAAATCAATGCCCCCGATTTCGAATGGTACGATGAACGCTGTTGGCCAAAAGAAGGCAAGCAGATCGATATCTACATTCCCGTCCAGCCAGCGAAATCCAATCCGGAAGCTTAAGTAGCCAACAACGCAAACAAAACGACAAAGAGGCTGCCTCGTAAGCCGCTGCGGCTAACGGGACAGCCTCAATATTTTCATTCAACTCATTCCGGCAAAAAGACAAATTGCGCTTCGCCGATTTCCAGCGTCCCGTTCTGCAAGCCCGGCGCGCCGGTCTTAAAAACAAGCTGCGTTAACCGCTCCGCGTCCCCCCGCTTGAACAGAAACGACTTGTCTCCGATGCCAAGCCGGGCCGATTCGCCGCCAGGTTCCGATTCCAGCAGCGGCAAACCGAACAACGCTTGCCAGTGTGCGGCCGCGGCCGCCGGATCGGAGACCGTAAACACGGCGCTGTGAATGTCCACTTCTCCCGCGGGATGATCTTGGATAATCCCCGATGCTTTCAGCCCCGACAAGCGCTCAGCATCCGTACCGTTCCATTGCAGGATAAACGGATAATTTAGGCCCCGGTAATGCCCGTCGATCGTAAACATCCGCCATTCGATCCAGTTCCCTCGCGCATCGAGCCTCCGCCCGTCCAAAATCGGCGAGAGTTCAAGGCCCTGACCCTGTAGACGGGACGCCAGCCCATCGATATCGTCCGTGCGCAGCGCGACCCGGCTGAACGCTTCGCGGGCTGGCAACTCCACCAAGGCGTCGCGGACAACCGCGTTGGGCGTATCGATTTTTTCCGCCAGCGGCCGGTCCTCGATCCCGAGAAATTCGATATACGTTAAGCCAAAATAACTTAGCGCGTTATACGTCCCCCAGAACTTATGGGAACCGCCTTTAAAGGCCGTCAGTCCCCATTTTGCAAACGCCTCAACCGGTGTATTCAAATCGTTGACGTATTGCACGGTGTGGTCCCACTTCAGCATCATTGGGACACTTCCTTTCCAAGTTCCGTTGTCCGTCTGACCGCCGTCAGCACGCTTCGCTGCAACCCGGCGGCAAAATCGCTGCGGTTCAGCTCGTGCAAGGCGTTAATGCCCACCCCGCCGGGGGAATTGTTGATGTCGAGAAGCTGGCGCGGATGCAGCCCGGTATGCCGCAGCATCGCCACCGCGCCTTCGACGTTCTCCAAAGCGATCCGCCAGGCCTGTTCCCGCGGCAGTCCGGCGAGCACCCCCGCATCGGCAAGGGATTCGATGAAATAATAAACATAATTCGGTCCGGCCACGCCGTAACCGGTAAAAACGTCAAGCTGCGCTTCGTCCACCACCTGCACTTTGCCAAACCCGTTCAGGAATGCTTCCACTTGGGCCAGTTCCGCATGTTCGTTAAACGCCACTCCGCTGTATCCGAAGCCGGTGTCCGTAAGCGTGTTCGGAATAACCCGGACAACGGAACGCTTGGAGCCGACATAACTTTCCAGCTTGGCTATGGTCACGCCCGCTACGATTGATACGACAACGCCGTCCTTGCCGGCAAACTCGCGGATCAATCCGCCGACCCCGGCCAAGTCATCCTGCGGCCGCACAGCGATCACGATCAGCTCGGCCTCCGCCAGCGCCTGTTTCGGTTCTTCCGCGGCCTGTATACGGTAGGTTTCACTTAAATATCGTACGCGCTCCTCCCGAACATCCGCCGCGCTGATCAGATGGGCCGGCACCGTCCCACTGCCGACAAGCGCCCGGATGATCGCTTCGGCCATCTGCCCTCCGCCGATGAAATGAATACGTTGCTGCGCCATTTTACATTACCTCCTCTATTAATTGTTCTCCCATGCCGCCGGCAAAATAAATCCGTCATACTTGTCCTGGGACTTGATGTACTCCTCGAACTCCGGGGATTCATAAGCGGCTTTCAGGTCTTTTGCCCATTGCGTGTTTTCGTCGGCCTTGTTTATAGATACGATAATCCGGTGCTGCTCAGGCGTATTTTCGATTTTTAAAGCCTCGGTAATTTTCCGCTTCGCATTCGCGATATAGTTGCCGTTCACCACCCCGAAATCGACATCCTTCAGCGACACTAAAATTTGCGCCGGATCCAGCACCTGAATGTCGATAGCGTATTGCCCCGGCGACACGCTGTTCAAGTTGAAGTCGGTCGTGCCGGCATTCTCGGCCACCTTCACCCAGCCCAGCTCCTCCAATATCCGGACGGCGCGCTCCTGATTCACCGGATCGTTGGGAACGGCCACCGTGCTGCCGTCCTTCACTTCGTCCAAAGACTGATGTCTCTCGGAATACAAGCCCTGCGGCGCGCTGGGAACAAAGGCGATGCCGGTCATGTCCATATGCAGCTCGTCATTGATCCCTTCCATGTATGCGGTGCTCTGGAACACGCTGGCATCGATAGACTCTTCCTGCATCGCCGGATTCACCTGCATATTTTGGGAAAAAGTTTTGATGTTCACTTTGTACCCTTTTTTCTCAAGGATCGGCAAGATGCCCGCCCGGAATTGTTCCTCATAGGTTCCGACGCCGAAGCCGACCGTAATCTCCTTTTTGTCTTGGCCGGCGGTGCTTTGTTTGCCGCAGGCGGAAAGCACCAGCAACAGTCCGATCAATAAAACAGCCGAAAATTTCTTCATGTTTACAACCCCTCTTCCAGTGAATTGCGCAATTGGTATAAAGCAGCGTCCGTCGCATTCACCGGCACCGCACAGTTCGGCGCCAGCAGGAACGGTTGGCCCCGCATCAGCGAAAGCGCCTCGCGGGCTTGCGCGCGAATGCGTTCAAGATCGCCGCCGGCGAACAGGGCATGGTCGATCCCTCCCACCTTCGTTGCCCGGAGCGGAGCGTCCAAACCGGCGTTGCCGGCGGCGTATGTATCCCAACTGATCCCCTCGATAGGATAATCGTTAAACCGTTCAGGCTGGGAATGAGCTCCGCAAGTATGCAGAATCCGTTTGCCGAAACTTGCCGCTTCAAGCACGATGTGATCATAAGGCCTTGAGAACTCGTTAAAAGCGGATTCGTCGAACAATCCCGGATGGGCGGTTCCCGTCACCGCGTAAAAAATGCCATCGATCCCGATCCGGCCGAGCTCCTCCACATACTCCGCCAAAGTTACCGCGATGGCGTGCAAAGCGCGGTGCACCCCGGCCCGCTGCCCGCCGAATAAAGCTGCGAGCGGGACGGGCCGTTCGCTGCCGTAAACCGTATCGTTCACGTAAGCCGACTGTCCCGCCAGAAACAACAATACCGTCAGCGGCGAGAAGACGGTTTGCGTCAACGGCGTATCCGCCAGTCCGGACCGGATCAGCCGGGCCGCCTGCAGCTGCTCCGCCAGCGGGGCCGATTCCGCCGCCCGCCGCGGCTCAATCCGCCATACATCGGCCGCCTCCCGAATGGCCGCCGCGGTCTGTTTGGGAAACACCGTGCGGTAATCGCGGAAATCGTAGCAGTTCCCCCAAGTTTCCGCGTAATAGGTCGCCCGCGGATTGATTTTGACCCAATCCCAAGCGAATTCCCGCGTAAAAGCGATCGTCGCTTCCGCCAAGTCCCCGGCATTTTGTTCTTTATTCAAAAAATGATGCCAGCCGCTGACAATCGGACGATCCGCCGTTTCGCCGGACAACAGGGCCCGAAATCGGGCCGTTTTATTCCAGTCTGCCATGTCGTTGTTCTCCCTCCAACAATTCCGAGTTATCAGGTTGGATAAGTTTAAATCATACTAGCATACCAAAAAGTTTGACGTCAATGTGATTTTTAATTGACACTCCTTCATTGATGGGGTTATATATATTTGAAAATACTATAAAATTCATCGGAAAAGTATGCATACGAGCATCAATGAATCAGGAGGAAGCCACATGACTCTAAACTCATCGGCAGGACGGCAAATGATTGAGATCAGGGATGTTTACAAAGTTTTCGAACGAAAAGGAATTTCCAGCACCGCGCTGCAAGGGGTAAGCTTAACCGTGGAAAAAGGGGATATTTTCGGGGTAATCGGCTACAGCGGAGCGGGCAAAAGCACCTTAATCCGCTTGGTCAACCGCCTGGAAAGACCCACCGGCGGACAAGTATTTATCGAAGGGCAGCCGCTTGATTCCTTAAATGCCGAGCAACTGCGGGCTTTGAAGAAACGGATCGGCATGATTTTTCAGCATTTCAACCTGCTGGAGTCGGGGACGGTTTATCATAACGTGGCCATACCGCTCATCCTGCAAAAAAAGCCGAAGCAAGAGATCCGGGAACGGGTCAGCGAGCTGCTGGAATTCGTCGGCCTTGGCGACAAAGCCGCAAGTTACCCGAGCGAACTGTCGGGCGGCCAAAAACAGCGGGTCGGGATCGCCCGGGCGCTGGCCTCCAATCCGTCCATTTTGCTGTGCGACGAACCTACCTCGGCGCTGGACCCGCAAACCACGCAAGCGATTTTGCAGCTGCTTAAACGCATCAACGCCGAATACCATATTACGATCATGATTATTACGCATGAAATGGCTGTCATTCAGGAAATTTGCAACCGCGTCGCCGTAATGGAGGCCGGCCGGATCGTCGAACAAGGCCCCGTGCTGGATGTGTTTGGCCGCCCGCAGCATCCGACGACGCGAAGCTTCGTGCAGACGGTCATTCACGACCGCCTGCCGCAAAGCGTTAAAATAAGCCTCGACCGGAAAGCGGAGAAAGCCCGCCTGTTTAAGCTGGGGTTTGTCGGGGCCGCCGCATCTTCCCCGATTATCAGCAGGCTGATTCGCCATTTTACCGACATGGAGGTTAATATTTTGTTTGCCTCCACCTCCGAAATTCAAGATACGACGCTCGGAAGCATGATCCTTCAGCTCCAAGGACCTTCCCGTACCATCGATGAAGCGGCCTGCTTCCTTCACGCCCAAGGCGTTCAAATTCAGGAGGTGACCGAAACCGTATGTTAAGTACAACCATTACCCTCGATCAATTTATGCAAGCCATCTATGAAACGATTTACATGGTCAGCTTCTCTTTGCTGCTTGGGGCATTGCTGGGCATACCGCTGGGTATTTTGCTCGTAGTAACGCGGCCCGGAGGTTTGCTGGAAAATAAGGCGGTGTACGCCCTGCTTAATCCGGTCATCAATATCGTCCGTTCGCTGCCGTTTATCATTTTGCTCGTCGCTATCATCCCGTTGACTCGGGCGATCGTTCAAACCTCCATCGGCACGAACGCGGCCATCGTTCCGCTGATCATTTATATTGCCCCGTATATTGCGCGGCTGGTCGAGAACTCGCTGCTGGAAGTAAATCCGGGAATATTGGAAGCGGCGGAAGCCATGGGGGCGACGCCCGCGCAGGTGATCTGGCACTTTCTGCTGCCCGAAGCGTTCGGCTCGCTTATTTTAAGCCTGACCACCGCAACGGTCGGATTGATTGGCGCAACCGCGATGGCCGGAACGGTTGGCGGGGGCGGCGTCGGAGATCTGGCTATTTCGTACGGATACCAGCGTTTCGACGATGTGGTGATGGTGGCTACGGTTATCGTGCTCGTTTTGTTCGTTCAGGGGCTGCAATCCCTCGGCAACTGGCTGGCGCGAAAAGTAAGGCGCCGCTAGTGCGCGGCGAAGCGGCCGCATAAAACAAGCTCAACCTGGAAGCCGGCACTTTAACAGCCGATTAGCGGAACGGCCGGCCGTCGGCCTGCAAAATAGCGGCACTTTATGTACTTATGATCCGGAGCCCGGCTAGTTCGTCTCCATTAGCGCCATTTTATGTACTTATTTCCCTATGAATGGTCCAGAACGCGGGCATTTCCTGGCGACGAGGGGAAATAGCGACATAATTTGCCTCTAATTCTCTCAATTGAACGGATATCGCCGGAATAACGCGCTTTTTTGTCCTTATTTTTTGCCGGATTTGCCCAAGGCAGGATGTACGTCTGATAGTTCAGCGTCCAAACGCAGTTTTGGGGTGCCGGATAAAAAGATGTTCTTATCCTCATAGCGCGGATTATATTTGCCTCCTATACTATTAAAGTAGAGACTGATATACCTGATTGATAGGAGGATGTACCGGTGAATTTTACAGCCATTGATTTTGAGACCGCCAATGCAAGCCGTTCAAGCGCCTGTTCCCTTGGGCTGGTTCAAGTTAGAAATGGAGTGGTGACGGCAGAACATGTCTGGTTGATCGATCCGCTCCAGCCGTTTGACAGGATGAATATCGCGATTCACGGAATCACTCCTTCCATGGTTGAGGGACAACCTTCCTTTGCCGAGCTTTGGCCTATTGTGGAGCCGCTGCTTCAAGGAGAAGTCGTCGTGGCCCATAACGCCGTTTTTGATATAAGCGTGCTGCGCTATTGTCTGGATGCCGCGGAATTGCGTTACCCTGATTTCCAGTACTTATGTACATACCGCATTGGAAAGGCGATGCTCCGGGAGCTTCCTTCCCATAAACTAAATATCGTCTCCAAGCATTTCGGCATCAGCTTTAAACATCATGATGCGCTTGATGACGCTAAGGCATCCGCTTATATTCTATTGAAACTAATGGAGCAGCAGCAGCAGGCCGATCCGCTCCAGCTTGCCGTCAGTCAGGGTTACAATCCCGGAACGATGTATGCGGGCGGTTATACTCCCTTTAAAGCTTTGCCCAAAAAACAGCAAAAAGTCGGCCAATGAAATGCAGGCAAAGAGTCAATTTTGGGGCATTCCGCCTGCCGTAAGACCATCGCACAAGGCAAAAAAAGCCAAGCAAAGGGACTTTAAATAAATTCATCCTCTTTAGCTTGGCTTCCTGCAAGCGCACATGCCGGCCGGCTAATGTCAGATCCCCGGGATCGGGCTGCGCTTATGCTCCGTTTTCAAATAGAACGATTCCAGGCGCTCCCGAACGGCCGGATCGACCTCTTTGCCTTCCAGATAGTCGCTGTTGTCTTCGTAGCTGATTCCCAGCTCCTTCTCGTCCGTCTGGCCTTCCCACAGCCCGGCGGTCGGCGCTTTGTCCAGCACGCTCTGCGGCACGCCAAGGCGGGCGGCGAGCTGGCGGACCTGGCGCTTGTTCAGGGAACTGAGCGGGGTAATGTCAACCGCGCCGTCCCCCCATTTCGTATAAAATCCGGTGATCGCTTCGGAGGCGTGATCGGTGCCGACCACCAGCAAATTCAATTCAAAGGCGAGCGCGTATTGCATCACCATTCTCGTCCGCGCTTTGACGTTGCCTTTGCCCGGCGCGCTGAGATGGCGCGGTTTGCCGATGTTTTTGAGGCCGTGCTCCACCTCCAGCGCGATTTCGTCCACAGCTTCCTCGATGTTCGTCTCCACGGTATGCTCGAGTCCAAACGCCTTGGCCACCTCGTAGCTGTGCTCAATGTCTTCCTGCTGCCCGTAAGGCTGGAACACGCCAAGCGTCATGTAAGGCTGGCCGGTTTCCTGCGTCAGCTCATCCGTCGCCCGTTTGCACAGGCCGGCCGTCACGGCGCTGTCGATGCCGCCGCTAATGGCGATCAGCAGACCGCTCGTCCGCGAGCTTTTCACATGCTCCTTCAAAAAATCGACGCGCTTACGGATTTCCGCATCGACGTCAATGACGGGCTTTACGCCCAAACGCTCAATAATTTCCTGCTGCAGACTCATTCCTTATCCCTCCAACTCCAATATCTTTTTTGCCATGTGCCATGAGCCCGTTTGGAACTCGCGCTACTATGTAAAAATGCCCCTGCGGTAACGGATTTGAGCCGAACCTCGGGGCGCTTGCGGCGCTGGGCGGATAGCCCTGCCGCGGATTGCAAACATGCGGATTACCGGCAGAAGCGGTCGAACGCGCTGGTCAGATCAGCGGCGATTTCCTCGGCCGAGCGGTCTTCGATTTGATGGCGCTCGATAAAATGCACCAATTCCCCATCCTTCATCAGCGCGATGGAAGGCGAGGACGGCGGATACGGCGCGAAATATTCGCGGGCTTTGGCGGTTGCTTCCTTATCCTGTCCGGCAAACACCGTAAACAGATGGTCCGGCGTCAAATCGTGCTGCAGCGCCTTCGCCACGCCCGGACGGCATTGGCCCGCCGCACAGCCGCAGACGGAGTTCACGACGACCAAAGCGGTTCCTTTCGCTCCGGGCAGCTTCTCCTCAACCTCTTCCGGCGTCCGCAGTTCCTGAATCCCCAGTACGGTTAATTCGTCTCTCATCGGTTGAACCATGTCTCTCATATATTGGTCAAATGACATAGACATTCAAATCACTCCTTGTGCATACGAAATAAGTGGCACCCGCAGCCTTGCCGTACCTATAGCTCCCGGCTTACGGATTATATCTATTATACATTCATCAAGTTGGAAAGCAAAGACAAACGGCGCAAGATTGAACCCTGCGTTGACCGGCCCGTTCCTGACGGCGCCCAACTTCTTGCGGAGCGGTTCTTCACTAGGCGCTTTACGTCTCGGCGAACGGAAAAAAGACCGTAAACGTCGTTCCTTCCCCTTCCCCGGAGCGGACGCTGATTTTGCCCCGGTGGCGTTCGATGATGCTGAGGCATAAGGCCAGTCCAATCCCCGTCCCCTTCTCTTTCGTCGTATAAAACGGTTCGAACAGCTTCGCCTGTTGACTTGGCGGTATTCCCGGACCCGTATCGGTCACGAGCAGCTCCACGCCGGAATCGGCCAACCTCGTTTCCATCGTCAGCTGCCCTTTTCCCTCCATCGCTTCCATGGCGTTGCGCGCCAAATTCAGGATCAGCTGCTTGATCTCCTTCCCGTTCAGCAGCAGCGCCGGCACCTGCTCATCCAGCTTGACCTCGATCGTCTGTCCGCGCAAATTGGCATCCGCCCACAGCAAAGGCGTCAGCTCCATGATGATGTCGTGCAGATCGCACAGCTCGTTTTCCATCGGGCGGTTTTGCGCCAGCGAGAGAAAATCGTTGATGATGCCGTTGGCCCGGTCGAGCTCGTCCAACACGATCCGGTAATAGTGGTCCAGATTGGACGGACTCTTCTCCCGCATCAGCTGCAGAAAGCCGCGAACGACGGCCATCGGGTTGCGGAGCTCATGCGTAATGCCGGCCGCCATTTGTCCGACGAGGCTCAGCCGCTCGACATGTCCCCGCTCCATGCGGAGGGTTTCCAGCTCCGTAATGTCCTGGACGATAGCCACGGCGCCGATGATTTCCCGGCTTTTTAGGATCGCCGAAGCGCTGGTAAAATAAATATGGTCATCGCTTTGCAGCAGCTCGGACGTTTTCGACTTTCCGGCAAGCGCACTTTTCACCCGGGAAGCGAGCTTGCCGATCGGCAAGCCGCCGAGGACGTCCTCCAGCTTGCGCGAGATCAGATCCGCGCGCGCCGCCGTTTCCGCCTGCTCGTTGCGGTGCATTCCATATAACTGGAGAAACGTATCGTTTACCGAGATAATAAAGCCTTGCTGATCCAGCAGAACGATGCCAAGCGGCGCGGCATCCATCATCTGCTGCAATCTCTCGGCTTCGCGGAAATATTCGCCCGAAAGCTGCGTAACCTGCTCGCGGAGTTTTTCCTTTTCCAGCGTGTTCTCCACCATATGGACAAACAAGCTGCCAACCGCCATCGCAATGCCGACATTAAGCAGAGTGGAAATTAAAGCGCTTAAATCCGAAATCAGGGATAAATCCCCCGTCAGGAACGGAGATCCGCCGCTCATCAGCCCGCCGCCCATGAAGCACAGCGAAAGAATCGCAACTTTGCCGTGCCGTTCGGTCCTTCTGAAATAACGGGAGGCTAAAAATACAAGCGGATAAAGCGGCAGCCCCGTCTCCAGTATAATTCCGGCCAAGGTGTGGTTTATTGTATACAACGGATAGATTATAATATGAAGCGCCGCAAGGATCGCTCCGCTCCGAAACCTGCCGTAAAGAATGAGCGCGAACAGCGGCAGTATTCCGAAATTAAGCGGGACCGCTTCCCACAGGCGAGAAGCGAACAAGGCGCAGAGCAGCATGCTGAACATACACGTAAACGTAAGTCCCTGGACGTAGGGCGTCCCTTTAGCAGCGGCACCATTTTGCTGTAAATGACAATTTCTTTTTTCATACGACAACGGAAACAGAAGCGCAGGCAAGCTGGCAATGAGCACCTGCAACACGATTTCTTTTACAGCCTCCACGTTCTCCCTCCTCAGGCGGAAGAATACCATTCTAGTTCGATTAAAACATAGGCGACAAAGTTTTACAATAATGCTTGGTTCAGAAAAATATAAATTATTTTAGGGCACAGGTGGATGAGCCTCGCAGTGTTGCATCGTCTCAAGAGTTTTAAAAATAAGTAAGAAAGTACAAACGGAAAGGAACGACGGCATGAAAAAATACGACGTTATCGTCATCGGAGGGGGGCCTTCCGGATTAATGGCGGCGATCGCCGCGGCCGAACAAGGCGCAAATGTGGCCCTGCTCGACAAAGGGGACAAGCTCGGACGCAAGCTCGGCATTTCCGGGGGCGGCCGCTGCAACGTAACCAACAACAAGGACATCGACGAGCTGATCGCTTATATCCCGGGGGGCGGCCGTTTCCTGTACAGCGCCTTTTCGCTGTTCGGCAACCGGGACATTATCGCTTTTTTTGAGAATTTGGGGATCGCCCTGAAGGAAGAGGACAATGGACGGATGTTTCCGGTGTCGGACAAAGCGAAGACGGTGGTCGACGCGCTGATCGGCAAAGCCCGCTCGCTCGGGGTAAAGCTGCTCGTCCATCATCCCGTCGGCGCAATCGAATACGGGGCGGACCGGGTGCGCGGGGTAAAGCTGGCCTCCGGCGAAACGCTGCCCGCCGCCTCGGTCATCGTGGCAACCGGCGGCAAATCGGTGCCGCATACCGGTTCCACCGGGGACGGATACCCTTGGGCCGCCGCCGCCGGCCATACGATTACTGAACTATATCCGACCGAGGTGCCGATCGTTTCCCGGGAGCCGTTTATTCAAAGCCGGGAGCTGCAGGGCCTGTCGCTGCGCGACGTGGAGCTGTCCGTACTGAACCCGAAAGGCAAACCGGTTGTTTCCCACCGGGGAGACATGCTGTTTACCCATTTCGGGTTGTCCGGCCCGATCGCCTTGCGCTGCAGCGGATTTATCCGGGGCGTCAAACAGAAAAACGGGGGCGCCGACGTCACGATGGCCATCGATCTGTTTCCGGGCGAAAAAGCCGGCGAATTGGAGCTCCGCCTGCGGCAGCTGGCCGCGGCGGAACCGAAAAAAGCGCTGAAAAACGTGTTTAAGGGCACCTTGCCCGAACGCCTGCTGCCGCTGTTGTTCCAACGGACCGGCCTCGCCGCCGATACGACTTACGAGCATCTGCCCAAGGAGCCCTGGCAGCAATTTGTCGCCGTGCTCAAAAACTTTACGCTTAAGGTCACGGGAACCCGCTCGTTTGAGGAAGCGTTCGTCACCGGCGGAGGCGTCAACCTTAAAGAAGTCGATCCGCGCACGATGGGCTCGAAGCTGATGCCGGGGCTGTATTTTTGCGGCGAAATCTTGGACATCCACGGCTATACCGGCGGCTATAACATCACGGCCGCCTTCGCGACCGGCTACACCGCGGGGCATCACGCCGGGCTGGCGGCGCTGGAGAGCGCAGGAAGGGATGCCTAGTAGACGATTCTGAAAATAACGTTAGCATGATGGCAAGTGAAGACTTGAGAAAACGGAAAAATGGCCTATTGAAGATCTCGGGTGACAACATCAAGGAAAAAAAGGGCGCTATTTCCGCGACATCCCCTATGTTGCGTAAGTATTGAGGAATTTTATGGCGCTATTTTCACGATTTAGTGGCAAAAGGCCGCCTTTCGACATGTTCATCGAAAAATAAGACCCAAAAGTTCCCCTATGGTGATGAATAGGCCCAAATTCGGAAAATAAGCCCCTAAAGTTCCGCTATTTCATGGGGATAATACTGTGCACAAGATGGCCCCCGTCCGCAGATAAGCCATATTATTTCCGGATCATTCTACTAGTAGAACGATCCTACAGTAAGCCAATCCTAGCTAGCCTCCTTGCAGTCAGATCGTCCGTCACCAACGTTCATGATTTCGGGAGGCAGATTTTACGCTCTGTTTTACGCTCTGCGCAAAAGCAAGATCCCGATTTTTCCATAAAAGCCGCCCAGCACGATCGCCAGCAAAACGCCGCAGAGAATCGCCCCCGGGCCTCCCCAGAGCGGCGGATACAAGGTGAGCCCAAGCCCGGCCGTAAAGCAAACCAGTCCGGGAAGCAGCAGCAGGGTCATCGCCGGAACCGCCGTGCGGTACTCCAGCATTTCCCCGGGATTCAGCATCCTCATGGCATCCCTGGCGAAAAAAGCGCGCAGATGGCCGCTTAACCAATACATCAGCAAAAAAATCAGGGCGATATACACGATGGCATTCACCGGATAAGGGGGAAGCACAACCGCGGCCAGGCCGGCCAGGACCAATTGCCCGTACAGCTTCAGCTCGCCGCCGCGAAAAAAAGCTTTGACGAGCGCTTCCGCGGTCCGCGCCTGCGGGCTGCGCGACGGCAGCAGCTTGCGCCAGCGCCGGAACAGCCAGGGCCTCGCCCCCGGCTTCGGCGCTTTCGGCGCATCGACGGCAGGAGCCAGCAAAAGCGCGATCAGCTTCGTTTTTTGCCGCTCCTCTTCGCGGACTTCGGCATCAAACCGCCCTTTCAGCCGGAACCTCCACCCTGCAAGCACCGCCGCTAACAGCGCGGCGGCCAGCAGCGCAAGCAGGAAGTTTGCCGCTTCCTCTGACGCCCCCGCAGCGAAGGCCCAAACCGAAAAAACGGCGCTCAGCAAGCCGTAGGACAGCCAGCTATATATGATGCGCCGCCAGCCTGTGGTCAAGACGCCCAGCAAATTGGCCAGCAGCATCTGCACGGCTTTGAGGCCGTACGCCACGGCACACCAGGCGGCGACGGAGGGCCAGCTCATCCCGAACACCCGAACCAGCAGCGGGCTTAACACCGCAAAAACCGCGCACAATACCGCGGCCTGCCTTGCCATGGACAACATCCATCCGCGCAGCAGCAGCCCCTTGACCCAGCGGGGGCGCTGCCTGAGAAACAATACGTCGGCGGCTTCGATATAAAGGGACAGCCCGCCAATGGAGTACACCAGGAACAGCAGCAGCACCGGAACGGCCGCAAACGGCAGCGAAACGAGCCAGGCCGGGAGCTCGTCCCGCCAGAGCCCGTAGTAGGCCCGCCCCCCCAGCAGCAGCCCGGGGATGCCGATATACAGCAAGATCGTCAGATCAAAAGTGCTGCGCAGGGCGCCGAGCTGCAGCCCCAAACGATCCCTCCACCTGCGGAAGAACAACCGGTTTACGGTTATGGAAGTAATATTTTTCATGCGGCATTGTCTCCTTAAGTCAAAGCGTCGAAGCAGTCGAACAGCGACGCCCCCGGCAGCGAAGCGGCGGCGCGGATATCATCCAGCGTCCCGCCGGCTTTGGTGCGGCCGTCCGACACGAGAATAAAATCGTCGCAGATCCGCTCCGCCGTATCCAGGACGTGCGTGGACATCAGCACGCCGGCGCCGCGCCGCCGCTCTTCTTCCAGCAGGCCGAGAAAATCCTTGGTCGCCCGCGGATCCAGCCCGATAAAGGGCTCGTCGACGATATAAACGTCCGGGCGGCCGAGAAATCCGACCATCAGCATCATTTTCTGGCGCATGCCCTTGGAGAACCCGTCCGGAAGATGATCCTTCACTTTCGTCATACGGAACTTTTCCAGCAACAGCCCCGCCCCCTGTTCGAAGCTATGCTCCTCCATGCCGTAAACGGCCGCGGCCAGGCCCAGATGCTCCCATAACGTTAACGTGTCAAAATAGACGGGATGCTCCGGAATATAAGCGTACCGCTCGGACCCGCCGCGAAACCGCACCTCGGCTTCCGCGTAAGGCAGCAGGCCGAGAATGGCCTTTAATGTCGTGCTTTTCCCCGCCCCGTTGGGGCCGATCAGCCCGGTCAGCCGCCCCGGCCTCACCTGAAGCGAAACGTTCTCGATCGCGGCCTTCCCGGGCTCGTATCCGGCCTTGCGGATCGCCACGTCCAATAGTACATCTGTCACATCTTTCACCTGCCGTAAACTGTAATATTACGATTATACCTTAAACCGGCAGCGGGACACGAGGACAGGCTTCAAGCGCCCGGCGCCGCCGCTTCCCCTTGAGTGTGGTCGCGGTGCAAACGGTTCGCAAAATTGTAACTTTTTTACATTAAAAAACCGCAAATTGTGATAAATTATATTTTTTTAAAATTCCGATTGTTTTAAGATAGCAATAATTCACCCATGTAAAAATATTCACAAATATAAGATAAGGCGGGATGTATATGTTGAAAACCGAGGAAATCGGCACGGATTTGTCCATGCATTTGTACCGGGTTTTTGCCAAATCCTTCAAAAGCGTCAATGAACACGCCGTGACCGGAAGTAAGATCCAGGGCTTCAACCCGACGGCCTTTGCCGTGTTGGAGGTGTTGTATTACAAGGGCTCGCAGCCGATCCAGCAAATCGGCGCCAAGCTGCTGCTGCAAAGCGGCAACGTGACTTACGTGATCGACAAGCTGGAAACGGCGGGTCTGCTGCACCGCACCCCCTGCCCGCGCGACCGGCGCGTTATTTACGCGGAGCTTACCTCCAAAGGGCAAGCGCTGATGGACCAGCTGTATCCCGAATTTGCCAACCGGATCGATTATGCCTTAAGCGGCCTGAACGATGAAGAGAAACACATTATGATCGATCTGCTGAAAAAGATGGGACGCGAAGCGGAAAAGCTGGCCCCGCTGGCGCGTAAAGGTTAAGCTGACGCAAAAAAGCCTGCGCTCTTGTGTGTGTAAACCAAGAGACGCAGGCTTTTTAATTACGGCTAATGTGTAGGGTCCATATCCTTGTTTTTATGGCGGTTCAGAGCGTCCCGGTGTCTCCGGTCATTGACCGCTTGCTGCATTTGCTGGGCCTCATGACTGTTTGCCGGATCACGCTCCAAATCGGAAACGACGTTGGTCAGGTTTTTGTCCACCCCTGCCTTGCCTTTGGCCATTCGCTTATCCTCGCTTTCTCGTCATGGGTTCGTGAGCTGCCCGAGAGCTTGGGCGCATTCGTGGATATGACGGACGTAATCCCCCGTCAGCTCCTGGATTTGCTCGGTGTGTTCGGAGATCGTCTGTCCGCCGCGTTCGACATCGACCAGTTCTACGTTAACCTCGCGCGGATCCATGTAGGAGCATGAAAAATCAAAGGAATACATTTGATGGCCCGCCGCGTCGATATGAATCCGCAATCCTTGGGGATTCGCCATGTCGGCCAGCACCTCGGCCGAATCTCCGGGGTTCAGGTATTCCGGAAGCTGTTTTTTCCACGCGTCTACGAGCGTGTTCTGGTCCACGTTCATATGTTCCTTACTCATGGTAACACCTCCCCTTTCCCGTTAAGATGCGGAGGAGAGGCCATTTTTATACCGTGCCGGGGACTTAAACCGGTCACAGGCACGCCGCCCTTCCCCGGTTTAAACTCCGGAAGCGTCCGGCGATTCGGCCGCGCCTTCCCCCTGCTCCTCGTCCGTACCCGGAGCCCGGTTTCGCAGCCCCAATACGATAAGCACGCCGATCACGGCCAACACCGCCATCACCAGAAACAACGAATGCAGGCTGGCTCCAAGCACGTGTTTTAACTCGCTCCACAGATCGCGCGGCAGCAGATGCACCTTCTCCGGGGACAGCAGCTGGTCGATGTCGTTTTGAGAAACCTCGATCCCGGAAGCGGCGAGGTCTTTGGTTTTGGCGGCGATTTGCAGATTGATCAGCGTGCCGAAGGCGGTGACGCCGATCGTTTGCCCAATCGATTTGACGAACGAGTTCAGGGCGTTGGAAGCGCCGCGCAAGCTATACCCCACCGACGACTGGGCGATGATCGTAAACACGGCGAACGAAAAGCCAAAGCCGATTCCGTACAAGGCGTTAAACAGCAGCAGCGGAAGCAGCGGCGTCCCCTCCGTCATGAACGCGAGCCCGCCAGCGCCGGCGGCGACCACCGCCATCCCGATCAAGGAGGTCAGGCGCGAGCCCCGAGTAATAATCATCCGGCTGCCCAGCACGGAGCCAAGCATCCAGCCGATGGACATCGGCGCCAGGATCAGGCCCGAGGCGGTGGCGCTTTCCCCGCGCACCCCCTGCACCCACAAGGGCAAATAGGAGGTCAGCCCGATCAGCAAGGCGCTGGCCACGAGACTGGCCAGGTTCGAGTAAGCGATGTCCCGCACCCGGAACAGCTTCAGCGGTACGAGCGGTTCGGAGGCTTTTTTCTCGACGATAAAAAAGAGGATCAGCGCACAAGCCGCAAGCGCCAGAATGAAGATCATCCACGGCGAACTCCAGGGGAGCTGCTGGCCGCCGGTCGCCAGTCCGATCAATAAAGCGCCGACGCCGATCGTTAACGTTATCGCGCCCGCAATATCGATTTTGACCTTTCTCTTCTCCACACGCTCCCGCAAATATTTGATGATAAAAAATAACGACAGCAAGCCGAACGGTATATTAAAGTAGAACACCCACCGCCAGTTGAGCGAATCGACGAAATACCCGCCAAGCAGCGGCCCGACGAGCGAGGAAATCCCCCATACGGAGCTGATCCAGCCCTGGATTTTGGCGCGTTCTTCGATGGAAAAAATATCGCCGATGATCGTAAACGTCACCGGAAGCAGCCCGCCCGCGCCGATCCCCTGCAGGGCCCGGAAGCCGATCAACTGCTCCATGTTTTGGGCGATCCCGGACAATACCGAACCGGCCAAAAACAGCAGCGAGCTGATGACGAACACCGGCCGTCTTCCGTAAAGGTCGCTGATTTTCCCGAAAATCGGCGTCGCCACGGTCATCGTCAGCAAATAAGCGGTAAACACCCAGCTCAGCAGATGCGCCCCGCCCAGATCGCCGACGATTCTCGGCCCGGCCGGCCCAATCACCGTTCCTTCGATCGCCGCCAGAAATGTCGAAAGCAGCAGCCCCAGCAAAATATAATTGCGTTGCAACCCGGTTTTCAAAGATAAAACTTCCTTTCTTCTTACAATACGTGTCATTAATCCGTAATCTTTAATTATAGTGGAACACGCTGGAAAAGAAAAGGACAGCGGTCCACAGCGATTTTCTCCGCTCCGCCGCCCGGTTTGGTGCAGGCGGACGCCCGGCTTCTAACATCATATGGCTTGCTTTACGGCCACAGGAAGCTCGGACAGGGAGCTCGGACAGCGAGCCGGACAGCGAGCCCGTTCCCGCCCGGTTGTTTAGTCCCGGCCTCATTACCCTTATATGTCCGGATGACCATTTTACAGCTTTCTGGAAATAAGCGTTTAGCGGGATTCCCTGTCCATCTGGCTTCCTCGATAATAAAATGGAGGAATATTCCTTGAAAACCATTTTGAGAGGAGATTACTGATGTCGCTATTTTTGAAAAGACTAACTGCGATATCCTTCAGCTGCCTGCTGGCCTGGGGCGGTTGGCCCTGGAGCGGTATGGCCGCCGCGTCTGCGGAGCAGCCGGATCCGGGGACGCCGAAAGTCGAGTGGAGCTTCGATTACGGACAAGCTTTTAGAACGGCGAAAGGAAAAGCGGTTGTCTCCGCTGCGGACGGAGGATACGTTGCTGTCGGGGATGTATCCACCATTTCCAATTCTTTTGGTTACGTCATAAAAGTGGATGAACATGGCCGCACCCTATGGGAGAAAACCTTGGATGTTGAAGGAGATCCCGATATAGAAGACGTTTCGGTCTCTGAGATCATTCCTGTACGCGATGGCGGTTATTTGGTAGGCGGGTCAACGATGGACCGGACGGAAAGACCGGCAACCACCATTCCCTATTTGGCCAAGCTGGATGACCAGGGAAACGTCGAGTGGTCCCGCTACTACCACCTTTTGGACTACACTCATTTTTATGCTGGATCCGTAAGCGAGACTGCGGATGGCGGGTTCGCTGTTACGGGGTACAGCGCCAATTCCGGGTTTTTGGCTCCGGTTTACCTGCTGAAAGTGGACAGGGAAGGAAATGAGGTGTGGCATAAAACCTGGTGGATTGGTGACAACCAGTTTTTTAATGAAGTATTAAGCACTTCGGACGGAGGGGTACTGGCAGTCGGAAGAATCGACAGTACGGCAACTTCGGATTCCGACGCCTCCCTGGTCGTTAAAGTGGACGCGAACGGCAATGTGGAATGGGAAAAACAGCAAGTTTTTCCCGGCAGCGGCCGCTCCGCTTGGTCCGCACAGATGACGCCGGACGGGAACTTTATCATTTCCGGGACGATGCGTCAAGACGGAAAGCAGGTTCAGTTCGTATTCAAAATGGATAATAGCGGAGAGATCCTATGGGAAAAAACCTACCCGTTTGCGGAGGGAAGACATTTCTTTGAGCAGCTCGTTTCGACCCCGGATGGCTATGCATTGCTGGGAAGTAACACCACCGGCGACTATCCGGATCAGCAGACGCAGTATCAAGTTTTGCGGATCGACAACGACGGGGAAGTAACCGGAGATCTTCGGTTTGCAAGCCCGGGATTGGACTCGGTCGGGAAAGGTACGTACACCGCGGATGGCGGTTTTCTCATGACGGGTGAAATTAGAGAAAAGAACAGCCTTCCCTTGATGCAACTAATAAAGGTGGCGGGCGAAGGCCAGCAGCCTCCGGCAGATTTGCAGGAACTCCGGTTTGGCGAACCGGCCCTGGAGCTTGGCGTCGGCGAACGCCGGCCTAGCGTCGTTCAAGCGGTTTATGCGGATGGAACCGCGGTGGTCATTACGAACCAGGCCGTACTTACCTCGCTTAATCCAGAGATCGCCGCCGTGGATAGTGACGGATTTATTACCGGACTGTCCCCTGGGAAGGCGGAAATCGTCGCCGAATATGCAGGCTTCTCCGCAAGGCTGCCGGTGACGGTGGCTGTGACGGATAACCCTTCCGAAACGCCCGGGCGGTTTTACCTGGATTCGGAAGATTACTCACTGATGACAGGCGGTGAACTCGATATCCAAGCCCTCTTCACCGACGAGGCAGACCAAACCTCGATCGTCAACGGGGAAACCCGGTTTACGATCGCCGATCCCGACATCGCACAGGTGGACGAGCACGGCTATCTTCTCGGCCTTAAGCCAGGGTCCACTTCCGTGACAGCCGTTTACCGGGAGCATACCTTTACGGCCAGCGTGCTGGTCGTGAAGCCGTATGCACCGGTGCCAGTGCCGGAGCCCACGCCGGTGCCGATGCCAGCGCCGGCCGAACCGGCGGCTTTGGAGCCGGAAGTGAACGATGGGCCTGAGGTGGACGAAGAGCCTGCAGTGAGCAAAGAGACGGTGGTGAGTAAAGAGATGGTAGTGAGTAAAGACGGTGGTGAGTAAAGACGGTGGTGAGTAAAGAGACGGTGGTGAGTAAAGACGGTGGTGAGTAAAGACGGTAGTGAGTAAAGAGACGGTGGTGAGTAAAGACGGTGGTGAGTAAAGAGACGGTGGTGAGTAAAGACGGTGGTGAGTAAAGACGGTAGTGAGTAAAGAGACGGTGGTGAGTAAAGACGGTGGTGAGTAAAGAGACGGTGGTGAGTAAAGACGGTGGTGAGTAAAGACGGTAGTGAGTAAAGAGACGGTGGTGAGTAAAGAGCTAAAGTGTGCACACTGCCTGTAGTGGATGAAGAGCCGGGGATGCCCGCCGAGTCTCCTGTAGAAGGGGCTTCGGCGACGCCCGTGGCCCCTGAAACGGCGGACGGCTTAATACGTCCAGCCTGGACAACAAGCCCGAACCAGGACAACAAGCCCAAGTCTGGTTCGGGCTTGTTCCTTTTGCTGTGGATTCACGGAAGTTGTAATTGCGCCGAGAAAACATGCACAACCAGGCTGCCTGCCCCCGAGAAATTCCAGCGAAAACATGAGCCACAGGATATTGAGCCACAGTTAACCGCGGACGGCCTATGGCACATAAGAGCAAAAATTGTCCTTATTCTGCGATAACCGTCCATTTGAGAGAAATAGAGGCATTTTAGGTCGCTATTCTCTTTGGTCGCCAGGAAATGCCCCTGTTCTGGGGTATTCCCAGGAAAATAAGTACATAAAATGCCGCTAATGGAGATGAAAAAGCCAAGCTCTGGATAATAAGTACATAAAGTGATGCTATTTTGAGAGAGGACGATCGGATAGCAGGTTGGTTGTTAGGTAAGTCGCTAAGTTGGTCGTTAAGTAGTCGTTAAGTAGTCGTTAGGTAGTCGTTAAGTAGTATTTAAGTGGTTGTTAAGTGGTCGTTAGGTAGTCGTTAGGTAGTTGCTAGGTGGAGGTTATGTGATCTGGTCGTTAAGTAGTCGCTAGGCTGTGCTGGGTGGTCGCTAGATGGTCGCTAGGGGGCGTTAAGTAGTCGTTAAAGTAGCCGGGGGTAAAGCATCTATTTCTGTTTTAGCCAAAACGGTGTCACAACACAAACATGGACCTTAACTGTGAGGCAAGTGCAACAGCGTAAAAGAGCACGAAAAAATCTAACGGTTGTGAACGAAGCTATTTAGGCAAAAACGAACGGATATAAAATGTAACGGTTGCCAGCGAGCTTATTTCCCGTTTTTCCGGGAAAAATAGGGCGTTTTGCCTAAATAAGCCCGATGACAACCGTTAAAAAAGAAACCTCTGCTTTGTAGCTCGAATAAGCGCGATGGCAACCGTTAGCGCAGAAAATGTTACCGGATAGCTTGATCCTTCGAGATTAACACATTAGTCAAGTGCCGATTTTCGGATCAAGTCACAGGGTACAGTAATCCAAAAGTTGCGGTTTGTCAAAATAGCACGGTTAACTTCGAATCACACCATTTCTGCAGTTGCCTGATGCCGTTACGGTTCAATCCGCTGCCTCCAATCTACCTTCGCACATCGACCACTGATGGACCGGGTTCCCGGCGAAAAGCCCTGGCTCATGGGTGATTACGATCAGCGAAGCGCCGCCGGTCAGAGCCTGACGGCAAAGAGCGATCAGCATACGCACGCCGTTATAATCGATGCCGGCCGTTGGCTCGTCGAGGATATACAGTTTTTTGGGGCTGATCATCGACGCTGCGATGCTGAGCAGACGCTTCTCCCCTCCGCTCAGCAGATACGGCGAAACGTCGGCCTTATCTCGAAGCCCGATCGTTTCGAGCAGCTCGAGCGCCCTTTGGCGCAGCTCCTCCGGCAGCGGATCGCGTTTCCTTAGGCGCAGCTGGCAGCGCGGCCCATACAGCAGCTCGTCCCACACGGTCGCGGCAACGAACTGCTGCTCCGGCTGCTGGAAGACGTAGCCGATGTCCGCCGCGAGCTTGTACAGGGACAGTCTGGCCGCATCCTTGCCCTGCCAAAAGACGGCGCCTTTGGGCGGACGGAGCAGCCCCATGAGGAGCCGGGACAAGGACGTTTTGCCGGAGCCATTTTCGCCACAGAGCAGCCGCCATTCGCCCGGGCCTAACGTCAGGTCGATGCCTGTGAGCACCGGCGCGCTTTTTGGAGCGTAGGCGAAGGTCAGGCCCCGCACCTCGAGCAGCGGGTCGGCGGGGGCGGGCGACGCGGTAGGCACGGACGGCGCAGCGGGCACGGGCGGCACGGCGGGCACGGGCGGCGCGGCGGGGGCAGTCTGCGGGGCGGGGGCAAGCGGCGGGGGCGGCAGGCCGGCCGCTTTAGATGCCGCCAGCAGCGGTACAAGGTCCGCCGCGCCCGCGCCCGGGGCTGCTGCTGCACCTGGCGGCAGCAGCCCCAAACCCTCCATCCGCGCGCGTTCGCCGCGGATGAGCTCGCCCGCCGGACCGTCCATGACGACGGTGCCGGCGTCCAACACGACGAGCCGCGCCGCCGCCGCCGCGAGCTCGTCGATCCGGCCGGACAGCGTCACGACGGTCCGGCCTTCGCGGTGCAGGCGGCGCAGCAGCGCCAGCAGCCGCGTCCTCGCGGCGGCGTCCAGGCTGGCCGCCGGCTCGTCAAACACGAGCAGCGGCGGCTCCAGCGCCAGCGCCGCTGCAATCGCGGTGCGCTGGCGCTGGCCGCCGGACAGCGCGTGCACGCGCGCCATCCGCTGCGGCGTCAGCTGCACCGCCGCCAGCGCCTCCGCGACCCGCCGCTCGATGCCGGCGGCGGGCACGCGCAGGTTTTCCGGGCCGAAGGCGACCTCGTCTTCGACCCGGCCCTGCACGAGCTGTGCGTCGGGGTCCTGAAACACGACCCCGATGCGCTGGGCTACGGCGGCGATGTCCGCCTCCGCGGGGTCAGCGCCGAAGACGAGCAGCCGGCCCGTCCGCACGCCGCCCCCGGAGCGCGGGAGATACCCGCTCAGCAACTGGGCCAGCACCGATTTGCCGCTGCCGCTTGCTCCCGCTACGGCAATCCATTCCCCGGCTTCCGCGCGGAGCGTTACCTCCTGCAGCGCCGGCTTTGCCCCCGCCTCAAAGCTGTAGCCGACCCGCTCCAAATCAAAGGCCGGGGCCGTCATGTCAGACTTTTCGCCCCTTGGCCGGCCGTAAACCGGCGCAGCAGTCCGCTGCGCGCCAACCCATCGCCGATCAGTTTCGTCAGCAGCCCGCAAAAAACAACTCCGCTCAAAGTCCGGACCACGAGCGCAATCAACAGCACCCCGGTTCCCCATTTCGTATAGCCGAACATCTGCGCGGCAAAGAAAAACCAAACCGGCACCATCGCGCCTCCGGTCACCAGCATCACCGGCCAGCCCCAATTTTTATAACGCGTCAGCGCAAAAATCCCCTCGGCAATCACAAGATAACACGCCGCGGCGGCAAAACAGGAAACGATGCCGTAGGCGGAGCCCATAAACGACTGCACCACCGCCCCGATCCCGTAGGTGATCAGCCCTGTCCCCGGCTTGCGGATAATGTAATAGGCCAGCAATCCGTAAATCATGTACAAACCGGTAATCGTCGAAGTGGCGATAGGTCCCCCCAGCCCGTTCAAAGCTTGATTAACCGGCGACAAATACACGGTCATCACCGCGTTCGCCGCCGCCAGCATAGCCATCAGCACGATATCCAGCGTGGTAAATTTGGCAAAAGCGTTTTTTTTCGTCGATTCGTTCATGTCTGCTTCGTCATCCTCTCGCAATCAATTGTTAACCATAATTTAAAATTTAGGTTAACAATCATGGCGCGTCAAGTCCTTTTTTCGGACCTAACCTAAATAAACCATAATCCGGCGCCGCAGATCACGCTGACCGCCATCAGCCACACCCCGCCCCGGGACAAAGCCGCCTCCCGCAAAAACGTCCGCTCCGGATAAGCTCCAAAGCCCTTGGCGTCCATCGCCCCGGCAGTCTGCTCGATCCGGCGGATCGCCCCGGCGAACACCGCCAGCAACCGTCCCCGAAGCTGCGCCAGACGTTCCGTGAGCCCTCTGGGCGCTCTGGCGGAACGGATTTTGCGCGCATCGGCGGCAACCCGCCCCTCCTCGGCCAGCAGCGGCAAAAACGTCAACGCCATCGACACGCCGAACACAAAGCGGTAAGGCAGCTTGAGCCGGGTCGTCATCATAACGACGAATTGTTTGGGGTCCGTCGTTTCAATGTAAATCAGCGAGGACATAAACAGGCAGAACATCCGCAAGCATACCGCCGCCGCCGCAGAGACCGAGTTTAACGGGATTGACAGGAATCCGGCGGAAATCTGCTCCCCGGAGGAAGGGGCGGCCAAGGCGGTGACGGCAAACAACGGAACGCCGAAGCCGGCGATATACCCCATTCGCCTTCCCAGCTTGCCCCAAGGCATCCCGGCCCCGAACCTGGCGGCCCCTGCCAAAAAAAGCAGCATGACGCTTAACGGCGCTGCCTTGTCCCAATGCATGCTCAGCGCCGCAACGCACAGCAGCGCGACCAGCTTGCTCAGCGGGTCCAGCCCCTGAAACGGCACGCCTGCCGAACACAGCTTTTTCACAGCTATCACCTCGTCCGTTAAATACTTTTTACGTACTCTTTTTTGAGCAACGAGTACATCAGCAGGTCGACAAACCCCTTTTCCGTCTGCTGGTATTCCCGCAGCAGCCCTTCCTCCTTAAACCCAAAAGATAGCAACAGCTTGAGCGATCCGGCGTTTTCCGGCTCCACAAGCGCTTCGATCCGGTTGAGCCCCATCGTGTCGTAGCCATAGGCCAATAGCAGCCTTAGCGCCTCCGACATATATCCGCGCCCCCAGTATTCCCGTCCGAGATCATATCCGATCTCGCCGCGATAAGCCCCGGACTGTTCCCAAGCATTATATCCGCAGCTGCCGATCAGCTTCCCTTCTTCCTTCAGCTCGATGCCAAAACGCATCGCATCCTCGCTTTCGGACAATCCGTTCAGCAAATTGATCATGTCCCAGGCTTCCTCCACGGAGGCAAACGCTGATACGTTCATGTACCGGGTCACTTCCGGATCGCTCCAATAACGGAACATCACCTCGGCGTCGCCGCGCTCCATTCTCCTTAACCTCAGCCTTTCGCTTTCCAGGACAGGGATATTCCCGCCGCATTTGTACATATGCTATTCTCCTCTCTTTACTTGAAACACAAAACCGGAGGATTCGGCAAACGCCCCCTCCCCGGTATGATTATAGCTAATCATATCGAAGCGATCCCGTCAAAGGTAAAAGGCAATTTTTGCAGACTATGATTTTCTTGCCGTCTTTTCGGTGATACTATGGTCTACAGATAGAGCATTTACGGATAGGTATCAGCTCAAAAATAAGGAGGGAACACCCGGATGATCTACACTTTCGGCATCGCCATACTGCTGCTGGCCGCGCTGATCTCCGGCGGCCTGCCGCGCTACGCCCTTCGTCAGATCACCCAAATGAAACTGCAGACGAAAGAGCGCATCTATGAATATTTGGAGAAAACGGGCGTCTATTCCATGGAACGGTTTGACCGTCTGAACAAACGCCAAGTGCAGGCCACGTCTCAGGACGGCCTGCTGCTCAGCGGGTATGTGCTGGAATTTTTTCCGGAAAGCCGCCGCTGGATGATCATCGTTCACGGTTATACGGTTTCGCTCCACGCCTCAACGCAATATATCGACATGTTTCGCGACGCGGGCTTCAACATTTTGCTGATCGATCAGCGGCGTCACGGCGGCAGCCAAGGTAAATACACGACTTACGGGTATTATGAAAAATATGACGTGCAAACCTGGGTAAATTGGATTTTGGAACATTACGGGGAACAAACCGAAATCGGTCTGCATGGCCAATCCCTTGGCGGTGGAACCGTGCTGGAATATCTAAGCATCGCGCATCCGAACGTGAAGTTCGTCATTGCCGATTGCCCTTACTCCGATTTGACGGAGTTGATGCGGCATCAATTCACGAAGCTGAACAAGCTGCCGGCGTATCCGCTGCTGCCTTTGGTGAACAGGCTTTTGCAGCGCAAAGCAGGCTTCCGGCTCGATCAGGTCAGTCCGATCAAAGCGGTGGAAAAAAGCCGCCTGCCCGTTTTATTCATTCACGGGACGGATGATAACTACGTTCCCACCTACATGAGCAAAGAAATGTTCCGGCATAAACCGGAACCGAAAAGATTGCTGTTAATCGAAGGCGCGGTCCATGCCAACGCCTACGGCGTTGATCCGAAACGCTACAAAGCGGAGGTTCATTCCTTTATTCATGAAGTTCTTGGCGCGGAAATGGCGGCGGAAGCAGTAACGGCGGCTTATTTGCCCAGCATCTGATTTTGGGCCATCACGATGTAATGATCCAGACGCTGGCTTAACTCCAATATAGCGCCGCTGCTGAAGTTGTCCTCCACCGCGGCGTTCATCAGCTCAGAGCGCAGATTTTCGATCGTCGCTTTGAGCTCGTTGCTTACTTTTTTATGTTTTGGTCGGGTTTCCCTATACATTGATGTCGCCATAAAATCACCTTTTCTACGATCTTTCCCCTATTTTACCTCATGATGCCAAAAAACATATTTTGCAAAATTGATAAAAAATAGCACACCGTGTCGGAGTTTGTAAAATGAACGCACCTACCCTTCGGACGCGAGCTGGCTTATAATAGCTTTATCGCGTAGCGCGTTTCCGGGCTTGATCCGGAAGCGAAGTCAAGGAGGGAATACCCGTATGTTTCACGCAAGCGAATACTCGGGCTCCCGGGAAGAGCGGCAAAACGCCGTATTGTCGCAGCTTCGGGGCTTGATTTATGAGGAGAGCAGCAACGTGGCGAATTTGGCCAACGCCGCCGCGCTGCTGAATTTTTATTTGGACGATATCAACTGGGTCGGGTTTTATCTGTATGATGGCCGGGAACTGGTGCTCGGACCGTTTCAAGGGCTGCCGGCCTGCATCCGTATACCGCTGGGCAAAGGAGTCTGCGGTACCAGTGCACAGCGCCGGGAAACGCTGCGGATCGAAGACGTGCACGAATTCCCCGGGCACATCGCCTGCGACGCGGCTTCCAACAGCGAAATCGTCGTGCCGATCGTCAAGGACGGGCAGCTGTTTGGCGTGCTCGACATCGACAGCCCGATCAAGCGGCGCTTCGACGAGGCCGATCGGGCTTTCCTCGAGCAGTTCGTGGCCACGCTGGCCGAGCAGCTCACCGTTTCGCCCGGGGTGAATTCGTAACCGTGCATCATTGCGCTTCATTGTACCTGGTTGTACCTAATCGTACCTGGCTGTTCTAGCTGTTCTAGCTGTTCTGTTCTGACTGTGCCTGGCTGCTCTGATTGCACCAAGCTGTTTGACAGTTCCTGAAGTGATTACCGCGTCTGGAAGTCCCGACTGTGCCTGACGCAGCGTACTGATTGGATATATCCAATAGAACTCGAAATTTAATGGAAAATACAGCCGCCGGATTGGATATTTCCAACAGCTCGGGCTTGACGGGGCGCAAAACGGATGGTTTGAGCGAATTCTAATGGATTTTTTCCAATATGAGCTTCAGGCCGGAATGGATTTGCCTCAATCTATTGGATTTTTCCAAGGAGCTCCCTGCAAAACGAAAGAAGCATCCTCACCGCTATACGGCGGACTGGGATGCTTCTTTTTAGTTCAACCTAGTTCTCGCCCGGTCTCCGGACGATCTCCAAGCCTTCTACGTGCCGTTTGCCCATCAGCTTCCGCTTTTTGCGGTTTTCCTTGGTGTCGAACACAATATCGAAATCGTAATCGTCGGGATACAGTTCTTCTTTTTTGATGTAGGGCTTGAGCCGTTTATGGTTGACCTTGATCCGCTGCTTCTGCACGAGCACCTCGACGATGCCCCGGTTGTCCTGCGGCGCGCTGACGATACCGACCTTCCCGATCGAAGTGACTATCACCGCATCGCCCACCTCGAAGGCCTGGGGTTTCTTTTTCGCCGGCTGCTCCGGGTCAGAAGAGGCAAGTTCCGGCTGGCCCTGCAGCCCGCTCTTGTCCGGCCCGGCTTGTTCCGGTCCTGGCTCGGAGGCAGCTTGCCCGGGTGAGGCATCCCCCGGTGAGGCAGGCCCGGGTTCCGCGCCGGCCGCAGCCCCTCTAGGCCCCGCCGCTTTCACAGCATCGGCCCGCATAGGCTGCGGCGGCTCCGGTGGTGACACGGGGCGTACCGGCCTCTGCGCCAAGTCCAGCGCAAGTTCCTGCGCCGGCGTCTGCATCGACCACGTCGCCGAGCCTTGCTCCATCCCATGCGCCAGCTCCTGCTCCGGTGGCGGCACAGGCTCCGGCAAAATGTCGTCCCATAGCACCGAGCCTCCGGTCCCTTCGGCTGCCTGGCGGCTGACGATATGCTGCGACCGCTCCACGATGCCCGGGGCGATCCCCAGCCGGCTCGCGATCTCCAGCGCGTAGCTGCGGCCGGCCTGGCCGATCGTCAACCGGTACAGCGGACGCAGCGTCTCGGCGTCGAATTCCATGCGCGCGTTCTGGAAGCCTTGCGCCCGGGAGGCAAACGTCTTCAGCTCGTTAAAATGCGTCGTCACCAGCACCGTCGCCCCTTTGCGGGCGAACTCCTCAAGGATGGCGATCGACAGGGCGATGCCTTCGCCGGGGTCGGTTCCCGCCGCCAGTTCGTCGATGAGCAGCAGCGTGGACGGCCCGGCTTCGCGCAGCATTGTAACAAGCGCGCTGATTTGCGCGGAAAAGGTGCTGAGCGACTGCTCCAGGTTTTGCCCGTCGCCGATCACGGCCATAATGCCGCGGTACACCGCGAACCGGCTGCCGGGGGCCACCGGCACGAGCAGCCCGGACTGGACCATCAGGGCCAGCAGTCCGAACGTCTTCAACACGACGGTTTTGCCGCCCGTATTCGGTCCGGTGATAATCAGCGTCCGGTATGACCGGCCGATCTCCACGTCCAGCGGAACCATCGCCTGCAGCAGCTTCGGATGCTTGGCCTCGCGAATCACGGTGTAACCGTCCTCGCAGATCTCCACCGCCCTGCCGCCGATCGCCGCCGCATATTTCGCTTTGGCGAAGATGAAATCGTACGTCCCCGTAATTTCAATATTCCGGTATATCGCCTCGGCTTCCCGCTCGACCAGCTCCGCCAGGTAGCCGAGCACCTTGGCTTCCTCCCGCGCCTCTTCTCCCTGCAGCAATTCCAGCTCGCTTTGCAGCGCCGACACCTCCTGGGGCTCGATAAACACCGTTTGCCCGCTGGTGGACTGGTCCAGCATACGGCCGTTCACCTGCTTGTAGTAATCCTTCCTGACCGGGATGACGTACCTGCCGCCGCGCACGCTGACGATGTTTTCCTGCAAAATCGCGGCATGGCGGGCCATCACGGACTGAAGCTTCTTCTGAATCCGCTCTTTCACGACCGCGATCCGTTTGCGGACTTTCTCCAGCTCCCGGCTCGCTTCATTCGTGATCACCCCGTGCCGGATGCAGCGCAAAATTTCCTGCTGCAGCGCGGGCAAATCCCGCAGATCGTGCGCGTAAACGCCGATTTGCCAGGCCAGCTCGCCTTTGGAGGCCATATACTTCTTCAGTTGGCCGCAGCTGTGAAGAAAGGTTTGCACCGCCGTTAAGTCCTGCTCGGTGAACAGGTAGCCGGTGCCCAGCAGCGAGGCTACCAGCTCGATTCCATCCAGCGAAGGGAGCGGAACGCTGGCCCCTTTTCCATATAGCGCAAGCGCCTCCGCCGTTTCCGCGATCGCCCGTTCGATCAGCCGTTTCTCCTCCAGCGGCGTCAGCTCCGCGATCCGGTTTCGCCCTTCGTACGATACGGCGTAGCTCATCAGCTCCTGTTTGATGCTTTCGTATTCCAGCATGTGCAGCGAAAATTTTTCCATGTCCAAAACCTCCTCATTTTCGGTTCATCCTTCTATCCGAGAGCACAAAAAAAGGCAAAGGACAGCACGAATGCCATCCTTTGCCCACACCTCTTCCGCTATATGCCTGCGTTCCCGCAAAATGCAAAAAAGCCGCGCTGAATACAGCACGGCTTTACATTCCACAAGCAGGCAGCGGCCAAAGGCGCTTGCATGATGTTCCGCGTGTGTTCTTAACTAAATTCAACAGACCGAAACAAGAGTACGTTCAAACAGACGTATGCTCCTAAGCTCAAACGGCCGCGAAGTCGCCCTGAATGCGTCCCTGAAAACCTGCTTTCGGTCCATATGAAATTGATTAGTTAAGAACATTCACCGACATTAAAATCTCTCCCGTCAGAAGGATACCTCTAATTTAGCAAAAACCGCCGTAACAAGTCAATAATGAGAACTAACGCGATGTTAACGAAGCCATGTTTGGGGTATCTTGTTAAATGAGTGAATTGAATTATTTTATTCTTTCTCCTAATTCATGTATTATATTAGGGGTGTAAAAATGTAAAGCCAGTATTAAATAGCGAACTACGTAACAAAGCGGAAAGGAAGGAAACGTCGTGTTACAATTCAATCGTATCCGGCTGGCCAACATTAAGCCGTTTGTCTTTTTCTCCGTCATCATGATATTGAAAATTTACGTCGTTTGGATCACCATCTTTGACGAAGTTCCCGCCTGGGGGCCTCTGCTGAGGGAAATTCCTTTCATTTGGGCGCTGTTTTGCCTGATCGAATGGTTTTCTTCCAAGCGTAAAATCGGCCTCTATCTGACCGTCAACTTCATCGTCACCGCCATATTTTTCGCCGCAGTTATGTATCATAAATATTACGGGGTCATTGTTAATTACCATGCCCTGGAGCAGGTCAATCAGGTTACCGCGGTCAAACACAGCGTATTTTCCTTGCTGGCGCCGTACTATCTGCTGATTTTTCTCGATATCGTCATCATCAGCTACTGGCTGCTGCGCAAAAAAAGAGCCGAGCAGCTCAAAAGCTTTTTCAATTTAAAAAAGACCAGCACCGGCGTAATCGCGGGTATTTTTGCTGCTTCGGTCCTCCTGTGTATCTTCAACGTATGGCCTAACCGCGCCAGCATGAACGAAATTAAGCAAGCGGAGAAAATGGGCATCCTGAACTACGAAGCGTACACGATTTTTTCCGGCAAAAAAGAAGATCTCGTCGACAGCAAACAGATTAACCAAACCAAAATCGACCAGCTTAAAGGGATTGCGCAGCCGGCCCACCCGAAATATTTCGGCGCGGCCAAAGGCAAAAACCTGATCATCATCCAACTGGAATCGTTCCAAAACTTCCTGATCAACCTGAAAGTCGACGGCCAGGAAGTGACGCCGGTCATGAACCGGCTCGTGAAGGACAATACCTATTTCAAGCATTTTTATCAAATGGTCGGACAAGGCAACACCTCGGACGCCGAATTCGTCGTGAACACCTCGTTCTACATTCCCTATAATGAGGCGGCCACGCAAAACTATCCGGACAAGGAGCTGCCCAGCCTGCCGAAATTGATGAAGTCGCAGGGGTACGACACCGCTACCTTCCACACCAATGCGGTCGATTTCTGGAACCGCGGGGAACTATACGCCGCTCTAGGCTGGGACCGTTACTACGACCAGAAGTTTTTCGGCACGGAGGATACGGTTTTCTTCGGCCCTTCCGACGAAGTGCTGTACAAGAAAACCGCGGATGAGCTGGATAAAATGCAGCTGGGCGGCAAGCCATTCTACGCTCAAGTCATTTCGATGACGGCGCACCATCCGTTTACGACGCCGCATGAAAAGGACAAAATCCAGCTGCCGGAACGATATCAGGACAATATGGTCGGCGACTATTTGCGGGCGCAAAGCTACGCCGATTACGCCCTCGGCCAGTTTATCGACGATCTGAAGCAAAAAGGCATTTGGGATAACAGCGTTGTCGTCATTTACGGCGACCACCTCGGCCTGCCGATGTATTCCCTGGACAAACACGGCCTGGAGCTGATGCAGGAAATCTATGGCCGGGAATACAGCTATATCGACATGATCAACATCCCGCTGATCATTTCCGTCCCCGGCCAATCTCCGAAGGAGATGGAGAACGTCGGCGGCCAGGTTGATATTTTGCCGACGGTCGCCAACCTGTTGGGGGTTTCGCTCCACGATCACATTCATTTCGGCGAGGACATCCTGAATCAAACGGAATACAATCTGCTGCCGCAGCGTTACTACCTGCCTTCCGGTTCGTTCCTCAACAACAAGGCGTTGTTTATGCCGGGGGTTTGGTACAACGACGGGACCCAATACCCGCTGGCCAAAGACGGCGTAAGCCAAGCTTTGACGACGGAAGACGAATACAACCGGGCGCTGGAGCTGCTCCGCCTCTCCGACAGCTACGTCCAGCAGCTCCCGGACCGTGTTAAGGAAGAGAAGCAATAACTTATAAAAAGAAAGCTGCCCCATGGCGCTAGGCGAGCTGCCTCTGTTGTAAAACAGGAGACCGCCGCTCCAGGCTGGGGCAGCTTTTTTGTTTCGCCCGGGTTTGGGGCTCGGCTTGGCGCTATATCTTCGCGAAGCTGCGGATTCTAACGGACACCAGCGCCGCTTCACAATGCCGGGCTCTCCACGCCGTCCAGCGGGGCGCCTCCCGGCGGCTGCTCTTCCCGGCTCAGGTCGGCTTCCTTCATCCGCAAATATTTGCGGCCCCGCCAGCGGAAGTACGAGAGGATGCCGCGCACGTATTCATCGGTGATCATGCTAAGATAGATCGCGATGATGCCCCAGCCCATGGAAACGCCAAACCAATAGGAGCAGCCGGTGGCGATCAGCCACATGAAAATCAGGGAGATGACCATCGTATATTTCGTATCCCCGACCGCGTTCAGCGAGTTGCCGATCGCCATGTTGACCATTTTGCCCGGCTGGAGCAACAAATTCAGCCACAGCAGCGAAACGCAAAGCGCCAAAATCTCCGGATCTTTCGTAAACACGCCCATCAGCGCCGGGCCGATCAATACGAGAATAAAAGCGTTGACGATCACCAGCGGAAGTCCGAAGGCCAGCACGCGGTAGACCGCCCGGTAAGCCTCCTTTGTTTTGCCTGCGCCGTACAGGTGGGCAATCTGGATTTGCGCCGCCATCGCCAGAGAGAAGCCGAGCATGAAGCAAAACGATTCCAGCGTGTTCATATACGTCCTTGCCGCGAGCTCGGTGGAACCGAGGATAGCGAGGAACGAGAAGATCGCAAGCTGCGAAAATACCCAGCTGGCCGAATTGACGCCCAGCGGCCAACCGATGACTAAAATTTCCTTGAACAGCTTGCGGTCGAAAACCGGCAAATCTTTAAAGCCGATGCGCCGCTGAAAGGTGCCGAGGAAAATCAGCAGCAGGACTACCGTTGCAATCAGCCGGCTGATCACGGTCGAGATGGCCACCCCGGTCAATCCCCACTGCGGAAAACCGAAGGCGCCGAAAATAAAGCAATAGTTCATCGCGATATGGATGATGTTCATCCCCACCGCCGTGTACATCGGTCCTTTCGTGTTTCCGGTATTGCGGATCGCCGTTCCGAGCATGGAGATCATCGCGGTCAGGATCATGCCGCCGCCCACGATCGAAATGTACACCTCCGCCATCGGCAGCAATTCTTCCGGAAGCTGCAGCGCCCGGGCGATCGGTTTCGGCACGGCGATCAGCAACACGCTGAGGAAGATGCCGATATACGCCGTTACTTTAAAGGCGATAATCGCTACGGTCCGGGCGTCCTCTTCCCGGCCGGAGCCTATTTTTTGCGCGATCACGATGCCGGCGCCGCTGGCGATGGTGGCAAACAGCGTCGTAAGCGCGTTAAACAGCTGATTGGAGAAACCGACGACGGCAACCGCGTTGTCGGAAATCCGGCTGACCATCAGCGTATCGACGGTGCCGAGCAAAATTTGCAGAAACAGCTCGATAAAAATCGGCCAGGCGAGCAGCCAAAGGGAGAACCGGTCTCTTTCGCCGCCCTTGATTTTCTTCATTATTACAACCTCCTGTAGTACGGGGAGCGGATAATCGCGCTCACTTCTGTCTTGTTAGCATGAAACACATTATAAATGCTATATTGTAATTAATGTATCAACGAATCAACTCAAACTTTCAATATTCCAACCTCAGAGGAGCTGGCGTATTATGCCTCCGATCATCGAATTTACCGCGCCTCCCCTGCCGCATTATATCGTCAGCGGCTCTACGCTGCTGCCGGTGGGGGGCAAACATCCCAGCCGGCAAAATATCGGCGCGTTCGACCTGCTCGTCGTCGTTTCCGGCTGCCTGTACGTCGGGGAGGAGGGCAGAGATTATGAAGTCGAATCCGGCCACGCCTTGATCCTCCGTCCGGATTGCTATCATTACGCCGTGGAGGGCTGCCGGGAAGAGACGCTGCATCATTGGCTGCATTTTCAAATTCTCGGCGATTGGCGCGTCGTCGAAGAGGAGGAATACCGGCAGCAGCAGGGAAGCTATGCGGACAAGGAAACGCCGGGGCCGCCGGCTTTACGCCCTTTCTCCGTGGCGCCTTATACGGTTCCGCTCCCCCAGTTCATGAAGCTCGCTCAACCGCAAAAGCTGGCCGCCGCGATCGGCGAGTTGACGGAGATGAACCGGAGCATCCATATAAGCGGCGTCCGGCTCAGGCAGCAGGCCTTGTTTCAGGAGGTTATCGTCCAGCTTTCCGCCTCCGCCGGCGGAGACGCGCCGTCCCCGCAATCGGTTTGCGCGGATGCGGCCGCCTCCTACCTGCGCAAGCATTACCGCGAGCCCTTTTCCGCGACAAAGCTGGGCGAAAGCATCAACTTCCATCCCGTCTATATCGCCCGCTGCATGCAAAAGGTGTTCGGCTGCCCGCCGGCCGTATATTTGCTGCGCCTGCGCATCCAGCAGTCCAAGCTGCTGCTGCTGCAAACGGACCTGACCGTGGAGCGGATCGCCGAGCAGGTTGGCTTCAACACGGCCTCCTATTTCACCGCCTGCTTCACGAAAATGGAAGGCCTGTCGCCGCGAAAATACCGGCAGCGCTTCTTTTGGAACAAGCATTAGCTGACGGTTTTAAAACTCAAGCGAAAACATAAAGGGAAAAAATGTCGCTATTTCGACGGTATCACCCATTTTTAGATAAATAGAGGAGTTTAATGGCGCTGTTTTCTCAAGCCGCAGGGAGATGGCTGCTTTTTTCACTGTTCATTGGAAAATAAGGCCAAAAGATTCCGCTAAGTGCAATGAACACGCTTCATTCCGGAAAATAAGACTATAAAGTTCCGCTATTTTATGAGGGGGGCTTCTCTCTAAGACAAAAAAAGGCCGCCCAACAGCAGATTTGTCTGCTTGGACAGCCTAGACGCCGGATTTTATTTTTTGCCCGGGTCGATATCCTGCGGCCGCAGCCCTTCCCAAATATTGGGGATGTCGGCCTGTTCCGGGTGCTCGAAGACGAGAAAGGCGGTAGGGAGATACCGTTCCCCGTATTCCGAGGACGGCTTGTTGACGATTTCCCCGCCTTCTTTCACCAACACGGTGGACGACCCGCCGTCCAGATTGGCGGCGATGACCGCGCCGTGCTCCAGCATGACCTGCTGCACGTCGTACAAGCTTGCACCGATGCTGTAGCCCGGCTGGCGCCCGTCGATCACGACGAACAGTATCGCCCCGTCTTCCCTTTGCCCCATCGCCGTTCGCGGTGCGATGCCCCAGCCTTCTTTTTGATTGCGGATCTGTCCCTTGCCGTTGACGATGATCCGCGGCTGGAACGTGACGGCTTCCTGAATCCCAAGCTCTTCCAACTCTTTCAGTGTATATTTTCCGGCGATCATCTTCCCCTGCTTGTCCAGCCCCACCACCTGGGTGGACGTTTTGGAGCCGAGGCCGTTGTAATAAATCTTGCCTTGCGAAATCACGACCCCGATCGGCTTAAAGCCGTTGCCTTTCCAATTCGGGTCGGCAAATCCCCCGCCATTGACGCCGGCGACGGCTCCGGTCCGCTGCACCATGCTGGAGACCTTCTCGCCTTTGCCGCGTTTGGCCGGAACGCCAAGCCGGATTTTCGTCGGATCGTTGACGGTCAAGACGTATCCGTGATAGCCGCTGCCTGAAACCTCTTCGATTTCGACAAGCGGTTTTTCTTCTTTGGTTTCTTCCTGCTGCGGGGCTGCGATCGTATGGGTATCCTTCTCTTCGCCCATCTGCTCAAACTGGGCCTGATAGGCGGCCACCCGCTTGTCCAGCTCCGCTTGCCCGATAATGTATTTGGCCCAATGGCGGTGCTGCGTCGTAATCAAGGTATCGGCCATAAGGAACCGGACGTTATTGCCGGAAGGCGTAAAGAACAGCCATATCATGGCCGCCATTCCGATCCATAACATCACCAGAAACGTTAAAGAGGAAAAATAGATAAAGCCGCGTTTTCGTCTTTTTGGCGTTTTCTTGCGTTTTTGGCCCCGTTTCCCCCGTTTAACCGAGGTCCGGCTGGGCAAAGATGCTGTGGGCATGTCGATTTTCCCCTTACCTTGTCTATGATCGAATGATGCTAATATAACGAATTCTCCGGGATGAAAGTTTCAGTAACCTCATAATTGCCACGCTTTTGTCCCGTTCTTAGCACGATTCCATCCTAATTATAGGAGGTAGAAACGCATGTCCGCAATCCAATTCGCAAGTTAGCCTGGGCGGCCCTGCCGCACGTTGCCCGATGGCAACACTTTTTTACTTCCGGGCGGCGACCTTATCCCACTCCGTGTCCAGCTGATTCAAATAGGCAGCGGCATCCTTCTTTTGCAAGAACCCCTGAATCAGAGAGTCTAGCTTCATGGCCCCCGGAATGTAATGGTCCGCGAAGTCGGAAATTTGCCCGGCCGTGAACGCTTCCTTGAAGCCGTCCATGACCGGATCGTCCTGCGTAACCCCGGTGATCGCCGGGAACGCCTTCTGTTCGTCGATATATTGCTTCACATTATCGGGCTGCAGCAAAAATTGAACGAATTTCATCGCTTCTTCGGGATGCTTCGTATTTTTCGATACCGTCAGCAGCGTGTCCACCCCGGAAATCACTTTGTTTTGCGCCGGATCATTGGTCGCCGGGAGCGGGAACACGCCGAGTTCGATCGACGGGTTGGCCTTCTGAATTTCCGGTATCGCCCATACCCCTTGCAGATACATCGCGGATTCGCCTTTGGCGAAAGCGGTGTTGCCGTCATTGTAACCTTTGCCGAAAATATCCTTCTGCCCGTAATCGAGCAGCTTCAGCTGCTTCTCGGCCACTTCTTTTAACGTATCCGCGAACTTCACCGTACCTTCCTGGCGCTGCTTGAAAATATCGGTGCCGGCGATGCTTGGCTCAAGGGCGTTGAACGGCACCAGCGTGGTCCAGGAATCTTTATACGTGAGATAAAAAGCGTTTTTCCCTTCCGCTTTGAATTTCTCGGCCACGGCGATGAATTCGTCCCAGGTTTTCGGCACTTCGACGCCGGCTTCCTTGAAGATCGCTTTATTGTAAATCACGCCGCTGGCGTTGGCGGAGAACGGAAGCCCGTTCAGCTCCGCGGAGCCCGTCAGGTCGTTCAGCATTTTAATATAGGCCGGTTGAATCGTCTGGACGAGCGGATTGTCCGTGAAATCCTTGAACATGCCGCCGGCGGCCAGCGTCTTGAACGTGTCGGTGGCCCCGAGCCCTACGACGTCCGGAATGTCCTTTTTCGCCGCGCGGGTTTTCAGCACGGTTTCGGCGTCAGGCGGATTAACTTGGGTCACCTTGATGTCCGGATTGGCTTCGTTAAACTTGGCGATGAGCTTGTCGAACGTCGCTTTGGCTTCCGTTTTGTTCTGGAAAAATTCGATTTCGACCTTCTTGCCGGAGGAACCGCCAGAGGTTTGGCCCGCTGCCGCTCCCGTGCCGTTTCCGGAACCATTGCCGCAGGCGCCAAGCAGGGACACTGCCAGCAGGCCAGTCAATACGGGTGCTATTATTTTCTTCATCGTCTTAAATCCCCCTGATCAAATTGGAATGAGAAACGTAAACGTTTACGTAAATGGCCCCGCTTTCGGGCGTCGCTCGCCCATTTTAGCCGATTCCTGATGTCCAAAAAAACAAGACGCATTACGTAAACGCTTACCCCAAATATATAACCGCGATTTTTGTTTGTCAATGCCCTTTGGGAAAGCCCCTTCTCACCATGAAAAAAACAAAGTTGACAAAATAAAAGGCGCGTTCTAAGATTTGGGTAAGCGTTTACGTTGGATGCCGCTCGTTCCTGCGTAAGCAAAATTTTTTGCAGACGGGACTGGTAAAGAAAATGAACCCAACCATCAAGGACGTGGCCAATAAAGCCAATGTCTCTATCGCGACTGTGTCGCGGGTGCTCAACAACCTGCCCGGATACTCGGAAAAGACGAAAGATAAGGTGTTTAAAGCCATCGAAGAAATCGGGTATCAGCCCAATGCGATCGCCCGCGGTCTGATCAATAAACGGACCCATACGATCGGCGTCATGTTTCCCACCGTGTCCAGTCTCTTCTCTTCGGAAATTCTCCGCGGGGTGGAAGACTACGCCCAGGACAACGGCTACAGCGTTGTGGTGTGCAATACCGATTCCGACGGGAAGCGGACGCTCAAATATTTGCAGGTGCTGCGGGAGAAGCAGGTTGACGGCGTGATTTTTTCAAGCGAAGTGTTGAAGAAGGAGTACTATCAGGCATTAAAGAAAATGCAAATTCCGTTCGTGCTGGTCTCGACGGAGTCGAATTACAAGAACGTACCGTACGTAAAGGTCGACGATTTTAAGGCCGCTTTTGACGCCGTCCAGTATCTGATCCGGATCGGCCACCGAAAAATCGCCTTGATCGGCGGGACGAAACATGACAAAATCGCCGGGGTCACAAGAATCGAAGGTTACAAGAAGGCGTTGGAAACGCACGGCATACCTGTTGACCCCGCTTATATCGCTTACGGGGACTTCTTGTTTGAGCGAGGCTGCGAAGCGATGGAAAGCTTGTTGCGGAAGGCTCCGGATATGACCGCGGTGTTCGCGGCCAGCGACGAGATGGCCATCGCCGCCCTATCCGTGGCCGCCAAGCATGGGATCAAGGTTCCGGAGGACCTGTCGATTATAGGGTATGACGATCTCAAGCTGGCCCAAATGGTGGTTCCTCCTTTGACCACCGTCCGCCAGCCGCTGTATGACATGGGGAATCTGGCATCCCAGAAGCTGATCCGCATGATCAAAACCGGCGAAGCCGAAAGCAGCCGGATTATGGCCCATTCGATCGTGGAAAGACAGACGGTAAAACCCTATGCCTGATGTCTTTTTTCCCACAATACGTAAACGTTTACGTTCGGTTGTCACACTTCATTCCGTTTTAAGGAGGATCATCCATGACCAAGCGCCGCACGGCCTTTTATTTGATGACTTTGCCCGCTTTGCTGCTGTTTTTCGCCTTTCACACCTATCCGGCCCTGCAGGGGATATTTTACGCCTTTACGAACTGGGACGGCTTCAGCGACGGTTATGAGTTCGTCGGGCTGAAAAATTTTATCAACGTATTCAAAGACTCCAATGTGCTCGAATCGTATATCTTCACATTCAAGTACGCGATCGCTGCGACGATTCTCATCAATGTCATCAGCCTGGTGATCGCGCTTGGGCTAAATTCGAAAATCAAAGCGAAAAACTTCTTCCGCGCCGTTTATTTCCTGCCGAACGTGCTGGGCGTTTTGATTATCGGCTACATTTTCAATTACCTGTTTTCCAACGCCTTTCCCGTTTGGGGCGAAAAGCTGGGCAGCGAATTTTTCTCGACCAACCTGCTCGGGAACGCCGACTGGGCTTGGGCCGGCATCGTCATCGTCGGCGTCTGGCAGTCCATCGCCTACAATACGATCCTCTACCTGGCCGGGCTCCAGACCATCCCAAACGATCTTTACGAAGCCTCGAGCCTGGACGGCGCGTCCAAATGGAAAGAGTTCTGGAAGATCACGTTCCCGATGCTCGCTTCGTTTTTTACCATCAACATGGTTTTGGCCATGAAGGGCGGGCTCATGGTGTTTGACCAGATCATCGCGCTGACCGGAGGCGGCCCGGGCACGTCCACGCGCTCGATCGCGCTGCTGATTTACCAAGGCGGGTTTACCGGCGGCGAATTCGCTTACCAGTCGGCCAACGCGGTCATTTATTTTATCGTCATCGTGGCGATTTCCCTGTTCCAAATCAAAGTTCTGCAAAGACGGGAGTTGGATCAACTATGAGAAAACCTACAAACTGGCCGGCTACGGTTCTCATTGCCCTGGGCTCGCTGTTTATTCTGTTCCCGCTTTATATGACGGTAAGCATCGCGCTCAAAAATCCGGAGGAAATGGCGAAGTCGATCTTCTCGCCGCCTACGGGACTGCACTTCAGCAACTTTGCGCGGGCCATCGAAGCGACCGGTTTTTTTCACGCGTTGGCCAATAGCGCCGTCATTACCGTCGTATCCGTCGTTTGCATCCTGCTAACCAATTCACTGGTTTCTTATGCGATTGCGCGGAATATGAACCGCCGTTTTTTCAAGCTGCTGTATCTGTACTTTGTCAGCGCGATGTTCATCCCGTTTCAGATCATCATGCTGCCTGTCGTCAAAGTGACGACCGATCTGGGCATGAACAACATTCCGGGCCTCATCATGCTGTACATCGTTTACGGCCTGCCGTTTAACGTGTTCGTCTACGTCGGATACATCCGGTCCGTGCCGATTGAACTGGAAGAAGCGGCCAGAGTCGACGGGACCTCGACGTGGGGAACGTTCTGGCGGATTATCTTCCCGCTGCTCGCGCCGATCAGCGCGACCGTGGTGATTTTGTCCAGCTTGTCGACATGGAACGACTTCCTGCTGCCGCTGATCCTGCTGGCCGAACCGACGCAATATACGCTGCCGCTGGTGCAGTACGTCTTCCAGGGGCAGTTCAGCACGGACTACAACCTGGCGTTCGCCTCCTATCTGCTGGCCCTGCTGCCGATGGTTGTCGTTTACCTGTTTCTGCAAAAATGGATCATCAACGGCATTACGCAAGGCGCGGTCAAAGCTTAGGCTGCAGTTTAACCGGTTGCAAACTCAACTAAATATAGAGGAGAGCTCATCATGCAAAAAAAATGGTGGAAAGAAAGCGTAGTGTATCAAATTTACCCCCGCAGTTTTATGGACAGCAACGGCGACGGCATCGGGGATCTGCAAGGCATCGTGTCCAAACTCGATTACCTTAAGACGCTTGGCGTCGATGTGGTCTGGTTATGCCCCGTTTACCGGTCGCCCAATGATGACAACGGCTACGACATCAGCGATTACCGGGAAATCATGGCCGAATTCGGCACGCTCGCCGATTGGCGGGAGCTGCTGGACGGCCTGCACGCGCGGGGCATGAAGCTGATCATGGATTTGGTCGTAAACCATACTTCCGACGAACATGCCTGGTTTGCCGAATCCCGCAAATCGCCGGACAATCCGTACCGGGATTACTACATCTGGCGCCCGGGCAAGGACGGACGGGAACCAAACGACTGGAGTTCTTTTTTCGGCGGGCCGGCATGGGAGTATGACGAGGCGACCGATGAATATTTCCTGCACCTGTTCTCCCGCAAGCAGCCCGACCTGAACTGGGATAACGGGGTGGTCCGCCGCGAAGTCTACGAGATGATGACCTGGTGGCTGGATCAGGGGATCGACGGCTTCCGGATGGACGTGATCAACCTGATTTCCAAAGTTCCGGAACTGCCGGATGCGGGGACGGACGTACGGGACGGCAGCTATCATTTTGGCGGAAAATATTTTGTCAACGGCCCGCGGGTCCATGAATATCTGCAGGAAATGAACCGGGAAGTGCTGTCGAAATACGATGTGATGACCGTCGGCGAGGCGATCGGCGCCAGCCCCGAGGATGCGCTGCATTATGTCGGCGAGGACCGCAGCGAGCTCAATATGATTTTCCATTTTGAGCTGATGGATGTCGATTCCGGTCCCGGCGGCAAATGGGACGTCAAACCCTGGAGGCTTGCCGATATCAAAGCGAACATTACCAAATGGCAAACTTCGCTGAACGGAAAAGGCTGGAACAGCCTGTACCTGAACAATCACGACCAGCCGCGGTTGCTCTCCCGGTTCGGCGACGAAACCCGCTATCCCAAAGAATCAGGGAAAATGCTGGCCACGCTCCTTCATACGCTCCAGGGTACGCCATACATTTACCAAGGCGAAGAAATCGGCATGACCAACGTGAAATTCGCTTCGATCGGCGAATACAAGGACATCGAGACGATCAACATGTACAGGGAATATAAAGCCTTGGGGCATCCGGAAGAAAAGATCATGAACTCCATTTACGTTAAAGGACGGGACAATGCGCGCACGCCGATGCAGTGGAACGCGGAAGCGCAGGCCGGTTTTACGACGGGAACGCCCTGGATCGCCGTCAACCCGAATTACAAGGAGATCAACGTGGAGGCGGCCTTGGCGGATCCGGATTCCCTTTTCCACTATTACCGCCGTCTCATCGAATTGCGCAAACAGCACGAAATCATCGTTTACGGCGATTACTCCTTGGTTGCGGAAGATGACGACCGGGTATTCGCCTACGTGCGTGCGTTCGGAAACGAGCGGCTGCTCGTCATCCTGAATTTCTTCGGCGAAGAGACCAGCTTTGCCCTCCCCGCCGAGGTTGCCGCAGCGGACGCGGAGCTGCTCATCGGCAATTATGCGCGCGAGCCGCTGCCGGATCAGGGACTATTGACGCTGCGGCCTTACGAAGCCCGGGTGTACAAGTATACAGTGTCTTAAAGATGCGATCCCCCGCTGGCGTCGATCAACTGCCCCGTGATCCAGCGGCTGTCTTCGGAAGATAGAAATGCGGCGATATCCGCGACGTCCTGCGGCTGCCCCCATCTTCCGAAGATGGAATAGTCCGCGCCAAATTGACGCGAGTCCGGATCCTGGAGCATCGGGGCGTTCATCTCCGTCTCCACGAAGCCCGGCTGGATGGCGTTGATCGTAATGCGGCGCGGGCCAAGCTGGGCGGACAAGGACAACGTCAGCGCGTTGATCGCCCCCTTTGTCATGCTGTAGGCGGCAACGCCGGGCAAAGAGATCCGCGTCACGGCCGACGACAGGTTAATGATCCGCCCCTCGTCCCGCAGCCGCGGCAAAGCTTGCTTGACCAGGAAAAACGGGACTTTCACGTTGATGTCCATAAGTTCGTCGAACACCTCTTCCGTAGTTTCCTCAATCGGCAGCGTGGAGGCGATCCCCGCATTGTTCACCAAAATATCGAACCTGGTGTCGTACGTGCGTGTTTTTAGCGCCTCGTCCAATGCCTCATAAAACGCCCCCACGCTTCCGGCATCGCTGAATTTTTGACCTATCGCAAATGCGGTTCCTCCGCTTTGCTCGATGGCGCGGACGACCTCTTCGGCCGCTTCCCGGCTTTGCCCGTAATGGACGGCTACCAAGGCCCCTTCTTGCCCCACACGGATCGCAATGGCTCTGCCGATGCCTCGGCCGGCTCCGGTAACCAGCGCGGTTTTTCCTGTCAATTTCCCCATGTTCCATAACCTCCGAAAATTTAAGTTTAAATTCAAATAGATTATGGCATAGGGCGGATTTTGTTATGTTGCTCTCTCATTCGCGCCTAAAGGAATGCGCGTTAATCCAATAAAGACAATATAACCGATACGGAATTGTCGGCAAATGACCGTTCAGGACGCGATTTCAGCAGCACGGTAAGGCCGATGAGCGATACGACCAATGTCTGAGCTAGAGCTTGCGCATTCAAATCCGCTTTAAGCTCGCCGGATTGTACGCCTTGTTCAAGCTTCTCCTGGAATATTACGGCAAGATACATCTCATGTTCTCTCGTAAGAACTTCAAATTTCTTGTCATGCGGCGCCAGCTCCACCATCGTATTGATGCAAAAACACCCGCGATTCTCCCCTCCTTGGTATTCCGCCTCCACCAGACTCTCAAAGTAGGAGCGAAACGCTTCTTTGACGGTTGCGTGCTTTTGCAGTCTGGTGCGGACATAAGAAGCGTGGGACCCCATGTATTTACGCAGGGCAGCTTCGAACAGCTCCGTTTTGTCTCCAAAAGCCGCGTATAGGCTTGGCCGCTGAATCCCCATTCTCGAAGTTAAATCGGTTAAAGACGTTGCTTCAAACCCCTTCTCCCAAAACAATTCCATGGCGGCCTCTAATGCCTTTTCCTTATCAAATTCGCGAAGTCTGGCCATCGTTACCTCCATCATCCTCGTTAAGTATCGATTGGTATAAAATAATTCTATTTTTCAAAGTGTTCATTGTCAATGATCGCTGTAACCACAATGAAATTTGTTGACAAAAAAAGTTTCAAGGCAGTATAGTTTATGTTAAATTATGTACCGAACGGTATATAAAATTCATTTTTTAGCGATGGAGGGTAAAAGATGGAGAAATCCCAAGCGAAAGCAAGCGCTGGCGCCCGTACTGGCAAGGCTGCGTCTCAAGGAGCCGCCTTAACGTCCGCACCTGCTGCCTCTTCTTTTATGTCGTACAAAATAGCTCTGTTGTTCGCCATCGCCTGCGGCCTGGCGGTTTCCAACGTTTACTACGCACAGCCGCTGCTCGATTCACTGGCGGAACAATTCGATATCACCCGGTCGTCCGTTGGAAGCATCATTACCGTTACGCAAATTTGCTATGCACTAGGGCTATTTATGCTGGTGCCGCTCGGCGATCTTCTTAATCAGCGCCGGCTTATCATCGTGATGATGCTAATATCCGCAGGGGCTCTTGCCGTTGTTGGCATCGCCAATACCGTCACCGTGCTGTTTGCCGGTTTAGCGGTTGTAGGATTGCTTGCGGTCGTAACGCAGGTGTTGGTATCGTACGCATCCACTTTAGCCGCCCCGTCCGAAAGGGGAAGCATCGTCGGGTTAGTGACCAGCGGAGTCGTGATCGGAATATTGCTCGCGCGAACATTTGCCGGGATTTTAACGGATATCGCCGGATGGCGCTCGGTTTATCTGGTCTCTGCAGCTTTAATGCTGATCATGGGTGTAACTTTATACCGGGTACTCCCGCAATATCACGGCAAAAAGGAACCATTATCCTATCCGCAATTGCTGCGCTCGGTGGTTCAATTATTCGTACAAGAAAGAGTGCTGCGCATCCGCGCAGGTTTGGCTTTACTCATATTCACGGCGTTTAGCACATTATGGACATCCCTGGTGCTGCCTTTGAGCTCGCCTCCGGCATCGTTATCGCATACCGCAATCGGGGCGTTTGGCCTGGCCGGCGTTGCCGGAGCGTTGGCGGCGTCTAAAGCGGGGCAGCTTGCCGATCGCGGCCTGGGGCAGAGAACGACGGGCTTGGCGTTGGTATTGTTGCTGATATCTTGGCTGCCGATCAGTTATACCGAATACTCCTTGCCTGTCCTGGTCATCGGCATCCTCCTCCTTGACGCGGCAGTGCAAGCGGTGCATGTCACGAACCAGAGTTTAATTTTTGCCGTGCGTCCCGAAGCGCGAAGCCGGCTCACTGGGGGATACATGATCTTTTATTCCATCGGCAGCGCAACCGGAGCTATCGCTTCAACCCATATCTACGCTTATTCCGGTTGGAGAGGGGTATGCCTGTTCGGCGCCGCCGTGAGCGCCATTGCCCTCTTGTTTTGGGCTTTGACCCTTCGGCAGATTAGACCGGCAGACTAGACCAGGCCGGCGTCCACATCGGGAAAGCGGACAGTCTTCCTGCCGACCGGCAAACCCCTCATAAAAATGGCCAGCCCCGGCCAGCGCCGTCTACCGGGTCGAAAACGGGAAAATCGCCGAGGCGGGAATGGCGGCCGCTTCAGCCCGCGTGGCCGTGCGCAGCGAGAGACGGATGCCGAAATAACCGAAGGAATTAGCCCTTCAGAAACTTTTCATCCCCCTATTACGTAAAAGTTGATATATGACGATGTTTGTTGATGTTTGGAGGTGGGGGAATTGATAAGAAACCGGAACCGGTCCCTGCTCTTGCTTATTCTTGTCCCGCTCGCCGGCGAACTGCTCTTTGGGGGCGGAAAACCGGCCGAGGCGGGCTATTGGAACGATTTTTGGAGCGGGGTCAATGAACTGTCGCAACTCCCCTCCGAGGTGAGTGAATTAAAGGCGGATTACCAGAACACTTTGGACAAGCTCGATGCGACGCAGGAAACGCTGGAAAGCTTCCGCCGGCAAAACGAGGAGCTAATGGCGCGCAACAGGGAGCTCGCCGCTACCGTATCGGCTTTGACGGAGGCGCAACAGATCCGTGACGCCAATGCCCGAAAAATCCGGGTGATGGCGTTTGCCGGCCTCGTGCTGTTTGCGGGCTATTTTGTCGTGCTGCGGCTCGTCCGGTTGGCGCTCCGCCGCTGATTTGCCGCTACGGAGAGGAGGAGTCCATGATGGATATTCTAAAGCACAACGACGGCCTGGCGGGGTTGGGCGGGCATACGGTCACCTTCGACTTGCGCGAAGCCGACAAGCTGCATCTGCTGCACCCCGGGCAAGTCATCGCTTACCGCGGCCCGGCCCATCACCGGACCGACAGACTGATGAATATGAAAGGCATCTACCGGAAACGCAAGCTGCTGCGGGCCGATTTCACGGGGCCCTGCCGGGTAACCGCCTCCCTCCCTCCCGCCATCGGTTTGAAAGTGCTCGAGTTTGCCGGGGAGAGCGACTTGCTGTACGACTTCCGGCATCTCTTTTTTTATACCGAAGGCATCCGTATGGAGAACCGCATTCTCAGCATGAAAAACATGATGATCACCCGTGACGCGGTAAAAGTCAAATTTTCCGGCCTAGGGCAAATCGGGATTCTGACCCAAGGACAGGTGATCGAGCTGCCGCTGCATCCTGAAGAGCCGCTTTACGTGGAAGCCGGACGGGTGCTCGCTTATCCCGAGCGCGCCAAGCTGGAGCTCTCCGTTTACGGCAATCACTTGGCCAGCCAACATATGCGCTACCAATGGAAAATGACCGGACAAGGCTCGGTGCTGGTCCAATCCGGCGGCCCCGGAAGCGGTGAACTGGTACGGGATCTGCAGGCGGAGGACGGCATCGTCAAACGTTTCCTGCGCGAGGTGATCCCTTTTGGCGGCGTGTTTATTAAGTGATCGGCCTCCAAAAATAGGGCTCAAAACAACAAGCGTCGCTTGATTGCGGGACAAGTGCAATAGCGTGGATAAGCGCATTAGTGTGAATAAGCCCATTAGTGTGGATAAGCGCATTAGTGTGGATAAGCGCGGGTGGCAGCCGTTAGTGTAGAAAATGTACCGTACAGCTTGATCATTCGAGATAACACGTTAATCAAGCGCCGATTTCTGGGTCGAGCCCAAAAATTTCTGGGTTGAGCCCAAAATAACGGCACTTTATGTCCTTATTATTCGGAGCCAGGCATGTTTGTCCCCATTAGCGGCATTTTTTGCCCTTATTTTCCTATGAAGGGTCCAGAACGCGGGCATTTCTTGATGATTCGAGAAAATAGCGGCATAAAATGCCTCTATGTCTCTCAAATGGACGGATACTGCCGGAATAACGCCATTTTTTGCCCTTATGTTTTCGAAGCAGTTTTTCGAAGCAGTTTTTCAAAGCAATTTATCAAAGCAGATTCTAAGAGCAATCTGTTTGGCAGGTTGCCCCGGCACAATACAAAAGAGCACCGCCGCTTTATCGGCGGGCTCCTCTTTGATGTTCAGCGGCGTCCCGCTCGCCTGTGGCCCTTCGGTCCAAGCGGCCAAGTGCCATGGCACTGAAAGGCTGACCGGGTTAGGATGCAGAGGTGCGCCTGATGGTTTGGTCAAGCGCCGTTGCTGGTTTTGGACCTCTTTGCTCGTTTCATTTTTTTATATCTACAGATATGGTCTTATTGTAGGTTTTAATATAATCGAACCCGTCCACCATGAGGAGCTCCGGTTTGTCCGTGGTGTTAAAAGAATACGTATTCTCCCACAGAATGTTGCCATTTTTCAAATCCCAAGGGCGGGATGCGGAAATCGATGATACGGGAACTACGTTACCGCCGGCTTGTATGGATAAATGGTCCGTTTCCAAGTGTACAAATTGTTTTCTGGCGATCACGATATCATAGCCTGTGTCGGTTTTGGTTACGCTGCGAATCCATATCTTTTCATTTCCTATTTTGATGGATCGGTCTGATGGTGCGGCAAGGGAGACGGGTTCTTTTACTTTCTGATATCCTGGGAAACTTTCCAGTACAAGTTCAATGGTCTTAATCTTGTCTGTTGGAAGCACATCAAATTCAATTTCAAATCCCGAACCAACCGCCCCCCTATATCCCCAATTTTTCACTTCTGTTCCATTAACATAAAGCTTAGTATTGGCTGGATATCTTGGGGGTTCCTTTAATTCATAATGCGCCTTCACGATGGTTGAAGATGGCGAAGCGGTAATGGAGTCATAGTGGACAGCGCCCTGATCAACAGGAACGGATTTGGAAATATTCTCTTTAATGATACTCTTCATCGCTTGAGTAGGGTCAAACTTGAAGGAAATAGGATACAATGCCTGTTCCCCATTACCCAGCCGCTCACTGAATGTAGCTGTCAATGTTCTGGAGAATGGACTAACCGGCTCGAATTTATACACTCCTTCGAACCGGGTTTCATCTTTGCTGTAATTGCCGTTTCCTTGAGTCGGATTGGAATTAGTCAAGAACCCGTGCAATTGGTCTACACCGTAACGAACGAAACCATTGTCATCCAATACGGAGCCTGCGGGCCGATTAATGGTGTAATACATTAAAAATGCGTTATCGTCGGCAATAACACCGTTAATGGTAATGACAGTACCGTCATCAAGCGTTTTGCTTTGGTTTACCTGCTGTCCGTATCCTTGCTCGGCCACTTCGGAAAAACTCAGGGAGGTCAACTCGCTTTGATTAAGCAGCTTGCCTCCGTAATAAGCGAAGGCAGGATATTCATACATTCCAACAATCAGAAGGAGCGCCGCGGCAGTTGATATACCCCATGTCAAAGCTGGATTCTTCTTTCTTTTCTTAGCGGGAACATTCTGAAGCGCATTGCGAAGTCTGCCTTCAAGTTCCGGCGGAGCCTGCACCCTATTCAAAAACTGCTTATGCTCCTGTAATTTCTCTTCGATCGTGTTCATAACGATCACCTCCGATCATGACTTTTAGTTTTTGGATGCCTTGCGAGATTCTTGATTTGATGGTTCCAAGCGGCGCACCGGTTATGTCCGCAATCGTCTGATACGGGAGATCATGAACATATCGAAGTTCGATCGCTTCCCGCTGTTGTGCGTTCAAATGAGATAGCAGCACCTGCATGTCCATCTCGGACTCCGAATAGCGATATGGATGATTGTCAGCCAATGCGGCAAGTGATGGTCCTCGCTCGTCTTCCAGCGGAAGAAACCGCGCCTTTTTGCGGAGTAATGTTTTGCACCGATTGACGAGAATGGTTTTGCTCCAGCTGTAGAAGGCTTCGCCCTTTCGCAATTGATCAATCTTTTCATACAGTGTAACAATCATGTCTTCCATCGCATCCATCGCGTCGTGCTCGTTTCCCATGTATGCATAGGCAAGACGATAATAAGCGTCCTGATCGGCTATGACTAGCTGCAGTAAGGCTTCCTTGTTGCCTTTTTGGGCTTGTTTGACCAGATGGCTTACTTTCATGTCCTCCCCCCTTTTCATAAGTAAGAGACCGCAGAGGTTATAAAAGTTCATTTTGCACAAAAAAAGCTCCACACCCGGGTCTCAGGGAAGTTGCTGCATCCCTAAGAGGTTGTAGAGGGGATAGATTTAATGGAAACTATAGTTGAGGGACTTCATCAAGTTCAAACCAATCATCAAATTCACCTACAAACTCTTGATTTAATATTTCGACAGTATCACTGTTATTCGGTCAGATGAGACATCTTTCTTTCAGGGCTCTCTCTTCTATTGATGTGATTACCCTTACGATGCAAATATAGCGATAATTCATATAGTGATATTTTACCAAATACCGAATAAATTATTTCAGCTGCCGCTTTGCTGGAGGAATTCACTCGAGACGATGGCCTCCGGCTGATATCAAGGTTAACTCTTTGGTAGGAGATGTTTCTTGAGCAAAATTAAAAGCCGCTCATTTGAGCGACTGCAGGATGTTGATAAAGCTCTGTTTTTTGAGTTTGTTTGAATAAGTTAGATGAATTTTTGAAGAGGTCCTACCCAATCTGATTGCTCTTCAACCAGCCAATCATTTTATCGCACCATTCACTGCAGCTCTTCTCAAAACTTATCCCCATTTCGATAATGGCAATGGACGAGAAAAGCGGATGGTCGCTGGTTAATTCCTGATTCTGCTCGCGAATCGAAGCGATCTTGTCCGTATACAACTCCACCCGCTGCTCATGCTCAGCCCTTTTCTTTTTCAAGTGAGGAATCAAAACTTCCGGGGCAATCAACCATGAGTTGTACTGCTTGAGGAGGAATTCATCCCAATTCCCCGGCTCGCTTGGCTCCATGACCCATTCCTTTAAATGTTCAATCCCTTGGTCCGTTATTTTATAAACTTTCCGTGCCGGTCTGTACGATTCCCGTTCATGCGATTGCAGCTGCACCAGCCCTTCCGTTTCCAGTTTGGAAAGCAACGGATAGAGCTGGTTATTGTTGATTTTGTAGAAAAAATTAATTCTATCTTTCATCTGCTGCTTGATGTCATACCCGCTTAAAGGTTCCCGAGCCAATAAACTAAGCAATACAAATTTAATGGAACTCACTTGGATATTATCCTCCTTCAAAATATACATAAGTTAATTTTAACATAAGTTATTATTGACATATAAACTTTCTTGATATAAGTTAATATTAACCTATAAAGCACACAACTACAATCCAAGAAAATGAGGAGCGATTACCATGCGTCTTGTCTTTAATGATCAAACTTTTTCCTTTGAGCTGCTTAGAACGCTCAGCTATGCCCCTTATGGAGGAGCCGATATTGGCGAATGTCTGTCAACCGCCTACCGGATCAAAGAAGGGGATTTTGAAAGCTGGTACACCGAATGGTATAAAACCGCCGAAAGAATTCAAGCTTTGGCTGACGACAGCCTGAAGCGGGGCAATCGAATCAGTGCGAAGGAGTTTTATATGAGAGCCTCCAATTACTACCGCACAGCGGAATTTTTCCTGCATGGCGCGCCGGGTGATCCACGTATCCTGGAGACTTGGGATAAAAGCCGGTCCGCATTCCGCCAAGCCATTCAATTCATGGATTTCGTGGAGCAAGTGGAAATTCCGTATGAGGGGACCCGTTTACCGGGATATTTTTACCGCGTAGATGACGAGCGGCGGCCTACCTTGATTGTTCACGGGGGCTATGATTCTACAGGGGAAGAGCTTTATTGGGAAGTGGCGGCGGCGGCACTGCAGCGTGGGTACAACTGCCTTACCTTCGAGGGTCCGGGGCAAGGCGCGGTTATTCGGGAGCAGCACCTGCCGTTTCGCAACGATTGGGAAAACGTTGTCTCGCCTGTGGTCGATTTTTTGTGGAATCGGGCTGAGGTCGATCCCCAACGGATCGCCCTTATGGGGATCAGTTTCGGCGGTCATTTAGCGCCTCGTGCAGCCGCTTTCGAACATCGCCTTGCCGCTTGTATCGCAAACGATGGTTTATTCTCCTTTCAATTTGGCGAGATGGGCCGGAAACTTCAGCAAGGGTTTCATGGCGATTTGGATGACCCTATTAATATGGAAAAATTCATACGTATATTAATGGAGAAGAACGTCAATATCCGCTGGGCGATCGAAAACGGCATGTTCACGTACAGAGCTAAAAGCATTAGTGAACTCGTCGCGAAAACAGCTGCCTACACCTTGGAAGGCGTGGCCGATAAAATCCAGTGTCCCACGCTCGTGTGCGAAGCTGAACATGATCACTTTTTCGCAGGCCAGCCCCAGATGTTATATGACGCGCTCGCTTGTCCTAAAACCTATATGAAATTCACCGCCGAAGAATGCGCTGAGGAACATTGTCAATTTGGAGCATTGCTGCTGTTCAATCACCGGCTCTTCGAATGGTTGGATCAAACGCTGCAAGTAGGCAAGTAACTGCATTGGACGAATAATTACGGATACCAACGAGGGTTAAAAAAAGATGACTCCTGTACAATACAGGAATCATCTTTTTAAGTTATCTCTCATTAATTTCGAAAATATTCTCGGTAATGATGACACCGTACAACAAGTTTGGCCCGCAATTGGTTCAAATTTTGTACGCCTTCATCGCCTTGCGCAGCTCTTTCAGCGTCGGCCGCTTGCCGTAGAGCAGTACGCCCGTACGGTAAATTTTCGCCGACAGCCAGCCGAACAGGAAAATTGCGGCGGCGAGGATAAGCAGCGAAAGCGCGATCTCCCACACCGGCGTTGTTCCGACGCCGATCCGGACGATCATCGATACGGGCGAAACGAACGGGATATAGGAGCTTATTTTAAGCAGCATCGAATCGGGGCTGCTCAAGCTGAAAATCCCGATGTAAAAAGCGACCAGCGACAGCATCGTAATCGGCATCACCGCCTGGCCGAGCTCCTCCGTCCGGCTCACCAGCGAGCCGATGGCGGCAAACAGCGTCGCGTACAGAAAGTAGCCGAGGATATAGAAGACTAGCCCAAGCACCAGCACCTCGACGCGGATCTGCGATAAATCGAGGTTGAAATCGGCCAGCACCGGCTGGTTGTACGGCAGCGTTACGTTGACCGCAATGACCGCGGCGAACACGAAAATCTGCAGCAAGCCGATAAAAAACATGCCGATGATTTTGCCGAACATCTGCGCCAGCGGCGATACGCTCGTAATGAGAATTTCCATGATGCGCGAGCTTTTTTCCGCCGTCACCTCGGAGGCGATCATATTCCCGGTCATCGTGATCGTCATGAAGAACAAAATGATCAGCGCGTATACGACGACATAGTTGATCGCGCCGGGCTCCGCCCCGCCGTTGCCGCCCGGCCCTTCCTTGGCTCCGTCTTCCGCGGCGGACTTTACCGCCTCGATCTGAACCGGCGCGTTGAGCGCGGCGATTTGAGCTTCACTAAGCATGCCCTTCGTAATGTACTGCACCTTGACGTGCTGAAGCGCCGCCTGCAGGGCGTTTTGCAGATCCGCCTTCATCTGGCCGGACTCGGACGTATACGTCACCGCCGGAAAACCGCGATCCGCCCCGGATGCAAACCGCAGATAACCGTCGATTTTGCCCGCTTCGAGCTCTTGACCCAGCGCGGCCTCATCCGCGTTTTCGTAGGGGATCAGCGTAAAACTAGCTGCCGGCTGCTTTTCCGCATAGGCCGTTAAGGCTTTCGCCAACTCCGGCTGGCCGGCATAGACGACGCCGATCTTCGACGGCTGATCGTTGCCCCCGGCAAATTTATCGATAAAATAAGGCACATGGAGGCCGACAGAAACGAGCAACGCCAACACGACCGTCGTGATGATAAAGGCTTTCGTCCGCACCTTGTTCATAAACGTAAAGCCGATCACCGTACGCATTTTATTCATTCGACTCGCCTACCTCCCGAATAAAGATTTGGTTGAGCGTCGGTTCCTTAATCTCAAAATGCTCCACTTCGGCAGATTCCATCGCGGTTTTCAGAATCGCCTGCGCAGCGGACGCATCCTTGATCCGGAGCAAATAACCGTTATCCGTCCGCTCCACCGCTTTAACGCCGTCTAACCTCTCCAGGCCGTTCACTTCCCCCGCCGTTTTCAGCAGCACCTCTTCGCGGGGATAACGTTTCTTAATTTCCTGCAAATTGCCCTGCAGTACCGTGTTGGAGCGGTGCAAAATCGTAATGTTGCGGCACAGCTCCTCCACATGCTCCATCCGGTGCGTGGAAAATAAAATGCTGGTGCCCTGGTCGCGCAGCTCCTTCACCGTGGCCTTGAGCAGCTCGACGTTAACCGGATCCAGACCGCTGAACGCCTCGTCCATGATGACGATTTTCGGCTTGTGGACGACGGCGGCGATAAAGCCCATTTTTTGCTGGTTCCCTTTGGACAGCTCCTCGATTTTTTTGTCGTAATATTCCGGCACTTCAAAACGGTCGAGCCAATATTTCAGGCTTTTGTCGGCCTCCGCCGCCGACATCCCCCTCAGGCGGGCCAAATAAATGATCTGGTCGCTGACCTTCACCTTGGGGTACATACCCCTTTCTTCCGGCAAATACCCCATCTCGTGTTGGAGCTCCCGGCCGTACGGCTTGCCATGGTACAAAATGCGTCCGCTGTCCGGATAGATCAGCCCCAGCACCATCCGCATCGTCGTCGTTTTGCCGGCCCCGTTTGCGCCAAGCAGACCGTAAATTTCCCCTTCCTCCACCCGAAGCGAAATATGATTAACGGCCGTTTTTTCCCCGAACTGCTTTACCACGTTTTCCAAAACCAACGGATATGCCATCATTTCTCCCCTTCTTTCGTAAAAAAATCGCCCGGAGGATAACCCTGCATCCATAACTTCAAAATTTCCTCCAGCTCCATACTCCGGCTTTGAATCACCTGCAGTCCATGGTCCCCGCACCACTGCGTAAAATCGCCATTGTTCCTAACGGCCAGCTTGCTGATGCCGGGGCCATTCTCCCGGAAAATTACGGTGCCGGGGAAATCACCCGGCGTCAAGTTTTCCCCTTTGAGCCAAAATTCTTTCCAGCTTCCAAGCAGCAGGTCTTTTTCGGCCATGCCGAGCACCTTGCCTTCATGAACGAGGGCGATGTAATCGGCCAGCCGCTTCACTTCTTCAACCATGTGCGTACTGAGCACGATCGACACCGCTTCGCCACCCTCATCCATAAAATCTTTCAGTTCCTCGATCATCGTACCCCAAGCGAACGGGTCAAGCCCAGACGAAGGCTCGTCAAGCAGCAGCAGCTTCGGTTTGGCCGCCAGCGCGGCGGCGATTTCGAATTTGCGCCGTTCGCCTTTGGACATCCGGTTTAAACGTTCGCGCCGCGGCACATCAAAACGGTCCATTAACCGCTCAAACCGCTTCGCGTCCCAATCCGGGTACCAATGGGAGCGGAATTTCGCCGCTTCTTCCGGGGTCACAAAGTTCTCGTCCACCGCCGGGTTTTCCGGAACGTACCCGATTTGCCGGCGAATTTCAAGCGGCAGTTCACCGGCCGGAACGTGGCCGTACCATTTGATTTCTCCCTCATCCGGTGCAATTATCTGCAAAATCATCTGCATGATCGTGCTTTTTCCCGCTCCATTGGGTCCGACCAAAGCGACGATATAGCCTGCGGGAATTTGCAAATTCAGCGGGCCGATCGTTTTCCTGCGCCCCCGCTTTACGGCCCCAATCAGCTCTATAGCCAGCTCGAATTCCATCAGCTCTCCTCCCCCTTTTTGCCCTCAGATCCGTATTTCATCCGCAAAACTTGCAAAAACAGCTGTGTCAGCTCTTCCTCTCCGAAATTCATCGATTTCCCGGTATCTACCGCCGCGGCGATGGCCTGCTGCACGACCGTTTTTCGGTACTCGCCGCGTTCCGCGGCTCCCACCTTCGCCACAAAGGTCCCGGTTCCTTGCTTCGTCCGCAGCAGTCCCTCGTTCTCCAGATCCTGATAGACGCGGCGAACGGTGATTACGCTGCAGTTCAGGCTTCCGGCGAATTCCCGGATTGAAGGCAGCAATGTTCCTTCTTCGATTTGCCCGCTGATAATCAGCGATTTGAGCTGCGTTTCGATCTGATGATACAACGGCGCTCCGCTCTCCTCATTCAGCTGAATGGGAATCCACATCGCTTTCGTCACCTCCGCCTTCCAGCGCTTTTCCCAAGGTTCCCATTATGCCAGATCCCGCACGGCCAGCTTGCGCTTCGTGACGGCGGCAAACAGGTTTAAGCCCAGTGTTCCGCAGACCAAGGTTCCCCACATCAGCGGCGACAGGAGCGCATATCGCCCGGAGTAATCCACCGTCAGCTTGATCAGATTCCCCCCGAAGCCGTTGACGACAAAAGCGAGCAAAGCGACCAGCACCATTGAGGCCATCGACATCCAAAGATATGTGCTGCCTTTCTTTAAAAATTCAAAGTAAATGTAAGCGCCGTTAAGCAGCAATCCGTAGCCGCACCAAGTTAAGGCAAAAGCAATGTATCCCGCCAGACTCAGCTCGCTTCGCAGGGTTGCCGAAAGCAGATAAAGCGCCGCAAAATAAAGCACGCCATTAAAAAAGATCGCCGTAACCAACTGTATAATCCGGCCTAGCATCACCGCGTCCGCCGGGATGGGAAGCGTGCGGTAAAACCGCAGCATCTGCGTATATGAATCTTCTTTAAGGTAGTTAAATGAGCGCCGCGAAAAATAAAAACCGGTAAACGGAATCAACAGCAGCATGAGAAAATCCGCCATCGACTCAAGCAAAAAAGCCCCCCGTTCGTCGTTTCGGAACATAAAGCTCATCATCAGCGCCATATACAGCATAAACAAGACGTTCCAGATCAGGTACAACCGGTCCCCGCGCAGATCCCTTATGAAGATGACCCACGCGTCTTTCCACCTGTTCAATACACTCAACCTTTCTTTTTCAAAATGTAAACTGGCTCAAAACCGAAATCAGTGCATGACAAAATAAATTGTCTTGATATCCCTGCATGCTGCTTAGCACGATTATCCCTTTGGTTCAGAGGGTAGAGGGTGGGGGCTAATCACGGTCCTTTCATTTTTCCCGGTGTCGCGCCCCATTCCTCCCGTCGGGTCTGCTTCACTTCTCCTAAACCTCATTCTCAACAAACCTGTCTAACGTTCTCGAACATGTCCGCTTCTCCCAAACCTATTTACTTCTCCTGAGTTTATCTTCCTCTTGGCTCCCGGATCAAACGGGATAATCGTGCAAAGCGTCCGGACAGCGGATATTGATCTCCCGATTATTAGGTTGAGCCGTAAAACTTCTACCCAATTGGGGCCGGATACGGCTTAAAGCAAACTCCGAACCGTGCGCCGAATTTTGCGTCAAACTGAACTGTGCCTACTGTATATATCTTTATATACAGTATAATGACTAGGGATGAATCCGTCAAACCCCCCCCTGCTCAACACACTTCTGCAAGCAAAAAAATAACGCCCCGAGTTTATAACTCAGGACGTTTCCATATGCGGGACATGGGATTCGGTTAGCGCTTTGGGTAATGCTTGATTAGCGCTTGGTTAGTGCCGGCTAGAGCTGGGTTAGCACTCGGCTAGTGCTCGGTTAGCGCTTGATTAGCGCTGATTAGCGCTCAGCTAGCTCGTTCCCCGCATCGTCAGACGCCGAGAATCACTTCCCATACCGGCTTGGTATGGCCGCCCGGGTACATCAAGTACAGCAGCACGTAGACGGCCACGCCGGTAATCGCCGTAAAAAACCAGATCACCGAAGTCGTTCTGCCCCATTTGCGGTGTTTCGCGTACTTTTCCCGGAATCCAAGCACCAGCGTTGTGAGGCCGAAGACGGCCGCCACCGTCGCCAGAACGATGTGGAAAATGAGGAAAGTCTGATAATATCCTTTCAGGCTGTCCGGACCGCCCCAGGACGTATTCCCGATAAACACCGTACGGGACATATAAATCACAAAAAACAGCAGCGCCGCGACCGCGGCGGCGATCATCGTCTTCTTGTGGGCTTCCCGCTTGCCCTTAATGATCAATCGCCACCCGATGGCAACCAGCACCGCACTAATGACGATAAACGACGTGCTGATCGTCGGGAACAACGTGTACAGATCCAATTTCGAACCTCCTAAAAGTTTTGTGAGGACTGTATCCTTGACTTTGCTTCAATAAAACCTGCTTCATACCGCTTCGTACCCGGCAACCCGATCGTTCCCCCCCAGCCCTCGTTGGAAAATCCAATAGCTGGCCTGTTTCGCCTCAAAACCGCGAATCTGGCTTGACCTAGCGGGAACAGGTGCGAGTGCGTAAAAAGAAAGTGTAAAAGAGCAGGAAATTTCTAACGGTTGTGAGCGGCGCTATTGGGGTTGAAACGGAGGATTACAAGATGTAACGGTTGCCAACGAGCTTATTCCCGTTTTTTCGCAGGTAAAGGGGCTGTTTCGCCCAAATAAGCGCGCATACAACCGTTAGAAATGCACCTTCGTTTTTTCGGCCAAATAAGCGCGATGACAACCGTTAGCACAAGAAAAACCGGATAAATCGATCATTCGAGCAACCCCATCGATCAAGCGCGATTACTGAATAACCCGTGCCTCGGGTTTCTCACGAGTTTTAGAAGGCTCACGCGCCTCGGATTGCCCACGTACCTCGGTATGCTCACGCACCTCAGATTGCTCACGCCCCCCGGAGGGCTCATGAGCCCCGGCAAGCTGAACCGCCAGTTCCTCATCGTCGCCTCCGCGGTTCTCCTGCTTGTACCACTGGTAAAAGACATACGCCAGCATCGAGGCGAAGATAAACTCCTGGATGAACTTCATCAAAATGCCGCCCACCTGCTGATCGATGCCGGGTTCCAAGAACCCGAAAAACTGCGGACCGCCGAATTGGCTTAACAGCATCGCGGGATTTCCCGAAACGCAGTACCCCATCGCTCTCGCCCACACGTTCGGATCGCTGTAGGTCGCGTAAAGCGGCTCCTTCGTAAAGATAATCAAGCCGCAGGCCGGCGTAAGCAGCACCATGTTCAGAAAAATAAACCCCATTTTCTTCAGCCCCTGCGCCCCCGGGCGTTCAGGCAGCGGGTTCACCAAAGTCCACCACATCAGCCCCGAAGCGATAAACAGGACGATGTAATAAAGCCGGTGCACGCCGAAATGCAGCATCACGTAATCGTGAACCGCCGGGATATGGTAAAACGAAAACAGTCCGTTAAACACCACGGCCGCCGCCACCGGCTTCACCAAAAACCGCAACTGGCGCAGCGGGCTTCCGGCCAGAAACACGGCGACTTTCCGCCATACCCAAGGCGGGATACCCAACATCAGCAGCGGCGGAGCAACCAGATAAGACAATGCCATGCTTATCATATGGAAGCTGAACATCATATGCCCCAGCAGTTCGACCGGACCGCCCTGAGCCAGGTACAGCAGCGCCATCCCGGCCGCGAACAGCAGTTTCCGCCCCGCCGGCACGCGTTCCTCCGCGGCCCATTTCCCGCCGCCCGGACCGATCAGCACGAAATATCCCGCCGTAATCAGCAGCATAAAGGCCAGAAATACCGGACTCCAAACATCCGCAAATTTAAAATATTCTAATCCAAGCATCGTAAAACCTCCCTCCGCCGCCGGATTTTCTGTCTAAATTGTGAAAAAAAGAGGGGGGCCATGATCTCCGGATCAGACCCGCCTCTTTTTCATCTTACCACCACATCCAGTATAAAGCGGCAATGACCGCGGTAAAAGCGACAAAGAATCCCCCGAACATAAACAGGATCGGGATCATGTGGCCCTTATCCTTCATGTGCATCCAGTATCCCAGTTGCACAAGCACCTGCAGCACCGCCATCACCAGCAGCAGAATGACGGTAAACGCCGCGTTCACTCCGCCGGCGGCGACCGCCGCGAAAGCGATCAAGGTCAAAACGATGGAGAACACGAAAGCGATGATATGCTTCTGCGGGCCCTCATGCCGCTGATGGCGTTTGACCGCTTGCGTGCCGTTTGTTTCCTGGCTCACCATCTGTTATACCACCTTTCCGAGCAGGTAGACGACCGTGAAAATGAACACCCATACAACGTCGATAAAGTGCCAGTAAATGGCCGATACGTACACCTTCGGCGCCGTTACGACGGTGAGGCCTTTTTTGAACAGCTGACCGATCAACAGCGAGATCCAAAGAATACCGAACAAAACGTGAGCCCCGTGGAACCCGACCAGCGTATAAAAGGCCGAGCTGAACGCGCTCGTCGTCATGCCGTATTCATCGCGATGTACGTATTCGTAAAACTCGTAAATTTCCAGGACGAGGAACGCCAAGCCGAGCACGACCGTGACGGCCAGCCAGGTCGCCAGCTTCTTTTGATCGCCGCGGTGCATCGCCTGGATGGCAAATACGCTCGTCAAGCTGCTCACCAGCAGGATAAACGTCGCGGCCGCCGTCATCGGCAGGCTGAACAATTCGGCCGCCGACGGTCCGTCGGCGACTTGGTTCCGCAAAGTCAGGAAGGTGGCGAACAGCGTGCCGAACAGGACCGCCTCGCCGCCGAGAAACAACCAGAAGGCCAGGATTTTATTGCGTCCTTCCAGCGTCGCCTTCTCCGGCTCATGAGGCAAAGCGCCCGCAGCCTGATGCGCATGTGGTGTCGTCATGCCGTAACCTCCTTCTCATTCGGCTCTTCCGGTTCGATATGCCAGCCATGATCGTCATACAGCGAACGAAGCAGCATGCATCCAAACGTAATCGCCAAACCGATGATGACTACAATGTACTTATTAAAGAGCAAATTCAGGAAGCTGTTGCCGAAATCGTCATTGGTGAACATAAAACCCAAACCGGCGATAAACAAGCCCACCGACATCACAAACGGAAGGATCGTCGGCGAAGGCATGTGAATTGGTCCCACCGGTTCCGCCGGCGTCATCTCCTTGTTGCCGGCCATTTTCTCTTTCCAGAAAGCGTCGAGCCCGCGCACCAGCGGAATTTGCTTGAAGTTGTATTCCGGCGGCGGCGAAGGAATCGCCCATTCCAGCGTACGTCCGTCTTCCCAAGGATCGTTTGCCGCACCTTTCGGTTGTTTTGCCGTAATTCCGACGTTGATCAGGAACACGATGACGCCCACGCCCATCAAAAACGCGCCGACCGTACTGATCAGGTTCAGCAGGTCAAAGCCCTGGTTCGGCAAATACGTAAACACGCGGCGCTGCATCCCCATCAAACCGAGGAAATGCTGCACAAAGAAGGTCATATGGAAACCGATGATAAACGTCCAAAACTCGACTTTTCCCAATCTCTCGCTTAACATGCGTCCAAACATCTTCGGCCACCAATAGTGCAGACCGGCAAACAAGCCGAGCACCAGGCCGCCGACGATTACGTAGTGGAAATGCGCCACGACAAAATACGTGTCATGATACTGATAGTCCGCAGGGGCCGAAGCCAGCATAACGCCGGTAACCCCGCCCATGACGAACGTCGGGATAAAGCCGGAGGCGAACAGGTTCGCCGCCGTAAAGCGGATTTGCCCGCCCCACATCGTAAACAGCCAGTTGAAGATTTTGATCCCTGTCGGGACGGCGATCAGCATCGTCGAAATGGAGAACAGGGCGTTTGCGACCGGCCCCATCCCCGTCGTAAACATATGGTGAGCCCAAACCATGAAGCCGAGGAAGGCGATCAAAATCGTCGCGAACACCATCGAGCTGTAACCGAACAGCCGCTTGCGCGCAAACGTCGGAATAACTTCGGAAATCACGCCGAAAGCCGGCAAAATCAAAATGTACACTTCCGGGTGGCCGAAAATCCAGAAAATATGCTGCCAAAGCACCGGGTTCCCGCCGCTTTCCACATTGAAGAAATTGGCGCCCAAAATCCGGTCAAAGGTCAGCAGCACCAGGCCGACCGTAATCGCCGGGAACGCGAACAAAATGATGGCCGAAGTGATAAACGTCGTCCACGAGAACATCGGCATCCGCATAAAGGACATGCCCGGCGCGCGCATCGTAATGATCGTCGCCAGGAAGTTCAGACCGCCGATCAACGTCCCCAAACCGGCGATCTGCAGCCCGATCGTGTAAAAGTCCACGCCATGCGTCAAACTGTAAGTGTTTGAAGACAGCGGCGTATAAGACGTCCATCCGGCATCCGGAGCGCCGCCCATCAGCCAGCTGAGGTTCAGCAGCAGACCGCCGAACAAAAACGTCCAGAATCCCAGCGCGTTCAAAAACGGAAACGCCACGTCCCGAGCCCCGATCTGCAGCGGGATAACCGCGTTCATCAGGGCGAAAATGACCGGCATGACGCCGAGGAAAATCATCGTCGTGCCGTGCATCGTAATCAATTCGTTAAACTGCTGCGCCGACACGAAATCGTTCATCGGCTTTGCAAGCTGCACGCGGATCAGCAGCGCCTCAATCCCGCCGATCCCGAAGAAAAATCCGCCCGCCACCAAATACAATATGGCGATTTTTTTGTGATCGACCGTCGTTAACCAGTCCATCAACCCCTTGTGCCGCTTGACACTGTGAGCATGAGCCAAGGTTTGTACCCCCTTTAAATTGCTATCCATCCATCAGTAGGATAATTTGCTGTTTGCCAAATAGTCGGCGATGGCGTCGATTTGGTCATCCGTCAGCCCCAGGTCTTCCTTCGGGTTCGGCATTTTGTTGCCGGGTTTTACCTTTTGCGGATCCGTCAGCCATTCCACCAAATTATCCTTGATCGGTTTTCCGTCCACCGGCTTGCCCGACGCTTCCGAATTATGTAAGATGCTGGCAACGGTTTCTCTGCTTCCGATCCCCGTCAGATTCGGTCCGACCGGGCCGCCTTGATCACCGACAGCGTGACAGCTCAAGCATTGCGTCTTGAACACTTCCGCGACTTCCGGATCGGCGATCGTCTGAACCGGGGCTTTCATGGAGTCCACCCATTTGTTGAAGGAATCCTCGCTCACCGCTTTAACCCGGAATTCCATGAATGCGTGGGATTTCCCGCAGAGTTCGGCGCATTTCCCCAAGAAAACGCCTTCGCGGGAAGCTTCGAGCCAGGCTTTATTGATCGTCCCGTCCGTATTCGTGTCGATTTTCCCCGCCAGGGAAGGTACCCAGAAGGAGTGCAGCACGTCGGCCGTTTTCAGCTCAAGCGCGATTTTCTTGCCGGTTGGAATAACCATGTCCTGGGCCGTCGTAATGCCGTAATCGGGATAAGTGAATTCCCACCAGAACTGGTGCGACGTTACTTTGATTTTGACGGCATTTTTATCCTTCGAGTAGTCTTCGCCGATCGCGAACACCTTTTGCACCGTAGCCACGGCCAGGATAAGTACCAGAACTAACGGGATGGCCGTCCAAATAATCTCCAATTTAAAGTTGCCTTCGACTTGCTTCGGCACTTCGGTTTGTCCCGGTTTGCGCCGGTACTTCACCAAGACGTAAGCGGCGATGCCAAACACGATCAACATGACGACGATCATGATCGAAATCGACAGCTTGATAAGTCCGAGTTGCCCTTCGGCCACCGGTCCCTGCGGTCTGAGCACGGACAGGTCCTCGCGGCCGCATGCGGACAAGAGGAGCGAAAGTCCGGCAAACAAAGGCAACAGCCGCTTTACAGCCTTCCACGGTTTCATCATTCATCTACCCCACTTCTTCCGTTTTCTTCCGATCTGGCATACAGTTTCCAGAGAGCGAGCGCTCAAAAATTCCACAAGCCTATCACGGAAACTACATTTCTGTCAATTACAACAATCACCTATTAAATATATGATCGAACCCCTGTTTTGTCAATGATTGAAGGGGAGTTCACAAATTGTTCAAAAACCCGAAAAGGCCCGTCACCAAAGGATTTGTTAGCGTTTTCTAGGTTTCGGCATAGGTCGAAAGAGCTGCCAAATTTTGCGTAATCCCCGCCGTGCGAGAGCGTTTTCCGGCTCTGCTTCATTTTTGACATTTCTTTAAACATTATTTCATTTTAGCAAAAAAAAGAGAGCCAACGCTCTCCCTTATTTTGTCAGCACCAGCGGACCGTCCTCCGTAATGGCCAGCGTATGCTCATAATGGGCCCCCAGGCTGCCGTCCGCCGAGCGGATCGTCCAGCCGTCATCCTCCCACAGCACGGCCCCCGTATCCCCGCCGGTAAAGATCGGCTCAATGGTGATGACCATGCCCGGCCGCAGCGTCACCCCGCTCTTCGGCCGCCCGAAATTCGGAACATCCGGCGGTTCGTGCATCGATCTCCCGATCCCGTGTCCGATCAGCGCCCTGACGATGCCGACGTTCGCCGCCGTTGCCACGCGCTGCACGGCGTAGCCGATGTCGCCGATTTTGCTGCCCGGGTAAGCCTGGGCAATCCCGGCGTCAAGCGCCTTCTCGGTCGTCTGGAGCAGCTTCTCTGCGTCCGGCCCGACCTTTCCGACGCGGTAGGACCAGGCCGAATCCGCCAGCCAGCCGTTTTTATTGACCACAATGTCGATCGTCACGATATCCCCCGCCTGCAGCTTGCGGTCGTTCGGGAACCCGTGGCAAACGACGTCGTTGACGGAAGCGCAGGTCGCAAACGGAAAACCGCGGTATCCTTTTTGTTCCGGCGTGGCGCCGCGCTCCGCCAGAAACGACTCGACAAAGCGGTCGATTTCCAGCGTCGTGATCCCCGGACCGATCAGCCGGGCAATCCCTTGGTGGCACTCCGCCAGAATGCGGCCGGCTTCCCGCATCCGCAATATTTCCTCTTTCGTCTTTAATTGTATTTTCACGCTTATCAGATTCTCCCCTCATGATGAACGAAAATTTGACGATGACAATTCCATTTATTATATGTAGATAGAGAAGAAAAAAAACGTCCCGGACGCGGGTCCCGCGCCGGAACGAACACAGACTAATCTCAAATGGCTAGGATACGGATGAATCAAGCTTGCCCAGCTCAAGCTCAACAAGGTGGGTCAATTCCTCTTCGTAGCCGCCCATGATGCGATACTTGCGAACATATTCTTTCACGAATTTTTTCGGATCTTTCGGTTTGAAGATTCGGGTCATTTCCCGTAAACTTTCTTTAACTTCATCGTGACCTTTCGTTGCCATATGAATTCCCTCCCAGAACGTTTAAAGGTAAATGCTCCGATGCCAGAGAACGCGAAATGTCTTGATCCATGTTTTTATGCAGTCGCTGCGGGCTAGTTTTGGATGACCTCCTATTTTTTCATTGTAGCATATTCGGCATCAGGTTTCAGCTTCTTCCAAACATACATTTTTTGCCCTGCGCCCACATTAATTATATTTATATGTCTGGCCGTAGGTTAAAATAAGGCTTAACCGCAAAAAAGTCAGCTCGACTTAAACAGGAGTGATATTATCTTCATGACTTATCAAACGCCTAAAATCATGATCTTGTACGCCAGCTACGGGGATGGCCACTATCAAGCGTCCAAAGCCCTCGAAGCCAGCTTCCGCAGCAAAGGCATTGCGGATATCGTCCTGCTGGATTTAATGGCCGAAGCCCATCCGCTGCTGAATGAGCTGACCAAATTCGTGTACATGCAAAGCTTCCGCACGCTGCCGCTTATCTATGGTTGGGTGTACAACGCGACCAAAGAAATGCAGTTTGAGACCTCGCCGCTCGGCGTCATCAATTCGTTTGGCATGGGAAAACTTCAGCAGACCATCGACCAACTGCAGCCCGATATCATCATCCACACCTTCCCCCAACTGGCGATGCCCAAGCTGAACAAAAGGACCGGCAAATCGCTGCCCCTGGTCAATATCGTCACCGATTTTGACCTGCACGGGCGCTGGATTCACCCGAGCGTCGACCGCTATTACGTCGCAACCGACGATTTGAAGCGGGAGATGACGTCGCGGGGCATTCCCGCGGGAAACGTCGTTGTCAGCGGCATTCCGCTGAAGCCCGATTTCTTCAAGGAGCCGTCTCCGGGCGGCGAAATCGCGAACCGGCTTGATCCGCGAAAGAAAACGGTTCTGCTCATGGCCGGCGCTTACGGGGTGATGACGGGCATCCGCGATATTTGCAACCGGCTCGTGTCCTCCGGGCGCCATCAGGTCGTTGTCGTCTGCGGCCGCAACCGGAATTTGCACCGCGGTCTGAGCAAGCAATTGGGCGAGCATCCGGACGTGCATGTCTACGGCTACGTCAGCGAGGTGGCCGCGCTGATGCAAGCCTGCGACTGCATCATCACCAAGCCGGGCGGAATCACATTGTCGGAAGCGCTGGCCTGCCGGCTGCCGATTTTCTTGTATCGCCCGGTCCCCGGGCAAGAGCTCAACAACGCCCTGTATCTGCAGAAAAAAGGCGTGGCTATGGTCGCCGAGGATCCCGGAACGCTGACGGGGCAAATCGAAGCTCTCCTAAGCGATGAGGAGCGCCAGGCCGCCGTCGCCCGGAAAATCGAAAACCTCCGCAAGCCGGAGGCCGCGGAGGCGATCGTGAACGATATTATGCGGCAATGGTTTACGCCGCCGGAAGGAGAGCTGGTTCTTACCGCCGAGGGCTCGTCATACATTGGGTAGTAAGAATCCAGCTTTGTGAAAGAAGGTGCTGCCGTGTCTCCCTTCAAATCTTCCACCGGCCTGTACGAGAACGTCGCCGGATTTCTTTGCTATTTGTTCGCCTTTGTGGGCGGCGTCGCATTTTTGGCCCTCGAACGAAGAAGCCGGTTTGTGCTGTTTCACGCCCTGCAATCGGTCATGGTGTTCGGCGGGCTGATGCTGGCCCACGCGCTTTCCGGCTTCCTGCCGGTGATCGGCGTGGTCGTCAACCTGCTGCTGACCGTTCTGGGCGTCACGCTTTGGGCCGTGCTGATGTTGGCCGCGCTGCAGGGCAAATGGCTGAAGCTCCCCTGGCTCGGCGAACTGGCGGAGAAGCAGCTGCAGCGGATGTAACCAGGGCTAGGGCTAGGGTTAGAACAAGGCCCAGGGCTTGTCCCCGGCTGCAGACCAAACGCGGGCCAGGACCAGGCCATAGGCCTGAATGCAAGCCAATTAGCCCTGCTCCGCTTCCTTGGCCCCGGCCTCGGCCTTGCGGCGTCCTCCCAGCCCGTTGAACAGCAGGTTCATGACGATCGCCGTGACGCTGCCCGCCACGATGCCGTTATCCGCCAAAATGCGCAAGTAGGCCGGCAGCCGGTCAAAAATATCCGGCTGCACCGTTACGCCCAGCCCCATGCCGACGGAGCAGGCGATGATCAGCAGGTTTTCGTGCCGGTTCAGATCGACCTGATCTCCCAGCATCCGGATACCCGAGGAGAGCACGAGCCCGAACAGCGCGATCATCGCCCCGCCGAGCACCGAGGTCGGCACAAGCTGCGTCAGCGCGGCGATTTTGGGTACGAAGCCGATCAGGATCAGCAGCCCGCCGGCGACCACGATCACGTCGCGGGTTTTGACCCGGCTCATTTGGACAAGGCCGACGTTTTGCGAATACGTGGTGTACGGGAACGAGTTGAAGATCCCGCCCAGGATGATCGCCAGCCCTTCGGCCCGGTAGCCGCGCGTCAGATCCTTTGATGTGATGTCTTTGTCCACGATTTTGCCGAGCGCCATAAACACCCCGGTCGATTCGGCCACGCTGACGATCGCCACCAGAATCATCGTCAAAATCGCCGATGCGTGGAAGGTCGGTTTGCCGAAATAAAAAGGCTGGATCGCATGGAACCAACCCGCTTCCTTCAGCGGCGTCAGGTCCACTTTGCCGGCCAGCGCGGCCACGAGCGTCCCGATGATCAAGCCCAGCAGGACGGAAATGGAACGCGGAAACCCTTTGGCGAAACGGTTCATCAGGATGACGAACAGCATCACCCCGAAGCCGAGCACTAGATTAAGCGGGCTGCCGAAGTCCGGGTTTTCGCCCGGGCTGCCGCCGCCCAGATCGGAAATGGCCACCGGAATCAAGGTGACCCCGATGATCGTTACAACCGAGCCGGTCACCACCGGCGGAAACAGGGCGATAAGCTTGCCGAACAAACCGGCAAACAGGAAAACGAACACACCCGAGGCAATGATTGCTCCGTAAATGGCGGAAACCCCCATCCCGTCCTGCAAGCCGATGGCGATCATCGGCGAAACCGCCTGAAAAGCGCAGCCCAGCATCACCGGGAGCCCGATGCCGAAGAAGCGGTTGCCCCATACCTGCAGCAGCGTCGCCACGCCGCAGGCGAGCAAATCGATCGCGATCAGATACGTAAGCTGCGCTTGCGTGAAGTTGAGCGCGCCGCCGACGATCAGCGGCACGATGACCGCGCCGGCATACATCGCCAGCACATGCTGGATGCCCAGCGAAAATGTTTTAAGCGGATGCCTGTGATGCTGAAAAATACGTTCTCGTTCCATATTGAACCGTTCCCCCCGAAATTCATTCATGCCATAAATAATTGCATCTGCGTTTTGTTTCCCCTATTAATTAGGCTCTTCAACAAAGGTAACCACGCCGTCTTCCAGCGCAGCGACCCGGACCAGCGAATCGACGCGGTATCCCGCTTCCTCCAGGAGGCGGGCCCCCGGCTGAAACGATTTTTCGATGACGATGCCGATGCCGGCGACGGACGCCCCAACCTGCTCAACGATGCGGGCAAGGCCGAAGGCGGCTTCGCCGTTGGCCAGGAAGTCGTCGATGATCAGCACCCTGTCGCTCGGGGACAGAAATTTTTTGGACACCGTAATTTCATTCGTCTCCCGCTTCGTAAACGAGTACACTTTCTCCACGAGAATGTCGTCCTTCAGCGTCAGCGATTTATGCTTTCTCGCAAAGATCATCGGAACCTTCAGCTCCAGCGCCGTCATGATCGCCGGGGCGATGCCCGAGGATTCGATCGTCAGCACCTTGGTGATCTTTTCTCCGGCAAAACGCCGGGCGAACTCTCCCCCAATCTCCCGCATCAGCTCCGGGTCCATTTGGTGGTTCAGGAAGGAATCGACTTTGAGCACCTGATTGCTCAGCACGATGCCTTCGGTCATAACCTTCTCCTTAAGCAGTTTCATTGCAAACCTTCCCCCTTAATTTTTCGTTGCCGCAAAAAACAAAAAGCCCATTTTCCACAATCGGAAAATGGACTACGCGCAGGTAAGCCGCTCTAAATTTCAACTTAACGCCGCAAGCCTTCGGATCTGCTTGAACAGTCGCTTGGCCTGCTTAACCCCTGGGACGCGTAAAGACGCGAAAAATAGAGCTCCTCCCGTAGTCCGATCATTTCCGGTGATCAGGTAGAAACATGCAGGCCAATCCCCGCACTTATACGAGAAAAACATCGAACCTCTTTTAAGCAATGTCAGAAGTATAACGCAAATCGCCCAGGGAAATAAAGAGGGATTTCGTCCCTTTATTGAATATTTTGTAGAAATTCAGACCCGGCCCCTTGCCAGGACCGAAAAAAACGGCTTATAACAGCTTAGATCGGCCGGAATTCGCGCGGCATGAGGTTGGTCAGCAGCGATCTTAATTCGCCGTCCTCCTTGTAGCTTTTCTCTCCCGTATCGAGGCGGCGCACCCGGATTCTGCTGTAATCCGCGCTAGAGTCGGTCGGTTCAAAGACCAAGTTTTCCCGATCCGTCAGCCGCAGCTTATACCCCATTTCCTCGAACATTTGCAAAAAATCCGCTTCCGTCGGCAGCTTGCCTTCGTCCAAAAAGATAAGCCCCCTTAATTCCTTCGGTCCCTCGCTATGCATGACTTCAAAATGGACGATGCATTCCATGCAAATTCACGCTCCCTAATCTCTTACGGTTGATGCGTATAGCATCCCCCGCGTTTTCAGCGGGCATCCGCGCCAAGCGGGGAGTTGCCCCGCGGTTTCCGTGACTGAAAACGGCGCCGCCGCCTAATTATTACTACGTACCATCTCTCAGGTCGGCAGGAAGCGTTTGTGACATTCCGGTGAAATTATCCAGTGCCCCTGAATCACCTGCGCCAAATTTCCCGCGCACCCGCAAGCCCGCGCACCCGCGAACCTAAACCTGCTCCGAACCGCAATGCGGGCACCACTTGGTGCCTTTGACGAGCATAGACCCGCAGATTTGGCATTTGACGGTTGCGATCGTGATGCCCGGCGAAGGCTTCTCTTGCGAAGGCTTCTCTTCATCAGGCTGCTCCGCTTTTTGCGTCCATGAGCGGATTCGCCGGTCAAGCTCCTCCTGCCGTTTGCGTTCCCGTTCCAGATTGCGGAGCAGCCGCTCCTCCTCTTCGGGATCGGCCGGTTCGCGGACCGCCTCGCTGTCCCTCTTCTCCGCGGATTCGATCAAATTGGCCGAAAACAGCAGCTGTTCCAGGTCGATGGTTCTCTTCGTTTCCTTCCCCGGCGGTTCCGGGCTGGCGGCAATTCGGGTATCCTCCGCCGTCGGCGCCGCCGCCCTTACCGGCTCGATCAAATCCTCCGGAATGACCGCTTTTTTCCGTTTGACCAGCTTATGTCCGCAATACTGGCAAAAAACAGCGTCCTCGGACACCGTCCGCCCGCACGCTCCGCACAAACGCTCGTTTTTTAGCTCGGCGACTTTCGCCCGGATCTCGTCCCGCTCCTCAGCCAGCAAGTCGCAGGTTTTGGCCAGATCAAGCATCTCCTTCTCGGCGTAGGACATATCTTTTTTGCGGTAGCCTTCGTAAAAAATTTCTCCCATCTTTTGGTAATACAAACCGAGTTCCCGTTCGATATTTGAAATTTGCGTGTTAAGTTTTCCGATTTCAACGACGTTTTGCGCGCGATCGGTCACCTTTCCCGCACCATCTTTTAATCGCTGTAAAAAATTCATGATGATTCCTCCCCGCGAAATATTCATTATCATACCAGATTTTTCACCCCGGTGAAAACTGTCCCCAGGCTTATGACGCGGTATTTGACCGTTTTGTTGCTCCGGTGAATGCGCTTTCTTTTTGATTCGGGAGGGCGTTCACGGTACAATTAAAGGGAAAACCTGAACTTGATTAGGAGTAGATAGCCTTGAGCGTATTAGATACGAATTCCGATGACAGCGTGCTGAAGCAACTGGATTTAAGGGAGCTGTACCAGTGGGAGATCGGCGAGGATGAGCTGCGCAAGCTGGAGGAATGGAAGAAGCTGCCCTTCCTGTACGAGCTTGCCCTGGATGAGCTGGGGAACAAAATCAAGCTGATCCAAACGGAGTGGAAAATCCACAACGGGTACAGCCCGATCGAGCATATCAAATCCCGAATCAAAGAGCCGAAAAGCATTCTTCAAAAGCTTGAACGTAAAGGCCTGGAATTGACCGTCGACAATATGGTGAACCAAATCCACGACATCGCCGGGATGCGGATCGTTTTTTCCTTCGCGCGCGACATTTACAGCCTGCTGGACCACCTGAAGCACCGGGAAGACATCACCGTCCTGGAGGTCAAGGATTACATTGAAAATCCCAAGCCCAACGGCTACCAGAGCCTGCACGTCATCGTCGCCGTACCGCTGACCTTGTTCGAAGGCCAACGGTGGATGAAGGTCGAAATCCAGATGCGCACCCTGGCGATGGATTTCTGGGCGAGCATGGAGCATATTTTGTACTACAAATACGACAAACAAGTACCGCCGCACGTCGTGCGCGAGCTTTCCGAAGCGGCCAAGGCCGCCGACGCCCTGGACAAAAAAATGCACGGCCTGCGCAAAGAAATCATGGGCGTATCCGAAGCCGCTTTGCCCGAGTAGGCACGCCGCGGGGCAGGCGGATGCGCCGGGGGCGGCGAGTGCGCCGGGGGCAGGCGAGTGCGGTAGGTGCAGGTGAGTGCGGTAGGTGCAGGTGAGTGCGGCGGGGGCGGGCGAGTGCGGTAGGTGCAGGCGGGTGCGGCGGGGGCGGGCGAGTGCGGTAGGTGCAGGCGGGTGCGCCGGATGCAGGCGAGTGCGCCGGGGGCGGACGTGGCGAGCCGGTGGCGCAGCTCTGTGCGGAGCGGAGGATAACCGCAAAAAGTACAACTATTTTCGATGATCTGCCCGCTCTCTCCAAAATAATTGCAAAAAGCGCAAGTATTTACTCCAAAAACTTTACCCTCTTTCCAGACAACGATTAATAACTGCACTTTTTACGTCTATTAAGCATTCTCCAACCTTTACCGGCCAAAGTAACTGTAATTTTTGCAGCTATTTCGGCCGGTTTGTCATTTTGCCGCGTCTTTTTTCTAAATAAATGTATACCCGCTTCTGTTGCATCCGGCGTTTTCGGCAATCCTGCCGTTCGTGCCCGGACGGCATCAGAACGCTTTATTTTGCCGTGCTTAGCTTTTCAATCGCTTGCTGTTCGGACGGCATAAAAAAGAGATCGTTTCCGCTGTTGGATTCATAGATGAAATCGCGCAGGCTTTGACTGGCATACCTCGAAAAATCCCCCGCGATGGCAAACTTCACTTGATAATTAACAAACTTCTGGACAATTTCGCCAGCCAAGCGGGTTTTTAGGTCAAAAAAGCTTTCATTTATCAGGGATTGATCCATCACAATCCGGTCGCAGCCAGTTACATATCGTACGGTGGCCATAAGGTCCAGTGCCGACTGAACGTCATGTATAACCACTTCGTTGCTGCTTACGACAGCGATATCGCGTCCGTTAGCTTCCACCTTTTTGATTTGCACAGCGATCCTCCTCCTTTTCGGACTTTCTTATTTTTCAGCGATAAACCTTTGAATATAATCATGACAAATTAAGCGATTATCTTCACCGTTCGGAGTCGGAATTTCAGTGACCCTAAAAAGGCTTAGACCTACAACCATGGCAAGCAGCCCATAAGCAGCGCCGACCGCATCCAGGGCTAGGGCTGAAAGATGCCCCGATTCATGACCGCGTTCAAAAATCCAGGCAATTCCCCGCAGGTCAGCCGTTTAGCTTTTCGACAAAATTTCCTGCAGTCGGTGATCCATCGCCGCTTTCGAAAAAAACTGCACAAACAGCCTGGCTTGATCGTCATAGGGGATATGCATCTGACCGACCCCGTCAATCGCCGAAACCTTGATTTTCCTTTGCCCCTCATCAAGAGGCTGCAGCGGCGGCAAAATGTTTTTTTATGTAATGTTCAACATTTCATGGGCGTTCATGGAGCTGTCGATTTCCGCTTGGATTTTGACGCCATAGTAGGCCAGAAACGCCTTAAACGCTTCGATCGTCAGATGATCCTTGTTTTTATAGTAGTATGTGACACCTCTTCGAGCAGTTTGCGTACTCTGCAACCTTATCCAGCGTAAGTCCATCCATTCCGTGCTTGCTGATGCGGGTCAGCGTGGCATTGATGACATCCGCGCGGCGCTTTGGCTCCATTCCTAATTTGGGCATCTTTTCACCTGTTTCTTTTTATACTGACTAGTCGGAATAAATAAAAGATGAATTAGTTTACCCCCCGCTGTCAAGTTCTCATGGTGATGCCCCCCCGCCGAAGAAGCACTCCTGTTTAGAACATTATCAAGTTAATAAAAAACCGACCCATTCGGATCGGTTCGCCTGTTGAAGGTTCTTCAGCGGACGGAGGGCGCCTGCGGGCTGTGGACGCCTGCGGGCTGTGGACGCCTGCGGGCTGTGGACGCCTGCGGGCCGGGGACGCCAGTAGGCGCCGTTTTCTAGTGCGCGTGTAAAAGCAGCCAAACCACCTATGCGCATGCCCTTCCGTTTTAAGCCCAGTCGCAAAAATAGCACCATAAATGGGCTCAACCTGGAAATTGGCGCTTGACTGCCGGCTGCTGGAATTGCCGACTGTCGACTGCTAGTACTGCCAACCGTCGGCTGCTAGTACTGCCAACCGTCGGCTGCTAGTACTGCCAACCGTCGGCCTGCAAAATAACGGCACTTTATGTACTTATTATCCGCAGCCAGGCATGTTCATCTTAATTAGCAACATTTTTGGTCCTTATTTTCCTAGGAATGGTCAAGAAATCAGTAATTTCCTGGGAATTCGAGAAAATAGCGCCATAAATCGCCTCTATTTCTCTCAAATAGACGAATATTGCTGGAATAAGGACATTTTTTGTCCTTAACTGGGGGGGACTGAACAGCCGCAGCTTCATCGCGGTTAGCGATGCACTTTACCGCGGCGGTACCGGCTACTTTTCACTGGCTGGGCGCGGGTGGCACGTCAGTGCTCGCTGCGGGCGGGCCCGTCAGTGTAGGCCGGGCGGCGCATCAGCGCGGCCTGCCGCGCAGCGGTGCGGCGAGCCGCTCGGCCCGCTGCCGCACCTGGGCGGCGACGAGCGCCAGCCCCTGGGCCGCGCCGGGCACGCCGGGCAGCAGCGCCGCCCACGCCGCCGGGTCCGGGCCACCTGGCGGCTCGCCGGCCGCGTCCGGGCGGCCCAGTTCCACGCCGATGTCGTGGAACTCCGGCCCCGGCTCGTGCAGCCGGCCCTGCTCCGCCGCTTCGGCGAGCCACTCGGCCAGGGCCGCGCCGCCGCCCGGCCCGGACGCCCGGCGCTCGCCTTCGCGCGGCCCGGCGGCCCGGCGCAGCGCCGCCTCGGGGTCCGGCAGCGGCGCGGCGGCCGCCCAGGCGTCCCACACGGCGGCGGCCAGCGTCTCGGTCGTCCAGCCGAGCGCCTTCAGGCGCAGCACGGCGTTGCGCGCCCAGGCCGCCTCGGCGGCGGCGACGGCCTCGGCCGCCCGAGCGCAGCCGGGCACGCCGCAGGCGCAGCGCACGCCGCTGCTGCCATCGCCTCCGCCGCTGTTGCTGCTGCCATCGCTACTGCCTCCGCCTTTGCCGCTGCTGCTGCCTCCGCTGCCACCATCGCTACCGCTTTCGTTGCTGCCATCGCTACCGCTTTCACCGCTGTTACCGCCACTATAGCCGCCATCACCGCTACTGCTGCTATCACTGCCGTCGCTGCCTCCGCTACTTCCGCCGTCGCTGTCGCCATAGCTGCCACCGCCGCCATCCCGCCCCGCGGCTTCGCGCCAGGGCGGGCGCTCCGGCAGCAGCGCCGCGATTCCGGCGGCCCCGCGCTCCAGCAGCGCGGCAAGCTCGCGCGGCCGCTCCTGCAGCCGCCGCAGCAGGGCGCGGCCCGCCCGCTCCCGCTCCGCCGCCGGAGCCAAGGGCAGCGTCACCGCATGCTTCCCATCGATTTGGCAGATCAGCCCGTCTGCCGTAAGGCTCAGGGAGCATCCCCTCCCCTCCGTTAACGATCCCGCGCGGCTCATCCGATCCCTCCTTCCAAGATGCCGTCATTTTGCAGCGCAATCAGGCTGCGCAGCTCGTCGTCGCTCATTTCCGTAAGCCACTGCTCGCCGGAGCCAACGACCTGCTCCGACAGCGCTTTTTTCCGCTCGATCAACTCATCGATCCGTTCCTCCAACGTCCCCTGGCAAATCAGCTTATGCACTTCGACGTTTTTCTCCTGCCCGATCCGGAACACCCGGTCCGTGGCCTGGTTCTCCACCGCCGGATTCCACCAGCGGTCATAGTGGACGACATGGTTCGCCCGCGTCAGATTCAGCCCCACGCCGCCGGCTTTCAGCGACAGCACGAACAGCGGCGAGCCGCCGCCCTCCTGAAACAGGCGCACCATCCGGTCCCGATCCGCTTTCGCCACGCCGCCGTGCAGGAAAAACGGCCGTTCCCCGTAACGGTCGGCCAAAATCTCCTGCAGCAGCTCGCCCATCCGCACATATTGGGTAAAAATCAGCGCCGCTTCCCCGCTGTCCGTAATGATGTCCAGCAGGTCGCCGAGCCGCTCCAATTTGCCGGACCGCAGGGCCGGGTTGCCGGCGCGGGCTCTTTCCGCAACCAGGTCGGGATGATCGCAAATTTGCTTCAGCCGGGTCAGCGACGACAGCACCAGCCCCTTTCGGGCGATACCGTCCCGCCTGCCGATGTTCGCCATCAGTTCCTCCGTGACCGAGCGATATAAACGGACTTGCTCCGCCGAAAGCGGGCAATAAGATTTCAGCTCGATTTTTTCCGGCAGATCCTTGCGGATATCCGGATCGCTTTTCAGGCGGCGCAGCATAAACGGCGCGACCAATCGGCGCAGCTTCTGCAGCTCGCCGGTCTGTTCGCCGGAACCGGCCTGGTAACGCGCGCGAAAAGACGCATGGGATCCCAAATAACCGGGATTGAGGAAATGAAAGATCGACCACAATTCGCTGAGCCGGTTTTCCACCGGCGTTCCGGTCATGGCGATCCGATGGACGGCGCTCAGCTTCATTACGCTTTGGGCCTGCTTGGTGCCGAAATTTTTAATGTACTGGGCTTCATCCAGCACCACCGTGCCCCACTCCAGCGCCCGCAGCTCCCCGGCGTCCCGGCCGGCAAGCTGATAGGTGGTCAGGATCACGTCGCAGCCGCGGCACGCCGCGACGAACCGCTCCCCGTGGCAGCGGCCGCTGCCGTGGTGGACGTACAATCTGAGCTTTGGGGCGAACCGGCTTAATTCGCGCTGCCAGTTCCCGAGCAGGGACGTCGGGCAAACGATCAGCGATTGACCGCCCCCTCGGCTGGCATTGTCCAGCAATACGCTGATAACCTGCACGGTTTTGCCGAGCCCCATATCGTCGGCAAGCAGGGCGCCGAACCCCAGCTCCCGCATCGCGGCGAGCCACTGGTAGCCCCGCTCCTGATACGGCCGCAGCGTGCCGTTAAGCCCGGGGGGGACCGGCCGGAGGTGTCCGGCGCTGCGGGCCAAGCCCCCTTCGATGAGCATGGACAGCATTCCCGCCGTCTCGATGCCTTCGACTTCCACACCCTCAAACAGCGCTTCCCCGGCTCCGCTCGAAAGGTGCATCAATTCGCGGAACGTCAGCGCGCCGTTTTCATGGCGTTTCATAAATTTCAGAACCTGGCGGATTTCCTTGTTATCGATCTCGATCCATTCACCCCGAAAAAAAACGAGCGGCGTTTTCGCCGCAGCCAGCTCGGCCAGCTCTTCCCGCGAAATTTCCCGGCCGTCCAGGACCGCCGCCGCCTCAAACGCGACCAGCTGCTCAACGCCCATCCGGGGCTTTTCCTGCGCGCCGTCCCCCGGCATACCCGCCCAGCCCCGGGCTTTGAGGCGGACGCCGGAAGTACGGCGGCCTTCCCGGGTCCAGCGCGAGGGCATCTGCACCGTGACCCCGGTTTTACGAAGGGTTGACACCGATTTGCTAAGGAATGAAAACACCTGCTCCGGCGCCAGCAGCAAGCCTTCCGGGCGCGGCCCCTCAAGCGCGGCGGCGATCTCCGGGGACGCCTCCGCCGCTTTGGCCAGCCGCAGCAGCACATGCTCCTGAACATTCCGGTAGAGCCGGCCGCGAATCTCCATATCCCGCTGCGGATAACTCCAAATGAGCCGCAGCGGCAGAAGAACTTCGGCATCCTCGGCCCCTTCGGCCCAAAACGTCAGCCGCCACTGCGGATGGTCCGGCTCCCCGTCTTCCGTCCCTTGCCCGTATTCCCCCGCCGGTTCGATGCGCAGGCACAAGCGGAAGCTCCCCGTCTCCGGCGCGCCGGCTTCCCGCTCGGGGGACTTTGGCCGGCCGCCTCCGGCCTCGGCGATCTCCTCCGTCAACTGCTCCAGCTCCGCCGCGCTTCCCTGAACGTCCGCAGGTTGTCCGCCGCTGAGCAGCCCGTTCCACCACAGCTCGGCCAGCGGCGAATAGCCCCTGCGGTAATCCGCGCGGCTCGGATTCAGTTTCCGGCCAAGCTCCCCGGCCGCGGCCCTGGTCTCATGATCGATCATCGCCATCAGAAAAGAATGCAGCACCGACATTTGCCGGTCGAGGAGCGGACCGTCTTCTTCGGCGGCGCCGGTTTGCACCGCGGCCAGGCAGACGGGAGGCATGGAACCGGCCAGCTGGCGGAACCGCTTCGCATCCCGCTCCGCCGTCAGCAGCGGCCCCCAGGCCGGACGCAGCTGGGCCTGGGCGCCGCGGCGCCGGCCGGCGGCCGGCACCGGCCTGCTTCCGGGCGCGATCCGTCCCCGCCATAGCAGTTCCAGCGCAAACTGCGCCGCCTTGCTCCAATAACCCATCTCCGCCCCGGGCTTGATCCCCTGCCCTTCCCAGTCGGTCTTCTCCCAGCCCAGCAGAAGCCTCCAGGCCTCCGGGACGGGCAGCGCCAGACCTTCAAGCGTGCGGCCGATCAGGCTTTTACGATCTCCGGACTTAAACGATTTGCGGACGGAGGAAACCGGAAAGCGGACCTCCGCCAGGCGCAGCGCGGCATGCCCGAACGGGCGGACGCCCGGCTCTGGCTCCACGCGCCTCATCACCGAGGTCCATGCATCCACCTTAGCTTCAGATATTTCACCGGAGAAGCAGAACAGAACGTCCCCCAGCCATATTCCATATAGACGTTGATTCATGATGGTCTCCCGTCGATTTCCTGTTTCCAGCCAATTTTTTCTACTACCATCTTATACGAAAACCGGGTTATATAAAACCTGAAGCCGCCATAAGGAGATTCGCTTCTCCTCCGGCGGCTTCAGGCAAGGCGGATACGAACCCGCATATGCCCGGGCTCCCTCGGCTTGCTGTTTTATTTTACGGCGATGACTTCGATTTCGACGAGACCGTCCTTGGGCAAGCGGGCCACCTCGACGGCGCTGCGCGCCGGATACGGTTCGGCGAAAAACGATCCGTATACCTCGTTTACTTGGGCAAAATCGTTCATATCTTTCAGGAACACGGTCGTTTTCACGACTTTGTCCAGCCCGCTGCCGGCCGCTTCCAGCACGGCTTTGACGTTGCGCAGCGCCTGCGCGGTCTGCGCCTGGACGCCTTCCGCGAATTGTCCGGTTTCCGGCACAAGGCCCAGTTGGCCCGAAGTAAAGACCAGATCGCCCAGCCCGACCCCTTGCGAATACGGCCCGATCGCCCCAGGGGCAGAAGTTGTTGAAATCGCTTGTTTGTCCATTTATATCCATCCCTTTCTCAAGTTGAATTACCCGTTTGCATCTATCCGCACAATCAATAATTCAACTTCTATACTTTCATCTATTGTAGCGATGTTCATCTGCCTTGGGCAAGACTTGTCTCCATTCTTTGTGTCTCCGCCGGCTGCAGGGGCAGATAAAGGGCGAACACGCTGCCTTCCCCTTCGGCGCTCTTCATGCGCAGAAATCCTCCGAGCAGGCGGGCCAGGTTGCTGCTGATCGGCAGGCCGAGCCCCGTCCCGCCGTATCTGCGGCTGATCGATCCGTCCGCCTGCCGGAACGATTCGAACACGGCCGATTGCTTATCCTTCGGAACGCCGATCCCGGTATCGGCTACGGCAAACACGAGCCATTCCCCTTGCGGGACTTCGCCCAGCGCGGCCCGCCGGATGTTGAGCGTCACTTTTCCTTGATGCGTAAACTTAAAAGCGTTGGAGAGCAGGTTCCGCAAAATTTGCGCGATCCGGTGAGGATCGGAAACGATCGTTTCCGGCAGCCCTTCTTCCACCCGCACCTCATAGTCCAGCTTTTTCTGCGAGGCAATAAGTTCAAAATGAACCCGCATCCAGTCCGCCACTTCCGTCAGCACCACTTCCTCGTCCATGATTTCGAGCCGTCCTGCCTCCACTTTGGACAAGTCGAGGATGTCGTTGATAATTTGCAGCAGGTCATGGCCCGATTTGTAGATGATTCGTCCATACTCCGGCAGTTCGTCCCCGACGTCCTCGCTTTCGGCGATGATTTGCGCCAGATTGATAATGCTGTTCAGCGGCGTCCGCAGCTCATGCGACATCGTCGCTAAAAATTCAGATTTATAGCCGTTGGCGAGCGTCAGCTGCTTGGCCCGGTCCTCCAGCCCGATTTTCGCTTTATGCAGTTCGTCCGTCTGCTTTCGCAGCAGCTCGTTGGCGTGCTTCAACTCCAAATTTTGCCGATGTCCCATCTGAAAATCGCGGAGAATCAAGGCAAATACAAAACTAAAGAGCACGGCGAGCGGGAGCATGATCGGCATAATTTTAAACAGATAGGTATGTATAGGGGTAACCCCGAAAAGAATAGTGTTCAAACAATTTATGCCGTTAACGGCCAGGATCGTGACAATCCCCATAAAGGCAAAGCTTTGCTTGGCGCGGTTAAACCAAACTCGCAGGCCGGCGCAAACCGCTCCGAGCGCCGTCAAGTTCACAAACCCGAAGAGCGCGGCGTCGCTTACGCCAAACGATAAGCGCACCAAGCCGATCCCGAGCCCGATCGTCAGCAGGGTAAGCGGGTGCGGATAAACCAGCGTCGCAATGATCAACGGAACGATCCTGAGGTCGAAAATGATCCGGTCATCCAGCGAGAATCCGAATTTGATGCAAATCCAGCCCGCCAAAATCATCACCAGAACGGACAGAATGTACTTGAAGCGCGGCGAAAGATTCCTGAATACATATTTGTGCATCACATTGGTCACATAAGCGACTGCAATCAGCATTCCCAAATTGATCAGAAGCGTGTTCCCCAGGCTCACAGGCTTCCCACCCCCGTCGGTTCAATGTATGTATAAGCGATTACCCGGGATTGACCTTCTCCATTCCTCTCCGGTAAGCATTTACAAACAGCTCGGCATAATGCGGATCCCACTGGCTTCCCCGGCCCTGCTCGAGGATCTCGAGCGCCTGGTTGGGCTCCAAACCTTTGCGGTAAGGGCGGTCCGAGGTCATCGCATCAAAAGCGTCCGCCACCGCGATAATCCGCCCAAACAGCGGGATATCTTCCCCGGCAAGCCCGTCCGGATAGCCCTTGCCGTCATACCGCTCGTGATGCGATCTTACCCCAGGCAAAAAAGGAGCCATGGCATCCGCCGGCTCGATCTGCTTCAGAATGGCTTCGCCAAGCACCGGGTGCTGTTTGATCTGCTCCCATTCTTCATCCGTCAGCCGGCCCTCCTTCAGCAGCACGGCGTCGCGGATGCCGATTTTGCCGATGTCGTGCAGAAGCGCCGCCTTGCGCAGCTCGTCGATGCGCTCCTCCGGCAATTCGGCCAGCCGGCCGATTTTCACCGCGTATTCGGCCACCCGCAAGGAGTGCCCGGCCGTATACGGATCGCGGGCGTCCAAAGCGGCGGCCAAGGTGGCAAAATAGCTGTCGACCAGTTGGCTGTTGCGCGCCGCCTCGGACCTAAGCCCCCGCAGCATATGATTAAACCCGGACACGAGCCGGGAAAACTCATCGGAATACAAATCCGCGGCCTCCGAGCGGAGATCCCCCGTTTTTACTTCGGCCATGCGCTCGTACAGATGCTGGATCGGCAGCATGATTTCCCGGGCCATCAGCCTGGAGCCAATGAAGGCGAAGCCAAGGCCGACCGCCAGGATATATCCCGCCCACTGCCAGTATGCGTAAGCGCCGTACCCCCAGTCCTGAAGCCGGAACTGGACGGAGAGATTGTACAGCAGCAGCGGGGAGGCGCCGATCAGAAAAAAGCTCCATTTTAACTTTCGCGATACGGGAACAAATACCCTTCCGCCCAGCGTCAATTCCCTGCCGAACAATTTGCGGCTCCAGGCGCTAAGCTCCTTCAAAACCGGGCGCACCGCATAGGAGGTCAAATAAAACTCGATCAATGCGTGCATGCCGCAGACGAGAACGCAGCCCAGGGAGGCGAGCAGCACATAATAGGAAGGAATCGTGATCCGGCCGGCGGCCGCAAGCTCCAGCGACAACACAGCCCCGGGCACGACCAGGCCGAGCAGATGCGGCCCGAGAATGCGTTTTACGGCCAGGGAAGGCATCCGGTGCACTCTGATATATACGTTTTGCAGAACCTGAAAGCTTCCGATCTCCTCGAGAAAGGCGCTTCTGACCGGTTTAAGCTGCAGATAAAAGACGGCGCCTTCCAGCAGGAGCATGACGCAGACCGATACGCAAAGCACTCCTGCAAGCCAGATGTACTCTTCCCGGGAAACATCCAGCGGCGCAGCGAAAATCAAGCTCGCAATCGCAATGCCCGCCAGAAAGGAGCCGGCCGCATAATTAAGCATGAGACGACGAATAAAAGTTCTGTATACCGTCACGGCGTGTTCCGCCTTCCATTCGCAAATTGTCGGGTAACGCCCGCTTCCTGTATTATCGGCATGAACCGGACCGCATTTCAGATATTATCTGGAACTTTTTGTTTAAAACTCCTTTCTTTTTGTATCTGTATATTCTAGGACCCCAAACGCACGAACGGATCAAACGTCACTTTGGCAATTTAAAAATAAATATTTCAAATTATTGAAAATTGCTCTTAAACCTGCGAAGCCTTGCATGATGGCACATACGCCATTTTGCAAGGTTATTTTATGTCACAATGTACGTGATTTTTTTCACATTAACCTATTTTTTTATATGCTAAAATGCCTTCGAACAAAGGTTATAAGACTCCTTTAGGCCTAGTCCGATCGGCTATCCGGCGGGCTTCCAACCCTATTCGTTATTAAAATGTCTTCACATTTTAATATATAACATCTTTTAAATGGAGGGTTCTATCATGAAAAAAGCATCACTCTTACTCAGCAGCGCTCTTGTACTAGGGCTGTTGGCAGGCTGCGGCTCCGGCGCCCCGGCGGGGAACGGCAGTGCGAAACCTGCGGACACCGCCCCGGCAACGGCGGAAAACGGCGCAAACGGCAACGGCTCCGCGGCTTCGTCCGAACAAGGCCAACATCAGGATGGCGTCTATTACGCGATCGGCGAGGTCGATCCGGACTCCGGCTGGCAATCGTACGTGACTTTGACCGTGTCCGGCGGCAAAATCACCGACGCGAAATGGAACGCGATCAGCGAAAAGGCTCCGGTCGACAAAGCGACTTATTCCAAAGAAGGCAAATACGGCATGAAAGCCGGCGGCGCTTCCTCCGAATGGCATGAACAAGCCGAAAAGGCGGAGCAATTCCTGCTCGAAAAACAGGATCCCAAAGCGGCCGCTTTGAACGATGAAGGCAAAACCGACGCGATTTCCGGCGTTTCCATTCATGTGAGCGACTTCTTTAACCTCGCGGATAAAGCGCTCGCCGCCGGACCGGTGGAACCGGGCATCTACAAAGACGGCACCTACCACGCCGAAGGCGACGCGTTCGATCCGCATTCCGGCTGGAAGGAAACCGCGGACGTCGTGGTGGCCGCAGGCAAAATCATTAAAGTCAACTTCAGCGGCGTCAACGACAAAGGCGAAGACAAGAAACAAAACTCGATCGACGGCAAATACGGCATGAAAGCCGGCGGCGCCCAAGCGGAATGGCACGAAGAAGCCGCCAAAGCGGAAGCGTATCTCGTGGAAAAACAGGACCCGGCTTCCCTTACTTTTAATGAAGAAGGCAAAACCGACGCGATTTCCGGCGTATCGATCAGCTTGAAATCCTATTTCGATCTGGTTGCCAAGGCACTTGAACAAGCGAAATAACTACAACCAACCTATACGAGAAGGTGAACCTCTTGAAAAAGATAGTCGTTTTGGGCGGCGGTTACGGCGGTGTCGTCACTTCCAAGCATCTGGCCAAACTGTTCAAGAAAGACAAGGACGTGCAAATCCAGCTCATCGACCGAAACCCCTATCACACGCTGCTGACCGAATTGCATGAGGTCGCGGCCAACCGGGCTCCGGAGGACTCGGTCAAAATCGAGCTCAAGAAGATTTTTGCCGGGCAAAAGGTGGACGTGGTGCTCGATTCCATCGACAACATCGATTTTGGCGCCAAGAAGCTGCGTTCGGCGAAAAATACGTACAGCTACGATTACCTCGTGATCGGCACCGGCTGTAAACCGACGTTTTTCGGAATTCCGGGCGCCGAGGAGCATGCCTTGACCTTGTGGTCCTACGAGGATGCCGTGCGGCTTAAAGAGCAAGTTCGCCGCATGTTCAGCGAAGCGGCCAAAGTGACCGATCCGGTCAAACGGCGGAAGATGCTTACCTTCGTCGTTGTCGGGGCCGGGTTTACCGGGGTCGAGCTGGTCGGCGAACTGGCGGAATTCCGCGACGAGCTGTGCAAGGAATTTTACATCGACGCGGGCGAAGTCCGGCTTGTCGTGGCGGATATGGCGCCGAAGATTTTGCCGATCCTGCCCGACAAGCTCATTCAGAAAGCGGCCAAACGCCTTCATAAAATGAACGTGGAGATCATCACGAGCGCGAAAATCACCGGCGTAACGCCAGCCAGCGTACAGCTCGGAGACCGCGGCGAGCTGGAAGCCGACACAATCGTGTGGACGGCCGGCGTCGAAGGCTCCGAACTCGTCGGCAAGCTCGACGTGAAGCAGGAAGGCCGCAAGCGGATCGTCACCAATGACAAGCTGCAAAGCATCGATCACGAAGATGTGTACGTCGTCGGCGACAACATTTTTTACATTCCGGAGGGAGAAACCCGTCCGGTGCCGCAAATGGTGGAAAACGCCGAGCAGGCCGGCCCGCTGATTGCGCATAACATTTACGCGGACGTCCACGGCAAACCGAAGAAGTCCTATAAGCCGGGATTCCACGGGACGATGGTGTGCATCGGCAGCCGCTACGGTGTGGCGAATGTCGGCCTGCCGAATAAAATGTTTATGTTAAGCGGCTTTATGGCCATGCTCAGCAAGCACATGATCAATATGTATTATCTGTTCACCGTGGCCGGCTTTGCGAAAGTCTGGACTTATATGATGCATGAATTTTTCCATGTGAACAACCGCAGAAGTTTCGTCGGCGGCCATTTCGCCAAACGTTCGCCGAACTTCTGGCTGCTGCCGCTGCGCCTTTTCGTCGGCTACAAATGGCTGGAAGAAGGTCTCGACAAGCTGCCGAAAATTATGAAGGAACCTTCGAAAATCTTCCTGATTCCGGCTCCACCGCAGGCCAGCGACGTCGTATCCGCGGCCAGCGAAGCCGCCGGCAAAGTTACGGAAACGGTTGACGCCCAAGCTGCGGCATCGGCCGTAGAGAGCGCTTCGACCGCGGTCACGGCGCTGCCTGTGCCGGGATTTATCAAATCCATCGTCAGCTGGTTTATGGACGTGTTCTTCTATACTTCCGACGGCGGATATACGGCGCTGGCCACCGTGTTCCAGTTCTTCATGGTATTCATGGAAATCGCGCTTGGCGTCATGATTATCGTAGGCCTCTTCACCGCGATCGCTTCGGCGGCCACCGTCGCCCTCGGCGTCATGATCTGGTCCTCCAGCATGGCTTCCGCGGAAATGCTGTGGTACATGACGGCCGGCGTCGCCCTAATCGGCGGTTCGGGCAGCGCGTTTGGCCTGGATTACTACGTTCTGCCTTGGCTCAAGAAACAGTGGAAGAAAATCCCGCTGGTACGAAGATGGTATTTGTACACCGAATAGCAACCATAGCAAGTGACAACCAGCAATTCACCCCCTTGACGAATAATCCGGAGTAATGGGCGCATAAGCCGCGCATTACTCCCCTTTTTCTATTATTGCCGAGTCAGTGGCCCTTGTTCCCTGCAAGCTTACCGCATACCAAGGAGTGTGTCCTTATGAAACCTATACTCTTCCAAGACGCTTGTCGTTTATTGCAAGGCGAATTATCGCCCGAGGCCGGCATTCATCCCGATATAACGGCAGAAGAAGTCGAACCGTTGGCGAACCTCCTGGAACAATACGATATACCTAGGGTGCGCCAGCGCCGTTTGTTGACCATTTACATCGCAATCAAGCTCGCCCTTCAGCGCCACAGCCGGTGCGATCATGCGGCTGCGGGCGAAGAGTTGACCCGTTTGGTGCTGGACGGCGACTATCTATACAGTTTTTACGTAGGTTTATGCCTCAAGTGGGAGGAATACGATCTCCTGTCCCATCTGGCCCCCATTATCAAACAAATTCAAATCAAACGCGCGGAAGGACGCGCCGAAGACGAACGGCTGCTTAAGGGCTGGGAACTGTTCCTGCAGCTGGATTTGAACCGGACCACGACCGGCCGGGCGATTTAGATTGACATTGCGGTTTAGCCTTGAGAATACGAGTTCACGGGAAACGACAACAAGGAGGGGCTTTCCATGAAACTTCATGAGGCGCTTGACATTTCTTTAAAAGCGGTAGACCGGGAAATCGAAAATATGGTCAAATTTGACCGGGACGTTCCCCGCGCCTCGCAGCTTGCCAAAAGCATCATCGAACTTATCCGCTCCGGCGGCAAGCGTGTCCGCCCGCTGATGGTCATCGTCGGCAGCCGCTTCGGCCCCGCCCCGGATGAGCAAAAAATTTGGCGTTTGGCCGCGGCCGCCGAGTTTATCCACGCCGCCTCCCTGATTCACGACGACATCATCGACGATTCCCCGGTCCGCCGCGGGCAGAAGGCGATGCATATAAAGCTGGGCGTGAGCGGCGCGCTGCATGTGGGCAACTACATGTCGGCCAGGGTAATCGAGCTGATCTCCGTTTACTCGGCGGACCGGGACAAATACGCGTACAATTTGTCTTCCCTGGTTACGACGCAGTTATGCCTGGGCGAATATCAGCAGTTGGCTCATCTTTACGATTACAGCGTGACGATCGAGCAGTATTTGGAAAAGTCGAAAAACAAAACCGCGCAGCTAATGGCCACCTGCTTGCAGACCGGTGCCCAGGCATCCGGGGCGGACGCGGAAACGGCCGAGCTGCTGTACGCCTTTGGGGAGAAGCTCGGCATGTCGTTTCAAATCCGCGACGATGTGCTCGATTTCACCCAATCGGCGGAGCAGCTCGGCAAGCCGGCCGGCAGCGACCTGCGCAGCGGCCAGATCACCTTGCCCGTGCTGTTTGCGCTGCAGGACGAACGGCTCGCCCCCCGCATCCGGGCGATCACGGCGGCAAGCCCAGCCGCCGAAGTCGAAGCTGTCGTCGCGGCCATCCAGGCGAGCGGCGCGCTGGAGCAAACCGAACGCCTAAGCAGCCGCTACTTAGACGAGGCGCAGGAAATCATCGGCCGCCTGGCCCGCTACCCGGCGCATCGCGATCTTCAGGCCTTGCTCGACTATTTTGGCGGCCGGGATCAATAGGTGCGAGGCGGCTGGTTAAGAAAACCGCCTGACAGCCCCTTTTAATGACTCTAACTTCGACTTTGGATCGACTTGAGGGAATGTTGTATGGGGGGCACCCTCCGTTAAAGTCGTGTCCTTATCTATTCCCTCTTCGGTTCTACTCCGAGAACCCTTCCCCTTTTTTCAGAGTCGAAGCACTGAGTACTTCGGCTCTAGCGTCAACGATGTAGAGGCGCCACGATCCGGCGGGGTCAGTGTATCTACCTTTTGCACCGTAGCCGTTTCGAGCCGTGTCACAAATCGACACCAGGTGAGGGGTTGTCTAAAGAGACTGTTTAAAGGGTTCGTGTCTTGATGTTCCTGCCTGTTGCCTGTTGCCTGCTGCCTGCCTTTGCACGATTATTCCTTTCGTTCAGGGAACAAAGGGTGGGGCTAAAGCAAATCATGGGTTCCAAAAAAAGAGAAGAAAAAACAAAAAAAGATTAGGAAAAAATGAGGCGGTTCAGGTGAGATTTTCGGCTTGATAAGGGAACGCATGTTTGGTATAATGAAATAAACGGAACTTATGTTCGTATATTCTTAATTCGGGGGCGAGTAAACATGGAGATCAATGCGGGAACGGAACTTCAGCCATTCAGCAGCCGTTTTAACAGCGAGCAGGACTGTATGGAGGCGCTGATCGCGATGAAGTGGCCAAGCGGCTTTGTCTGCCCGCGCTGCGCTCACACCCGGTGCAGCCGTCTGACTTCCCGGCATATCCCCTTATTCGAGTGCGGAAAGTGCAAGCATCAAACGTCGCCTTTGGTCGGCACGATTTTTGAAGGAACGCATTTGCCCTTGCTCAAGTGGTTCGAGGCCCTGGATTTATTCCTGCTTGAGGGAGGCATCTCGGCGCTGCGGCTGAGTAAGGTGGTCCGGGTCACCTACAAGACCGCTTGGTCAATGCTGCACAAAATACGCCATGCCGTGGGGGAGTTCGATGCCCGGGAGCTGCTTTCCGGAGACGTGAAGGTGAACAGCGATCAGTATGGGCGTAATCCGTCCAGGTGTCAGCTTTCGCATCCGTATGCCTCGGCGGTCGTAGCCGGCTGCACGGTCACGGAGTCGGGCGAGCCGGAACAGGTCAAAATCCGCCTGGTGCCGCATAAGCGGGGAGGCGAAAAAAGGGCAGACCGTCACGATCTAACCGCGTTCATCAATGGGCATGTGGATGTCCGTACATCGGCGGTGCAGTCGTTCCCTCAGGCCTTTCGGCTGTATGCGCCCTTGCGGAGAGTGGTGAGAGAGGCGTGGGAATCGCTGAAGAGTACGTATGGAGCCTTGGGACTGAAGCATCTGCAGGCGTATCTGAACGAGTACACCGTACGCCGCCGGCTGCGCCTGCCCAAAGCGGAAGAAACGATGCGGCAGAAGTTGCTGCGCATGTGTGTGGCGATTCCGGCGATCCCTTACCGCCGGCTGATCGCGCGCCAACCGAACCAGCCCCTTGCGGTTGCGGCCTGATCGTGACGCTGGAACGGTAGGGGTTACTTGTTGTAGATCAATTTAATGGGTGGGATTAGCATGAACAGTACGGGCGTTGCTGCAGACGGAAGGGTTTAGGCTACAGCAAAATCACGGTCTTTTCGTTTCCTTCGCGTCTTATCCTTGATCTCCTGTCTTGCTCTATTGTCTAGGCTGTTTCACCTTCCCTAAACCTGATTCCTTCCCCTAAGCCCGTCTAAATTATTTCGAACCTATCTGCTTCTCCACCAAATATTTTTTCTCCCGAGCTTGTCTTTCTCTCTGCTACCTGATCAAACGGGATAATCGTGCAAAGTCTCCGGACAGCGAGTGTTGATCTGCCGCCCCCCCACTTCCCTAACCTCAAGCTTTCAAAGTTGAGTTATAAATTCCAGAATCTCAAAAAAACCGTCCCGAGACTTTCGATGCAGTCTTGAGACGGTTTTTGATCGACGATACAGGTCAAGATAAAGACAGCTCTCATTGGAAATATCCAATAGAATACGCTGCAAGTCGCCTGTTATGCTCCACACCAATTACACGCCACTTGCAACCCATTTACACGCCACCTGCCGGCAGCGCCCGGTCCTTACTCCAGCCGCTCTCCATTCGAGGCGATTACCTGCTTATACCAGTGGAAACTTTGCTTGCGGGAGCGGGCCAGCGTGCCCCGGCCTTCGTTGTCTTTATCGACGTAGATAAAGCCGTAGCGCTTCTTCATCTCGCCGGTTCCGGCGCTGACCAGGTCGATGCAGCCCCAGGGGGTATAGCCGATGAGGTCCACCCCGTCGGCGATCGCTTCCTTCATCGCCTTGATGTGCTCGCGCAGGTATTCGATCCGGTAATCGTCGTGAATCGAGCCGTCTTCCGCCACTGTATCGGCCGCGCCAAGACCATTTTCCACCACCATCAGCGGAATTTCGTAACGGTTGTAGATGTTGTTCAACGACCAGCGCAAGCCGGTCGGGTCAATTTGCCAATCCCAGGCGCTGGCTTGCAGGTAGGGATTTTTGAGCCCCAGCGATAAATTTCCGCCCACCTGTTCATGCTCCGGGTCGGCGCTAACGCAAACCGAGGAGTAGTAGCTGAAAGTGTAGAAATCGACGCAGCCCGCTTTTAAAATCTCCTCGTCCCCATCCTCCATCACGATCTCGATGTTGTTTTCCCGGAAATACCGCTTGGCGAACCCGGGGTAGGCTCCCCGCACCTGCACGTCCGAGCACAGGAAGTTGCTGAGGTTATCCTTTTGCTGGGCCAGCAGGATATCGTCGGGGTGGCATGTCCGCGGATAGGAGCACATATAGGCGATCATGCAGCCGACCTTGAAATCCTTATTGATGTCATGGGCCAGCTTCACGGCTTTAGCGCTGGCGACAAACTGATGGTGCAGCGCCTGATACAAGAGCCGCTGATCCGTTTTGGCCCCTTGCCCCAGCTCGGCCCCCTCCTCCGGCATGATGGCGCCGGCGATAAAGGAGCCGAACGGCATGGTCAGGATATTGATTTCATTAAAGGTCAGCCAATACTTGACTACGTTTTTATACCGGTTAAAAATCACTTCGCAATACTTCACGTAAAAATCAATCAGTTTGCGGTTCGTCCATCCGTTGTATTGCTGGGCCAGATGCAGCGGGGCCTCGTAATGGGATATCGTCACCAAAGGCTCGATCCCGTGTTTCTTCAGCTCCGCGAACACCCGGTCATAAAACCGCAGGCCCTCTTCGTTGGGCTCGGCGTCGTCGCCGTGCGGGAAAATCCGCGACCAGGCGATCGACATGCGGAACACCTTAAAGCCCATTTCGGCGAACAACTTGATATCATCCTCATAACGGTGATAAAAATCGATCGCTTCGTGGCTGGGATAATAGGCGTCCGGCTCCAGTACCGGCGTAATCCGCCGCGGCGTCGTATGGGTGCCGGCGGTGATTACGTCAGCCGTGCTCAGCCCCTTGCCCCCTTCGTTGTATCCGCCTTCGATCTGGTTGGCCGCCGTAGCGCCTCCCCACAGAAAACCTTCCGGAAAAGCTATAGCCGTATTAGCCGTATATGCCATTCGTACGTTCCTCCCCAATTATTGAATTTCCCAATTTCCTTAAGGCCGCCGCCTCAAATGACCACCGTCAGCAAATCGTCCTGATAATCGACCGCTTTCCGTTCCGTTTCGATGACATCCAAATAATCGCCCGTATTGGAAATGATCACAGGCGTGGTTATATCATATCCTTCCGCTTTGATCGCTTCGGCGTCAAACTCCATCAGTACCTGGCCTTTGCGGACCTGATCTCCTTGTTTGACTTTGGGAGCAAAATATTTGCCTTTCAGCTTTACGGTGTCCTTGCCCACATGGATCAGGATATCCACGCCGTGGTCGCTGGTGATTCCGATCGCGTGTCCCGACGAAAACAGCGAGGTCAGCACCCCGTCGGCCGGAGCGACGACTTTGCCTTCGGCCGGTTCAATGGCGATCCCTTTGCCCATGGCCCCCGAAGAAAACGCCTCGTCCGCGATTTCCGACAGCGGTTTTACCGTTCCCTTGAGCGGACTGCCAATCGTCTCCTGCTTCACCAGCGTTTCGGTATTGCAGGCCTCTTTTGGCTTGGCATCATCCTCTTCATCCTTGTAACCGCCGAAGAACATCAGCAGGAAGCCCAAAACGAAGCTGACGGCCATAGCGATGATGGCCCCATAAAATGCGGCATCCATGCCTTGCGGACCAATAAAGCTGGGAAGCATGAATATACCCAGACCGCCCATGATATAGATTTGGCTGCCCATGGCGCCAAGAATAGCGCCGCCTGCCGCCGCCGCAATACAGCTTAAAATGAACGGCTTCTTCCGCGGCAAAGTAACCCCGTAAATCGCCGGTTCCGTAACTCCGAAAATCCCTGAGATAAAAGCCGGGATCGTCAGCGATCTTAATTTCGCGCTTTTCGTTTTCAGCATAATGGCCAATACCACGCCGATCTGGGCAAACGAAGCGCCAAACGTGCCGGCGAGAATCGGATCATGCTTGAGCACCGCCAGATTGTTGATGGCAATCGGCACAACTCCCCAATGCAGCCCGAAAATAACTAATATTTGCCAGAACGCACCCATCAACAAGCCTTCGATCACCGGGCTTAAGTTGTAAAGGAACAATGTGCCTTGCCCGAGCAGTTGGCCGGCCCAGGTCGAAAGCGGACCGATGATGATGAGCGACAGCGGAACAACTACCAGCAAGGTGAAGAAAGGAACCAGAAACGTTCTGACGACACTGGGGATAATCTTTCTAAACAGTTTTTCCAGCTTCGCTCCGACATACGTGGAGACGATGATCGGAATAACGGTTGACGAATAGGACATCAGGATAACCGGAATGCCCAGGAAAGTAATGTACACCGGCGACTCGAAGATCGTGCCGCTAAACAAGGTATACAGCGGCTCGCCCGACCCCATAATGCTGCTGAGCGTCGGATACACGAGTGAAGCCCCTATAGCCATGCCGATAAAAATGTTGGCGTTGAATTTTTTCGCCGCCGTATACCCGAGGAAAATCGGGAAGAAATAGAACAGACAATCGCCTATAGCGTTTAGAATCTGGTATGTTCCCGAAGCGGCCGTGAGCCAGCCCAGAGCCAAGAACAAGGCGTTGAACCCTTTGATCATCCCGGTGGCGGCCAAGACGCCCAGCGTCGGCTGAAACACTCCCGAGATGATGTCGATGAATCTGTTGAACAAGCTCATTTTTTCCCCGGACGGCTCCGCCGCCGCTTCCTGAAAGCCGCCGATTGCGGCCACATCCGCATATACTTCGGGTACGTGATTACCGATAACGACCTGGTATTGCCCGCCACTTTGGATGACTGTGACAATACCGTCCATCGCTTTTAACACTTCCGTGTTGGCCTTGCTCTCATCCTTCAACTTAAAACGCAACCGGGTTATACAGTGGGTCAGGCTGGCTACGTTTTCTTTGCCGCCTACGTTTTCGATAATGGCTTTCGCCAATGCTTCATATTTCATCGCTGCTCCTCCTTAATTATTTGCTAGTATTTATAAAAAAGGCGAAACCATACGGGCAGCTTCGCCGCCCCGTTTGGTTTCGCCTGCATGACCAGTAACGATCCGTTCCGGTTATTCGGTTTCTCTTTGCGTTACGCGATGCGTGTGAATCGTCAGGTACAGTTTTTCCTCGTCGGAAAGCGGCATGCCCAAATATTTCTCGATCTTCAGCACGCAATCGTAAGCTTGCTTATACTTGGCTTTAACCTGCTTCAGCAAAAAATGATCCAGCGTCTCGACCTTTTCCCGTTTGTTTAAACGTTGGAAAAAATAGCGCAAATGCGTAATAAACCTTTCGTAGCTCACCGACTGCTCGTCAAGTTCGATATTGTACGAATATTTGATGATATTCAAAATATCGCGGATCTTCTGGGTATGACCGGCCGCATCGGCTACTTGGCGTTTCCCGTCGTTCATTTGGGCGTTGATCAGATGGAGCGCGATATTTCCCGCCTCATCTTCGGGCAAGCGCTTTCCCGTCACCTCCTCGATGAACTCCAGCGCTTTTTGCCCGACCTTATATTCCTTCGGGTAATACTTCCGGATCTCCCAGATTAGCGGGTTGGCGTTGGCCAGCCCCCGGTCGTGCAGCCGGAACGCGTTGTAGATATGGTCCGTCAGGGCAACGTAGATAAAATCGCTTAGTTTGGTTTGCAGCATGTTTTTTCCGTACTCGATGATGTCGTAGCATAGCGATACGTATTCGGTGGGGATGTCGTCCATCAGCAGCTTGAATTTTTCGGAAGCTTCCGTCTGCTTAAGGATAAACACCTTCTCGATCAGCCCCTTATCCACTTCGTCTCCCGCGCTTTTCTTGAAAGCGATGCCCCGCCCCATCACGACGAATTCCTCGCGCTCCTCATCTCTGGCAATGATGGCGTTATTGTTGAATATTTTTTCGATGATCATCGAAAAATTGCCCCCTCCCCTTTTAAGCAAATGAGTTAAGCAACCAGTTAAACGCTGGGCGGAAAGCCTGTGCCGGGTGTAGCGGGAAACGGCGCATCAAATGTAAACGAATACATTTCGAAATTCGTACATGCCGGGCAACAGTGGCCTGCCCCCAAGAAACGCAGCGATTGTCACTTGCTTAGCCGACTAAAACCAAAAAAAGGCGACCCAAAAACATGACAAATCATGTCCCGGGTTTCGCCTTTTCAGTAACAATCCCAAATCCAGAATACCATCGAACATATTATTTGGCAAGCAAAAATGTTTACGCTTTCACACTAAACATCATTCCAATTTTTCCGATAATATACAGCTTTGCAGGATGCCAAAAACGATCCCAACGCCAGCCAGGAGAAGCTTCAGGAGCTGGAAGGACGCGTGCGGATCGTGAAGGATAAATTCAGGAGAACCTCAGCCTGATCACGGATTTTTACGGCAAATTTTACATGGTCCAGAGCCGTATGCGCCAAGACGCGCCGCTGCTGCCTTCGGAATACGGCAACCTCAGCGCTTCCGGGCTGGGATTTGATGGCCTCGCCGATAAAAGCACCTCCGAGATTGCGGATTTGTATCATCGCACGATGGACACGCTTGCGAAGTATAAAGTGCGGTTGGAGGAAAAATCCGGTATAACCCCTGGGGAAGCGGGCGGCAAGCCGGCGTTTGATCCGAACTCCGAGGCGGGGAAAGCGGAACTCGAGCTTCTGGACCAATCGCTCCGGCCGATCGCTAAAGTGTTTGAATCGTTCGAAGTCGATTACTCGCAAAAAATCGATATCCGTTTATAATCCGGAGAGCATTCTCACCGCGAGAAGCTTGCAGCGAATCTTACAGCAGGAACACAGCAAGAACCTCACAACAAGAAATAGTCTCCAAGCGTGCAGAACAATATAACCATGCTGATTACTTGGTTCAGATTGTACGAGGCCACGTTCATCCGTTTGCGGTTCGATGGTTTGATGATCTTATGCTCCGTCAGCAGCAAAATCACCGCAAGGATAATCCCCGCCGTGTACATCCAACCGAGATGCCGGATCGGGATCAGGGCGATCAGCAGCAGCACCATAATCAAATGCAGGCCGGCCGCAATTCTCAGGCCGTTTTTGAGGCCAAAAGCGCTGGGGATCGACCACAGCCCATGGCTCCGGTCAAAATCGATATCCTGCGAGCCGTAAATGATGTCGAAACCGGCAATCCATAACATCACGATCGTGCCGAGAATAAACGGCGTGAAAGCGAACTTCCCGGTCACGGCAAACCACGCGCCGATCGGGGCGGAAGCGATCGTGAAGCCAAGGTACAAATGGCTTAGATAAGTGAACCGTTTCGTATAGGAATAGGACGAGATCAGGAAAATCGCCACCGGCGACAGCACGAAACAAAGCGGATTCAGCATGGCCGCCGCGAAAATAAAGATCGCATAATTGACTATGACAAAAACGAGCACCTCCCTCGCCTCCAACAACCGCCGCGGTAAATGGCGATGGGCAGTGCGCGGGTTTTGCGCGTCAAAGGTGCGGTCGACGACACGATTGAAGGCGTTCGCCCCGTTCCGGGCGGCGACCAAGGCGATCAGCCCCCACAGTATGACCCGCCACGACGGGAATCCTTCCGCCGCCCACACCATCGATATGATCGCAAACGGCAGCGAAAACAGTGTGTGCGAAAACATCACCAATTCGCTGTACAACCTGATTTTGGAGCCGATTTTTCTAGCTACTTCCATGACATAGTCACTCTCCTTCGTTGCGTTAGGCATAGGGCCGGGGTGGCTTGGACGGGCAAGGTGGCTTTGAACGGGCAGGGTGAGTTGGGCGTAAGGCATGCGGCCATCCACTGCCGTCGCCTGGCTGTCCCCGAATAGCCGGGCAGCAGGTATGCCGAGGATCCGTTCAATACCCGGGGTCTCAAGGGCTGGACGAAAAAAACGCCGCCGTCCTTACCGGCCGCAGAAACTGCCGCAGCCACGAATTCCCTGTTCCCGCTGCCTATCACTTTCCAGCGCCCGCCCCAGGATAAAATAAACACCGACGCTATGGGCCGACGTCTTGGGCCGACGCTATGGGCCGACGCTAGTACCGAGGTTTGTAATAGCGGCAAAAAATGCCACTATTCGCCGTTCTTTGGCCGTATTATGGCAAATAGCGACATTTTATGTCTCTATTTCCGAGGAACCCCCACCAAATTGCCGTTTTTTCCATCTCCGCCCGAAAATAGCACCCTTTTGTGCCGTTATCTTTCCGCAGGGTGGCCCGCGCCGCGAAATAAGGGCATAATTTGCCGCTATTTCTCCGCTCCGGCGACGTATAGGTCAAGAGCCGCCGGGAACGGGAACGGGGACGGCCGGGGATCAGCCACGGGCCGGGGCACTCCGCCCGGGACGCTGGCGGGGATCAGCCATAGGCCGGGCCGCTCTGCACGGGGCGCCGGCGGGGATCAGCCATGGGCTGGGCCGCTCTGCACGGGGCGCCAGTGTGGACCAGCCATGGGCTGGGCCACTCTGCACGGGACGCTGGCGGGGGTCAGCCACGGGCCGAGACGCTCCGCCCGGGGCGCCGGCGGGGATCAGCAATAGGCCGGGCCGCTCTGCACGGGGCGCCGGCGGAGATCAGCCACGGGCCGGGGCACTCCGCCCGGGACGCTGGCGGGGGTCAGCCACGGGCCGAGACGCTGCCGGGGGCGGCGGGCCCGGTGCGCCGGTACCTGCGGGCCGGCTGACCGAGTGACCGGGCGAGCCCGGCTGGCCGGGCTGACGGTGCTGGCCGGCGGTTAGGCCAAGCCGGCCAGCACCGCTTCCAGCGCGGACAACATGCCGTCGATGTCGGCTTCGGCGATGACGAGCGGCGGTTGGAAGGCAAGAACGTTGCGATTGACGCCGTTTTTGCCGATAAGATAGCCGCGGTCCTTCATCGCCTCGAGCACGTCATCGACGAGCCCGGCCCCGCGCTGCGGCTCATCGGCGCACAGCTCCGCGCCGAGCATCAGCCCCGCGCCGCGCACGTCTAGCGCGAGCTGAGGGAACCGCACGGCGAGGTCCTCAAGCCCGCCGCGCAGCTGGGCCCCGAGGCGCTCCGCCCGTTCGGGCAGGCGATGCGCCTCGATGTAGTCCAAGACCGCAAGCGCGGTCACGGACGAAACCGGGTTGCCGCCGAACGTGGAGGCGGATGGCCGCGTGAAGCTGGCGGCGATTTCGTCGGTGGCGGCGAAGCCCGCCACCGGGATGCCGCCTCCAAGCGCTTTGGCCATCGTCACGATGTCCGGCGCAACGCCGTAGCGGTCCATGGCGAACATCCGGCCCGTACGCCCAAACCCGGTCTGAATTTCATCGGCGATCAGCAGCACCCCGTGCTGCTCCAGCAGCCGCTTCACTTCAGCGAAATACCAGTCCGGCGGCGCGATGATGCCGCCGTTGCCCTGGATCGGCTCGGCGATCATCGCGGCGATCTCGCCGCCTTTCGCCGCCAGCGCCGCCCGCAGCGCCGCGATGGAGCGCCGGCCCGCTTCATCGGCGCTCATCCCCCGCTCGTAGGGGCGGGGGATAAACGTCACATCCGCAGCCTCCGCCAGCTGCGAGTCGGTGCGCCACATCTGCAGGCCGGTGACGCTCATCGTCAGATACGTCCGGCCGTGCAGAGACTGCTCCAGCGCCAGAAAGCCGCGGCGTCCCGTATGCAAACGGGCGAGCAGCAGCGCCCCTTCATTCGCCTCCGACCCGCTGTTTACAAAAAACGTCCGGCGAAGCCGCCCGGGCAATACCCCGGCCAGCCTCTCGGCAAGCTCCACATTGGGCTGCGTCAGATAAATCGTGCACGTATGCTGCAGCGTACGCAGCTGCTCCGCCGTCCGCTCGGCGATTTCCGGATTGCAATGTCCGGTGGCCACGACGGAAACGCCGGCGAAAAAGTCGGTGTACCGCGTCCCGTCATGCCCGTACAAATACTGCATTTCCCCTTTGACCAGCTGCGGCGGATTGCGATAAAAATGGCTCGTGCATGGATAAAAATACCGCTGCCGCTTTTGCAGCACACCCTCCGGTCCGATATACGTTCGCATAATTTTCCGCTTCCCTTCTGTTGAGTAAGTCTTGTAAAGGAGCAAGTATAGCGAGCCGCCCAACCTGCCCCGCAAAACACCGCTCGCTTACCGCAGCTGCGGGTGCCGTTTGTGTAATGGCTGCCTTGCTTGAGTAGCGACCGCTTAATTGGGGCCCGCAACCTCTTTGGTTCTCGTCTCCTAATGTGTACCTGCCTCCACTGTTGCTCCTACGGCCTTACTTGCAGCTGCCGATTCATTTGGTGCCAATTCATTTGAAGCTGCCTCATTTTGGGCCCGCGGCTTCTATTGCAGCCTTCGCCTCATTCGTGCCCGCAGCTTCATTTACTACCGCGGCCCCTTTTGCAGCTGCCGCCTCCGCCTCCGCCTTCGCCGCACTGGCGCTGCCTCCGTCGAACTGCAGCGCGCCAAGCGTATAGCCGGCATAAACCGGGGGCAGCTTGGCAAACTCCGCTTCAGCCGTATCCGGCGCCGCCGCCGCGTTTTTATATGCCCGTACGATACGTTCCAGGTCCTCCGCGCGGTAGGTCGCCCCTTCAATCCGCAGCACGGACGCCCCTGCGGCGGCCAATTCTTTGACGGCCGGCAGCAGGCACAGCTCCTTGGCGAGCATCAGATGGTTACGGCCGTATACGTCCCGGTAAACCGGGTTTTCGCCCTTGTCGGTTTTCAATACGAGGATGTGGTTGCCGACGTAATGGTTGTCTTCTTCGGCAATCGGTTCGAACACCTCCGTATTTTCATACAGGTCATGCTCCATGTACATGATCGCCGGGGAACCGTGGACAATGACCTCCAGCGCTGCGGGCGCCTCGGCCAGCAGCGCCGCCAGATCGTTTAACGGCATCTCCATGGACGCCGTCATCCGGGTCAAGCCCAGCCCCCGGTAAAAATCGGCGGACAATCTGTTGTACACGTTCAGATTAAAGTCGCCGATCAACGGATATCCCTTGCCGGCAAATTTGCGGATCGCGCCCAGATTCGTCACCATCAAGCCATCGATCGGCAGGCGTTCCCCGGACAGCAGGGCGTCGTAAATTTCAAACTGCAGCTCGTTCATCATTCGCGGCAGGCACAGGTACAGCTTCGCCTTGCCTTTGAGCGCAGCGAGCTCCTTGACGTCGGCCTTCGTAAACGGGCGGTCCGGTTCAAACACGTCGCCGGACAAATACACATGGTCGGCTCCGGCCTTCAGCGCGGCTTTGGCCTGCTCCGTGTTGTTTACGTGTACGGAGACCTCCGCAGAGCCGGCATCCGATACGGTAGCGCTCCCTGAGCGGCGGCAAGCGCCTTCCCCCGGCTCCCCATGCCGCGCTTTATCCAGCCCTTCCCGAATCGCCGCAATCCGCACCGCGCTAAGCTCCCGCTCCTGCGTCGGCGTACTGAACACTTTGCCGGTGCTGTAAAACTTGCCGGTCCCTTCGTAGCGGCGGTTGATGTTCGCTAACCCCGGCCGGCCAAACGCGTAAGCGGTGGAGAAATCGCGTTTGCGGTTTTGGTACAGCAGCTCCGTGTCGCGGTTGCGTTCAAAGCCGACCGGATCGGCGATGTAGCGGTCGATGGCGTCGCCGTAGGCGCCCACCAGCATGAGAACGAAATCGGCGTCGCGCATGCGGCCTTCGATTTTAAAGGAGGTGATGCCGCCGTGGATCAGCTCCGGGATATGCTCGTACATGAACATGTCTTTCACGGCCAAAGGGTATTCCGCGGGATACACGTAGCCGTCTTTTTTAACGCGGTAATCCCAGCGGCACGGCTTCATGCATTTGCCCCGGTTGCTGCTCATGCCGAATACCATCGAGCTGAAGTAGCAGTTCGCGCCATGCACCGAGCACATGTCCCCATGCACGAAATATTCCAGCTCCATTCCGGTCGCCTGCTGCAAATAACGGGTGGCCGCAAGATCCATTTCGCGGGACGTGACGACCCGGGTTACCCCCATTTCCTGCAAAGCCCGAACCATCTCCACATTGTGCACGTTCATCATGACCGAAGAATGGACATCGATTCCAAGCCCCATCTCCTTAATCAGCGCTAGGACGGCAAAATCCTGTACGATAATGGCATCGGGACCCGCGTTCTCCAGAAAACGCAAGTACGCCCGCGCCTCGTCCAGCTCGCTTTCGTTCAGCAGATTGTTGACCGTGACGTACACTTTTTTGCCGCGTTCATGAGCCATCCGCACCGCTTCGGTAATTTCCTCCAGGCTGAAATTGTAGCCTTTGCGCATCAGACGCATATTGAGGCTGGGGCCCCCAAAATAAACCGCGTCGCAACCTGCGTCGATCACCTTTTTGAAAATTTCGAACGTTCCCGCCGGTGCCAACAATTCGACTTCTCTTCCGTTAAAATAACGCGCCACCGCGTCCTCCCCCTCATCCCTGTATAAGTTAAAACTACTCCCGCCCTTTCTTAAGTCCAACTAGAGTAATTTTTCGGCTATCCAATACACTGCATGGTTAACTCTAATGGATATGTCATTTACAAAAAGTGGCAGCCAATAACAACAGCGGCCAAAAGCATGTAGGATACCACGAACCACGTATCCAGGCTCTTCCACGTCAGCAGGTGGTATTCCGTGCGCGGCGCGCCAACGGCGAACCCCCGGGCCTCCATCGACAGCACCAGCTCCTCCGCCCGGCGAAACGCGCTGACCGTGACCGGCACGAGCAGCGACACGAGCAGCCGCCCTTTCTCTTTCCAGGGCAGCTCTTTCAGGTCCGCGCCGCGGGCCGCCTGCGCCTTAAGAATTTTGTGCGTTTCATCGAGAATCGTCGGGATGAACCGCAGCGCGATGCTCATCATCAGCGTGAGCCGCTCGGATCTTATGCCAATGTGCCCAAGCGGCTTCAGCACGCCGCTTAGGCCTTGGTTCAGCAGGCCCGGCGTCGTGGTAAACGTCAACAGCGCGGTAAAAGAAACCAGCAGCCCCATCCGGGCGGCCGCCAACAACCCGCTGCTTACCCCGCCCGCATATAGCGTCCAGGAGCCGGCGCGCCACAACTCCGCTCCTTCATGCACCGTCAAACATTGAACGACAAAGATGAACGCCATCAGCGTCCAAAGCGGCTTCGCCGCCTTGACGTAATATTTGAGCGGTATTTTTGTCGCCAGCATGTATGCGGCGGAAAACGCCGCCGCCGCGCCAAGCGCCGCCCACGAGCCGACGGCCACGATAGCGACGAGGTACAACAGCATCCCGGTCAGCTTGGCCCGGGGATCAACGCCGTGCACCCACGAGCCGGTGTCGATGCAGCGTCCGAACAGCAATTTGTTCCGCATGTCATCCGCCCCCCTCTCTCGCCGCGCCGCGGACTGCAAAAGCCAGCTTTTCCGGGCCCGGCCGCCCAACCGCGTTTGGCTGAACCGCCTTTTCTTCCTGGAGCGGCTTGGCTTTGACGGCTTCCGGCTCCAGCCCTAGGACAGCCGCGTCCGGAACCGGACGCTGGCTCTCTGTATCCGGCACAGCGGTCGGCGCTGCGCCATTGCCCGCCACGGCGGAAGGCGACGCGCCCTTCCCCGGCTCCACCGGGGACGCTGCGGCATTGCCCGCCACGGCGGAAGGCGACGCGCCCAACTCCGGCTCCACCAGAGACGCTGCGGCATTGCTTCCCACAGCGGAAGACGCCGCGCCCAACTCCGGCATCACCGGAGACGCTCCGGCGTTCTCCGGCGCGGCTCCCGCCGCATCCATCACCGCGCCCCCCGCCAGCTCTGTTCGCGGCAGCGGCAGCGGCAGCAGCCGCGCCAGCCGCTCGGCCAGCGCTTCCGCCGTCAGGCAGGGCTCCTCCGCCTCCAGCCCAAACCGGGCGCTCACCGCCCTCCAACAGTGGATGCTGTCGGGCAGCTTCAGCCCTTCCGCCTCCAGTCTCGCGGCTTCCCGCACCAATTCGCCCGGCGTGCCTTGAAACGAAATCCGCCCCTCCTTCATGACGATCCACCGCTCCGCGTACGGAAGCATTTCCTCCATACGATGGGTGACGACGATCACCGTCTTGCCTTGCTCCCGATGCAGCCGGGCCAACATCCCGGCCAGTTCGGCCCGGCTTTGCGGATCAAGCGTCGCCGTCGGCTCATCGAGCGCAATGACGTCCGGTTCCATCGCCAGCACCGCGGCGATCGCCACTTTGCGCATCTGCCCGCCGCTCAGATGAAACGGGTTGCGCGCCAGGAACGAATCGTCCAGCCCGACCAGTTTCAGCGCCCGGCTGGCCCGTTCCCTGGCTTCAGCTGCCGGGCAGCCGAAATTTAGCGGTCCGAAGCACAGATCCTTCTCCACCGTATCTTCAAACAGCTGCTGCTCCGGGAATTGGAACACCAGCCCTGCCCTGCGCCGCAGTTCCCGCAGCCCGGACGCCTTTCCCCCGGCTTGCAGCGTAACATCCAGCACCCGGGCTTTTCCTCCCGTCGGTTTCAGCAGCCCGTTGAAAAGCTGCATCAGCGTCGACTTCCCCGAACCGGAAGCGCCGGCGATCGCCGCGAAGGCCCCGCGCGCCACACACAGGGTTACATCCTCAAGCGCGCTGTGCCGCCACAGGCTGCGATCGTCGTACGCAAAGCTTACTTGCTCGAAATCAATGGCCATAACCAGGATGCCTCCTCTTTGCCGCCCCGCGCCAAGTCTTCCGAGACGGAAATCCCCCGCCGCTCCAGCTCCCGCCTCAGCTTCATCCGGAAAGGGGGGATCAGGCGGCAGGAGCCGAGCAGCGCCTCGTCCCGGAACAAATCCTCCGGCGGGAGATCGGCGGCGACCGCCCCTCCGCCAAGCACGATCGCCCGGTCGGAGGCCAAAATTTCTTCGGCATCATGAGTGATCGATACCATCGTATACTGTCCGCTCTCCCGCATTTCCCGCAGGATGCCGAGCAGTTCCCCCCTTGCCTTCTCATCGAGCATGGACGAGGCCTCGTCAAAAATAACGATGTCCGGCTCCATCGCCAGAATCGCAGCGACGGCCACCCGCTGTTTCTGCCCTCCGGACAATTCCGCAGGGTGTTTGCTCAGCAGATGGCCGATCCGCAGCTTTTCCGCATATGACCGGACGCGGCGCCGCATTTCCTCTCGGGGCAGGCACCGCCCTTCCAAACCGAAGGCGATGTCCTCCTCCACGGTCGCGCCGATAAACTGATTGTCCGGGTTCTGAAAAACCATGCCAATGCGCGGCCGCAGGACATGCGCCGTCTCCCGGTTCAGCGGCACGCCTCCTATTAGGATGACGCCGGCGTTTGCGGCCAGCAAACCGCCGAGCAGTTTGGCCAGCGTCGATTTGCCGCAGCCGTTGGCGCCAACCAGGGATACCCAGCCGCCCCAAGGGATGTTTAAGCTTACATCGTCAAGCACCGGACTTGCCGGATCATAAGCGAAAGAGACTTGACGCACCTCATAAGCGAATCCGTTTTTCTCCAATTTCTCTCCGCTCCCTTCTCCTTTGATCCGGCACGCAGACCGGCAGACTTAGGGCAGGCCAAACGTTATTCCGGCACAAAACCGCTGAACAGCTCCAGCTTCGACAGGGACGGAATCAGATACTTGACCGCGATCCCGACGGCTATGCCGGTGAGCACGCCCATAAGCAGCAGCATCGGTAAATAATAGTAGATGTTCGTCGTGTGAAAATAGAGGGAGGCCGCAGTCAGTTGCCCGATATTGTGGGCGATCCCTCCGACCGTGCTGATGCCGATCAGGCTAAGCCGCTTCCGTCCGATAAGGAGCAGAAACCACATCGCCGCAAAGCTGAACAAAGCCCCCATGATGCTGAACAAAAAGCTGGAAAACGAACCGAAAATAAACGCCGTGAGCAGCGTTTTAAGCAGCACCATCATGAACGCGTCCCGGGTTCTGAGGAAATACAGGCACGTCAGCACCATAATGTTGGCGAGGCCCAGCTTGGCGCCCGGAACGCCCATATTGACGGGAATGATGGATTCCACCAGGCTGAGCACGACCGCCACCGCGGCAAAAATCGCCACGATCACCGTTCTTTTTAAGATCAGATTGGATGTTTCATTTAACGACGGCATCCAGATCGCCCCCTTCCCCGGCGTTCACAACTTCGACCATCAGCTTGTGCGGCAGGCAGACGATCGTCCCGCCGTTGCGGTCGATGAACCCGAAAGTCAGGCACAATTTGTCCGGACAGTCGGCGTCGATCATTTCAATGCCGTAATCGTGGATTTTCAGCAGGTTGTAGCCGTGTTCGGTTTTGATTTCTACGGTTTGTTCTTCCTTAGTCAATTCCACGGTTTTATACAGCTTCCCGTCAACCGTAATGTTGGCCACGCGCTCGCCATTTTTGTGAACTTTTTCACTTGAATCCCCGCCAAGCCACCTTGGCACGAGAAAAGCCAGTGCGATGACGACAACCAATCCGATCAACAGGATATCTCCGCGCTTCATGGCAAACTCCCCAAACTTCCTTATTTTTTGATTATATAAATCTTAGATGAACCCATTATACATGCTGCCCTCCGTCTTCAAATGTGACAAATGTCTCTTCCCTGCCCTTGCCTCCCGCATTTCACAAAATCATCACTTGGTCATACATTTTATGGAATTTGCCGGTTGAATTAGTGTGAAAAAGATCAGCAACATTGTGAAAAATATCACTTTTGCAGCATGTCGGTATTTGCTACACTCAAGGCGACATAACCACCGGACCGAAAGAAGGCTGCGACCATGAAAAAGAACAAGACGCCCATTCTGCTATTCACCCTCGTTTTGCTGGCCGCGCTGCTCGGCGGCTGCGGTGGCGCCGGCAGCGCGGCCGGAGGCGCGGCTGACGGAGCAGGCCGCACTGCCGGCGGCTCTGCAGGCGCGGAACCGGCGCAAAAAGCCAGCGCAGTCCAGCCGAAATCGCAGACGTATTTTATATTCGACACGGTAGTGACCGTACGGATCTACGACGAGCGGGCCGCCGAGCAAAACTTCAAAGACCTGGATGTCCTGCTCAAAGAAATCGACAGCCGTATCAGCCGTACGGACAGCAGCAGCGAAATCTATAAAGTGAACGCAAACTCCGGCATCGCCCCGGTCAAGGTGTCACCCGAGACGTTTAACCTTGTGGCGAAAGCGCTCGATTACGCCAAGCGGACGGACGGCAAGTTTGACCCCGCGATCGGCAACCTGGTTAGCTTGTGGAACATCGGCCATGAAGGCGCCCATGTCCCGCCGGAGGAAGAAATCGCCGAGGCGAGACGCTTGACCGATTACCGCAAAATTGAGCTGAACGAGGCGGCGCAGGAAATTTATCTTCAAGAAAAAGGCATGTCCGTCGACCTTGGTTCGATCGGCAAAGGGTACGCGGCTGACCGGATCTACGACTATTTGGCGGATCAAGGCTTTCACAGCGCGATCATCGATCTTGGCGGCAACGTCTACGCGATGGGCGCAAAGCCGAACGGCGACGAATGGAACATCGGCATCCAAGATCCGGGCAAAGAGCGCGGGAACTCGATCGGCACCATTCGGGTGAAAGACAAAACGATTGTAACCTCCGGCATTTATGAGCGGTTTTTTATCGAAAACGGCAAGCTGTACCAGCATATTCTTGACCCTACAACCGGTTATCCGGTAGACAACGGGATCAGCAGCGTGACGATTGTGACCGATAAATCCGCGGACGCCGACGCCCTCTCCACGACCCTGTTCGTGCTGGGGATCGACAAGGGCCTGGAATTCATCGAAAACACGCCGAATACGGAGGCCCTGTTCATAACAAAAGATAAAAAGCTGTATGCTACCTCCGGCTTCAAACAACTGCTTCATAAAACGAACGACAGCTACACATTTACCAATTAAGGGGAGGGGCTCCGTCCCCTCTTCTCCTTCTCTCTACCCGCGTTTCGTCCTTTATCCGCGTCCGCATTTCTTCCTCTATCCGCCGGAAATATAAAAAGCCCCCGGCTCTAATGAAAAAAGGGGGCCTTATCGGTTTTATTGCATTTTCTTCAAGCTTGAGTTATAATTATTAATCAGATTGTTACTACCCGTATCGCAGTTCCTCAAAAGATTATAACTCTCCTTATACCTTTCGGTATGAAATTCCTATTTTAATGACCCAATAAAGTAAGAATTTAGTGTTTTTCTGATTCACACTGGCGCGGTCATCGGAGCCGCAAGGACAAATGAGAGGTAGGGCATTTGTTGTTTTGGAAACCGTTGTTGGTTGTAGTCGAAGAAGGAACGCCCGCTTAAGTCTTCAAGTGTACATGGAGACAGGGGTAAACAATAACCATAAACCGGCGTCGGCTGTTGCCGACGCCGGTTTTTTAATACGGAATACGCGAGATGCAGCGGGAAAATGCCAGATTCAACAGCTGCTGATCGTAAACCCGATATTTCCGGTTCTGCTCCAGCACCCAGCGGGCAAAACCGAACGCCCGGGCATATTGATGCTGGTCGGCGGCATTGATCTGAAAATACATGAGCTCCTGCATAATCCGGTCTTCCTCATGGGACAGCTGCAAGCCCAACTGCGAAAATTGCCGCTGCCGGACTCTCCGCGCGGAATCGTCCTGGATGGCTTTATGCACATGGGATACTTGTCCGGTATGCATACGGTAATACAGCAGGTTCATCGGGATATTCGCCATTTTTATGTGCGGGGCCAACCGGTTCCAAAGCTCGTAGTCTTCGGCATGGGGATAGTTGCTGTCGTATTGGACGCCCAACCGGTGTATCATGCTGTTGCGCATCACTACCGTCGGATGGCAAATGCAGCAATGGAACAGCAGCCAGGTCCGGATTTCTTCGTGCTCCACCGGGTTCACCTTCGGTCTCATGCCAATGGAATAAGTAAACGCGGAGGCGCACAATTCGATGGACGGATGCTCATCCATAAACGTCACCTGAACGCCCAGCCGGTCCGGCGTAGACAGGTCGTCGCTGTCCATCCGGGCGACATATTCCCCGGTTGCCAGACTTAAACCCTCATTTAGCGAAGCGACCAGACCGTAGTTTTGGGGATGAAAGATTTTGCGGACTCTGGGGTCCTCGACCAGCGAAATCAGATGAGCGGATCCGTCCGTAGACCCGTCATCGATAATAATAAATTCGAAATCGGTATAGGTTTGATTCAGTATGCTGCTGATAGCTTCCTGAACATAAGGGGCGTTATTGTATACCGGCATAATGACCGAAACTTTGGGCATATGAAATATCCCTCCATCATAAAGTCTCTAAACTAAAAGTAGTTTATAGACTAACATATGATAGTAGAGTCCCGGTGGACTAGACCAATTGCGGGATTTGAAAAAAAAGGCGATCCCCCGAATCTTCGAGGACCGCTCGCCAAGGTTTCTGTCCGGCTTTGTTCTTCGGGCATCGGCGTATTTCACTAGTCTTCCGGCCTAATCATCTGTCAAAACCAAATCGTGTTGAAAGATTCCGGCTCCAGCTCGAAGCCGTACGTTTCCGTGCCGTCCGAGATCCGCACCGTTCTCGTCTCCTTGAACGGGTTGGCGATCACTATAACGCGGCCGCCGTCCGGCCTTTCGCAGCTGACCGCATTGCCGTACCAATGCCCGCGCTGGCCGATGCGCTTTGATCCCGGCGCGACAAAATGCGAGAAATGCTTCATTACGTAATACTCGGGGTTAAAGATCGCTTCCTTCCGCTCCGGATCGGCCGTAATCAGCGAATTTTGTTCCCAGCCCCAGGTGCTGCGGCCCTTCGGCTCCAGCACCATGTTCCAGTAAATATAAGCGTTGACCCGGTTCGTGAAATAGTGCTGATACAAATTGAATACGTATTGGGCATACTCCCAAGTGTTCGTGCCGTCGCCGCACTCGTTTTCCGTCTGCATGTAGCGAAGTTCCGGATAGCTCAAGGCCGTGCGCTGGATCGCCCATTTGCCGGCCCACTGGTACCCGACGCCTTTGACATACTTGTAGGCCTCCGGGTCGCTTAACACCGTATGCGCATACGCGTCGTGGTCGGCGGCTTTTTTCTTCAGCCACTCGTCCCACGGTTCCGGTGCATTGATCGTGCCGAGCCAGATTTCCGTATCGAGCCCGTGTTTGTCGAAGGCCGGGCCAAGATAATCGCGGATAAATTCGCGAAGCTGCTCGCCGGTCCAAACGCAGGACGGAAATTTTTGATCGGCCACGACCTCGTTTTGGACATGGACCTGGTGGATCGTGATGCCTTCTTCCCGGTACGCCTGAACGAACTTCACGAAGTATAGGGCGTACGCCTCCAGGTTTTCTTTTTCCCAACGCAGCGTTCCATAGTTATAAGCCTTCGGAGACTTCATCCACGCCGGCGGACTCCAAGGCGAAGCGAACAGCTTTAACTCGGGGTTTAGGGCCAACGCCTCCTTGATGTAAGGAATCAGATACTTGCGGTCCCGTTCGATTGAAAAATGCTCCATCGCATAGTCGCCGTCGGTTTCGTTATGGCTGTACCATTCCAGAGCATAGTCGCTCGCCCCGATCGGAAGCCGGCAGATGCTGAACTTCTGCTCCCCGTCGGGGTGGAACAAATGATACAATACCCGCTTTCGTTCCTCTTCCGGGAGCCCGTTTAACGCCACGTATCCCAGCTCGTTAAAGCACCCGCCAAAGCCTTCCACGTTTTGAAAAACTTCCTCCGTCAGCGTCAGGTCCGCTGCCCTTTCACCCGCGATCGCGGTTGGCGCGTTTTTTTCCACCCATTGCCGCTCCCTTGAGCTTGATATCCATCGTTTCGGTTGTCCCATAGGAACCTCCTTATTCTTTAAATTGAGAAAAATCTCCAGCAAAAAACATAAGGGCAAAAAATGTCGTTATTCCGGCGATATCCGTCCATTTGAGAGTAATAGAGGAAATTTATGCCGCTATTTTCTCGCATCGCAAGGAAATGCCCGCGTTCTGGAGCATTCATAGGAAAATAAGGACATAAAATTCCGCTAATGGGGTGAACATGGCCAGGGCTCCGGATAATAGGTACATAAAGCTCCGCTATTTTTAAGGCCGACGCTTGGTTCGCTCTAGGCACTAGGCAGCAGCCGGGCCAGCCGGCGATCAAGCACCGCTTTCAGGCTGAGCCAAATATAAGCATATGTTTCGCTCAGCCCTTCACGGCTCCCTCCGCGATGCCTTCCATGATGAATCGCTGGAAGAAGCCGTAAATGACCACCACCGGGATCGCCGTCAGCACGAGCGAAGCCAGAATCAGCGACCATTCCTTGTTGTACTCCCCGAACAGCATGTTGGTGGACAGGATCAAGGTGTAATTGTCCACGTCCGTCAGCATCATCAGCGGAAGCAGGAAGTCGTTCCATATCCACAAAAAGTCGAGAATGGCGATGGTGACGGTAATGGGCAGAAGCAGCGGCAAAATGATCCGGAAAAACGTCTGGAATTCGTTGCAGCCGTCGATTTGCCCGGACTCCTCCAGCTCCCGCGGTATCGATTTGACGAAACCGTGGTACAGAAAAATCGCCATGTTGACGCCAAGGCCGATATAGATGAGCGCCAACCCGTAGGTGCTGCCCTGCACTTGCATCGTTTTGGCCATCCGAGTGAGCGGAATCATAATGGAATGAAACGGCACCAGCATCGAGGCGACAAACAGCAGAAAAATGAAATTGCTTAATTTGCCCCGGGTACGGGATAACTTATAGCCGGCCAAAGCCGAGCAGAAGACGATCCCGCCGATCCCAAGCACGGATACGATCACCGAGTTCATGGAGCTGTTTAACAGGTGGATTTTTTCAAAGGCCTGGGTATAGTTTTCGAAATGCAGCTTGGTCGGAAGCGCTACGAACGAAGCGAACATCTCTCCCTGGGTCTTAAACGAGTTGACGACCGCCATATAGATCGGGAAACAGGTGAACAGAGCGCCAACGGACAAAATCAGCCCAATCAGCAGGGAATTGATTTTTTTCATGCTCATGCTTCCACCTCTTTTTTCTTCATGACGTTCATCTGAATCAAGGTGACGACCAGCACGATGGCGAACAAAATCAGCGATTTGGCGCTGGCATACCCGTACCGGAAGTTGTTGGAGAACGCCTCCTCGTAAATGTTCATCGTGATGACCTGCGTGCTGCGCCCCGGGCCGCCCCCGGTTAAGCCGTACACGACGTCAAACACCTTGAAAGCGCCGTTCAGCGTCAGAAAAAAGCAGATCGTCACCGCGTGCGTAATCATCGGCAGGGTTACGCTTTTTAGCGTTTGGAACGAATTTGCGCCGTCGATAATGGCCGCTTCCTTCAAGCTTTGCGGCACACCCTGCAGGGCGGCCAGATAGATGATCATCATGTACCCGACCCCGTTCCACAGCGAAACGATCAGGATCGAGTAGAACGAGTATTTCGGATCGCCCAGCCAGGCATGGTCCAGGAAGGTGAAGGCCGCTTTTTCGGCGAGCTGCGGGATCACCTGCGAAAACACGAAGGTCCACATAAAGGAGCTGATGATTAAGCTGATCATGTTCGGCATGAAGAAGATCGTCCGGAAAAACCCTTTGCTGCGGGTCCGCGTTTCGATCAGCACCGCCAGCAGCAAGGCGATTACGTTTTGCAAAATAACCATAAACACGACGTACTTGAGCGTAAACAGCAGCGCATTGATGAAATCCGGATCCTCCGTGAGCGCTTCCACGATATTTGCGATCCCGACAAAGCTGTAGTCCTGATTCAAGCCGTTCCAGTCGGTAAACGTATAATACATTCCGCCGAACGTCGGGATAAGCAGAAAGATGGTGTATATAATGAGGGCCGGGGCCGTAAAAGCCAATAGGGAAAAATACTTCTTATAGATCTTGGACGGCATGTTCTTCTCCCCTCCTGTCATTGTCTATGGATGCGGCGGCTCGCCGAAGGTTGAACTGATGCTTGTAACGAAAAAAGGCAGCCGGGTGAAATGTTCTTACGATTATATAGAAGGAAGGAACAACATGTCCCTTCCTATCGTTCAGCCGCCGCGTTACTTATTGACTTTGTTATAGGACTTCCAAGCTTTGTCCAGAGCGGTGATGACGTCGTCCGGCGAGATTTGTCCGGCGATATAGGATTGCAGGGCTTTGCCGGATTCGTCTTTAACCGCCTGCGGAATCCGCGGGTCTTGATACGATTTGCCCGCTTTCACATAAACCATGGCGTCGTCCACCCATGGATAGCTGCTGTAGTCGTGCACGGTGGCGACCGGGTTAAACTTCAACGCCTGGTAGAACGCGCTGGAATCCTTGTCGTCCAGGATGTAGTTGATGAAATCGAGGGCCACTTCTTTGTTTTTGCTCGTTTTGGACACGGCCAGGGAGGTGGACGTGCTCAAGTTGATCATCGTAGCGTCCGGATTGTCGTTGATCGGCAAAGCCGCCACGCCAAAATCGATATCGGGATTGGATTTCAAAATCGTCTCGGCATACCACGGACCTTGCACCCACATCGCCGCTTTTCCGGTGGCGAACATCGCCGCTCCGTCGTCGCCGCCGACTTCAAGACCGTTTTTGGTGCCGTTGGCGTAGACCAAATCGATGATGTTGAACATTCCTTTCAGTTCCGAGAAGGAGCCTTCGTCTTTGTTCATCCGGTCGATGAAATCCGGGGTTTCCGTATTGACCGTCGCTCCTACGGTCAGCGGCAGGAACAGCTGGGGAATCCACGACTCTTTGTCGGACAGAACAAACGGCGTGATGTTGCTTTGTTTGAGCTTTTCGACGACCGCCTTCATTTCCGTTAACGTGGTTGGGGGAGTGAGGCCTTGTTCTTTAAAAATCGTCTTGTTGTACAAATACCCCCAGGATAACGTTTCGAGCGGCACCGCGACGACTTTGCCGTCCTCCGTCGTGACCGAAGGCTTTACGCTATCCAGCAGCTTGCCCACGAACGGCTGATCGGACAAGTCCTCCAGATAACCGGCTTTATAGAAGGGCGGAATTTCATTAACCGCGTGAATGGCGAACACGTCGGGAGCGTCGTTCGAAGCCAGTCTCGTTTTCAGGATTTGCGGAGCGGTATCGGCCGGCGGCATCTCCAGTTGAACCGTAACGTCGATGTTTTTATCCGCCTTTTCCTTGGCCACGAAGGCGTCGATATACTTATCGTAATGTTCCTTCAAACGAGGCTGGGCGATAAACATTTTCAAACTGACGCTTTTGCCGCTGGCGCTTCCGCCGCCTGCCCCCGGCGTTTCGTTGTTCGCCGCGCCGCTTCCGCCGCCCGATCCGCATCCGGCGAGCAATGCAGCGATTAAAGCGGTTCCGGCGATCCCCTTCCAAATCTTCATCATTTATGACCTCCTGAACGATTAAGTTTGTTTACGCTTTCATTTTAATCAAAACATGTAAGCGCTTCATTGGACGGGATTAGACTCCTTCATTGGATATTTTTAAACCTTGTGAAGCTTTTCTCGCTTCTCCCGGCGAAAGCCCGAAATGCTTTTTAAACACCCGGTGAAAATAGGACACGTCCTCGTACCCCACCATCTCGGCCACGCTCTTGATCGCGACCTCTTCGTCCGCTCCCAGCCACTCCATCGCCTTCTCCATTCTTAATTGCAGCAAATAGTCCGTAACCGTAATGCCGTACTCCTGCTTAAACGCTTTGCTCAAATACTCTTTGCTGACAAAAAACAGCTTGGCCAACTGCTCCAAACCGATCTGCTCGGCATAATGATGCTCAAGATAGGATTTCACCTCGCCCAAATGCAGCTTGTTTTTAAATTTCCGCTGTTTGATCAGTTCCTCCAATGCGGCCATATAGCAGCCTTCCATCAAGCCGGCCGCTTCGTGAAAAAAGTCCGGCACCTCCGTATGCTCCACCAAACGTCCGGGCTCGGCGGCCAGCGCGTTGGCCGCGCAAAGTTCCTTTAAATACAACAGAATTTCATGCACAAAATAGCGGATCGTCTCCGGCTTCAGGGCCGCGGCAAGCTGCGTATCCGACCGCAGTTCGCCGAACACTTTGCGGATTCCCTCGCCGTTCAATTTATTAAAGTAGGGCCCCAGCCGCTTCTTGTAAGCGGCCAGCTTCGCGGACATCTCCAGGTCGATCCCCTGACGGCCGCCGCGCTGCCGCAAGGCTTCCCCGCATTTGGCCAACACCGCGTTCAATTCCTGGGGATCGATCGGCTTCAGCAAATAGTCGGCCGCATTGTAGCGAATCGCCTGTCTGGCGTAATGGAAATCGTCGTACCCGCTCACCACGATCACCTGCTTGCCGGGAAAACGGTCATGGATGTTCCGCATCAGCTCTTCGCCGTCCGAACCGGGCATGCGCATGTCGGTAATGATGAGCTCCGGACCAAGCTGCTCGATCAGCCGCAGCGCCTCCAGTCCGTCCTCGGCCTCCCCCGCAACCACCATGCCCAATTCATTCCACCGGCCCAGGTTTTTGATAATGTCCCGGTTCCACTCCTCGTCGTCGACGATCAACACTTTGAACATGTTTCATCCCTCCTTCTGATCGGGAAAATGCAGCGTTACGCAAGTTCCTTGGCCCGCTTGGCTGTTCATGTCCACTTTGTATTCCGCTCCAAAATACATTTGAATCCGCGAAGCCACATTGATGAGCCCGATACTCGTCCCCTGCGTCCACACTTGCTCCAGATCTTGATCCAGCTGCGACCGCAGCCGGTTCAGCTGTTCGGGCGCCATGCCGGTTCCGTTGTCCCGGATCATGATGAGCACTCCCGCGGCAGGTTCGCGGCGGATCGCCACCTCAAGGCGCCACTCCCCCGCCTTATGATCCAGGCCATGGACAAACGCATTTTCGACCAAAGGCTGCAAAGTCAGTTTGGGAATCCGGCAGTCCAGCACGTCATCGGAAACGCCCAGCTCGTAATGAAGCCTTTTGCCAAACCGCCGCTGCTGGATATTCATGTAATGATGCAGATGTTCAAGCTCCGCTCTGACGGTTGCCAGCGTATTCGGATCGCGCACGATATAACGGAACATTTCGCTTAAAGAGCGGATGATTTCGTAGCTTTCCGCCGGTTTTTGCGAGAAGATCATCCCGCCGATCAACTGCAGCGTGTTTTGCAAAAAATGCGGGTTGATTTGCGATTGCAGCGCCTTGAGCTCGGCCGTTTTCTTTTCCAGGCGGATTCTGTATTCCGTATTAATATGCTCCCTGATCCGCTCCCCCATCGTGGCGAAATTGGCTTCAAGCAGCCCGATTTCGTCCTTTCGCCTGCTCCGGGGAAACGCCTGCCCCTTGGTCAGATCCAGCTTGCGCATCGCCCTAGCCAGGCCGATGATCGGTTTGGTCGTTTTCCAGGCAAAATAAAAGGCGAACAGCGCGGAGACGGCCACGGAAATCATCCCGACGATCAACCCGTAATTCATCGTTGCCCGGGCGCTTTCGTTTATGACGGCGATCGGGACGACTTTCACCAATCGGAGTCCGGCCGGGTCCACCGTATTGTAGAAGACGAACTCTCCGTCCGTTTTGAAATAGCCCGGCCCGGTTTCCTTGGACTTGGACAGCGCCGCGGCCGCATTCTCGGGCAGGACGCCGCCTTTGCCGTAAAGAACGCGGCCGTTCAAATCCGTGACGAACACGGACTGCTCTTTTCCTTCGCCGAGCAAATTCATCGTTTGATCGAAATAAGACCAAAGCACATCCAAGGAGATATACCCGAGCTTCTCCTGGTTTTCAAAACGGTTAATGCTGCGGATCAAGCGTAATTTGTCGGGGGCGGACGGGGGCGTCTCGACGATAAAATCTTTGTTCTGCACAAGCAAATCCCGATACGCGCGCGGCATGCCGCTGACCGTTTCCACGTCGTTTCGCATCGAATTGATCGTAAACAGCGTGCCTGTGTCATGCAGGTACAGGATGACGCCGACGAGATGATTTCCGCCGCTGTAATACACGCTGTTCAGCGTATTAAAAACGTTCTGCTGCGCCGTAAAATGACTGGCCGGGGTTTCCCCTTCGGGCCGGTTCAAATAATCGGTCAGCCCCGGGCTGATCTGGATGGAGTAAATCAGATTGTTCAGCCTGGCGAACTGCTCGCCCAGATAAATCCCCGTCCATTTCATGTTGGACAGATTGGTGCTTATCACTTGCTCCTCCATCGAGGTTCTGCTGTTCTCCGCCGCCAGCGCGGCAACGACCACGACGGGGACGACCGCGATCAACATCATCGTCAAAATCAACTTGTTGCGGATACTCGTTTTAAACGGATCGATGACCCGCTGCCGCAGTCTGCCAAACATGCGATCCCCCCGCTGCCGGAAAATATAGTAGAAAACGCCTCGCAGATGCGGGAGGCGTCTGAAACAATCTATTGCTCTTCAATAATCTTGAATCCCCAGGGCTCCAGGGTCAGGGTCTCACCGGGACTTACCGGCGCGCCCGAGAGAAGTTCAGTCCCCTCCCGGTGAGGGTAATTTAGCGATGCCGGCAAATCGGAATAGTTAAAATAGTAGCGGACGGTTTTGCCCATCCCGTTAATCCCGTGTTTGGCAATGAGCGGGAAACGGATGTCTTGATCGGCCCCCCATAAACCGGCCTGCTTCACGGCATGCTCCAGGATCTTGCCCATGATGGCTTCGCTGGTCATGCAGCCGATATAAACGGCCTGCCCTTGGCCGTACCGGTTTTGCGTCACCGCGGCGTATTTCCCCCAATGCGGATGGTCGTAATAGGCGAGCACCTCCGCCTCCGCCGGCGTGAGCAGTTCCATCCACGTATGCACCTGGTTGTGCTCCGCCCCGACCCGGAACGGATCGTCTTTCAGCGATACGTTTCGGGGTTCAACGAACATGCTGTACGAAACGCCGCAAGCCTTCCCGATCACCCCCGGCTGGCGTTCGGTGCGGACTTTGACATTTTCGTCCGTAAATCCGCTCTTAAAAGTATAAACGATGTGCCCGCCGTCATACACGAACCGGTTAAGGCGTTCCAGCAGTTCGTCGGAAGCCGAGTACAGCGCCGGCACCACAAGCAGGTCATACCGCTCAAAGCTTGGGGTGGCGGGCGACACGAAGTCGCAGCCGACATTCATCCGGTACAGCTCATCATACATCATCCGGACGACATCGTTGTAGTTTTTGGCGCTGGTAAAATTAAACTTAAACCATTCCAACGCCGTCAACGACTCGTTGCTGACGAGGATGGCGACTTTGTTCTCCTTCTTCAGGTTCGTCAAATGCGGCGATAACCGGGCAAAATCGCGGCCGATCGTTTTGGCTTCCTCATAGACCGGATTAGGTTCGAAATCGTGGCTGAGCAGGCCTTTCCAGTACGTTTCGATGGAATTGTGGATCGAATGCCAATGCCAATAGGCGACCATATTGGCCCCGGAGGCCAGGTGGCTGAACGCCTGCAATCTCAGCTGCCCGGGATACGGCGTCCAATGGGTGAAAGCTTGCGCCTGCGTCTCGATCACCAAATAATTCGTTCCTTTGGTAGAGCGGGCCACATCTCCGCCGAAGGAAATTTCGCTGCCGGTAAGATCGTCCTGGGAAGGATGATAGATGTCCACCCCGGTGATGTCGAACGGGCGGGCGGCCGCAAAATGGTCGACGTCCGGCTGGATGCCGTAGGAATGCCCGCGCCACTCAAAATCGAAGTTTTGCGTGACGAACTGATCCGGCCGCTTGTATTCGTTTACGATCGACACCTGCCAATTCAGAAAATCGGTAACCAGCTTCCGCTGGAACTTGGCGAACTCCGCGCCCAGGCTGCCGTTGATCGTCCCGACGACCGAGGGGAAGTCCTCCCAGCTGTTGATCCGGTTGCTCCAATAATCCAGGCCAAACGCCCGGTTCAGCCGGTCCAGCGTTTTGAATTTCTCTCTGATGTATTTGACGAACAGCAACTGGACGTTGGCGCCCGCCGTGTGGTAATGCTTCGTTTCGTTGTCGGTCTGGTAACCGATGACCGCGGGGTGGCCGCTGACCCGGGAAATCAGTTTGCGGATGATCCGCTCCGCATAAAACAGGTAAGCAGGATGGGTGATGTCCATAATTTGCCGGGCGCCGTATTTGCCGGGGCCTTTGGCCGTTGTCGCCAGTACGTCCGGATGCTCCTTGACCATCCAGGTCGGCACGGCATACGTAGGCGTACCGACGATGACATGAATCCCCGCCCGATGCATCGCGTCCAGCACCCGATCCACCGAGGTGAAGTCGAACACCCCGTTTTGGGGCTCGTGCGTGCTCCATGTCGATTCGGCGATCCGCACCACGTTGATCCCCGCCTCTTTCATCATCCGGATATCTTCGTCCAGACGTTCGCAAGGCATATATTCGTCATAGTAAGCGACACCGTAAAGCAGCTTTTCCATAAGTTACCTCCCGAAAGTGATCACAAAATGATTACGCTTTCATCGTATTAAAAAAAGCTCCCCCCTTCATTGGACGAAATTAAGCCTTTGGGGTGGACGATTTTAAACCGGCAGCCCGGGATGCCGCAAAAACTCTGTTCAACGCCGCGAAGTTTTGGTATGCTTAACCTCATATCCATCCTCCCGCAGGATGCAAAACCGCTAGAAACAACATAGAGGAATCGCTTAAATATGAACAGCAAAAAGCGCACATACCCCAAAATCCGCCTGGCCGTCCTCTTTTCGCTGATCGTCGGGCTCGCCGTAATTATAACTACGTTTATTTCCGCGGCTTCATCCTATAAAGCCGAAAGAAGCATTTTATACAACCGGACGCTGGAAATGAACTATTCCACTTCGCTGCAGATGAGCCGCACCTTGGGCACTTTATTCAAATCGATGCGGCTGGGGCTGCATACCGTATCCATTCATCTTTTCGACGCGGACGAGGCCTCGCAATCCGCCGACATTCAAGCCAAACTGGATTTCTTCAAGAACAGCAACGACTATTTCAATTCGGTGTTTTGGGCGGACGCCAAAGGCGTCGTTCGCAGCATCGCTTCGCCGAACTATAATTTGGCCGGAACCAAGCTGGTGTCAACGCCGGCGCTGGAAGCCCTGGCAACCCGGAAATCAACGTTGTCGAAGCCTTATACCGGCACAAGCGGACGCCTCATCATCCTGATGACGGAACCCGTGTTCGATAGAAACGGCGTCTATCATGGGTTCATAGGCGGGACGATTTACCTGGAGGAAAACAACATCCTCGACAGTATTTTCAGCGAAAACCTGGCGGATAAGACGGGCTCTTATTATTATATCGTGGATTCCAGCGGCCAGCTGATCTTTCACCCCGACACCAGCCGGCGCGGCGAAAACGTTAGTGAAAACGCTGTAGTCCAAGCTGTAAAAAACGGCGAAAGCGGCCGAAAACCCGTGATCAACACGAAAAAGGTATCTTTTTTGGCCGGGTACGCCACGGTCCCTGAGGTCGGTTGGGGCATTATCATGCAAACGCCGATCAGCATGGTGGAAAAACAACAAGAAGAGCAGATTTGCAAAATGCTGCTGATCATGGCCCTTCCTTTCATCCTGATCATGGCGGCTACGATCTATATGGCGCATAAGGTCACCGAGCCGATCGTATGGCTTGCCCAGTTTGCGAGAAGTTCGGTCCGCAATGCCAGGAAACTGCCGCCGATCCGGACAAGCCATTGGATTTGGGAGGCCGATTTGTTGACGAAGACCGTGCTGAACTCCCTGAAGACGATGCAGGATCAAAATGAACGGCTTACCGACAGCACCCGCAAAGATCCGCTGACCGGCCTGCAAAACCGCAGGGCGCTGAATGAGGTATTGGCTTTATTCGATTTCGCCAAGCATTCTTTTTCGATGCTCATATTGGATATCGACCGGTTTAAGCAGATCAATGACACGTACGGTCATCAAACCGGGGATGAAGTGCTGAAATTTGTTTCGGATCTTGTTCAATCGGCCGTGCGGCAGAAAGATTTCTGCTTCCGCTTCGGAGGCGAAGAGTTTATCGTCATTCTTCCCGATACCCCGCTGGCCGTTGCCTTTCAAACGGCGGAACGGATTCGCGGCCAACTGGAAGGCACGGTAAGCCCGGCCGGCCGGCCGGTCACCGTTTCCATAGGAGTCGCCGAGTTTCCCGTTCAGTCGGATGATCTGGGCGAGTTGTTCCGCTTAGCCGATAAAGCGCTTTATCAAGCCAAGGGCGACGGGCGCAACCGGACGGTTGCGGCGGATGAGAGCTGGGCGGAAGAATGTGTCTCGATCAAGGACCGGTAGCCCCGGTTCTTTTTTTTGCGGATTTGTCACATCCGCGGGCCAGTGATACGTTGTATTAGGGGAAAGGGTGTGAGAATGTGGACGATGTCGATCTGTCGCAAACGATAACCGACATTCTGGAGGGTGACACCGAAAAGTTCGCGGAAATCATGCAAGTCTATCAAAAATCGATTTTCCTGTATTGCTACCATATGTTAGGCAACTATGCCGAAGCCGAGGACAGCGGTCAGGAAGTGTTTTTAAAAGCCTACCGTTCATTGGGAAAATATAAACGCGAAGTTCCGTTTGGGGCCTGGCTGTACAAAATCGCCTACAATCATTGCATCGATATGATCCGCAAGCGCAAGCTGGCCAAGTACCTCCCCTTCTTCTACCGGGATGACAAAGAGAACAAACCGGTGGATTTGCGGATCGAAGCCCATTATTTTGATGAATTCGTGCATCGGGCCCTGTCGAAGTTATCGGCGGAGGAACGGAACTTGCTGATTTTGCGGTGCGTTGATGAGAAGAGCTATGAGGAGATCAGCCAGATTCTCGGCCGCAGCAACGCCGCTCTCCGCAAGAAATACGGGCGGACGGCGGCGAAATTCCGCCAGTATTACGCTCAGGCGAAAGGAGTGTGTGCTTATGATATCGGACAAGGATCAGGATCTGAAACAACTTTTTCGTGAAGTTCAGCTTCCCGAGGTGGACCTGACCCCCAAAGTGATGAGCAAGCTGCGCGCCGAAAAAAAAACAAAGGCGCAATTGATCGGGAAACGTAAAGTAGGTTTGCTGGTCATGGCCGGAATGCTGCTGGCGGCCTCCACCGCTTTTGCGGCGTCTAACTACTACTATGCCTTGAAAAGTAAGCACGGCGACATTGTTTGGGAAGAAAAGATATTGGATAAGAGCAGTCCCGAGTATAAAAAGCCTTCCATGGATGAGCAACTGCGTTCGCTGAACAGCACCGGTTTATCTAACGATCTGCTGAAGGATGGGGAGGCCGCGATTTTTTACGTGCTTGAGAACAATCCGGATCATGAAATCGACATCGAATGGAAGCGGGTTCCCTTCCACGATTTGACCGAGCTTCGTTCCCGCATGGCGGGGCAGCCGGTAAAGCTGTTTGACCGTTTCGAGGGTGATTATAAGTTTGCTCATGCCACGGTCTCCTTCTACCCGGCCCTTTATGAGAATCCGCTAACCGATAAAGAAGAGGCGGAGATCGCCGACAAACTGCGGAAGCAGGCGGAGGAATCGGGCAAGGGCTACGCGATGATGCCGATTGAGCTCTCGAAAAATTACTGGATTATTATGAGCTCTTACCAAAGAAACGGCAAAACAGGCATTCTCGTAACGATTTCCAAAACCCCCGGAAAGCAGACGGTTATGCTGCCCGAAGAAGACAAGGACAATCCGCGCGAGACCCTTGAGGTTAAGGGTATAAAGATGCTGTATACCGAATTTGCAACCGGCCGGAATATTCAATGGGTCTATGATATTCCGGGCAGCAAGGAGGCCGTTCATTACATGATCGAAACCGGCTTGCAAATGAACAAAGACCAGTTGATTGAACTGGCCGAGTCTTATTTGGATTAAGCGATATAGCTCCGCCCTGCCTGCCTGTTTGCGGAATCCCAGGCAGGGCGGGGCAGATTGTTTCAGAGAAAAAAATAAGGACATAAAAAGGCGTTATCCCGTCAACATCCGTCGATTTGAGCGAAATAGAGGAATTTTATGTCGCTATTCTTCTTCGTCGCAAGGAAATGACTTCGTTCCCGACCATTCTTAGGAAAATAAGTACATAAAATGGCGCTAATGGGGATAAACCTGCTAGGTTTCCGATAATAAGCACATAAAGTACCGCTATGTTGAAGGCCGACGGTTCGACGGTTGATCAGCAGGTAAGTCAGTTGATTGGTCGTTCCAGCAGCCGGCTGTGTTAATCAGCGATTTATAAGGTTGAGCCCATGAATACCCTCTATATCCCGCGCTTTTCTCTTTTAAACTCCACCCTTCGCGGCGGCCCCGTCCGGGACATCGATTCGTTGTTACCCGGTTCGAGACATGGATTCGTCCGGATGGCTCACAAAGTCCCGTCCGTACACTTCCTCCTGAATTTGTTCAAGCGTCTTGCCGCGGGTTTCCGGGGCCATGACCACGCCGATCACCGCGGCGATGACCAGGAAACCGATCATCACCATACCGGAAGCGGCAAAACCCATGGAAGTAAGCATGGACGGCACCACCAGCGAGATCAGGCCCACCGCTACCCGGGCGGTGCTGAACAGAAAGCCCTGGGCTTTGGCGCGGTATTTGGTGTGAAACAGCTCGCCCGCCCACAAGCCGTAGAAGGCTTGCGCTCCGAAGCCGGCGGCGACGCCCCACAGCACAACGAAGGCCAGCAGCTCGGCCATGCCCATGCCGCCGAAGGACAGGATCGCCCAGGCAGCAATCCCCATGAATGCGCCGATCCCGTACAGCACTTTCCGGTTGGCTTTATCGCCGAACTTGATGAAGACGAAATACGTCGAGGCTACGGTCAGAATCCAGAGGAAGGCCTGCAGCAAATTGGCCTGGGCGGAGGTAAGGCCGCCGACCCGCTGGTAAATGTAAGGCATAAAGTAGCCCATCACGCCCGCCACCAGGTTCCAGAAGCAGTAAATGCCCAAGAGCAGAACGATCGAGCGCAGATTGGCCCGGCTCTTGAACAGCTCGGCAACCGAACTTTTCGCCGCCTGGCCGCCCGCCAGCGCCTTGGCTTCCCTGGCTTTTTCCTCCTCCCAGATCTTGCTCTCGTTGATCTGCTGCTGCATGATCCAGGTGATCAGGGCGATGACGAACAACTGCCCGAAGATCAACCGGCTGCCCAGCAGGCCAAGCGGAGCCAGCGCCACGGACAGCAGCAGCGATATCGCCGGGCCGATGGACCAGGCGAGCTGCCCCCAGCCTACCCGGGCGGCCCGTTCGCCCGCCGGCGCTTCCTCCGAGATATACGTCCAGGCGGCCGGGATCGCCGCGCCCACCGCGATGCCGGTAATCACATAACCCGCCAGCAGCATCGGAAAATTAAACGAAAGGGCGACGAGCAAAACCCCCAGCATGTACACGAGCAGATCGTATTTGTAAATCAGCTTGCGGCCGTATTTGTCGACCAGAAATCCGCCGATGAGCGCGCCGATCGCCGACCCGAATCCGTTGGCGCTGAGCGCGCCGAGCAGGCCCAGCTTCACGTCGTCCAGCTTCAGGTATTCGACCCACAAGGTAAGGCCTCCGGCGCCGGCGACGATGGAACCGGCCTCCAGGTAATTCGACATGGCGACGGTGATGGTTGACTTGAGGCCGTTCTTCTTCGTTGCTTGAGCGGCAGCCATCACACCCGCCCCTTTCCGGATTCCGGCTCCAGGTGGAACACTTCCGTCAACTCGCGGGATTCCGGACTGTTGTCGGGATTGGTCCGCATAATGTCCTTCATGTAATCCCACCATTTGCGGCAGATCTCCGTATCCGCGCTTTTGGCCCAGAGCGCTTCATCCTCGATTTCCAGGTAAGCAAACAAGGTATGGGTCGTTTCATCCAAAAAAATCGAATACGTGCGAACCCCGTGGCTTAGCAGCATCTCCTTCATCTCCGGCCACAGTTCGTCATGACGTCTTTGGTATTCCTCATGGCAGCCTGCAAAAACTTGCATGATCGAGGCTTTCCGTATCATGTTACAGCTCCTTCCCGATCCTCAAAATTTTCACGCCTTGTATGTTGGCGCTTACACCTTTCACTATATAAGCGGGGCGTTTTCGCCTGTAGGAGAGATTCTTCGGATCGGGTAGACATTCTTCGGAACATGACGGGAAACCGCGTGACGCCTTTAGCCGGTTCCTGCAGTCCCCCGGTACTCGGACGGGAGCTGGCCGAAATGCTGCCTGAACAGCCGGCTGAAATAGCGGACGTCCTGATATCCGACGGCCCGGCTGACGTCCCGCAGCTTTGCCGCAGGGTCGGCGAGCAGCCTTCGCGCCTGCTCCAGACGGGCGCGGGTCACGTATTCGAGCACCGTTTCCCCGGTTTGCAGCTTAAAATACTGGCAGAAATACGTAGGGTTCATATGGACCTGCTCGGCGATTTTTTTCACCGTAATCGGGCTTCCCAGGTTCCGGCCGATCCAGTCCTTGGCCGCTTCAACCGGCTTGGCCGCGGACCCGGACCGCGCCTGCTCCAGCGCCGTCACGGCCCGCCTGATCATCCGCAGCGCCAACAGCTTCAGCTCCTGCAGGTTCACCGCTTCCCGCGCCTCCCGCAGCGCCGCTTCGGCCCCCGCGGACCCGGCCGTTTCCCCGCACGTTTCAAACAGGGTGGACTGTATCAGAAGCAGCACATTTTCCGCAACTTTGCGGATTCGCGCCGGGGAGGAATACCCGCCGATATGCTCGAACAGCTGCCTGCACACCGCCTCCGCCTCGGCGGCATCGGCCTGTCCGACCGCCCGCTTCATCCGCTGCAGCAGCGAAGGGAGAAGGCCGCCCGGCTGTTCCCCGCCAGTCTCGCCGCCGCTGTGGTGGATGCGTCCGTACGGAAACACCCGGTTTCCCCCTTCCAGCAGGCGGTGCTGCATGGCGGAAAGCGCTTGCCGCTTCGCGTAAGGCAGCAAATACAAATCGCCGATCGGCTCCGCGAATGAGACCGATACGGTAAACGGCGTGTACGTTCTTACCGCTTCGCGGATTCGTCCGGCCGTCTCCAGGGCGGCTTCTTCCCATTCGCCGCCGTCGCTTGCCGCGTCCGGCCCCGGCCGGCACAGCAGCGCCCAGAAATCCGCGCCCGTACCCCGCCACCACCAGCCGCTCATCCGGTGTTTTTCCGCCGCCGCGCCGACGATTTCACCGGTCATATTTTCCAATGCGTAAAAATATGCCTGCCAATCTTGAGCGGTAAAGCTTCTCGCTTTGACCGGCAACGTGTCCATAGAGACATACAGCAGGATGTACTCTCCTTTCGGAAAAGAATCCACCCAGAACCCCAAGCGGGCCAGATCGCTTTCGTCCGCCGTGATCCGGGCGAGCGCCTGCGTCTGCTGCGTGAATTTGAGCATCGCCTCCTTTTGGCGCAGCGCGCTCCAATGGTAATTTTGCAGCCGCCGCTCCTCCACTTTTTGCTTGATCTCCGCGAGCACCGCCATTAGCTGCTCCCGGTCGAGCGGCTTTAGTAAATAATCGGCCGCGCCTTCCTTCAGCGCCGTGCGGACGTATTCGAAATCGTTATAACCGGTCAGCACGACGGCCAGAAACGAACGGACTTTGCCCGCTTCCCGGATCAGGGCGAGCCCGTCCATTTCCGGCATGCGGATGTCGGTGATCAGCAGATCGATTTCGGCGTCCCGCGTTTGCAGGAAGTCCAGCGCCTCCCTGCCGTCCCCCAAAGCGGCCAGCACTTCCCACTCCTCGCCGCAGGAGGCGACCAGCCGCTTAAGCCCCCGGCAAATTCGCGGTTCATCGTCCACGATCAATACTTTGATAGGCCTCATACCTGTCCCTCCTTTGACGATTCCTTCAGATCTTCCGCACCCGCCCGATCGATCGCCGGAATGCGAATGATAACGGTGGCGCCCTCGCCTGCCATGCTTTCCATTTGCAGACCGTACCTGCTTCCCAGTGTATAATGAATGCGCGCGTTTACATTTTTCAGGCCAAAACCGGAATCCTTCCGCTCCATGGACACGTTTTGCAGCTCACGGTTCAGCTCCTCAAGCCGCTCGCTGCCGATTCCCGGGCCGTTGTCCCGGATGCGGAAGACGACTTGCCGCTCACCCGGGAGCGTGCCTGGTTCTTCAGCGATATGCAGTCCGATCTTTAGACTCCGGCGGCTCTCCATTCCGTACTTCACGGCATTTTCCACGATCGGCTGCAAAATAAACTTGGGCGTGTACCAAGCGGTGTTCACCTCTTCCGTAATCGAAAAAGCCAGCCGTTCTTCAAAGCGGAAGGCCTGGATCGTCAAATAATCGCGGACGTGCTGCACTTCCTCGGCAATCGTAACCCATCTCGATTTGTTGGACACCGAGAACCGCAGCATGCGCCCGAGCAGGGTCACCATTTTCACAACCGCTTCCTGCTCCCCTTCTTCCGCAGCCATGCTGATGCTTTCCAGCGTGTTGTACATAAAATGAGGGTTGATCTGCGACTGCAGCGCGTAGAGCTCCGCTTCCTTCTGGCTTAACTCGGTCTGCACGTTTTTGGCGATCAGCTCCCGGATCATCGACACCATGAAGGTAAAGCTCCGCGCCAGCATCCCCACCTCATCCCGGGATTGAATCCCCGGATCGACGTCAAACCGGCCTTTGCCGACCTCCTTCATCAGGCGGGCCAATTTCATGAGCGGCCTCGTCACCCGGTAGGAGAAAACGGTGTAGAGGATCAAGGTCACAAGCGCGAACCCGGCAAACAGCAAACCGACGATATTCCGGGTGATGTCGGCCTGCTTCGTCAGTTCTTTCAGCGGGATGCTGTACATCAGCCTCCAGCCGTATCCGGCGGAACGCGAGCTGCTCATAATCCAGGTTTTCCCGCCCGCCTGCTTGCGGAAGCTGCCGTTTTGCACCGGATATTCGCGGATTTCGGCGTCGTAGCCGCCGATCCGCGCGCGGTCGGTATGGTAGAAAATTTCGCCCTGCCCGTTCAGCAGCCAAAATTCCGCCTGCTCGTTCCGCTCAAAATTTTGCAAAATCCGATCGATAAACGACATTTGCACCGCGATAAACATCGTGCCGAGGCTGGTGCGGTTGTCCACGTCGTCAATTTGCTTCGTGATCATGAGGTAAGGCTCGCCGCTGCTGAATTTTAGCCCGAAATCGCTGGACAGCAGCAGCTTCGCTCCGCCCCTTAGCTCCAAGTCCTGCCCGTAGGGAATCAGCAAGCCCTTGCTGTCCAGGCCCGTAAAATCGAGGCGGGAAGCGGAGAACAGCCGGTTTTTGGATAAAATGAACACCCCGAGAATTTCCGAATTGCTGCCTTCGAGAAACGTCTTGGACAGATAATTGTTCATTACATAGGTATCCGTATTGAGATCGGAATTGCTCTGGTAGGAATCTTTGCGCAAAATGCGCACAACGTCGGTTGAGCTGAACAACTGCTCGGGAAGCACGGCCAGCTTGCCGATATGCTGATCGATCGAGCCGTTGGCCTGATCAAGGAACTTCGGCATGTACTCGCCGATTTGCTGTACAATCGATTTTTCGTATTGCCGGTAAGAAATGACGCCGAGCAGCGAGATGGGAAGTACGGTGAGCGCCACATAGACGATCAACAGCTTGGAGCTGAGCCGAAAATCCCGGAACCGCCGCCTTCCTCGCCTAAAAAACATACTCATCCACATTATCCTTGGTAAAATCGAGCGGCTCCCCCATAATCACTGAATCCCCCTTCACCCGAATCTCCCCGACATTGCGGACAACCTGGCCGTTGACGGGAGATTGGCCGTCAAGCAGGTTCACCGCCAGCACGATCGTTAAATACCCCAGCCGTTTCGGACTCCAGAGGGTGGCGTTTTTGACGGTCCCGTTCTTTAGATATTCCCGCATCAGATTCGGCGTGGACAATCCGACCGCGTGGATGCTTCCGGCCTGCCGCTTGTCTTCAAGCGCCTTGGCCGCCGCCGGCAGCGCGACGGAGGAGGTGCCGATGATTCCCGCCAAATCGGGATACTTCTCCATCAGCCTGATCGCCTCCGTGTAGGCGAGCTGCGGATCGTCATTGGCCGCGGCGGTCTCGACTAGCTTCATGTCCGGATAGTATTGCGCATTCTGAACCTTAATCCATTTCATCCACTCGTTCATGTTGGAGGCGGTGGAAGCCCCGGCCAAAACGGCGTATTGCCCCGTTTCATCCATTTGCATTGCAAGCGCATCCAACAAATGGCGCCCGAGCGTCTCCGGATCGACCATATTGACGAACAGCTCCCGCCCTTCCGGCTCGGTATCCGAGTCCCAGGTGATCACCCTAATGCCGCTCTGCTTCGCTTCCCGCAGTACGGGCAGCAGCTTGGCCGAATCGTTGGCCGACACCGCGATCAGATCGACCTTGCGCGAAATCAGGCTTCGGATGACCCGGATTTGCTGCCCGGTGTCCGCCACCGGCGATCCTTCATACAGCAGGTTCGCCCCCAGATCTTCGGCCGCCTCGCGCGCCCCGTCCTCCACCAGATTGAAATAAGAATTCTCCGTGGCTTTCGGTACCATGCCGATCGTGTAAGTTTCCTGGGCAACCGGGGCCGCTTGGCTATGGGTCTCCTTCTCGTTGGAATATATGACGTCGTATTTGATGGCCGCATCCCCGTTTCGGCAGCCGCCGATGACGACGGCAAGCAGTAGCAGCGCTGCAAACTGCAGCCCGGCGGACCTCGCCCTTGCAAACCGTTGTCCTGTAAATCGCAGCCCGGCAAACCGCAGCATTGCAAACCTCGGTCCTGCAAACCTCAGTTCTGTAAACCTCAGTTCTGCAAACCGTTGTACTTTAAGTCGTTTTCCTGCAGGCCATTGTCCTATCATCCGCTTTCCTATAATACACATTCTTATCATCCACATTTCTATAAGCCGCATATTTATAAGCCGCATTTCTGTACCCCAGCGGGGCAAGGTTCCTCCCCCTTCCTAATTGCACAATTTGATTTAGCGATTCAATCGTATCCCCATGCTTTTTTGTTGTCAACGCAATATCGGACTTTTAAATGTTGTTTTGTGTTGTTTCTTGTTGATTCCATTGTCCGCTTCGAAAAGGCAAAGGTATAATATGGTTTGAATGTAGATTTGAAGTTTGGTGAGAGGGGACAGATGATGGGCTTAGTTGACGGTACCTGGTTTACCGTAGAAACGATTGACAACCGAACCTACGCCATTAGTGAATACGGCCATTGGGAGAAGGCCCACTCTTTTTTGCTGATCGGTGAAGACAAAGCCGCCCTTATAGATACAGGGCTAGGCATAGACAATATTAAAAGAATTGCGGATAAGCTGACCCGCTTGCCGATCATTGTCATCACGACGCATGTCCATTGGGATCATATCGGGAGCCATGGCGAATTCGATAGCATTTTGGTACACGAAGCCGAACGCGACTGGCTGGTTCATGGGCATTCCCGGGGTTGCCGATCGAGGTCATCCGTAAAGATGTGAGGCGCGATATCAGCCGCCCTGCTCCAAGGCGCTTCTAACCCCCAACCCGTTCAGCTTTCTTGTACGGGTGGTCCTTGAACGAAGGGCCCCAGGCGAGCGAAACGCTGCTGAGCATCAAAGCAGGAGTCCGCCGATAAGTCGCGGGGATTTTTTCATTCGCCGATAAAACTAACAGAAACTAGACTGCCTGAGAAACTTCAGCGAATAACATAAGGACCTAAAGTGTCGTTATTTCGGCGATCCCCGCCCATTTGAGAGGGATAGCGGCATTTTATGTCTCTATTTTCCCTCGTCGCAAGGAAATACCCGCGTACTGAACCGTTCAGAGGAAAATAAGTACATAAAATGCCGCTAATGGGGATAAACAGGCTAGGTTTCGGATATTAAGCGCCTAAAGTGCCGCTATTTTGAAGGGCGACGATGATAGGTCAGCAGATAGATCAGTAGGTAGTCAGTAGGTAGTCAGCTGGTTGGTCGTTCCAGCAGCCGGCTGTCAAGCGCCGATTTCTAGGTTGAGCCCGGTTTTAGGGGCAACAACTCCCCCAAACGTTTGTCCTCCCCCCCTCATTGGAAAAATCCAATAGATTGGTGGATAGCGAACGTCATTTTGAGCTCAGAACATTGTGCCAGGCCGCAGCAACCTGACTCCCGGCTATATTAGAGCTGGAATATCGGCTTAAAACCCGCTTAGATTTTGCTCAACTCCTCCAAAAAGGCCGGTCTTCCACTATACAATGTCATTAGTTCATCGACCATTTGTAGTTGATGAGCCTTACCCGCTATCTTTTTGTATCTCGTAAGAATGCCGCATACGTTCCGGTAATGTTTTCGTGTGGACGAAGCTTTCGCCGCCAAGCGAATATGCTCCTGATACAACGTTAGCACCTCGTCCTTAAACCGCTCTGACAGCCTGTCGGCATAGGTTTCAATTTCGTCCGGATGCTGCCTTACATACTCCACGAGTCCGTCCAGATCGTTTTCCGCTTCAACCAGCTTAAGGTACAGCCTTTCGCCGCGCCAGCCCTTTTGTTCCATCAACTCTTGCTTTAATTGACGATAAAATACTTTCTTATCTCCGCCAATCGATTGCTTCAGCAGGCTGTAATATTCAATATGTCCATCCAGCAGCAGCTCTTTGGCCAGTTTGACCTGTTCTTCCTTAAGCGATAGTTGTTGATAGGCGTCATACCTTATTTTTTTCCATTGGAAAACGAGGCCCCGGGAGGCTTCATCTTGAGCTTCACCTTCCAAAGCCAAGTCCACGACTTTATGAAAGTCCCCCGCCTCCATAAACTTGCCCATATACCATTCCCGAAAAAAAGGGAACCGGAGATTTTCCGTGATAAAATGTTCGTTTTCTTCAGGTGTGCCGTATTCCTGTATGATCCCAAACAATATGCGTAACATACTTTCATTACTGTATTTCTTGTACTCGTTGTCGGCATTTTGGCGGATCAAGTGTTCGATCTGCGCTCTCAGCTTGCTCCTGAACGCTTCAACGTCGGCAAAACCGGCGCATATTTCAAGCAGTCCGTTTTGGTAATCATCCCATCTCCCGCAGAGCCCGCCTTCGATCCGGTCCATCAACTTATTAAAAACCTGCTCTCGCCCATCCGCATCCAGATCGTGGCTTTCCCCGGCGATCTCCCCGATCAGTTCCAGCGCTTCATCGGCCAAAACGCCGATGTCCCCGTCCGAATCGTCGGCATACTCAAAAGCTTCCATAGTTTCTTCCAGTAACAAAAGGGTGATATCCAAAGCCAGCGGGAGGTTATCCGTCCCCCTTGCCTTCTCTAATATTTCACTCATCTCTTGCGTAAAATCATAGGTTTCCCCATACGGAATGAAGCCGTCCCGGCCCGTATATTTTCTGGCGATAGCTTGGATCAGCTTCCGGCAATTCTCCAGTTCCTGTTTGTCGTCCCCCTTGGCATATTTGACCAAAAGGGAATTTCTTAGCATCGCATCCCCCCGGGCAACTTCCATGATAATCCCGACCAACTCTTCCTTGGGAAGCTGATCGAGCACCTCTTTCAACACCGGCTGCCTTTCCGTCCCCGGTTGCTCCGTTTCGTTACGCTCCTCTTCCTCACTGCTTAACATATCCGACAGTTCATAGTAAGCCGCCACTTTGTGCTTGCAAATAGGACCGTAAGAATAAGGGCAATCACAATGGGAATAGAGAATGTCCCCGTTCTCGCCAAGCTTGACGACGACCTCGTAATCGTCGCTGCCTTCCACTTGGATAATATATTCACGATCCCCTTGGTGATAGACGTCAACAACACGGTCATCTATGTAGTAGTCGTATCCCTTAGTTAAAACCGCTTCGGCTATATCGTTCTCGAAATGGTTGATATTCATGGCTATTCCCTCGTTTTCCCTAATATTGATAGTTTATTTCTAATATAGCACACGAATTCTCACGATAGAGTCATGGAAGGAAAAAAGTATCTTTTGTCGAAATTTATAGGAGATAGCTCGAAAATGCTCGAAATGAAGGGGGGTGCAATCATGGAAAAAACGATCGTACATAAGCTTGTTGACGAAGTGATGGACGAAGTGCTCTCGAGCAACCGTGAAGCCCTGGATAGCGCAGGAGTTTCCAAGGCCAGTGTGGAATTGGCCGTCCGGTTGTCGGCGATGACGACCGTGAAAATCCTCGAAAAGCTCGAACTGATCGAAAAAGATTAAAGAGTTTTTTGACGCTGATCCGGGTCACTCAATCCAAGTGAATGAAATGTTCCGAAGACGAAAAAACCCGAACGTTGTAGAATAGACATCGTTCGGGTTTTTGGCTCAATCCACTTCAATCCCTAATCCATATTCATCCGACAAGGTTATATAAGGTCCGTCGCAGGTGAAGCCGCCCCGGATTTTTTCGTTTTCTTTAAAATACATAAAACTGTCTAAGTCTCCATAGATGAAGTTCGGTCTGGATGCCACCAAAGCCGCGCCGGCCGCGATCCCGATCCGGCTCTCCATCATACAGCCGAGCATGCATTTTATTCCGCTTGCTTCCGCGATGGCGTTGATCTGCAATGCTCGATAAAGGCCGCCGCATTTCATCAATTTAATATTGATGAGGTCCACCGCCTCTTTCTTCACCAGCTTGATTGCATCCTGCGGAGAAAAACAGCTTTCATCGGCCATGATTTTCAGAGGCGATTTCGCGCGGACGTAGCTAAGCCCGTCGATGTCCCAATGAGGGACCGGCTGTTCCACCGCCTCTACACCGTATTCGGCGTAGCTGTGAATGACGCGGATCGCATCGCCGGCGGACCAGCCTTGATTGGCGTCCACTTTTAACCGGATGGCCCCGCCGACCGCTTCCCTGATCCGCCGGATCGCTTCAATATCGTCATCCGGATTCAGGCCTGCCTTGACCTTGATCTGGCGGAATCCTTGTTCCGCCAACCGGACCGCTTCCTTGGCCATGTCTTCCGGAGCGCCGATGCCGATCGTCCTGTCCGTCTCCATTTGCTTGGCCATTCCGCCGAGCAGGCGATACAACGGCAGCTTCGCATATTGGCCCATAATATCGTAAAGGGCGATATCGATGGCCGCCTTGGCGGCGGCATTATGAACCAGCGTTTTGTCCATCAAGTAGTGAATAGAATCAATGCTGAACGGGTCCAGTCCGATTAATGCCTGCTTCAAAAGGAGGATCGCATTTACGATCGTGTCGGCCGATTCGCCGGTCACAAACGTGGCCCCGGTTCCTTCTCCGTAACCGGCAAGACCTTCATCCGTTTCAATCCTGACGATGACGGTTTCGCTATAATCAATGGTGCCCAGGGCAATGACGACCGGCTGCCGCAATTCCAGCCTTAGCTTTTTCGCCGTAATCTCTTTGATTTTCATCGAGTTATGCGCCCTCCTCCCTGTTCATTTTTTTGCCAATGGGGATGCATGTTTCCGAGCACGACAAAAACCTTGGCCTCTTTTGTACCGGGGTTATACACCAGATGGGGCACATTTTTCTTCATATAAAGGCTGTCCCCTTCTTCCAGGCGATAGGTCCGTTTATCCGTCCGGTATTCGATGCACCCTTCGAGCACATAACAAAATTCCACAAAATCATGAGTCACCATTTCATCATAGTCCGTCTTCCCCGCTTCAATCCTCACCAGCATAAACGACATATCCGGCTTCTCGCCATTTTTCAACCGGATCGGCGACAGCAGCCGATATTTGGCATGCGCCTGCGGAAAGGTCAACTCTGCCGCCCCTTCCCCGGCCGCGATAAAAACATCCGCCGGCACTTCATATTCCAATAGAAACAGCAGCTCAACATTCAGCGTTCTGGCGAGTTTTCTAAGGACGGACAGGGAGGGTTCCGCCAAATTGCGTTCAATTTGCGAAATGTAAGCGGGCGTGACGCCGGCCAAATCGGCTAAAGCCATGGACGACAGCCCCTGCTCCCGCCTTAAGTCCCTGATTTTTTCACCCTTCAGCTTAAAAGAAACTTCCTTATTGCTAATGGCGCTAACCTCCTATCGTGGATTTGACAATCCATAGAATGGTCGCCGGCTCTTCGTTCGGATTAAAAAGATAATGTCCTGTTTTCCTGGGAATAAAAATGCTGCCGCCTGTTTCGATCCGCACGCTGTCATTTCCGTATCGATACTCAAGCTGCCCTTCCAGGACATAGATGCCTTCGTCCGTATCCATCGATAAATCCTCGGTGGAGATCCGTTCATGGGGAGGAATCTCCAAACGGAGCACCTCGATTTCCGGAGGTTGGGCGCTTCTCCAGGCCATCGGCGTCAACACCACGCACTCCCCGGGCAGGTTCAGGAATTTGATCGTTGCCCGCTCGATTTTGCGAAGCACGATCACCTCTTCATCGGGCTCTTCGGCAAACATCAGAGTGGCCGGGATGTCCAGCTCCTCGGAAAGCTCTCTCAGTACCGGCAGCGAGGGCTCTTGACGGTTATTTTCCAGGTTGGACAGATAACCCGTGGTGACTCCAATCCGCTTCGCCAATTCCGCTAGGGTGAGATTTTTCTGTTTTCTCGCTTCTCGCAGTATATCTCCCAACATACTAATGAGTCCTTTTTGTTTTATTTTCTTGTGAACAGGATCGATTCCACTGTAAGTTCAAACGGGATGCTTAACGAGGTGATCCGGCCGTCCACGCCTGTAGCGAATGAAACGGGATGCGGGCCGCCGAGCAGTTCGAACGTAAAAATATCGTAATGCAGGTGTTTCACATCCATGGAATTGTTATGGAATTGCATATGCAGCGCGTCATCCTTCACCGTGATGCATATATCGCCGTAGCCGGGGTTCGTATACTCTCCCGCGTATTCTTCCAAGTCGTGGCTGTAGGGTTTGCCTTCGATTTTCGTACCGTAAATTGCGCGAAGTTGTCCCTTCATTGCGGCCAACAAGGTATCCATGCCGTCTTGATATGCCGTGAACCAGTCCTTCTCGCCTGCGTGTCCAAGATACCGGTCATATATTTCCATGGATAACGCCGTCGTAAACAAATTACTGTTCGCATTGGTGAGGACAGCGCAGCCGATATGGTCATCCGGCATAAAGGAAATTAAGGCGGAGCCCCCGTTTACATTTCCCCCGTGATCCACCACTTTGCGCCCCCGGAACAAATCGACCGTCCACCCCAGCGCATAACCGATCGTGACGCGCTCCGGAAATTCAAAAGGCAGGATCTGATACGGGATGTTCGGTTTATGAAGTTCTTTAAACAGAGCCGTATCGATTAATGGCTGCTCTCCCGCTTTGCCGCCGTTCAGGTTAAAAACAACCCATTTCGCCAAATCATCGATTGTCGTATTGATCGAGCCGGCCGGCCCCATCGCGTCGATCACTAATGGGACGTTTTCCTTGTTGACGCCATTTTCGTCCGGCGTATACAATCTGGCGTACTTGCCGCTCTGATCCGGATACGGAATACGGAAGCTGTATTCTTGGATACCCAGAGGCGAGAAAATTCGCTCCTCTACGAATTTCTCCCAGGTCATGCCGCTGATTTTTTCGATCAAGTATCCTACGGCCGCATACATATGATTTTGGTACTGAAAGCCGCTTCTGAACGGGATATTGTTCTTCAAATGACGGATACGGTTAACCGCCAAGTCTTGACGGTTTAAATCATCCCAATTGAACCACATGAGTTCGTGTCTCGGGACTCCGGTTCTGTGACACAGCAGATCCCGCGTAGTGGCCTGTATGGAGCCTAATGGATCGGACAGTTTGAATTCCGGCATATACGTCCGTATCGGCGCATCCAGTTTCAGCTTCCCTTCATGGGCCAGAATCGCGGCGGCTGCCGCCGTAAACGACTTGCTGGAGGAGCCGATCGGCAACAAGTGTTCCTTGGTCATCGGAATGTTCTCGTCCAGGTTTGCGTACCCGAACGCCTCGGAATAAATGACCTCTCCATCCTTGATGATGGCCACCTGAGCACCGGGAACGTTCAGGTCGGACATCGCCTTTTCGATGGTCTCATGAAGACCGTTCAAGATTTGATCGCTCATGTGATCCCTCCTATCGATTAAGTAAATTCAGTGGGTTACCGCAGTTAACGCCTCATTTTCGTTTCCCCTCTAGTCGTGCTTAGAAGTTATGACTATTATTTTAAATGAATTGTTTTAATTGTAAATATAAATGTGCGTCTTTTTATTTTTATATTTATAATTTGGCTTTGCTGAACGTGAACCAGGGGGAGTAGTACCGAAGAACTGGCGGGTGGAGGGCGGGCGTAACGAGGAACAGGTGAGCGGGCGTACCGGGGCGGCCATCCAGGGGGACTAGGTGCGAAAGCGTAGAAGAGCGCTAGCGCGATTCTAACGGTTGTGAGCGACGCTATTTGAGCTAAAACGGGGGTTTGCAAAATGTAACGGTTGCCAGCGAGCTTATTCCCCAATTTTCGGCGGTAAAAGGGCTGTTTTCGTCCAAATAAGCACATATACAACACTAGCGTTGCATAAAACCTAACGCGAATAATCAAATATTAGTTAAATATGGGTAATTATGATCATTTTTCATGGAAAAAGCATAAAAAATCTCCTATTGTAAAGAGGTAGGTACGTTGTCCATAACTCTCTACAAAAGGAGACCAACCATGGATAACGTTAAAGCTAAAACGGTCATTCGTCAACTGATTTCCTTACTGCCCATCGATGTGCATCAACGTTTACTCTTCGACCATTACACCAAGAAACTTACCACGATGAAAGCGATCATGCTCTTCATCAATGCTCAGTTGAAACAATGGTCATCTTACGGTGAAATGGAAATTGCACTTCGTGCTGAGCCGAAACTTCAGCAGCTTCTACAGTTGGAGAGTATCAGCGGCTCGCAATTATCCCGAAAACTCGATCAGATCCCAACGGAGCTGTTGGAGTGGATGTTTCAGCATCTGGCATCACAAACACAGCAACGTGCTTGCCACCAGGGCCAGAGCGGGAAATTGCACATCATTGATTCTTCCAGCATTCGACTGCCGCTTCAACTTGGAAGTTGGGCCAAGATGTCAAATAAGAGTAGCGGCGTCAAGATGCATCTGCGCCTCGTTGTTACAGCTCCCGACAAGCTATTTCCTGATGCCATGATCCCCAGTTCGCTCAATGTAGGGGATCGTGCGGGGGCCGTTGAACTGGTCGTCCCCTCGGATGCGATTTATGTGATGGATCGCGGTTATGATGATTATGCCCGGATGGATCAATGGGTCCAGGACAACATCCAGTTTGTGATCCGTATGCGAGATCGCGCGCTTGCCACCGTCATTGAGGAGTATCCTGTTCCGGAAGGCTCGAACATCACGCGGGACGCCAAGGTTTGCGTGGGCAGTTCCTTCCGATCCATGGAACATTCCGTTCGTTTGGTGGAGTTTTATGACGAGCAGGAACGGACTTATCGTATTTTTACATCGGTATGGGATAAGACCGCTGAAGAAATCGCGCAGATCTACAAAAATCGCTGGCTCATCGAGTTGTATTTTAAATGGCTGAAGCAACATTTGCGATTGAAGAAGCTGCACAGTCATAAACCACAGGCTATTTGGAACCAATTATTCTTGGCTTTAATTACTGCCTTGCTCGTGGAGCACATCCGGCACAGCACCCAAACGGCAAAAACAAACTGGCAAGTGCTCCGGATTCTCCGCGAGTATTTGTACCGTTCATGGCGATCCTTTCGAACCGAACTGGATCGGAAACCCAGTCGAAGTAGTCCGGGGAGACGTCCGGGGTCAGGTCCCAAAGCGTTATCGGTGCGCACAATGGTTGGGATAATTAAGCCAAGCAAATTCAAGTAATAATATCCATTATATACATTTAATGGGACATCGCGACCTACGCATTAGGTAACCTTGACTTTTTGGTCTTAAGCTTAAAAAATGACTGTAAAAAAATCCATTTATAGTTTCAATAATCCAAATGTGGGTTTTGCTGAAAATTGATGTTAGTGTTCTTGCAACGCTAGTGCATATACAACCCTTAGAAAAGAAACCCCCCGATTTTCGGCCGAATAGGCGCGCTGACAACCGTTAGCGTAGAAAATATTTCGGATGGATCGATCATTCGAGGCTAACCCGTCAGTCAAGCATCGATTTTTAGGCAGACTCGTAGTTCTTCTTTTTAAATTTATACGAAAATGCAATTCCTTATTTTTATGTAAAAGGGCTCACTGTCCAGAAATTCTCTTCAGAATTTTTGGACAGTAGGTGAGCTGGTTCTCCTTCATGTGTACAAAATTAACCTATGGGCTCGTTCTTACGTACCCAGTTAGCGAGTCTTTTTTCTTTCTTGGGAAAGTAAATCCCATTCTAGCCCCTCGTAGGGAGCGACACAAAATGGAAGAAATGAGCAGCGTAAAATTCTTTCAATCTACGCTCCCGTAGAGGGAGCGACGAATTATCGTTTGAAATTTCTTGTGCTCCGGATAAACTTTCAATCCACGCTCCCGTAGAGGGAGCGACACAATACGGTTTTGGAGTTTTAAAGAATTGATCGAACTTTCAATCCACGCTCCCGTATAGGGAGCGACGGGACTACATCGTCAGCAATAAACCCGAACACTTTCCTTTCAATCCACGCTCCCGCATAGGGAGCGACATGACATCCGAAAGCAACTGGGCCACGCTAAGGACCTTTCAATCCACGCTCCCGCATAGGGAGCGACGGCAAGAACTGGTACAGCGATAGCCTGACGACCTTTCTTTCAATCCACGCTCCCGCATAGGGAGCGACTCGCGGCATACGGATGCCGGGCAACATGTTCGGCTTTCAATCTACGCTCCCGCATAGGGAGCGACTGCTTCGAATACTTCCGTTCGGATTTTGCCGTTAGACTTTCAATCCACGCTCCCGCATAGGGAGCGACGCTTGCTGGTTCTACATAGGTATACGGGGCGTACGCTTTCAATCCACGCTCCCGCATAGGGAGCGACGATCCTTTTCGGATAAACCGCCTCTTCCGCTATCGCCGCTTTCAATCCACGCTCCCGCATAGGGAGCGACCATGCCCGTAAACTGGATGATTGCCTGCACTGACCTTTCAATCCACGCTCCCGCATAGGGAGCGACGCTGGTCAGCACTGTCTTAAAGGTGCATGACACGATCTTTCAATCCACGCTCCCGCATAGGGAGCGACACCGGCCAAATCTGCCGGAACCACGCCGCCATTCTCTTTCAATCCACGCTCCCGCATAGGGAGCGACAGGAAATCGCCCAGGCCATGACCAAACAGATCGAGCTTTCAATCCACGCTCCCGCATAGGGAGCGACAGATCATTTACCCGGTAGTCCAGAGAATCAAGCCTTTCAATCCACGCTCCCGCATAGGGAGCGACAGAAGTAAAGGGAGGGGAGCGCGTGAAACTATTACTTTCAATCCACGCTCCCGCATAGGGAGCGACAAGAGCCTCAGTATTTTGGTGTTTCTCCCAATTAGCTTTCAATCCACGCTCCCGCATAGGGAGCGACGAACAATCGGCTGATCATAAACGGATTCAATTACGCTTTCAATCCACGCTCCCGCATAGGGAGCGACTCCCGGTCGGATGCAGCATTTCTAAGGCTGCTTCTTTCAATCCACGCTCCCGCATAGGGAGCGACTCGGTACGAGATTCATACATAAGTCCTCCTATTAACTTTCAATCCACGCTCCCGCATAGGGAGCGACTATACCAGATATTATTGCGATAACAAGTATTTCAGACTTTCAATCCACGCTCCCGCATAGGGAGCGACCTTCGGTTCGGGAACTTCATCCCGGACGGAATCAGCTCTTTCAATCCACGCTCCCGCATAGGGAGCGACAAAAGACAATCAGTGACTGGTGGGGCGGTTCCGGCTTTCAATCCACGCTCCCGCATAGGGAGCGACGCGGAGAAATTCGCGCAGCTTCCGCCGGCGGACTTCGCTTTCAATCCACGCTCCCGCATAGGGAGCGACATGATCGAGAACACAGGGTATATTTTTAAGTCGGCTTTCAATCCACGCTCCCGCATAGGGAGCGACGGCCGGACGATTCGCGTTGGTCTCGAAATCAAATCCTTTCAATCCACGCTCCCGCATAGGGAGCGACATTTTGATTTCTTTTCCCATAGACGCCCGTTTGATCTTTCAATCCACGCTCCCGCATAGGGAGCGACATGATCGGAATGAGAAACTTAATGAGTGTTGCTTGCTTTCAATCCACGCTCCCGCATAGGGAGCGACCGAAGAACTGCAAAAAGGGGACAATGACGTTTGCCTTTCAATCCACGCTCCCGCATAGGGAGCGACGGAGAAGCCACAGCAAGCCGTTCATGAGTTTGGACTTTCAATCCACGCTCCCGCATAGGGAGCGACCGACTGGGAAGATCGCTATTTCTGCAAACCGCGTCTTTCAATCCACGCTCCCGCATAGGGAGCGACTGTAAACACTGGAGTAGCTATCACCACAGTCAAACTTTCAATCCACGCTCCCGCATAGGGAGCGACTTGTCTCCTTAAACACCCGCAGGATTTAGTCCTTCCTCTTTCAATCCACGCTCCCGCATAGGGAGCGACCTACGACTCCGAAATTACCCGGTACACTCGGTTTCCTTTCAATCCACGCTCCCGCATAGGGAGCGACATCAGGCAAAACTGGAGCTGACAGTTCATTCTCCACTTTCAATCCACGCTCCCGCATAGGGAGCGACCCGGGTGTATAGGTGTACCCTTTATCCGAAGTATCCCTTTCAATCCACGCTCCCGCATAGGGAGCGACTTTTGAGCAGATGGACCACCTGACGCCGCAACTGCTCCCTTTCAATCCACGCTCCCGCATAGGGAGCGACCCATCATACTCACCGCCTATGTCGTCGATGATCTCTTTCAATCCACGCTCCCGCATAGGGAGCGACTTATGGTTGGTAAGGGGATGGGATCGAAATGCCCCCTTTCAATCCACGCTCCCGCATAGGGAGCGACGCTTACGCCTGCACAGATGCAGGCGATAGGCTACTTGCTTTCAATCCACGCTCCCGCATAGGGAGCGACCGAGGTTTATGTGCTATTTGAACCGGCATTACGGCTTTCAATCCACGCTCCCGCATAGGGAGCGACGCAAATCCTTGCCCCATCAAATAATGCCATATGTCGCTTTCAATCCACGCTCCCGCATAGGGAGCGACACTCATTGTCATACGCCTCCCCTATTGCCGCGCAACTTTCAATCCACGCTCCCGCATAGGGAGCGACGACGAGTGGGACTTCGAACGGAACGCGCCCATTCTCCTTTCAATCCACGCTCCCGCATAGGGAGCGACTGGGACCGCGCGTCCGAACTGCTGTATGCTGACGCCTTTCAATCCACGCTCCCGCATAGGGAGCGACTTCGTTCCAGTTGTGATATTGCTTCCGGATTAACCCTTTCAATCCACGCTCCCGCATAGGGAGCGACCTGTCGCCAAATAGCCTCCATCGGTTGCCGGGCTCTTTCAATCCACGCTCCCGCATAGGGAGCGACCAAGTCGTACATACGACAAATAAGGGAGACGATCTTTCAATCCACGCTCCCGCATAGGGAGCGACCGCGATCATTTCAACCCCGCATCCAGCAAGGGTTTGAAAACGCTTTAGTGCGAATCCCCTTTTTTATGGTTAATAAATGGGGTAAGTATTGACGTAAAATCCCGAAATCCCGCGCTGGGCGAGAGGTGCGAATGTCCCGGGATTTTTATGTGAGCTTGGGGTTCGCACCGCCACTATATTCCGTTTTGCTAGAGAACGATTACTTCCCGGTTCATGCTCCAAGGCTACTCCTTCGTATACCGCTCGTTAAACATATCTACATAGGCTTTATGTGGGAATAACATCGGGTTATTAATCAGCATCAAAAGCTGATTTAGTTGAAACGTTAGAGAAAGCAGCGAGATTTCTTCTTTTTCCCCGCTCTTGCTGTCCAGGTTAACGCACACCCGATAATTCTGCAAATCGTACTGCTTCTTTATGTCCTCAATTTCCGTTGCTGCCGTCTGTTCTACGTTTATTTTTTCGGAATTCTTTGGCTTCGGCCAGTTAAATGCTTTACGATAAGCCTCTTGCTCTTTATCGTTATGATTTAATTCATTATACCAATATTCCAGATTCTGCTGAGCGGATGTCAATGCAACAGTCAAGCGCTTCCCCTTAGGGTGGATAATCATATCGAAACCGTCCGGTATCTTCAGTTCCGATTCGCTGGTATGACACAATATCCGAAGCGGGCGCGTAGAAGTCTGTGTATGTTTCTTTTCTTGCAGGTCATCGCCAAAAAAAACGTAAGGATTCATTCTGGCAACGGCTCTTTGAGACGTTTTAAGCCCCCTGATTCCATTCAGCCAATTCTCCAACGCTCCAAAATCCGGACTTTTACTCTTACATTCCACCACGACAGCAACCGCCTCGATCGGAATATATTTTAAGGTTCCATGCCGAAAAATATAGGGAGTGTATTGTTCGTCGTAAATAGCCAGATCGACTTCATTGGATACCCGCCCGGCGGAATCGATGATAAACACGGAACGGGCGATGGAAAACTTCTTCGGAATCAGCTGCTCGAACATGGCCTTCCAGATTTCTTCCCGGAAACCGCCTGATGTTCCCGGATGCTGGCTCTGAAAACTAAGTTGGCTGACGATCGATGCCTCCAGTTCGGCGTAGTTGTTCACGATATGGCGAATCGCTTTCTGCCTGTTTTCATCCGCAGTTTCATTACTGTTGCTTTCTTTGCTCATCTTTTAACCTCGCCTGTTTCAAAGTCATTCTTCCATATCCGGCGTTCGTCTTCCCTCCGATACCTTCCAGTTTCAAGGCCCGAAGCACAAGCTGCTCCGCAATCTCCAACCACGCATCGGCTTCCTCACTGTCCGACTCACAGAACAACATAATTCGGAAATCAGCCACCACCGAGAGGAATGGAACGGGAATCGGCGAATCATCGTCACGAGGAGCATTCGCTCCGCTTTCTACCGGCGCATACTCCGCTTCCGGCCGAAGCCGTTTCGAGGCATCACTCGACAGACTGTTGTAGCTTTGATGATGCGGCGTCATCACATCCGGCAAAAGAGCCGTACGGACCGTTTCGGGCGTTGGAAGCGCATCGAAAAAGCGGATATATCCCGCTTCCTGTTGCGTACCGAACAGTACCTTGTAGCTGTCGCCGTCCATCCGAAAAGACGGGTGCTCCGCCCCAAGATACCGGTGGCAGTAGTGAGCAGCCAGCCCTTTGAGCGCTGTTCCCGGAATGTACGGCACGCCATAAGTCTTGTGCAGCGCCATGCCTGTTTCCAATACCGTTTGCTGGCCTTGGCCGATAATGCAAGGCGACTCGCTAGAGACAAAGAAAGGTCTATGCCGCCCGGCCATTTTCTGATAGTGTCGCTGATACAGTTTCCTATACCAATCGATTGACTCGGTCCAATAAGTTTCGTACTCTTTCACAACCCGATCGTAAAAAACACCTTTGGTCTCCCCATTTTTGTCCACGATCATTCCGAGGTCGGAATCCTCCTGAAAACCCCGGTATTTGTTCAACATCTGATGCAGATTCACGGCTTCCCCTCCTTTCCTTGATTCATGGGTCAGGATTCCGGCTGGCGGAGCAGCGTTTCGCTGTAACGCTTGAACCAGGTTGCGGCATGCAGAGCACGGCGGGATAAATATCGATAAGGCCCGCTGTCCTTAGGAAGGCTCTTACTTGTTAGTTCCCCCCGATTGAGCGCTTCCGCCATATGACACAAATAGTCTGCATAAGCTTTTCTTACGATCGATTCGGAATCTTCCCCAGAGACGGACTTTGCTTCGTAAAACGCCACAGTCAGCCGCAAGCCGTTCTGAAGCAACAGTGACGGGAATTCGCGGCTTCGCCGGAAGTATTCGGCCGCATCCGAGGAATCCGGATCCATGCTGCTGATGTGACGAAAAGCCACTTCGGCATATCGGTGTTCATACGAGTTCATGCGCGTTCCCCTCCGGAAAAACGACATTGCACTCGTCCTTTGCCTACCGTCAGATTGCCGCCGATTTGCAGCATTTTTGTACCGGACAGTCTGCTCAGCAAGCTTTGCTCCGTCAGTCCTTCGATCCTGGTGTACAGACGGTCGCACCAGACAATGCCGTACAGGATGGACTCCGTCGGCAAATATTCCTCAGACCACAACATCCCGTTCTGTACGGTCTTCGTATCGGGCGAAATGCGAATCCGCGGCGTCACTTCACAGCACATGGTTACAAAGTACTGAAAACTCTCATCGGAAACGAGCACTAAACGTTCTTTAAACATACGACGAGACACGTCGTCTGCGAAAATCCGCTCACCTGCCCATGTGGCCAAAAGATCAAGTTTATCCGACTTCAAGGCCCTGCATTCAAATTCATCGAGGAAAAGAGGAAGCGTGTTTTCATCCTTCCAGTCAGCCGCCGAATGAACCGACGGAGCTTTACCATCCCCGGATGCCGAGTTGGTCAATGCGCTCCCGGTCGTAATCCAGGCGCGGGAATCGGTTAGTTCTTGCTCCAGCTCCCCGATATCCGGACAGGCAACCATACCTGCGGCCGCCAGATCGCGGGCCAGCCGCCGGACGGCAAGCGGGCAAGTGACATACGCAAAAGTTCCATAAAAGCTGGCTACCGGGAACGCAAACAACCGGCTGTCCGAAAAGACGAGCGCACCCGCATTTCCCTCAATTCCCTTGCCCCCGGAATCTCTTTGATCCGCCTTTCCAAAAGCGGCATTCAGCCACTCCTCTTTCTTCAACGGAACCGAAGCGGCGTTGCCTTCCCTCTTCTCCAGTTCCGCCGCCAGCGATTCACGCTGCACTCCTTTTATGCTGCTGCCCGGGATATAGGGCCATTCAGTTATTCTTTCTCTCATCATCGGCATATCGATCGCGCCTACACCCTGACCGGTCCCGATATGGACCGGGGACAGACAATGAATCCAATACATCTTGCTGCCAGCAATCATCGAGATTCCACCTCCTGATTTCGTTCATCTCCGCTGTACGCTTTTTCATCCCACACGCCCCATAAAGCCAGTCCAAACCCGTCGTTTCTGTCAAGCATGGCCGTTCGCCGGTTGCGGTCGGATACGGATTGCAGCCACAGCTTTTCCGCGAGCAGCCGCGGGTTCCCCCGCTCGACTTTGAAGAAGTAGACGCTCCCGGCTGGAACCATACGCCGGATGGCCTTTTCCTCCCGCTTACCATAGCTCCAACCGGAAATGGGCTGCCAGCGAGGGACACAAGCCCATTTGAGTTCCAAAACGATATCTTCCTCACCCATTGCTTCCGGTTTTCCTCTTAAGTCGCTATCAAGCCATCCCGGTAGCCAGCCTTTCGTAAAATACGCCGGGGTTGCCAGCACCATTCGAATATAGCAGGCCCCGTCCAAAGCCTGGAGAATCGAGTCGGGACAGGACCAGACCTCGCCAGCTTCGGTTTCACTGAAATGCGCTAGACGCCGTTTGCCGCCAAACGAGTGGATCGCCGACAAGCCTTTCGGCCAAGCGATGTTCGACTCAGACAAATCCGCTTCTGCCAGCAGATACGCATCCTCAGGAAACACCAGCGCCTCGGTGTCGAACAAAATCCCCTCCATCGCTGTGTGCGATGCCTTGTCAATGGCTACATGCGTGCGGACATCCCGGGGGAACGCCCGCAGGAACGGTTCAGATGCGGCTTCCTTGACGTAAGTCAAACCACCCTGGACGTTTTCCGGCAAGCGTGTCTCATCCGCATACCAGTTATCCAGCGGTTTCATCCAATCTTCCGTTAGCGCATGTGTTCCGAGCCAATCGATCATCCATTCGGCGGACAGATATTGCGGCGCTGCGGCCGCGCCCTTGCCTGAGGCACCCGCAGCGGGCCAAAGCCGGTCTCCATGCCAACCGCTTCTGCCTGTACCGAGGAACCCTTCCCCTTCTCCCGGCTTGCGGGGGACGATCCTGTCCACTTCCAACCGGTTCCCGGCCTGCCGAAAATGCAGATCCCGAGGAACCGGGAAATAAGGTTGCTCCTTATAATGCAAAAGAGGACCGCGTACGGCCAGCTTGGCTACCTCGAGCTTTTCTTTCTCGCCGAACGCGGTTGTATGACCGTGTTCCTCCGCCAGCTTCTTCCCCAGCAGCGTACGGAGCGTGCCGGCGACAACACTGGGCGGCACTTCGCTCATGCTGTGCGCCTTGGCGCCGGGATTCGCCTCGAACGGACGGCCATCCCGCAGCATCACCGGTTCAAGAGGGCGAATTTTCAGCCATCGTTTCATAGATCGCACCCGCTTTCTCTAGATTGACGGCAATGATAAACTGCTCGGCCAACATACGCAACCGCTCCAGCAGCGCGCCCTTCCCGCCCAGCATATCGAGCATGGGCGCGAGCAGTTCGCGCTGCACCGCTTCCGCTGTTAAATGCTCGGGCTTTTTACGAACGGCCAGCCGCTCCAGTTCCTTTTCAATCAATCTGCGCGTCCGCTCTTGATCGGAAAGCCAGAGCGAACCTTGGCTCAACCGGCTGTACTCCTCATACAAGCCACGCAATTCATATGCAAACGAGAACGAAAATAACTTATCCCGATACCATTGCTGTATCCGCTGCAGACGTTCCACCGGCTGCTCGTCAAAAGACAGGCGTATCCGCATCTGATCGCCGCCGTTGCGTTTGCGGTAAACAATAGCCAGGCTGTTCCGCTCCTGTTTGGCCAAACGCTCGGCTTCCGCCGCCAGTTGCCGAACGTCTCCAAGCATTTCCATCATATGTACGACCGCAATTCCGATGGACAGCGTAGGCCGTCTTCCGTCTTCAGGCATCGCTTCCTTCATAACGCAGGCAAAAGATTGCTGCAAGCTTGCCGCCGCTTCCAGACACTTGTCGATCGGCAAATAGGCCATGACGTCATCGCCGCCGCTGTAAACCAGCCGACCTTCGCAGGCGTTGATGATGTTTTCCGCACTGTCGGCGAACCGCGACAGGCGTTCCGTGAACAGGCCATGCTGCTCAAATGTGGACAGCTCGTTTAGAGCTTCGCCCATTCGGTCCCCATCGCAGAGCAGAAACGCATAATACGGTGTCGGGCGAATGCCGATTTTCCGATACAGCGCCTCGAGCTCCGCTGCAGCCTGGGACACGAGCTTCCGCTTTTTTTCATCCTGTATAGGCGGATTGGCATGTTCGTCCACAAAATCCTCGATCCGGCTCTCGTAAAACAGCCTGAATAATTGGCCTTCACCGTTCGGATTCAACTTGCCGAACACCGGGTCAATCTCCCGCAGCCTAGAAAAGTAGCCTTCCACTTGATGGCGCAGGTTCTCATCCTTCCGCAGCCGCCGCTGGAAGTTGTTGAACGCCACATCGCAGACGGACAAAAAACGGCTTCCGGCACGCGTGTACAAAGAGAGCCGCTTTACCGCCGAAATGGCATCCAGCGTTTCATGCGATTTGATGCCGAAACGGGCCAAGTCGTTCTGCTTGTCCATCAGCAGCACCGACTCGCGGCCGCCATCAAGGCTCGATTTCTTTTCGCCGAACATTTTTGCCGGTTCGTTCTGTTTGAAATCACGCAAGGTTTTACGGGCGGTCAGCAATTGCTCGGCGCGTCTCAGCGCTGTTCCGTAATCGTTCAAGTCAGGAAGCAGAACCCAGACCGCATAGAACTCGATAAAGTCCTTGATTTGCCGATCCCACAGATTTTCATTAACATACGGCCGCAACCGCTCCAATGCCTCATCTGAAATTTGCTTCCAGGCCCTGGCCACTTCAATACGAATATCTAGTGCAAGTTGCTCTGGGCAATCGGATTCCACATAGCCGAGCAGCTTGTTCGTCACTTTAGCCCGATCCGGCGGGGCCTCCCAATCGATATGCGGATATACGATCTTGCCGTTCTTTCTTCGAAAAGCCTCTGCCGCCGCACGGCTAAGCCTGGAGAGAAGAAAAGAACCGAACCACAGATCTCCCGTCCGCCTTGCCTGGGCGATGAAATCCTGCACAGGCCCGATTGAGAACAGCATCAGTTTTCGTTCAGCCACTGCCATTCCCTCACCTTCCCCGAATTTAAAAAAGCAGTAACCGCCGAGGCGGTCACATCCTGCCGGCTGGTAGGTTGACCATTGCTGTGAATCCTCATCGGGTTTTTCGCCCGGTGTTCCGGAAGATACTCCGGGGCTATGTAAACGGCGCTGGGGTGGATATCTTTCCCGTTGAATCGCTTGCTCGCTTCGTACTGCTTGCGTTCTATATATTTCTTAAACTCTTTCTTTTGTATCAACTGCAGACGTAAATGACCAAGTCTAGGCTGGTTTAACACAACCACCGCACTAATCGCTTTAAAACCGTTTTCGACGGCAACGGCCTTCACAATTACCGGCGAAGCCAGGCGATCACGGTCTTTGGGCACAAGCTCAATATCCGACGGCTCGTATCCCTGATCTTTAGGCGGATGCTTTTGGGTGTCGTTCTGAAAATGAAAAATAATCGGCAACCCTAGTTGAGCACGCGGAAAAGCGACATAGTCCGGGCCTTCCTTGATCGTAGTCGACTTCAGATGATCTTTAACGCCAATTTTCGTAATGCGGCGGATTGAGTCAGCTTCCGGCCAAAATGACCTTGAAAAGCGCTTGGTGCCTCCTTCCTTGTACTCATTTCGAGCATTGCGAAACTTCTGCAGCTCCCTGACGGCCATACTCCACGCTTTGACAGGCTCTGTTTCGCCACCACCAAATTTGATCGTGGTGCTTAAAGTTGGCCATTCGCGGTGCGTTTGCTGAAAATTCGCTTCATGCGAAACCAGATTTAATTTGTATTGCTCCACTTTTTCCTGAAAACATGCTCGTAGTTCATCCGCCCTTGCTGTTTTAGGGGAGAACTTACTGCAATACAGACTCCCACAACCTCTTCGGGTTCGTGAACCAATACCGCCGAAATTGATCCAGGCCCATAAAGCGCATTCCACATCGAGCTTGAGTTCTTCCAAGTCCCGGGCCCACGTCTTTACATCGGATTCGGACAGGTTATACTCAACATGCAAGGTGAAATAGAAGTTATTCAAATATTGCGGGTCTTCCTGCTTCATTCCCAGGAATGAGAAGAGTGCGTACTGACCTTCCCACGGCTCTCTGACCATTTTTTTCTTACTTTCATCAAACATTGGAGTAGATTTAATTCTCGACGAATCGGTTTCAACCCATATTTTCACCGCACTCGGTCTTTCTGTACTACCGAAAATCTCTACCTCCCGGCTTCTTAATTCCGCTACGTTTTGATAAGTGGCCCCGCGAGTAGCCCGCCACCAAAAACGAAGCTGACCGCGGATCGCGCTACTTCTTACCGGACGCAGCTTGTCAATCCACTGCGGCTTCACCCCTCCGCCGACCATCGGCGTCACCACTCGGATAGTGAAGCAGTCGCGAACCATTTTCTTATTTGCGTCATCCAGTAGCGATTGAACCTCTGGCGGCCTCAATTCGGGAGCTTTTAACGTCCGCACTTGGCTTCCACCCCTCTTCTAATTCGACTGATTACGACCCAGGAAAAAAGAACCATTCGCCTTGTTCCACCTATTTCGACCCCTATCGACCAAAACCCTTTTTCCCCACAAATTTCCCAATATGTTATAGGCTTAAAGCAAGAGTGAGAAACGAATCTGAGGGTTGTGATTGCCTTTGTGGGCGGATTTCTACAGTGATTTCCAAGTTAAGCAAAAAACTCCCCCCGCGAGGGAGGAGCTCAATAATTTGTCTAATCGTGGATTGGGCTCAATTCATCTAAAAGGCCGGTTTGCCGTTTATAAATCCGTTAATTCCATAACCTCCCTTAACTTTATCTATCTCCTCTCTCTAAGCGAAGGAGTAATCATCTAGGCAATTGATAAGGAGGGGGCTTCACTCTAAAATCACTCCACATTAAACACGCGAACATTTCCACATTCCTTGAGTGTACAAAAAAAGCCTTTAACCAAAGGCAATTTTCATTAAGATACTCCTATGTGGGAAGTGGCTATTGATCCTGGTAATCGCAAAGAATCAGACCTTCTTTCATTCCACCCTCTCGTGCAGAGAGGAACGCTGAGGCTTGAGAGTGGCGTTATCTTAAGGGGCAACTTGGTATTGATTTTACATCTTTCAAGCCACGCTCCCACATAGGGAGCGACCGCTTGGGGATGGGCATACATATGCGACCGTCGGCCTTTCAATCCACGCTCCCACATAGGGAGCGACTATACAGACTTTCTCGGTGCATTCAGTATGGATCTTTCAATCCACGCTCCCGCATAGGGAGCGACAATTCAATAAGCTGTAATGTGCGGAAACCCTACTCCTTTCAATCCACGCTCCCGCATAGGGAGCGACGATCTCAAGCAACGCAACATCAAGATTATTAACCTTTCAATCCACGCTCCCGCATAGGGAGCGACTGGTGTAATAGGTCAAAAAACAATGATCCCGGCAACTTTCAATCCACGCTCCCGCATAGGGAGCGACGATGTTTAAGCAAAGGTTTGGTGTGGCTTGACCTCTTTCAATCCACGCTCCCGCATAGGGAGCGACGACTTTGGCTACCAGTGTAATTAGCCCTAGAGCTACCTTTCAATCCACGCTCCCGCATAGGGAGCGACACACTCCAATCACATGAGGGTAATGATCTTCAGAACTTTCAATCCACGCTCCCGCATAGGGAGCGACGGCTCATGAATACTTTTTCTTGCTGGCCAAATCACTTTCAATCCACGCTCCCGCATAGGGAGCGACCGGTAAAGCTACAAACATCACGGCCAATATCGACCTTTCAATCCACGCTCCCGCATAGGGAGCGACCGTTGCTATAGGTTAAGGAGGGCTAAAACATGCCAATCTTTCAATCCACGCTCCCGCATAGGGAGCGACTCGCGGATGTGCATGGCAGCGTGGTTATTTTCGATCTTTCAATCCACGCTCCCGCATAGGGAGCGACCTGCGGCGCTTCCGGCGCTTTCTCTTCGATCTCGTCGACTTTCAATCCACGCTCCCGCATAGGGAGCGACTATTTGATTTTATAGAGGGGTGATACCATGGTACTTTCAATCCACGCTCCCGCATAGGGAGCGACTATAAGGAAGCGTTTGCAAATGGCGGACAAACCCTTTCAATCCACGCTCCCGCATAGGGAGCGACATTCGTCATGATGAGCGCAGGGCCGTTTACATCCTTTCAATCCACGCTCCCGCATAGGGAGCGACTGTGCACCAACGATTCCTCTAAGACTTTCTTAACTTTCAATCCACGCTCCCGCATAGGGAGCGACAGCACGCAAAGCACAATCCCAAAAGAGTGCTCAACTTTCAATCCACGCTCCCGCATAGGGAGCGACGCACTAGAACGGTCTGGAGGGCGTTGTGAGCGCTGCGCTTTCAATCCACGCTCCCGCATAGGGAGCGACTTGTCTCGATAGGTGCTCCCGATAAAGAAATCAGATCTTTCAATCCACGCTCCCGCATAGGGAGCGACAATCAAGTTCAATATTCTTGCACAAACGCCGAACTTTCAATCCACGCTCCCGCATAGGGAGCGACGCCTTTGCCAAACCGTAATCCATATAGCGGGCTGCTTTCAATCCACGCTCCCACATAGGGAGCGACGATTTACGAGGTTTACAATCAGCCGCATTGTCTTGCTTTCAATCCACGCTCCCACATAGGGAGCGACGACATGTCCGCAGAACTTGACGCTAAGTTTGAGCTTTCAATCCACGCTCCCACATAGGGAGCGACGGCAAGTAATTCGAGCATCCGGTCGCGCTCCGCTTGCTTTCAATCCACGCTCCCACATAGGGAGCGACCTTGATTGCCATAAACGCCGTAAACAACCATATTCTTTCAATCCACGCTCCCACATAGGGAGCGACCGTTACTTTATCCGCGTAACTGGCGGCAAAATCATCTTTCAATCCACGCTCCCACATAGGGAGCGACAAAGCGTGAGCGGGGCTAGCCCCTATACGGATATACTTTCAATCCACGCTCCCACATAGGGAGCGACGATGTGTTCTTCAAGGTTAATATCCGCATTCAAAGATCTTTCAATCCACGCTCCCACATAGGGAGCGACCCTATAACGAGATCAAAGATAAACTCTATCCACGTCTTTCAATCCACGCTCCCACATAGGGAGCGACGACGGCAAACCCTCCCGGCTTCCTGCACAGGGACACTTTCAATCCACGCTCCCACATAGGGAGCGACGCTGGTCATAAAAGTCGTTCATCCGGATCGCGTCGCTTTCAATCCACGCTCCCACATAGGGAGCGACACACTTCCGAAGGGGTCAAAGGGAGCCAAGGGACTTTCAATCCACGCTCCCACATAGGGAGCGACCAGTTCGACATGACCAAGGAGACGATGGACGAGATCACTCTTTCAATCCACGCTCCCACATAGGGAGCGACATTGGTGTAATTATGGTGTAATATTGGTATCAACTTTCAATCCACGCTCCCACATAGGGAGCGACTCCCCCGCCCCTTTTCCGTGGCACGAAAATTTTACTTTCAATCCACGCTCCCACATAGGGAGCGACGATAACGCCGCGAAACAGGCCGACGCCGTCCGCGTACTTTCAATCCACGCTCCCACATAGGGAGCGACTTAAGACGGTTAGAACATACAATCGGTCAGAAGCGCTTTCAATCCACGCTCCCACATAGGGAGCGACCATGGTTATCCTCCTAATCCGCTATGGGTGGCGGCACTTTCAATCCACGCTCCCACATAGGGAGCGACGCACGAGTGGACGTTCGTCAATGGCAGCATTATTCTTTCAATCCACGCTCCCACATAGGGAGCGACGGCACGCGCGGTATTCAACCGCCTACTAAGCGGCCTTTCAATCCACGCTCCCACATAGGGAGCGACCATCTATTTCACCGCCCTTTACACGTTGATTGTGAGCTTTCAATCCACGCTCCCACATAGGGAGCGACTACGATTATGCAGCGAAAATGCATAAAACTTCGCTTTCAATCCACGCTCCCACATAGGGAGCGACTTCTGGTGTAAGTCTTTCAAGCATTTCGTCCTGAAACTTTCAATCCACGCTCCCACATAGGGAGCGACATTTGTACCAGGGCACCATATACCAAGATCAGGTCTTTCAATCCACGCTCCCACATAGGGAGCGACTCGCAGTGCCGGTTTACTACAAGAAAGATGATCCCTTTCAATCCACGCTCCCACATAGGGAGCGACGATCAGCCCAGCGCGTGATGATTGGCGTATCCATCGCTTTCAATCCACGCTCCCACATAGGGAGCGACATCGGCTCCATCCGCCCCGTTTGAATAACGTAACCTTTCAATCCACGCTCCCACATAGGGAGCGACAACAAATGTTCGCACAACGTGAGGTGGATTTAATCTTTCAATCCACGCTCCCACATAGGGAGCGACGGTTATTGGTGCGAGATTGACCATCCCGTCCTGTCTTTCAATCCACGCTCCCACATAGGGAGCGACTGTATAACGCAACCACGGTGGAGGTGCAGTCTGGCGCTTTCAATCCACGCTCCCACATAGGGAGCGACCTCGTCGATATCTTCGTAAAAGACCTGATTGTTGCTTTCAATCCACGCTCCCACATAGGGAGCGACTCCGTCCACCTAACCCCCGCATCCAGCAAAGGTTTGGAAACGCTTTAGTGCGAATCCCCTTTTTATGGTTTAAAAACAAGTTAAACAAAGCCGCAATATCCCGCAATCCCACGCCAGACAAGAGGTGCGAATGTCCCGGGGATTTTATGTGAGCTTGGGGTTCGCACCGCTGTTCTTTCCCGCTTTTACCAACCAATTGATTACTCTTCATTACTTCAAGGCTACATCGTCGTATCTTTCTCGTTAAAGGTACATAGCCTTACGCACCTATTTCGATCCCAATCGCCCAAAAACCTTTTTCCCCCACAAATTTCCTAATATCCATCCATGAATAATCGGTCAATTTGGCCGTATAGCCAAGCGGCGACGACTTCTAAATTGAACAAAAAACTCCCCAAGGGAGGATCTCATTAATTTAACCCGTCATGGATTTGGCTCAACTCGTCCAAAAAGGCCGGTTTGCCGCTATATAAATCCATTAATTCCTCGATCATTTGGCGTTGATGGGCGCTGCCGGCTATTTTTTTGATATCTTCTAATGATGCCGCATACGCGTTGGTATTCTTTGCGTTTGGAAGCGGCGCTGGCCTCCAAGCGAATCCGCTGCTGATACAAAGCGATCACTTCGATCTCAAACCGCTTCGCCAGCCGGTCGGCATATCTTTCAATTTCGCCCGGATACTCCTTCACGTACGCCAGGAGCTCGTCCAGGTCGTCTTCCGCTTCAATCAGCCTTAGATACAACCCTTTGCTTTGCCAATCCTTTTTCGCTTGCAGCTCTTGTTTTAGGTGATGATAAAGGGCTGCCGTATCACCGCCGGCCAATTGTTTCAGTTCTTCATAATATCCAAAATCTCCGTCCAGCAACAGCTCCTCAGCCAAGGTTTTCTGCTCTTCCTTAAGCGATAACCGTTTATAAGCCTCATATCGCAACTTTTTCCATTGGATTACCAGTCCCCGGAGAGCTTGATCTTGAGCTTGGGCTTCCCCTTCCAAAGCCAGATCCACGACCTTCTGAAAATTCCCCTTCTGCATGAACTTCTTGATATACCATTCCCGAAAAAAAGAAAACCGGAGATTCTCCACAGCAAATTGTTCGACTTCTTCCGGCGTGCCGTATTTCTGGATCATTTCAAACCAGATGCTCAGCATCCCTTCATTGCTATAATCTTTATGCTCGTTGCCGGCGTTTTGGCTAATCAATTGTTCGATTTTCATTCTTAACTTGTTCCTCAAAGCTTCAACATCGGCAAAGCCGGCACAGATTCGCAGCAATCCAATGCGGAATTCATCCCAGCCCTCAAAAATCTCGCCATCGCTCCGCTCCATCAACTTCTCGAATACCCGCTGTCTTTGCTCCACATCCAGGTCGCGGCTTTCCTCGGCGATTTCCCCGACTAGTTCCAGCGCTTCTTCTGCCATAACGCCAATATCTCCGTCAGAGTCGTCGGCATACCCGAATGCTTCTATGGCTTCCTCCATAAGCAAAAGGGCGATATCCACGGCCAGCAAGGGGTTGTCCCCGTATTTCCAACCTTCTCAAATACTTCACCCATCTCACGCGTAAAATCAGCGGTTGACCCGTACGGGATAAACCCATCCCGGCCCGCATATTTTCGGACAATGGATTGAATGAGCCTGCGGCAATTTTCCAGTTCCTGCTGCTCATCAACCTTGGCATATTTGAGCAAAAGAGAATTTCTTAAGAATGCATCCTTCCGTGCAACATCCATGATAATTACGATCAATTCCTCTTTGGGGAGTTGCTGCAACACTTCTTTCAGCTCCGGCGGCTTCATTTAAATAATAGTCATACCCTTTATCTAAAATCGCATCAGTTAGGTCATCCTCGAAATGGTAAATGTTCATAGGCGGGCACCTCATTTTCCCTTCTATAAAAGAGATTCTAGTTCATAATACAGCACATGAATTTTAAGAGTGAAGGTAAAAGAATCTCCCATCCTTTTATTTTTATTCCTAACAAAATGTGACCGATTGCCGTCCATAACTGTGTTATTGGTAAAAGGAGGACAGTGCTACCATGCAGCGATCCATGACCCGGCCGGGAAATCATGTGATGAAGAGCTTACGCCAACATGCTGTTCCGGATTGCCATGGTTTATCTGGGCAGCCGTGAGGATGCGGAGGAAGCCACTCAAGATGCCTTCATCAAACTAATGGAAAAAGCACCCGAGTTCAAGGATGCCGAGCATCAAAAGGCCTGGTTGATCCGGGTGATCACCAATCATTGCAAAACGCTGCTTCGCAGAGGCTGGCGCAAGCGGGAGATTAAGCTGGAGGGCGCCGAGCCGGTTACGGCCGGTGCTGCCGAAGATTCGGCGCTGCTCCATCTTGTAATGGCGCTGCCCGTGAAGTATAAAGCGGTCATTCATTTGTACTATTACGAGGACTACCGAGTCCAGGAGATCAGCAAGATTTTGCGGATCAGCGAGTCTGCGGTGAAAATGAGGCTCCAGCGGGGACGACAGCTGTTAAAACTCAAGCTGGAAGGAGAAGAACAGCCATGAATGAAGAACAATTCCGGATGAAATATAAGAAAGCGGTGGATACGATGACAACGAATGAAGCGATGAAAAAACGGATGGAAGACAAACTGCAGGAGCTGCAGCAAGAACGGAAACGTCCGCGCAAAATGGCCTATATCGCCGCCAGCATCGTACTCGCTGCCGGTATCGGTGTGACTGCGTCCGGCTTTTGGAAGCAAGCAAACGAACCGACATCCCCAAGCACCGAGGTAGCCCGGGTGAATCCAGACACGCCTCCCCCAAGCTCATCCGATAGTGTTGTGATTCCCAAGATGGAGCTGCCGAATATGAACTCCGGTGTCAAAGCGAAGATGATCCCTCTGGTCGTCTATAAAGGCAATGTATTTACTCAGGCGGCAACCCGCATCGACGCCGCCGACGCGACTGCGCTGCGCGGCGATAAGCTCGGCCGGACGACGGGCGGCATCGATGAATGGAGCGGCAAGGACGAGTATATCGAGCTAGCCTCCAACATCGGTGAAACGGACATCTACGCCGTGAAGGGGTATGATACCGATTTCCGCATTATGTCTTACACCGAGATCGACGGCCAAGTATATGCCGAGCTGTTCGAGCATACCAACGGCATCACCGTAAGCAGCGGAGCTGATCTGCTCGGTAAACTGAATCTGGAAGGCCGGATCGCCTCAGCCGAATGGGAGAGCTTCGACAGCTGGAACAACGGCCTGCAGCAGTATACGCCACTGGAAAACGACGAAACGCTAGGCAGCTTCCTAGCGGCCCTTCAGGACGCCAAACCGCTGGCAGCAGAACCGCTGATAAATCAGGGCATCTACGATGACGTGAACCGTATATCCCTCTACCTGACGCTGGAGGACCATACCCGCGTGGAACTGACGCTATTCGGCCGGGGACTGGTACGCTACGGCAATGCGCCGGTCTTTTTCGAGGTCGAATCCGGTGCGTTTCAAGCGTTGTGGGAGCATATGACACCATAACAAGGCCGGCAATAAAGCAGCGGCTTGTTTCTTCGGAAGCAAGCCGCTGTTTTTATCTGCTCCATATCATCGTGGACATCGGCCATCGTCATAGCTTTAGATTCAACTTATATCGTTTTCTCCAATTACTGGGTGATGCTCCAAACTTAACGGCTCTGCAAACTTCACATTGTGAAAGTACCGATTGTTCTGCGCTGCGTGCTTAGCACGGTCTTCAGACTTAGATACGTCAAGTTCAACGAATTTACCATACGAATCCTGCAAAGTGATCTTTAAGCTGTCGGCGCCAACGTTTAGAGTCAACACCGAGCTCGGCTCAACATCAACTTTTACGATTTCGAATGGGGATATGTCGATCATGGCCTGCAGTGCGATATGCTTAAAAACGTAGCGGTATGCCCGGTTAACTGCATCTTTCTTGTAGCTTGCCTCTATAACGCCTTTGCCTGCCTTCACCAAGTAATTCAGCGACTGTAATTCACCAGGAATTCTAGGCGCGATCGTCAAGGTATGATGAATCAAATCAGGACGCATGCCTAAGAAATACTGATACCATACGCGAAGATGCTCGGCATTCGACCAGGCCTGCAAATAGGCACCTGTCAGCTTGGCCCAGCTCTGGCCTTCATGCGGGTAGGCGTTCATATTTTCACACAATCCCCCGACTACCCCGAGATTCAAGGCCTGCCAGTTCATGTTCTTGAACAGCTTGTACGCCGTCTCTTCCTGTCCAAGTTCAATCATGCGCTGCATGGCTATGCCGTTCAACCAGAGCCACACGGCACCATTATGGTAAGCCGCGTCTTTATGGTAATGAGGCGTCAAATGAAAGGGATGGAACAACGGATGATGCCGTTCCAGAGAAGAAACGCCCCATGGGTAGACGAGTTCTTCCCAAGCCGTGCGGATTGCCTGGCATTTGAACTCATGGTCTTCAAACAGTTCGAAGGCGAACAATTGGTTCGGCCTTAATGAGAATTCCGCCTGATCATGCGCGTCTAAACGATCCGCCAAAAATGGATGCGCCTGATCCCGGAAGTCGATGCCGAAATGATGCTGCAATTTCTCGGCGATGCCATTCCATTTGACGGCATTCTCCGTGTCGTTCATAAATTCGGCGAAATAAACGCCTGCACGCAATTGATTGTACCAAAGCGCTTGAATGTCATTAGCGCGGGTATCACGCGGTGAATACGAGTTCAAGTCGGCATCCCTCGCATCCATCCAAGTTTCATTAGCGGCGTGCATCAGGTAGCCCTTTTCATCCACCCAATATTTAATGGAGCCCTCGATGCTATTACATACGGCAGGGTATAGTTCCTTGATAACATCCGTATCCCCGGAGTATTTCACATAATCCTGCAACTGGATAATAAATCGCGGTGTACCATCCGTCGTATGGTAATCGATATTTTGAGGAGCCAGGATGTTTGGCACTCTACCGAAAAAGACCGAATTCTTATCCGTATTCTGGAACTCGGCAAAGGACAGCAATATATTTCTGGCCTTCTCGAACTGTCCGGTAACGAGACAGGCCCCGGTCAGAGATATAAACTGGTCTCTTCCCCAATATTCATTGAACCAGGGCAGACCGGCATATATGCCGTCGCCCTGCTGTCTGGTAACCAACTGATCCATCGTCATATGAATCCAGTCCAGCGCCAGAGCGAGGTCCTTATCATCGCTCTCCAGATGAACATTGTGCCGCAGAAAATCCTCCATCCGTTTCATACGTGCAGTTTTCCATTGGAGGCTATCGTCTCTGGTACCATGAATCAAGGCTACCGCTTCATCTGCCGTCTTCCCCGCCGCGATATAGAATCCGCCGGCATTTGCCCCGGTAGTTAAAATGTCCTGCTTAAGTTGAACGGCTTGCCCGTCCTTGGAGCTTACGGCAATGATCCAATCCCCCTCCATCGACTGGAAGAAGACATTTGTCTCTTGCTGGCTCAGCAGCTTAAGCTTCTCCCCCGTGAAATGAATTCCGATCGTACGCTCGGCTCCGGCAACTTGAATCTCCAGTATGTTCTTGTAGTCGAACATCCACAGTTCTTCCTTGAGGCCTCCTTCGTGAATCCGTTCCATTTTGTAAGGATAAACCCAAACCTCGGACTTTCGGTTGTCCAGTGCTTTATGATCCGCAGTCAGGGCATAGCCGCCAAAAATCCGGTTCTTGGCGATGTTCATCCCCGCAAAGAAAGAGTGCTCCGCATGATTCGTATCATGAGACTGCGTAAAATAATATGCCGCCTCTTTATTCGTAAAAGAAACAGCCCGATTCGCTTCTGCGGGTACGAATATTCTCATTGCATCCAGAATGTTGCTGTTCGGTTGATGACTGCTCATAATTAACCTCCTGAATTCGCCTTAATCGCTTAAATACAAGGCCGCCATGAAAGATCACAGCGGCCCCTGGTAAACAGTCCCATTCTTTTACTTCAAGTCTATTCTTTTACAGAACCCACTACAATCCCTGAAACGAAATATTTCTGCATGAACGGATAAATCATGAGCAGCGGCAAAGTAGAAACTACGATTTTGGCTGCGTTCAAGGTCCGGTCGGAGATCTTCGCAAGCTCCATTAGTTTCTCCGGATCGGTAATGTTCTGAACCTCTACGCTCAGCTGCTGAATATAGGTCTGCAGCGGATAGTTTGAAGTTTTGTTGATATAGACCAGTGCGCCGAAATAATCGTTCCAATGGCCAACAATCGTAAACAGCATGACCGTCGCCAACGTAGGCAACACAACGGGAAGAAAAATGCGCATCAGGATTCTCCATTGCGAAGCCCCGTCAATCGTGGCCGCTTCTTCAAGCGACTTCGGCACCCCGCGAAATGCGTTCATTAGCAGGATGACGTTGCCGATCGGAACGGCCCCTGGCAAAATCAGGGACCAAATGGAATCGAGCAAATGAAGCTGTTTGACCACCATAAATGTAGGGATCAGACCGCCAGAGAACAGCATGGCGAAAATAACGATGTTCATGTACACCTTCTGGCCGCCGAACTGCCTCGGGCTCTTCGATAACGGGTAAGCGGTAAGAATCATTAGCGTCATATTGACGAGCAGACCTAAGGCTACCCGTTCGACCGAGATCATGAACGAACGCCAAAACTGGGAATCCGATAGCAATTTCTCATAGGAACTTAACGTCGGATTGACCGGAAAAATACTGACCAGATTCGCGGAAGCTGCCGCGTTATCACTGAAAGATATAGCTACCAGGTTAAGCAAAGGAACTAGACAGGATAAGGTAAACGCCAGCAATAATATCCAAATAATAATATCTGCAATGCGGCTTTTTACGATTTGAGCGGTAATGGGAGCCACCCCCTTCTTCTAGAAAATGCGATAATCAGTAAGTTTTTGAGCTATCTTATTCGCGGAAAGAATCAAGATAATACCGACTACCGACCGTAAAAGGCCTACTGCCGTTCCCAAGCTATATTGTCTTTCCACGAGACCTACCCGGTATACGTAGGTATCAATAATATCCGCAGTCTCATAAACCAGCGGATTGTACAGGTTAAAGATCTGGTCAAACCCGGCATTCAGTACATTAGGCAGGTTCAGGGTCGTAACGAGAATAATCGTAGGCATCATGCCCGGAAGCGTAATATGCCACAGCTGCTTCCAGCGATTTGCTCCGTCAATGGAGGCTGCCTCATACTGGCCCGGATCAATCGACGTCAATGAGGCCAGGTAGATGATCGATCCATATCCGAATCCCTTCCATACATCCGTTAGAACCAGCATCGGTCTGAACCAGTCGTTGCTGGCCATGAACAGGATCGGGTCAATGCCGAACCAGCCGAGGAACGTATTGATCGGGCCCTCATAAGAGAAAATATTCATCACTACGGTAGCCAGAATCGCCCAGGACAGAAAGTTCGGCAAGTAAACAACCGTTTGCATAAAACGTTTGGCAAAACGTACGCGCATTTCATTCAGCAAGAGAGCAAAAATGATGGATACCAACGTTCCCGCAACAATTTTCCACACAGCAATGATAATGGTATTGGCAAAGATCAGTTTGCTGTCGGGAATTTGCAGCATAAACTTGAAGTTATCCAGGCCTACCCAGGCTGAGCCGCCGATCCCTTTGGCAGGAATATAGTTCTGAAATGCCATTACAATTCCAAACATCGGAATAAACGAGAATATAATCAGAAAGATCATGCCAGGCAGCATCATGAAGTGGAAGGCTGCTTGATCTTTTTTATTCTTCATTAAGGATCATCTCTTTCAACTTCAATTGGAAGCGAGCGCTTCATTAACTTCCTTGGTAATGATATCGCCACCGGTCTTCTTCCAGCTGTCGACAAAATTATCGAAGGCATCGGGAGTCTGATCGCCGGTAATAATTCTCAAATACATTTCAAGTTCCATTTTGGATAAGGTCGGCCATTTCAACGACATGGAAGGCGTCGTTCCAAAGAACACCGGATTGACCTCCTTGATATTCGCCTCCTTCACCATGCTCGCTGTACTAATGCTGGATGCATAACCTGCCCATGCTACCGAATCCGGAGCCTCGCCTTTCTTCACGCTGTCAAGATATCTCTTGTAAGAATTATACGCGTTGATATCATTGTTGCTGATCAATTTGCTGGCATCGCCTGTTTCCAGGGCTTCCTTCATAATGTCAACGTTGCGGTAGAAAGCGTCATAGTAGTCGATATTAACCATAATCGGAGATCCACCCACGTTAAGATTGCTATAATCCTCGAACTCTTTCAGAGTCGCTTCGTCCTTCTCTTGATAGCGCTGATAATCAAATTGGAGACTGACCATTTTTACGGCTGCCTCAGGATGTTCGAAGCCTTTGCGCACAACCAGGTAGCTACTGGAAGGATTTCCGGTGAACATCGTAAGCGAACCATCCTCGGACTGCGGAGCTACATAAGATACCCACTCTGCATCCGGATTAAGCTTAAGCGTATCCGCTACTGTCCAGCTTCCCCACCAGTTATCCAGGAAGGAACCGCTCTTGCCGCCAGTAAGCAGCGCTTTACGGTCATCCCCTGTACGAACCGCGAGCTGGCGGTCGATCAGGCCTTTCTTGTACATGTCGGCGATTTTAGTAAGCGCAGGCTTCATTTCGGGCTGGATCGAACCATATACCGCATTTCCGCTGCCGTCGTCAATCCACTGTTTCGGGTACGCTCCGTATAAGGAGAAGATGTTGTTCAACGAATATTGGCCGCCGGAAATACCGGCAACGTTCTCATTGTCAACGACGAGTCCAACCGTTTTTCCCGGTCCGTTACCGCCCGGATCTTTTTCAATGAACTGCGTAATAATGTTCTCCACATCTTCCAACGTCTTAGGCTCTTTAAGTCCTAATTTGTCCATCCAATCCTTCCGCAGCCAGAGGACCCCCGGACCGTGAGAAATTTCCGTAGTTGGAATCGCCATCAATTTACCGTCGAATTTGGCATTCTCCAGTACACGTCCGCCGTAGGAATCATAGATCTCTTTAATCCGGTCGCTTGCCGTATTGTTATATGCTTCTGTAAGATCAGCGATCAAATCGTTCTCATACAACTGCTGTAATGTTGAATAATCAGGAACGACCATAATATCCGGAATTTCGCCGCTGACGATCGCCATCGATACTTTCTGGTTGTAGTCTGTTCCGTCATTGGCTTCGAACTTTGCAATGTTCTGTACGTTAAGCTTCTCCTTGAAGTATCTTGTCCAGACATTGTCCGTAGCGTTATCCTTCTCATAAGGAGTTCCATCCAGCATCGAATAGTTCGATGCCGTTTGACCCACTGTATAAGTTACGGTCTCGGGATATTTCCCAAAAGGAGTAGTCATCGCTTCTTCCCAAGCAGGAGCATTCGCAGTAGCTGCTGCAGAACTGTTATTTCCCTTGTCGGAGTTTTGGCAACCGGCGAGGGACGCTGCCACCAGTAGCGCTGCCAACACAAGTGAACTTGCACGCTTTGTTTTTGATAACATCGATAGACCTCCCTATTTTTATCTTATTAAATTTAATAGCGTTTAACTCACACGATTTTAAAACGGTTTCAAAGCGCCGGCTTGCTAAAAAACCTGAATTCCATAAGTACAAATTTATTCTATGATTGACATGAATAAACGTAAACGAAAAAAAATTACGTTTTATATCAAAAAATACTCGCATTCTCCAGGTCAAATTGCCCGTTCGATAACCGGTAAAGTAAAATCATGCTGTAAAGCAAAATCATGCTGTACATGAAGCAGGAGGATATAATGTTAACGATTCTGGTGGTAGACGATCATAAAGAAGAACGCGAAGGGATCGCCTTCCTTATTAAAGAGTTGGGTCTCCCTCTTCAGCTGGAGACGGCAGACAATGGCCCCAAAGCACTCGATTACTTGAAGCGGCAATCCGTCGACATCTTGTTTACCGATGTAAGGATGCCGCAGATGGACGGTCTGCAGCTAACGAGACAGGCTCTGGAGCTTCACCCCGGGCTCAAGGTCATTCTGTTCAGCGGCTTCGCTGAATTCGAATATGCCAAGACGGCTTTAGCTTTGGGAGTCTCCGATTATCTGCTCAAGCCGATCAATGTCGAAGCTTTCCAAACGACGATAAAAAAAGTGATAGACGAATTGACTGACCGGCAGCAGCAGGACGAAGCCTCGCAGATGAAACAGGCTTATGTAAAGAAACATATTCTCTTTACCTTGGTTAACGGCATCGGGGAACCGCCGTCCATGCAAGGATTGTGGCATGACTTCCCTACCTACTATGAAGGAATGCTCCTGCTGGAATTCGAGAAAAATTTCTTTGAGAACGCTGATCCGGAATTCGAGGAATTTCTGCTCTCCCTGCTCGATACCCCAGCCGACTATTTAAACATGAACGGCTGCCAGAGTCTGCTGCTGTTCCCTGAGCAAAGCGGTGTTCATTCAAGTATTTCCTATCAAAAGCTGGCAACGCGTATTCATGATCATATTTTGATGAAATATAGAGCAACCTGTTACATTGGCATTAAAAAAGGGTTAACCGCCATACAGGACCTGTCCGAGATTCTGCCGGAATTGGAGCAATTGATGGAATACCGCTTCTTCCTGCCGGATACCTTCGTGTTTGACACGAAGAATGAACTTCTGTTCTCCGAGCAGCTATTTCCCGACCTGTCCGACACCCAGATTATTGAACAAATCCGCAGCAATATAAAGGACAGAAATATTTTTAGCTTGAAAGCCAACATAGAGTTGCTCTATCAGAAATACTTAAGACAGATTCAGTTTTCGCAATTGTATGTCAAGCATACCTTTTCAACGGTATATCAAAGTATGATGTCTTCCATAAAAGCATCGGAGCGGGAAATCCATCTGGGGATTGATAAAATATATAAAGCTGACGATTTGAGAGATATCAAGAGCATTGTTTGGGAAGGAGTCGTCCACCTTGAACACAGCTTCGGGAATGCGGAGCCTGCCCAGAATAAGGATATCATGTCTATAAGACAGTATATTGAGGATCATTTCGCCGAGGATCTGAGTCTGGAGCTTCTTGCCTCGAGAGTATATTTGTCCCCCCATTATTTAAGCTCGATGTTCAAGAAAACGACCGGCTGCGGGATCAACAAGTACATTAAAAACGTACGCATGCAGAAGGCAAAGGAACTGCTGACAAACACCCATTTGAAGATATCCGATGTATGTAGCGCTGTGGGTTACCGCAACATCTCTTACTTCTGTCAGAATTTCCGGGATTTCTATGGCCATACCCCCGAGAAATTCAGACAGTATAACCAAGGTGACCTTGAATCCGTGGAGGACTAACATGCAAATCTGGCGATCTCTCAAGAAGTATATCCATGACTTGAACTTTCAGACGAAAATCAAACTCGCCTTTTTGCTAATCAGCATGATTCCGGTCATCGTACTGGGGAGCTTCTGTTTCTCGGAGACAAGATCGCTGCTCATCAATCAGTCGAAATCCGATTTGAACGCCGCCCTGAATCAAAGCGCTTTAACCCTTAACAGTCAACTGGAAGCGTACAATAAAATCGTAAACTTTCTGAGATTCAATCGGGAAATCGTAAATGCCGCCAATCATACGTATACCAGTACTTTTGAAATGTACGACACTTTCGTCAACGTGATCGATCAGAATTTCTATACCGCACGCAATTTGAACACAAGCATCGAACAGCTTACGCTATATACGGGAAGCAATCTCCATCAGCATGGGCAAACGGTACACCCTATTGATGAAATCAAGAATACTGACTGGTATCCGCAGGTCATGAACTCCACCAATGTATTGTGGTTTTCTGACAACGATAAAATTTTTAGCGTCACCCGGATTCTTAATACGAAAGAGAGAAACCCGAAAGATAATATTTTGTATGCTTGCATCAACTATGAGAGTCTTATGCAGCCTTTTGAAACGTTGGAGGCTCAGGGAGCGAAGCTCCTTGTATTGGATGGTGATGGGCAAGCTGTCTATTCCTCGGAACAAGAGTACCCTGCTTCTCTTTTCACGGAACCGTCCGTAGAGGAATTGGATTGGAATGGAGAGAAAAATACCGTACTGCATTCAAGCATTTCTACCTCAGGGTGGACGGTATTCCTGTACAAACCTACAGATCTGATTACCAATTCAGCCTGGCGGATCGTCTCGACCGTTCTGCTCATGATTATAGCCTGCATAGCCGCTGTAGCTGTAGCTGGCTCCCTGTTCTCGCGCAAATTTATATCCAGGATTCAGCATCTGCGAAATAATATGAAGACGGTTGAGGAAGGATCGTTGGAAGTGACTGTATATAGTGACTCCAAGGATGAGATCGGGGATCTGATCCGGGGCTTCGGAAACATGGTCTTCAAAACGGAGGACTTGATCAATAAAGTGTACCGAGAAGAAATAGCGCGTAAGGAATACGAAATGAAAGCTCTGCAGGCCCAGATCAATCCTCATTTCCTCTACAACTCGCTCTCGCTGATCAATTGGCGTGCGCTGCGGATCCATGCAACCGACATTAGCGAAATGGCCCAACTCTTATCTACGTTTTATCGCACGACGCTCAATAAGGGCGACAATATGATACTGGTAGCGAATGAGATTTTAAATGTGCAGTCGTATATGAAGATCCAATTGATTATGCACAGCAACAGCTTCGATGTAGAGTATCAAATAGACGAAGCCATTCTCGCCTATCATATGCCTAACCTGATGCTTCAGCCGCTTGTGGAGAATGCGATAATTCATGGAATCGAAAACAGGGGCAAGGGTGGAGAGATTAAACTATCGGGCAGATTGGAGGATGGTTGTATCGTTTTTCAGGTAGAAGACAATGGAATCGGTATAGAACCGGAACGCCTTGCTCAATTGCTTGAATCCAAACCTACAGGCTATGGACTTAAAAATGTGCATGATCGTACAAAAGTGATGTACGGCCCGGAATACGGATTATCGATACAAAGTGAAGTGAATCAGGGGACCAGGGTTACGCTAAAATTTCCGGTAAACAAACACTGATAAAAGAAGACGGATCGCAGGATACGATGGGGTGACATCGCTCTCCGGAAATCCGTCTTTTTGAGAATTCCAGATGCCGGCGAAATCGCTAATACGAAGGCGCTCACTTGAGAGTTTTACTGATATTCGGCAGTTTCGTCCAGCAAGGTAATGACAAGTTGAACTCCGTCCTTCATGCCTTGCATGTACAAAAGCTCATTCTCTAAAGCCCGCCTGAAGTGATGCTTATCCTCCCAATCCATATACTCCGGCAGCTTCTTTTTATCCTCGTCGGGAAACATCGCCTCAAAAGCCGAATGTTCTTCGGCACGAAGTTTACGCATCTCAGGATCACGTGCGATCCGTGCCGACACGTCATCCAGCCTTTGCTGAATTGCGCTTTGCAGCCATGCTGGAAATTGCATTGTTTCTCCCCCTCCTCTCAAAATAACCTTAGCTCTATTATGGAGGAGTTTATAATTGAACTTAATGAGTTTTGAGGGTATTATTTTTGATAGTTTTAAGAGTATTCTCTGGAACTCCCGAAATAAGCTGTCCCCCAATCAACTTCTCTTCGGCAGTTCGGACCAAACCAACACCAATGATGAAACAGAACTGATTATCGATGCTCTAAATCAATGTAGTCTATTCTTGCTCTTCCCGAAAGTAGCTTCGCGATCTGAAGATCCATCCGCGTCCGCATCTGAGTACGGATATAAGCTTGTCTGGAGTTATCCTGTTCGCCTTTACATCGCCCAATCAAAAGTGCTATGATACAAACATGACGTTAACGTTATATTTTATTGTGAAAGGAGTGATCGATCATGGACCGTATGCGTATCGGCGAGTTGACAAAACGTGCCGGGGTAACCCAGCGCACGGTCCGTTATTACGAGAGCATCGGACTGCTTCCTTCAGGCGAGCGCGAGGGCAACGGTCATCACTATTACACGGAAGAAACGGTCGCCCGTCTGCGGAAGATCGATCAGTTGAAGAAACTGGGCTTAAGCCTTGAGGAAATTCGGGACGTAATCGAGCTCTATTTCACGGACCCTAGCGGAGTTCAGCCGAAGCGGAAGGTTCTTGGCCTGCTGCGCCAGCATCTGGCCGACACGGACGAGAAGCTCGAAGCACTGGGGCAGTTCCGCGCCGATCTGCAGTCCCATATCGAACGCTTCGAGCGGTGGCTCGAGACCAATGATCGAGCCTAAATTTTTTTGCCATAAACATGACGTTAACGTCATGTTCATAAAACTTCGAAGGAGGAATTTTATTAATGAGAGAAAACATTGGATTTATCGGACTCGGCCTGCTCGGGCTGCCCGTCGCAGCCAATCTGCTCCAAGCGGGGTATGCGTTGACCGTATACAACCGCACCGCGGACAAAGCGGAGCCGCTCGTTGCCCAGGGCGCGGTACAGGCGGCCCGTCCCGCCGACGCCGTGACGGCCGGGGGCATCGTCGTCACCTTGGTGTGGGACGATGAAGCATTGGAAAGCGTCGTCAGAAGCGAGGACTTCCTGGAGCGTCTCGGGCCGGGCGGCATTCACGTGTCGATGAGCACAGTGTCACCGGATACGGGCAGGAAGCTGGCGGACTTGCACGCGCGGCACGGCTCCGTCTATGTCGAGGCACCCGTCTTCGGGCGGCCCGAGGCGGCCGCTGCCAGGCAGCTGTGGATTCCCGTAGCGGGTCCGCAGGAAGCGAAGGAGCGGTTGCGGCCGGTGCTGGAGGCGATGGGAGCCAGAGGGATTTTTGACTTCGGCGAAGAAGCCGGTACGGCCGTGCTCGTCAAGCTGATCGGTAACTTCCTCATTGTCTCCGCCGCACGCTCGCTGGAGGAAGCACTAGGAATAGCCGAGCGCAGCGGGGTCGATCCCAAAGCGGCGGTCGACATGCTTACGAGCACGCTGTTCCCCGCCCCAATCTATCAAACCTATGGCCAAATGATCGCCGAGAAGACGGCAACCATCTCCCAAAGTAAAATTCCGCAGAAGGATGTCGGCCTCTTCCTGGCGGCGGCGCAAAACGCGCAATTCCCCGCTCCGCTCGCCGGTCTGCTGCTCGATATGCTGGAAGGCGGAGATCGGAGCAGACAATAGACTGGGCCGATTCGCAAAATAAGAAGGGGCTGTCCCAAGGTCACGAAAGTGACCTGAGGGACAACCCCGTTTTTTTCGTTGTACATTCACTATAGTCTTAACAAGTCTTTTGTTTTATACAAGTTTACATTTTAGGAAGATCGATCTTAATCTTCAACCCTTCCTCCTTCAAACCGGGCAGCACAAAAGGAACCCGCATCTTTTCGATTCCCGTTTTGTCATTTACTAAGGTGTAATAAGCCAATAAAATGCCTTTAACGGTATTTTCGTGAACAGGTTCACGCACCAGCAACTCGCTAATGGTAACCTCCCTTTCGTTCTCACCAAATCCGAGGGCAATATGATAATTGAAAAAGGGAATGGAACTCTTGCTTCCGGCAAAACACACAATCGGGAACCGCCAATTGGTAAAATCATTTACCGTAGTCTCGGCCTCTTCTAAGGTAAGAGTTTTAGGCCCAACGTTCAGGTTGCTTAATCCATGACGTATCACTCGATAATATGCAAACTCCATGAGGTGATCTCTAAACTTGGGAATTAATGCCCCATGTAGATAGCAAGGGCCGATCATTCGCAAAACCTCCTAGTCTGACCGGCGAATAATCTGAAAACTGTAATTTTTGGTTCCCTAGTACTTGATGATTCTTGGGTGATGGCCACAGAATCGCCTTGTTCATCGCTATTTTCATTAGAGCTTCTTCTATCATTTCAGTTATCTACCATTAGTATCCATGGTATAATTTGGTTTGTACAACATATCAGCTAACAGGGCGGCAGCCAAATCTCCCGGAAGGGAGGTGAGGCTATGACAGTATATGAAGCATTATCCTTGATGCTCGCATTCGGCATGTTTGTGATTGCCGTGCTGTCTTTCCATAAACGAAAATGAGCCGCCCTGGCAAGGATAACGGCTCATTTCCAATGACCTGAATCTGGCTGCCCGCTCTTTTAGCGGTGGTTGTACAGGGGACCGGCGCCAACCGGTCCTTTTTCTATTTTTATGTTATCACATTGAAAATATTCAGGCAATGCATTTACTTTACAGCGCCCGTTCCGGCTAATACGTCGTCATCTTTTATAATCCAGCACCGGCATTAACACTCTTTTATGCTTGGAGATCTTTTTGTACTCCTTCCTGACCTCCATCTCAATCTCAACGGATAAAGTATCGTATATTAAATTCATTTTGCAAACCGCTCCTCTCCCGGAGAGTGCACCAGATTCATTCTAAATAATGACTGTATCGAGTACAAAAAGTCGTTATCATATCAAAGAAATTTTGACGAAAATCTGCTAAGTGATGATCACTTTTGATTTTGGTTTTTATGTATTCGAATATTCTATCCTGTTCCCTTTTATGTGTGACGACAACAAAACTGTAATCTAGCCCCATAAAACCACCTCATTGCGATATGAATTAACTATTATTGCAAAGTATACATCCATGACACGAGAGATAGACACCATGCTTATCGCATTTCGGATAACCGTATGGAATGGTGGGGCTGTCATCTCCTTCTTCAATCTCAGACCATTCCAAGTAGTTGTTTATATCGACACTTTTTTTTTCAAAAGCACTAATCATTAATTCAAATTGTTGTAAGCATCTCTGGACCATTTCTTGATTAGGTTCATAATTGAGCCGTTCCCATCCTAACCCGTCCATAGCTGATGCAATAGTTCTAAGCATAAATTCTTTCTCCGCTTCAAAAGAGTCGATTTTCCATGGCATTTCATCAATATCAAAACCCACCGTTCCAATTCCAACGCAAGCTTGATCTCTCTGGGCCAGCCAGATGACCAGTTCTTTCTCTCGGTTTGTTGTAGCTAAGATCGACCCGCTTAAAGCAAGGACCTCAATAAAAACGGAAGTCAATCCATTGGACATATGCAAATCTTCAACGGAATAAGCCGGATCTTCGGGTAATGAAATACTATTCCCCATCCCCATACCCACTTTCGGTTCTTTTAATAGGATTTGAAATCCTCGTCATAACTAAAAACTCCAAATGAAGCGGGCTTGGATTTCTTATCCTTCATTCGATTCCCTCCTTAGCCTACCCTTCCCCTAATCGGGCCAGCGCGCGCTTGGCGGCAAGTTTTCCATTATGCATTCCATGTTCTGAGAGCTCTTTTAATTTCTCTTTAGCCGGCAAATATTTGTGATAACCCAAAATGTCGCATGCCCGTTCTTGCACATACATATCCTCGTCATCCAAAAACTTCAGCAGAGTATCCAAGTGGTTATACGGCGTTAACGCCAAAACACTGTAAATATACTGGCATCTTACATCATCGTCCAAATCGGGGGTTTGCAGCATATGATTGATTTGCTCAATACTTTGAAGGTCAGCAGCGTTCGACTCGTTATTGTTATTTTGACCTTGCGGATAATCTTTTTTCAGATCGTCCCAGTCGTGATTCGGATTTTGTTCCAATGCAGCAATAAAAGAGCCGGCGCTCCTAAAAGCAGGAGAAAGATCGGTTTCTTCATGATTCAAATAACACGCTTGTAACCACAGTAGCTGATTCCCATTATATGTTAAACCCGAATTTTAAGCATTGAGGTATAGTAAAGCTTGTGCTACGATAAAAATAGTAAAGGAGCCGTGCTCGCAACACGGACTCCCTGTACACTTGCCGCCTTAAAGAGCGGTCGGCTGTGCTAAGGTGCTACGATCGAAATAGGCCGCATCCTTTGCGTGGAGGGCGGTCTATTTCTTTGTGTTTTGATTAAGCGCTACGATAATGGCCACAACCAGCGTCAACAGCGCAATGATTAGCGCGGCAAAACTGATCATGATCATCAAAGTGTCTTTAATCGCCACAGGCATCACCTCCCTTCCGGGAGATTAGCCGACCACCCTTATAAGCCAGTTTCGTGTACATGCTATATTGTAGCAGAATTTGGCAGTCAGGTAAGAGATGATTTTAACAAGGGTTGGTCATAGTCGTTCCTGCTTGCCTCCTCAATTCATTCATACGCCGACAGATTCGTTCGAAACGCAGGCAAGTTGGCGGCTTTTCCCATCTCGTTCAGCAGATTCTCCATGCTCGCTTGCTGAAAGGACGCCAGATATGCGGCCAACGGTTCATCCGTCCCCTCTAATCCGGTCAGTTCAAACACGATCAGCACATCGTCCTTTACATATATTTTCCAGGAATGAACACTTCCTGCAGCGGCAGCGGTTCATATTGATTATTGCATCTTTGGGTGATATAACCATTCCATTTGCTCGTACAGATGAAATCCGAATTTTAAGCATTGAGGTATAGTAAAGCTTGTGCTACGATAAAAATAGTAAAGGAGCCGTGCTCGCAACACGGGCTCCCTGTACACTTGCCGCTTTAAAGAGCGGTCGGCTGTAGGGTAAAATAGTAACGGAAATAGACCGCTTCCCTTACCCGGGGCGGTCTATTTCTTTATGTTTTGATTAATCGCTACGATAATGGCCACAACCAGCGTCAACAGCGCAATGATTAGCGCGCCAAAACTGATCATGATCATCAAAGTGTCTTTAATCGCCACAGGCATCACCTCCCTTCCGGGAGATTAGCCGACCGCCCTTATAAGCCAGTTTCTTGTACATGCTATATTGTAACAGAATTTGGCAGCCGGGTAAGAAATGATTTTAACAATTTTATTATTATTGCTCGTACTTTGCCAGAATCCTCCCAACGTATTGCCGAAAACCCTCCCGCACTTCGGATGGCCCCACAATTTCGCATTTATCCCCAAAAGCGAGCAGCTTGTCGTAACCAAATTCATTAGGAATGATAGGATACGCAGCCAAGCAAGTATTTTCCTCTACCTTGATTACATTTCCTTCGCCAAATCGCTCAATCACTTTGTCCATCATAGAGCGGTCAATACGGATCGTAACCGAAATCCAATCTTGATTCATCCAATCCGCTCCATCCATCGGAAGCGGTGAAAAATCCCGCGGCACAAAAGTTTCCCGAGAAACTTCCAATTTGCTCATACGAGCCAATTTGAATATCCGGTAATCCCTTTTTTCAACACAATAACCTTGCAGATACCAGCTGCTTTCTTTGAATACGACCCGGTAAGGTTCGACTTTTCGGGAACTTACATGGCCCGCCTTATCAACATAATCAAAGATCAGGCAGCGATCTTCATTCAAGGCCGTTTCCACATGGCTCAGCAGCGTGCGCAACGATTCATTTCCCTGATTCAACGATAAATCGACAACAAATTTTCCTTCCGGAATCGGTGTCCCGCCTTCATGACCAATAGCGCTCAATTTCTCCAGGACATGGACAATTTCCTTATGATTAAACAGCTGCTTATAGCTTTTTAAACTGGTTACCAGTGTTTGAACGTCTGCACGCGTGAATAATTTTTTGTCCACTTTATACGATTTCATCAGGCCAACGCCGCCCGTTGCTCCTTGATGGGTGAAGATGGGCAGCCCGGCAAACGTCAATGTATCGATATCGCGGTAGATGGTTCGTCTGCTAACCTCAAGTTTCTCGGCCAGTTCCCGCGCACTGATAACCTCGTGTTCCAACAATATGACGATTATCGCAATTAAACGGTCTATTTTCATGCCGCACCTCCTCCTCAAGTATGCCATACTGCTGTCATATTTGACATGCTACGCTATATGCGTATTCAAAATAAACCTTAGGGAGGCAAGTTAAAAATGAGCAACTTCAAAATTGAAAAAAAGGCATCTTTCCGTATGATCGGATTTAAAACCGCATTGACAGGCGCAGCAAGCGTCCACTCGCCGTATTTTTCCAACCAGAAGACTTCGTTTTTCAAAAGCACCGTAGACAACGGGAAAATGGCGGCATTGCGTCCATTGGCAGAAAGCCTCTACGGTTACGCTGCCGTGGCCATGAATCACGACACTGCGTTTTATTATGCCGGCGTCCAATCTTCCCGGCCCTTGCCGGACGGGGCAGAAGAAGTATGGTTCCCGGAAAGCGAATATTTGGTTCTATCGGGCGGCGGCGGTTTGTCGCGCCTGGCTTTTGATAAACTGGAGGATCAGGCTTTTGGGACCATCTTAACGGATACTTATGAGTGGGAATATTCCGGCGCTCCAGTCGCAGAAATTTTGCTTAACGGAAATCCGGCAGACGCAGAAGTGGAAGTATGGGTGCCTGTAAAGAGACGTAATGAGCAGTAGACTTATATAGACCGCATCCTTTGTCTGGAGGGCAGTCTATTTCTTTGTGCTTTGATGGATCGCTACAGTTCTTTTAACTTCACAGCCTTTTCTCCCAGTCGTCCCGCCCTAACTGGCGCTCTCCAATCCGCCAAAATTAAGGACAAAGCGGGATTCCCTCCCGGTTCCCTCTTCCGGGATAATAAAAGAAAGAAATATCCCTTAAAAAAACAAAATTGGGAGGGAATGTTGATGTTGCACCGTTTAAAAGGAATGGCCCTATTATCACTGAGCTGCTTGTTAGCCTGGACCGGATGGGCCGGCTCCAGCCAGGCCGCCGCTTCTCTATCGGAGAAGGCTCTCGAAGCTGAGGTGGAGTGGAGCAGAGAGTACGGCGAAAGCTACGCTTCTCCCCAGGGGCGTTCGGTGATCCCCACTACTGATGGGGGTTATGCCGCGGTTGGCGCTGCCGATAACGGCGGCGAAGAGGTAGGGTATGTGGTCAAGGCGGACGAGGATGGTGCCGTGGAGTGGGAGCAACGGCTGCAGATCACCGGAGACTACACCAAGGAGGGCGTTGAGGCCCGCCAAATTATCCAGACGCAGGATGGAGGATATCTCGTAACCGGTGCGATCACCGACCGAACCGAGAGACCGATCACCCTTCCTTATTTGGCCAAGCTTGACGGCCAAGGACAAATCGAATGGGCCCGCTATTATAAAGACCTATATATCGGAACGCATTTATATGCGGGATCCGTGGCGGAAACCCCGGACGGAGGTTTTGCCGTTACCGGGTACAGCGTCAATTCGTATTGGGAAGCCCCCGCCTACCTGCTTAAGGTCGACAATGAAGGAAACCAGCTTTGGTTTAAAACGTACCGCTTTGGGGAAGGGAATAACCAGGTTTTTAACGAGGTTATCAACACGCCCGACGGAGGGTTATTGGCGGTAGGCTATATCGACAGCGTGATCAACTCGGACGCGGACGCCTCCGTGATCGTGAAGGTGGACGCCCAAGGTGAAGTCGAATGGGAGCAGAAGCAACCCGCTCCGCAGACCGGCCGCTCCGCCTATTCGGCTCAATTGTCGGCGGACGGAGGTTATATCGTATACGGGTTGATGTATCCAAACGATGAACGAACCGCTTTTCTCCTGAAAGCGGATGCAGATAGCAATATCGTTTGGGAGAAAAACTATTCTCCCCGCGACGACAACGGCTCTTACAGACAATTAGTGACCACAAAGGACGGATACGCGCTTTTAGGCAGTTCGACCCGCAAGGAAGATTCGAAGTATCAATACCAGATCTCCTTCATCAACCAGGATGGCGAGCTGACCGAAAAGCTGCAATATGCGGCTCCGGGACTTGCCGCCGTAGGAAAAGGATCCCCCACTCCGGACGGCGGCTTCGTCCTGTCGGGCCAAGTGAAGGAAGAGGGAAAATACCGCATGCAGTTGGTTAAGCTCTCGGGAACTGGACAAGAGCCTGGTGATCTGGAATTGGCGGACCTTCGCTTCGCCGATCCGGCCGTGAAGCTGGAGATCGGCGAGCGTAAGCCAAGCGTCCTCGAAGCCGTTTATACGGACGGAAGCGTTACCGATGTGACGTATTTTGCCGGCTTCAGTTCTCTGAATCCGGAGATCGCCGACGTGGATAAGGCAGGCGTGCTCACGGGCATATCCTCCGGAACCGCCGATATTGTCGGCGAATACGGCGGACTTAGAGCCGTTCTATCGGTTACGGTTAATGACGGCTCAGGTGAACCCCAGCCCGGCCCCGGACAATTCTACCTGGATTCGGAAGACTACTCAGTAACTGTCGGCAGTGAGTTGGATATCGAGGCGTTGTTCACCGACGAGGACGGAAACACGTTGAACGTCACCCGCGAAACCCAGTTTACGACGGCTAACCCGAAGATCGCCCAAATTGACGAAAGCGGCTATATCACCGGCATTAGCCCGGGACTCACCTCCGTGACCGCCGTCTACCAAGGCCATGCTTATACGTCCACCCTTCTCGTCGTCAAACCGTATACACCGCCCGGTGTGATGGACGACTTTGACGACTTTAGAGTGTTTGAGGATTTGGACCAGTAAGGCCACGCTGCCGCTTACCGCAAAAGCCCGTCCATTTTTAAATGGACGGGCTTTTTGCCGTTTGAACTTCTAATTCTACCGTTGCTTTCGACCCGTCATCGGTATCAAACCTCATCTCCCAGTTCCCTTCCAGATGCGGGCCAAAAATGTGCTCATATGTCGTGTTTTCTCCGGCACCAAGCTTAGCTTGTACCCAGGTTATGTCCGTTGGAGAAATTAGTTTATAGTTGACCGGCTTTTTATTGGAATTTTTGACACGGACCCGAACCGTTTCACTGTCTCCGCCACTCTTGTAATTAAAACCGGATGATCCTTGTCCATTAAAAGCTATCGTTTGATCCGATAAAACCGAGGAAATGCCTGTTTCGTCTTCGGGCTCAGTTATGATCTGAACATTTGGAACCTCCACTGCCGATTCGCTTGTTTGTTTTGTGTGGAGCGTTATCAGATCGTCGGAATTGGTAAATGCTGAGCATGCAGAGGTAACCGCAATCAAAAGAAGTGCTGCTGCCAGAGCATATAACCTTTCTTTCATATCTACAACTCCATATTCATAATATATTTTCCTTTTTAAGTTAACTCAAATGCTGTATTGTGTAAATACTTGCTCAAAATTGGATTAGACGGAGGAAACATTTGCGACATGTTCAAAATCAAATTATCCCTGGCACCGATTGTACTAATTATATGTACTCTGGGGTTCGGAGCGATTTCTTTGTTCGTACAAGACAACGAAATACGCCATTTCGATCAGGTTATCGCCTCGTGGATTCAGCATTGGGAGACCCCGGCTTTGACGGTGTTTATGAAGTTTTTTACGACGATCGGCGGGAGTCTGCCGCTGATTCTTGTGATTATCACGGCCATGGCAGTTTTATATACCGTCCTGGGGCACCGGGGAGAACTTGTCTTCTTGGCCGGTGTTATGCTTGGTTCAACCGTACTGAACTGGGCACTAAAAACGCTGTTTCATCGCGCACGCCCCGTCATTCACCGGATTATCGAAGCTGAAGGCTACAGCTTCCCGAGCGGACACTCCATGGCCGCGTTCAGTTTTTACGGCGCCCTTGCTTTTCTGATTTGGAGACATGTACCCGCTTCATTGGGCCGCTCGCTGATGATCGTTCTGAGTACCCTGTTTATTTTGGCCATCGGAATCAGCCGAATTTATTTAGGGGTGCATTACCCGAGCGATGTCCTCGGAGGTTATTTCGTTAGCGGGTGCTGGTTGACTGCGAGTATTTTGTGGTATAAGAAAAACGTACTCGATCGTACTCCCTAAGAAGCCAGACCGCATTAAGCGGCAGTTCTAAACCGCGATAGAATGCGGGGCATGAAGCCGCCTAGCAAGAAGGGTAGTTCCACGAAATGCAAAAGTGCAGTTCATCTCCGGTCAAAAGCTGCTTTTTTATCGGATAAGCTCAAATGAGATGTGCTTTTGCACTTCAATCGCTCTAAAATGGTTATTGGCGAAAAATAGGATGCACTTTTGCAGTTGACCACCATCGCCCCCATCATGTCGTCCTTCTTCCTGTGAAAAACGCTAAACTCGGCTTTCAGCGTTCAACTCCACCGTTCCCCAGCATCTCATTAGCTATGGTCAGAAAATCTTCGCGGCTGATTTCGAATTGTCCGAAGCGAAAGGAGTATCCCCAGTTGCGTTTCCCCTTAGTGAACGTAAGCTTGTCCAACAGAGCGGCAATTTTAACGGTGCGGCAGGGGAAATAATGCATATTCCGGCGATATGGAATAAAGTCATCGCTCATTTTAAATGGATATACGATATCGTCTGCCACCTGGCCAATCGCCGTAAACGCCTGCAGAACTTCCCCGCCCTTCATCTCTGTCCGCGGCGAGTAATAGATGAGCCAATCGCCTGGCCGCATTCTTCCGAGCGGGCGGGCTTTCCCATGGCAAGTCTGGGCGATCCCTTCCCTAACCCCGCGGCTGACATGCGATGCGGAGACTACGCCAATCCAATAGCGGCTCCCTTTAGTTATATCGTTCCCGGCAAACCCCAAATCAGGTGACTTGTCGATCATTTTATCGTGGCCTCCTTTTGATTTGTATAACGAAAGTATACAAAAACGCTGCTGACAACAGCATGTCAGTAGCGTTTCACGGATTTGCAGCGCATATTAGTTATATGGTTTTATTGCTTTGATAACTGCCGATTGAATATAGTCTTCCAAATGACCGTCAGGCTCCCAATCCTTAATAAACTCATGGGATTCATCTTTCGGTTCAACGGCAATTTCCTGAAATCCGCTGTTCCGGAGCATTTCCTTAACTTCTTCGACGGTTGACGCCCCGGATACACAACCCGCCAGCGAATCGAGATCTCCTTTGATCTCGACGGGAAGTTCCGCGGTGGTTACAATATCCGATACGGCGATGCGGCCGCCATGTTTCAAGACACGGTAAGCTTCATCAAAAACCTGCTGCTTATCCGGAGACAGATTAATGACGCAGTTCGAGATAATCACGTCGATCGAATGATCAGGTATAGGCAAATATTCAATTTCTCCCAACCGGAATTCCACATTCCGGTAGCCGTTTTTATGCGCGTTATGACGGGCACGGTTAACCATTTCAGGGGTCATGTCGACCCCATAAACCTTCCCCGGCTCCCCAACTTGCTTCGATGCCAGGAAGCAGTCAAAACCGGCGCCGCTGCCAAGATCGAGCACGGCCTCTCCCGGCTTCAAAGAAGCGATCGCTTGCGGGTTGCCGCAGCCTAACCCCAGGTTTGAACCTTCGGGGACAGCCGCCATCTCCTCAGCCGAATAGCCCAATTTGAAGGACACCTCATCAGGGGTAGCGCAGTAAGAAGATGAAGAAGAACTTGACGTGCAGCACTTCGCATTAGAACGGCTGCCTTGAGCTATTTGCTTGTACCGGTTACGCACATGTTGGCGAACCTTATCATTTTGCAATGAATTCATGTAATCTCCTCCGAATATATCAAAATATTTTGATTAATTAGACAACTTAAAACCCAGCGGATTTCATGAACAGCATCCGCCAGGTTGTTTGTCTGCCTTTCGAAAAACACAGCATAGCTCCGGAGACAGCAGCCGGTTGACTTCGGCATGGTTTAATTCATAATAGCTCCATGTGCCCTTTGTCTCTCTGGTGATTAATCCGGCTTCAAACAGAATCTTTAAGTGATACGAAAGTTTCGATTGCGGCATATCCACGATATCCATTAAATCGCAAACGCACACACTTCCTTTTTGCGTCAGTTCATACATAATTTGCAGGCGTTTTTGATCGGCCAGCGCCTTGAACTTAGCTTCATATTTTGCAAAATCAACCGTTTCATCCGCCTTCGAAATGACGGGCAGCTCTCTTATCATATCAACACGCTCCTTTAGCAGCAGGCTGGGCAACAGGGTGCGGCCAATTTCGCAACCAGCGTTTGGAAAATTTTTGCTTGTTTCCGATCTTTTCGGTTCGGCCACATCCATGCCCGGCGCGCGTGTTGTTCAATTTCATTTTGCTGGAACTGCATGAGTTTCTCCATGACGTAGTGATTCATCATCGTGCCCCCACCATTCATCAAATATTTTTGATGTACAAATCATATCACGGCCAACTGGAAATTTCAACATTAAATCAAAATAGTTTGATTTTTTCTATTTCGTACGATATAAGTGCTTGATAATATAATTGATTGATTATATAATTTGTTTTGCTGAGTTCGCCAGTTTTAATGAAAGGAGTTAACATATGACCACACCCGAAACCTCCATCGCTGAAATGGCGGAAACGCTGAAGTTGCTTTCGGATAAGACGCGTTTAATGATCGTCGCCCTTTTGAAAGAACAAGAGATGTGCGTATGCGATATCGTGGATATTCTTGAAACGACGCAGCCTAATATCAGTCAGCACTTAAAGAAATTAAAAACGGGCGGAATTGTGAACGAAACCCGCCGCAGCCAATGGATTTATTACGCACTAAACGTCGGCGACAAACCTTATTTGAACGATATCTTAAATCAACTCCCTTCCATGAAGGAGAAAATGAAAGCCCATCATCCTAATCGTTGTTGTTAACCTGGGAGGTCTCCTATGCTTATTATCGCCACAATGGTCTTTCTTGTTACTTTGATTTTCGTCATCTGGCAGCCAAAAGGGTTAAACATCGGGTGGTCCGCATGCGGAGGCGCCATTGCCGCCTTAATCTCCGGCGTTGTAAATCTCCAGGATGTGTGGGACGTAAGCCGAATCGTTTGGAACGCTACATTAGCGTTTGTTGCAATTATTCTGATTTCCCTTATTTTGGACGAAATCGGCTTCTTCGAATGGGCCGCGCTGCATATGGCTCGTTTTGCGCGCGGGAACGGCATACTTATGTTCATCTACGTGATCCTGCTCGGAGCCGTTGTCGCTTTTTTCTTCGCCAACGATGGCGCCGCCCTTATTCTTACACCGATCGTCCTGGCCATGGTCAGGGCGCTCCATATGGATGAGCGCATGATCATTCCCTTCATCATGGCCAGCGGCTTCATCTCCGACACGGCATCGCTGCCGCTCGTTGTCAGTAACCTTGTGAACATCGTTTCGTCCGATTTTTTTGGGATCGGTTTCTTGGAGTACGCAAGCCGCATGATCATCCCGACCCTCTTCTCGGTTGCCGCGAGCCTGCTGGTCCTATACTTGTTTTACCGGAGGAGCATTCCGGAGAAGTACGACGTATCGCAGCTGAGAAATCCGGTTGAAGCGATCAAAGACGTTCGTTTGTTCAAGATTTCCTGGGTTATTTTGGGGGTTCTCTTTATCGCCTATCTCGCCAGCGAATTTATTCAGATCCCCATCTCCATCATTGTCGGCGCGGCAGCTTTGATTTTTCTGCTGTTCGTAAAACAAAGCCGGGGATTCCATCCCTGGAAGCTCGTCAAAAGCGCTCCTTGGTCTGTGGTGGTTTTTTCCATCGGGATGTACGTGGTCGTCTACGGGCTCCGAAATGTAGGTTTAACGGATCAACTCGCGGAGATATTCGAATGGATCGGGGCTCAAGGCCTGTTCGCCGCAACCATCGGGGCCGGATTTATTGCGGCAATCCTGTCGTCCGTCATGAACAACATGCCTACGGTCATGATCAACGCCCTGGCCATTGACGGGACAAGCGCAACCGGCCTCATAAGGGAAGCATTCATCTATGCGAATGTCATTGGTTCCGATTTGGGGCCCAAACTTACGCCAATCGGTTCGCTGGCCACCCTGCTTTGGCTCCATGTCCTATCAAACAAAGGCGTTAAAATCACGTGGGGCGCGTATTTTAAGACGGGTATCGTCTTGACGGTTCCCGTCTTATTTTTAACGCTCTGCGGTATGTTCATTGGGCTAAAAATAATAGGCTAGTTCAAAAAATAATGAATGTAAAGGGGAATTTGAAAATGAGTACAAAACCGCTTGTTTACTTCTTGTGTACGGGAAATTCTTGCCGCAGTCAAATCGCCGACGGATTTCTGAGCGCTCTTGGCGGAGACAAATACGAAGTAAAAAGCGCCGGCCTTGAGGCACATGGGCTTAATCCCCGCGCCGTTCAAGTGATGCGGGAAGCCGGGATCGATATCAGCGGAAACAGTTCCGATGTCATCGATCAGGACGTCTTAAACCGCGCCACTTACGTTATTACGTTATGCGGACATGCGGACGAGCACTGTCCTGCGATTTCAAATCCAAAGGCGATCAAATGGCATTGGGGTTTCGACGACCCGGCCAAAGCAACCGGCACCGAAGAAGAAATCATGGCACAGTTCCGAACTGTTCGGGACGCTATTAAGGCCAGAATCGAATCGTTCGTTCGGGACGGCCGGTAAAGAGGTTCTGCCCGCGGGATTCCTCATCAGGAGGCCTGCTGTACGGAGGAGTCCAAAGAGATTCCGGTACTCCTCCGACTGCGGCAGGCGAATGTGGCAGACTGCATACATCTTTAGGAAGAACTAAGATTTCATAAAAACTTTACGGTCATTTAATTCTTGGATGTCGCGATGATTGTTGTCGTAGTATTTATAAAATTCATTCAGTTGCTCCTGGGAAAGTTCAACAGGTTCCGTTAGAATATACCACTCCACATTTTCGGTTAACGGGGGTGTCGTCAAGGACCCCAAATAATGATAATAGCTCAAATGAGCAGGAAGCAGTTGACCGATCTCCAGTTTGTCGATCGTGATTCCCTTTTCCCCTTCTGCATTCGCTTTTGCCGCGTCCAAAATTTGCCCGAAGGCTTTATTTTCTTCTCCTGCAGCAAACATAACCCCGATCACGGCGATCCGGCCGTCTTGAGCTTGGTGCACAAAGTGCCCTTCAAGCGGAAAGTGCTTGCCATCGATCGTATGCTCGCTTTCGGCATGAAAATGAACTTGGGACAGCGTAAACGTCCGATCATTTATTTCTGCGGTACCGCGTAACCCCACCTGTATGCTATGCCCGTTATCCTCAATGGAAGTGCCCACCTGATCATAGCTTAATGCCAAATCAGTTCCCTCATAATCAATAAGCTTGGATGTAACAATGTCTATTGGAGATTGCATTTTCCCCGCTACAAATTCCCACTCCTCCTGATGGTCATACGTGAAGTGGCTTGCTTCCTTAACCGTTGGATTTTCTTTCTGAGAATCCGTAGTTAAGTTGGTTGCCGCGTGACTCGCAGAACAACCCGCCAACAATATAAAAGCCGTAAATCCGAATACAATGAAATTTTTCTTCATACTATACCCTCTTAACATTTATTTTTTGATCATTATACTCCTTACCCATTTTGATGTAATGCATCTTACCAACCATATTCAAACGGATACTATAGTTCTACTGGTACAACAAATTATTCAAAACTTCGACATATATGTAAATATTATTACCTAATATATATTATAATCTCATTGACAATTATGGGGTCATAATATAGTATGTAGTAAATAAATCCAATATATGGATTATTTATCGTTTGGGGATCAATTTCCATAAGAATGGACAGGCTTCTTTGGAATTGATTCATAAAAAGTTCATTGAAGGGAGGGATCTGCAGGCTCCGATTACCCGCGTCTCAAGTCAGTGAAAGCGTTGTCAAAATTGAGCTTGGAAAGCTCGCGGAAAATTCTATTAAAAAATGCAAGGAGGAGTAGAATCATGACAGCCCGGACTTTTGTGTATCGTCATAAGTCATTGATGAAATGGTTTGTTGCTTCGGCGGGTACCCTGTTTCTGATGCTGGCGGGTTCGTTTGTGTTTGCGGACAGCGCTTCCGCGCACGGATATTTGACGGACAGCCGCGCCCATCTATGTTCCATTGGCCAAAACTCCGATTGCGGGCCGGTGAAATGGGAGCCTTTCAGTGTTGAGGGCCGGGGAGATTTCCCTGAATTCGGTGTCCCTGACGGCCAGATCGCCAGCGGCGGGAAGTTTTTTGAACTCGACGAGCAAACGGCCGATCGCTGGACCAAGGTAGATATGGTAGGCGGAGAGCATACGTTCCATTGGAAGCTTACAGCCAATCACAGCACGAATACATGGGATTATTATATTACGAAAAAAGACTGGGACCCCGATTCCCCTTTAAAACGGGCGGATCTTGAGTTGTTCTGCCGCTATATCGATGACGGCGCGATTCCGCCAATCGACGTTTATAACGATTGCTTTGTGCCGAACGACCGGGAAGGCTACCACGTCATCGTGGCCGTTTGGGATATCGCCGATACCCCAAATGCCTTCTATCAGGTGATGGATGTGAACCTCAGCATCAATCCGTCGGCGCCCACCACGCCCGAGCCCGGTTTCCCGGGAGACCCTAACCGTTTCGGAAAGTACCTCATCTGGAATCCGATCAGGGTCTATAACGAAGGTGAAATCGTTGTGCATAACGGGCAATTCTGGCAAGCCCTGTGGTGGACACGAGGACAGGAACCGGGAACAACCGGAGAATGGGGTCCGTGGAAGCTGATCGGCGACGTGCCGCCCGACGAGGAAAGCAGCGCGGGATCGGACAGCGTGTAAGAGCGCATCCTGCAAGAGCCAGAGGGGAACTCCCTCTGGCTCTTTGATTCGGTTATTTTTTCAAATGATACGGAACCGTGGCGACGATGACATCTCTCCGGTAAAGCAGATGCGCGCGAATCAACAGGCTCGATTGGTTGTGCAGGATATTGTGCCATCCTTTTTTCGGAATAAATTGCGGGATGACCACAGTCACCTGATAATTTGCTTCGTGCGCCTTTTTTTGCACCGTATCCACGAACTTAATCAACGGGTGAATTATGCTTCGATACGGAGAGTACAATGTCACCAATCTAACGTCCGGCTGCCATTTTTTCCACTTCTCTTCAAACACCGCTTCGTCCGCTTTCTCAAAAGGGACGTGCACCGCAATGATTTGATACGGGAGCAGGGACTTGGCATAGTTCAGCGAATTCTCCACCACGCGCGTGATTCCTGCAACGGGTACGATCACCACGTTTCCTTCGATCGGTATAGCCCGCTCGCAAGTTGAAATTCTCAACTGCTCCGCAATCGCTTCGTAGTGCTTATGAATCCGATAAAAGGAGTAAATAATTAAAGGTAAAAAGATAAGGACCGGCCAGACATTATGGAACTTGGTGATGAAAAACACCACGCTGACCAACAGACTGATCAAGGCCCCGATGGTATTGGCCAAAAATTTCTTGATCCAACCTGGAGGTTTTTCCCGTAACCACTTTACCATCATGCCTGACTGGGACAGTGTAAAAGGAATAAACACGCCGATCGCATAAAGCGGAATTAAAAGTTCGGTTTTCCCTTCAAAAACGATAATCAGCAAAATCGAAAACAGCCCCAGGAAAATAATGCCATTTGAATATCCCAGCCGGTCTCCGCGAACCGTAAACGCTCTTGGGATGAACTTGTCTTTGGCCAAATTAACGGCAAGCAACGGAAAGGCGGAATATCCGGTGTTGGCAGCCAGAATAAGAATCAAAGCCGTCGTTCCCTGAATGAAGAAATACATGATATTTCTTCCGAAAGTGTGTTCCGCGATTTGGGAAAGCACGGTAACCTCCGCGAGAGGGCCTATGCCATAATAATAAGCCAGAAACACAATTCCCGTGAACAATACAGCCAATATGCCCCCCATGGCCAGCAAGGTTTTTGCCGCATTGCGCGGAGCCGGCTCTTTAAAGTTGGGGATGGCGTTTGAGATCGCTTCTACCCCTGTCAAAGCGGAACATCCGGAAGCAAAGGCACGAAGCAGCAAGAATAAACTAATTCCAGCCACTGGAGAACCAAGCGGAGCGTGTAACTCCGGCAAAATTTGGCCGGTCATAATTTTATAAAGGCCGGAACAAATCAAAATCACCAGGGCCAGAACAAATAAATAAACGGGAAAGGCAAAAATCGTAGCCGATTCGGTGACACCACGCAAATTGAGAATGGTAATTAACAATACAAAACCTACGGCTATGGGCACCGTGTATGGATGAAGGCCCGGAAAAGCCGAAGTAATGGCGTCCGTACCGGCCGAAACGCTTACCGCAACGGTCAAGATATAGTCAACAAGTAATGAACCGCCGGCAATCAGTCCGGGAATTACACCCAGGTTTTGCTTGGAAACCACATAAGCCCCACCGCCATGAGGATAAGCAAAAATAATTTGCCGGTAAGACAAAATAAGCGCCACCAGCAAAACCAAAACACCGGCAGCAATGGGAATCGAATACCAATAGGCTACCGCTCCCACGACCATTAAAACAAGCAGGATCTGTTCCGGCCCGTAAGCCACCGATGACAAGGCATCGGAAGAAAGGATGGCCAGCGCTTTGGTCTTGCTTAGTTTCTGTTCGCCCAGTTCCGTTGATTTTAACGGCCGTCCAATAAGAAATCGCTTTATATAAGAAAGCACAGGGGGTCACCGCCTAAATTACGTTGTTTTTTTATATTGCTCGGCAGAAATAAGTATTATTTCAAATACAAACTGAAGATTAAGGGCAAATAGGCCAATTCGAGGCAATAAAAAAACACAGGGGCCCCTGTGCTAAACTTCACAAGTCATACAACCCACTCCTGACTACGCTTACGAGGTTAGCTGTCGGATTCGGGCGGCAAGAGTCGCCCTACCTGGCGGATCGCTGGATCAACTGCCAAGATTCACCCCAAAAGAGAAACTCACCTGAAAGGCAGGTAAGTTTTTAACGGGTCCCCCGTTTTCCTTAAGGAAATTCAGCGATAATGAATTGATTTATTCTTAGTGGAAACAAAATAAATCATACGTTCAGTGTAAAAGTTTGTAAAGCAGGAGTAAGGAAGGTGAACTGCCGGAATCATACAAAAGATCATATGTTAATCGCTTACAATTCAAAAATGCTCTCCAAATCAACGTTTATTAATGACTGACGCTATTTTTTTAAACATTTTAAAAAACAAATTGAACCAACAGCATATAGACCAGGGTACCCGTTAGGATCGATAACAGCATATTCCTTTTCCAAAAATGCAAGAAAGCAACAATGGCCATCGAAATCAATTCTGGCGCTCCATGGTTGCCGGATATAAAATTCACGTCTTTGATACTGTAGACAACCAATAATCCTAAAGCCGCCGCGGGCAGCACTTTCCCGAGATATTGCACATAACGCGGAGCGGGCCGGCCCGGAGGGAAAATCATAAAGGGAATAAATCTGGTCAGCATGGTTCCCAAAACGACTATTCCAATAGTAATCACTTGTTCCAATAAAGTCATTGTCATGTAGTTTCACCCGTTTTCTTTTCCAGTGGCCTCCGCATCAAAGTAAGCACGCAGAGGATCAAAATCATGGAAGGTATGATAAAGTTGTCCCCGTTAAAAATAAAGAGGCATAACACAGATAGCCCCAACCCCAGTAACGCGCTGTGATGTGTTGTTTCTTTCAGCCATTGTTCGATGAAGATGACCACAAATAAAGCCGTCATCACAAACTCAAGTCCTTCCATGTTTATTTGAACTAGTGACCCAAACAGTCCCCCAATGGTAGCGCCAAGCACCCAATAGATGTGATTAAGCAAGGTAACGAAGAACATGTACCACCCTTTATTCACCCCTTGCGGTATTTGGGCGGTGTAATTAATGGAGAACGTTTCATCACACATGCCAAAAATCAGATAGATCTTTTTTAACCCGCTCCCTTTAAATTTTTCAAGCATAGATATCCCGTAAAAAAGATGGCGCGCGTTAACCATTAAAGCGAGGAAAAAAGCGCCTAATGGGTTAAAAGCGCCCAGCAGCAGATGGACAGCGACAAATTCCATCGACCCGGCAAAAATAAGCAGGCTCATCAGGAAAGCATACCCTGCCCCAAATCCCGATATGTTCATAAAGATGCCGTAGGCAATCCCCAAGAATAAAAAGCCTGCCAAAATGGGGATCGTAGCAGGAAAGGCGGCACGAAACGCCAATTGAAGTTCGCTTCTGTTAGTCATGATTTACTTGCATCTCCTCGTACGATTACTTATCCATGCCATTTTAGCAGTGCAAATCCATACAATCAACGATATAATTGTATGGATTACAATTTTGTGAGGTGTGCAAATATGCCGATCAATTCCTTCACCGATTACCCCATGTCATGGAAACCCGATAGAGACGCTTTGAAACGTCCACTCTATCGTTCGCTCGCCCTACTGCTGGAACATGACATCACAAACGGATTTTTAGCCCCGGGTACAAAACTGCCACCGCAAAGGGAGTTGGCCGATTTTTTGGACATAAATTTTACGACCATAACACGTGCCTACAAACTATGCGAACTCAAAGGCCTAATATATGCGGTAACAGGCAGCGGCACATTCGTTTCAGCCAACGCGGCACGCTCCATTACTATTTCGAAAGACAAAATTTCAAATGAAATCATCGATCTTGGTTTTGTCGCCTCATTTGAGCAAAGCAACAATATTGTCGCTGAAGCAGCTAAGAAGGTGACGGAGAAAGGTTATTTGGAACAGCTCTTGAATTACAATGACCCTACAGGCATCCCCCATCAAAAAGCAGCGGCGCTAAACTGGATGGCGGATTTTGGGATCCATGCGGACAAAGACAATATGGCGATCGCTTCCGGGGCGCTAAATGCATTGGCGATCACGTTATTAGCTCTGTTCGAACCAGGCAACCGGATCGCGGTCGATATGTATACATTCTCTAATTTTATCGAGATTTCGAAATTGTACCGTATTAAATTGGTCCCGATTCCCGGTGACGAACATGGCATGCTGCCGGGCGAGCTTGACAATCAGTGCCTTCAAATGGATGTGCACGGCGTTTTTCTGATGCCTTCTTGTTCCAACCCCACGACGGTCATGATTCCCGACTACCGCAAACGCGAACTGGCGGCCGTCATTCGAAAGCATCGGTTGATTTTAATTGAGGACGATATACACGCCTTTCTGTCAGCCGGTATTATGGCAGATTACGGACAACCTATGTTTCAGCTTCTCCCGGAACAAACGGTGTATATTTGCAGCACGTCCAAGTCCATCTGCTCGGGCCTTCGAGTGGCTTATATCGTGTTTAGCGAGGCTTTTAAAGAGAAGATCGTGAAGGCCATTTTTAATATTAATGTGAAAACCTCTTCATTGGATGCCGAGATCATCAGCGAACTGATCTTATCCGGAAAAGCAAGTGCAATTGCAGCGAAAAAAAAACAGCTGGCGGAATCCGCAAACCGGTTGTTTACGGAGTTTTTCCCGCAGCTGCCTCGTACTGGCCATCCACTAAGCTTCTATAGATGGCTTCCCATATCGGATGATGCCGATGGAACGCACATGGAGAATTATTTTCTGAACAAAGGAATTCGCGTGTATCACTCCGATCGCTTTTTAAGCGGGGCCAGTACACGGGACAAATATTTACGAATAGCCCTTTCTTCCACCAATTCTCTGGAGGAATTACAACGAGGATTAGCGATTTTGAGTAGCCACTTTCCTAAATTGATCGGTTCGCGCAAAAATCCGGCTCCCCTTTAGGACATATTGATCGCTGCCTTTCCATGTATGCGATGTTTTATTTTTTCTTCTAATTTGCACATAGTTATACGGATCAGGCGCATATACTTTATATCCTTTAGCCCAGCATCTGCTTAAAAATGAGACGTCTTCTCCTAGCGACACATGGGGAAATCGGACGCGGTCGAACACACGTCTTTTAAATAAGATGGTCCCTCCCGCAACTACACCGACGAACTTATTCTGTTGTTTGGGAAAGCGAAGAACGAGCAATTTCTTGGCTTCGAGGTACGCCAAGTACGCTCGTTTCCCCACCACATCGGCATTTGACCGATGTAAAGCCTTCATTTGTCCGGTTAGATAATAAGGCGAGTAGAAATCGTCATCGTCAAACTTGGTGATGTACGGGTATTTCGTTTTACTGACGGCATAATTAAGGCAGCTGCCTAAGGATTCTTTTTCAGGAAGCTTGTAGACGGAGACATTTTTATACTTCCGGGCAATTTTTCGGTACTTATCTAATTCCATGCTATCTTTATTCAAGATAATAACCAGTTCTTTTACCGGGTAAAGCTGATTTCTGTAATTTTCAAGAATATTATCGAAAAAACGCGGGCGGTTCGTGCTTGTTATGATTGATATCCCTTTTAACGAGCTAGAAGTTTGGCCCAACTCCCTCTCACCTCCAAGTCAATCAATAACGGTATATGCTGAGCCGCATAGCAGCGCTTGTTCGTTTGTTCCTGTAATGGCCGGCGCCATCTCCTTCTTTTATTTCAGCAGGATTTGTGTTTGAAGCAACATGGCTCCCCATATCAGAAGGCTGCCTCCCCAGCATGTTCGCGAAATCCAGCGCTCGGCCGGCCCCCCGTTTTTAAACAACCGGAGAGCGATTTTAAGCTTCGGCAGCAGCAGGAAGTGAATCCCTTCGTCCCCAAATATATCGCCGGCGAGGTGCGCCCACCAGCCGATGACAAACCCGATCGCCGCCATATTGATAATTTCCGGTTGCTGAGCGGAAAAATTAAGCAGACCTATGGATAGTACGGCCGCAAACTCCGGGGTATGAATCACCCCGCGATGTTTAACCAGCGGAAGAATGAGAAAGGCAAAGCCGGCAAAAGCCGCGATCCAATGCAGGTCATACATCGCGTATCCCGCCAGCAGCAAAGCGCCAATGCCGATCAAAACCAAGCTGCGCAGCCTTGCCAGCAGCCAGAACAGGATGGCGGCGCCGAGCCATAACGGCCCGCTCTTCACCCATTCCTCAAGCGGTTCGGGGACGTGTCCGAACTGGCGATAAGCCACTAACCCTACACCTAGCGCTCCCAGAAATCCGGACAAGGTCCGAAAGAGACGCCGGTAGCGGAGGGGAAACTGGATACGATTGCTCACCGTGCTTGTCTTATGATCAAAATCCGGGAACACTCCGCCGACTCCCGCTGCCGCCACGAGCGCCGCTGCTATTCCTGCATCGGTTTGCACGGCCAATGACGGCATCATCAGCAGAGCGGCCGATCCCGCTGTCACCGCCAAAGCAACATGCCCTTGTTTATTCATATTCATCACCTTATTTCCGTAAAAATGAAAACAGCCTTAAAGGCGGCCTTTCTATTCTACAAGAATTTTTAAAATTTGCGAACAAAAAACAACCCTTGCCCCGTAAAACAAGACAAGGGTTGCCGGCTAGGTTCCCAGCAATAAATCCGGCTTCGCGATATTAGGGCGCTGCACGAGCAACAATTCCCGTCCCTGCCGCAAATAGGACTTGATCGTTTCCACCCGGCAGTTCAAGACGTAAGCCGTTTCCTCGGGCGTCAGCCGATGAGCGTACTTGAGAATCATCGCGATCCTGGGATAGAAAGGTACCTGGCGCAGCAGTTCTTCCGCCTCATCCCCCGGTTCGCCGACGCGCTCTGCTTCAGTACCGGCCTGCACTGAGCAGGATACGGCGAGCGAATACAGCCATACATGAAACGGCACGGAGAAATCGTAATCGCCGAGCCGCTGCCTGGCCGTCACAAATGTACGGACTACCAGGTCCTGAACCGCGGTTTTATTCCCGGCCATCCGGAAGCATAAGTCGAAAACCTGTTTATTGTACATGTCTATCAGCTTCTTGAAAGCGCGGATTTCACCGGCAAGCGAACGTTTAATCAGGCGATCGGGCTTAATCTTCATGGCCGGACACCATTGCTTTCAGCTTAACAATTTCCAGCTTGCGAATCCGATGGCGGTCTTTTTCCCGGACTGTAAACTTCAACGGGCCGTACGTCCATTCGCTTCCCTTCTTTAAACCCGGGTTTTGCGTATAGACCCATCCCCCGATCGTATCCAGTTCTTCGTCAAGCAATTCGATCCCCAGCAGCGAACAGACCGACTCCAGCGAAACTTTACCGTCCACGAGAATATGGTTTTCTCCCAGCTTTTCAATTTCGGCTTTCTCTTCCGTATCGAATTCGTCGCGGATTTCGCCGACAATCTCTTCCAAAATGTCCTCGATCGTGATCAAACCGGAGGTTCCTCCATATTCATCGACCAAAACGGCCATATGCACCGATTCCTGCTGCATGCGCAGCAACAGATCCTTTACCGGCATAGCTTCCGAGACAGACAGGATCGGCTGAACCAGCTTGCGTATTTCCACCTTCGGATCATCGCTTAATTGCATCAAAAATTGTTTGGTATTGATAATACCAAGGATATGGTCCTTGTTCCCCTCCAATACGGGAAACCGGGTGTATTGCTCGGATTTCATGATCTGCAGCGCCGCTTCTTTGCCGGCATGAACGTCGATGCACATCATATCCGTACGCGGCACCATGATTTCACGGGCCAGCCGCTCGTCGAAAGCAAAGATTTTGTTCACATACCCGTATTCCGCCTGGTTGATCATCCCGCTCTTGTAGCTTTCTGTAAGAATAATGCGCAGCTCTTCCTCGGAATGGGCCTCTTCGTGTTCTTTGGCCGGCTTAATACCGAAGATGCGCACCAGCCGGTTGGCGGAACCGTTCAAAGCCCAGATAAAGGGGTACATCGCTTTATAGAAGTAGATCAAAGGCTTAGCCGTCAGCAAAGAGACCGTTTCCGCTTTTTGAATGGCCAAGGTTTTAGGGGCCAATTCGCCCAGCACGACGTGAAGAAAGGTAATCGAAGCGAACGCGATGCCAAAGGATAAAATGCTGCTGATTTCCGCGGGCAATCCGTACCGGTCAAAGACAGGATGCAGGATTTTCTCCACGGTGGGCTCCCCCAGCCATCCAAGTCCCAACGCGGTGATCGTGATGCCGAGCTGGCAGGCGGATAAATATCCGTCCAGATTGCTCGTAACCCGCTGCACGGCCAATGCATTTTTTCGGCCTTCCAGCACCATTTGATCGACCCGGCTTGATCTCAGCCGCACGATGGCGAACTCGGCCGCCACGAAAAAGGCGGTAGCCAAGATCAGCAAAGCAACCAGAAACAAATTCAAAGCGTACATGCAAACACTCCTTGTTTGATCAATTCTTTGGAACTTTTTATTTATGAGTTCTTATGAACTTATAATATCAAAGTTCATATGTCGATATCAATATCCGACTTTGCCTGCTTTGGAGCAAATTGCTCCAAATTCGAACTTCTCCACGCCTCTTTAACCCGTAATGCCCGATTTGCTTCTTCTTTGACTTTTTCTCGCCACCGTCGTAAGATGAGTTCGTAAGAACTTATATGGAGGAATTGAACATGGAAACATTCCATCTCACCCGCAGTGAAATGTCGCAGCTCCTGCTTAGCCTGAGCGGTCAAAGCCAAAAAGCGCCCAAAAACATCCTCCAGGAAGCATGGGCGAAATCGCACAAGGAATTGATCGAAGGCGGCAACTCATTAGGCGCTTTTATCTCCACGGCTCTGCCCCCGATCTTTGAGAAGCTGATGAACATGAATCCAAACGATATAGGACTGTCGCTTAATGAAATCGTGGCCCTGGGTTCCCAGATTGAATACAACCATTTTGCGCTGACAGCGGTGCAAAATTGGGTGAAACGCGATTTGAAAGAGATTATCGGTACTCCGAGGTTAGGAAAGAAATATTCGATCGAACAGGCGGCAATTCTGTTCATTATTGAGGATTTACGGGCCGCGTTGGATCTGGAGTCCATCAGGAAGCTGCTTTTGCTGATCTTCCATAACTTTGACGATCAAGCCAAAGATCTCATCAGCCCCATCGATCTCTACGCGGGTTATTCCGGGATTTTCGAAGAGCTCGACCAGAACAACGACCAGGTGCTCGATCTGCAATCCGGCCACTTGAACAGAGACAAAAAACAGGATCATCTCATGGAAACGACCGTGAAGAAAAAAGCGGATGAATTTGCCCATGGCCTTGCCGGCTTAAATCCCCAGCAGCAGGAAGCGGTCAGCAATACGATCGTGATCGCCATGTTATCCGTTCAAACCACATATTTTCAAACTTTGGCCAAACGTTTCCTCAACGCTTCTCTCTTTTTGCACAATTTAAAGTAGGAAGACAGGTTGCAAAAAAAGTCCAAATAACCAAAAAAATATTCATTGTTGATCAACCGAAACTCGCGTAAAATGGTCCCTGTGTTGATAATCATTCTCATCGAAAGGGAGCGTCTAGCATGTATATCCCGAAGAAACGATCATTTGGGGCGCTGTTGCTGGCGGTGACGCTCACGTTGGGGCTGGCGGCCTGCGGTACGAGTAAGGAAGAGGCCGCGAACGGCACACCGGGCAGCAGCACGAATAAGGGGCAACCTCCTGCGAGTCATACGTACACCGACGCTTTAGGCCGCAAGGTCGAGATTCCGTCAGAGCCAAAGCGAATTGTGGCCCACTTCTATGCGCCGGAAATGGTGTCGTTGAACACCAAAATGGTAGGGACAAACTTTGCCAACGCCCGGTTGGTATTAGAAGAGGAACAACTGAAGGGCGTAGAGGATATTGGCGGTCAAGGTTCGGCTCCCAGTTTGGAAAAAGTCCTCGCGCTTGCCCCTGATCTGATTATCGTGCCGGATTTCCTGGATGCGGCCGCACTGGAGGGGTTGTCGAAAATTGCGCCTACCGTGACAATGCCCTACAGCGGCGATGTGTTCAGCCGAATCACGGCGCTGGGCGACATTATCGGCAAGCAAGACGAGGCCGCGGCTTGGATCAAACGTTACAAAGACAAGTCGGAACAAAAGAAAAAGGAGCTGGCTCCGCTCGTTGAAAAAGGACAAACCGCAGCGGCCTTCGTTGTTTTTCAGGACAAGCAGCTCTATATATACGGACCGCAGCGGCTCGGGCCCACGATGTACGATGCGCTCGGCTTTAAGCCTCCGGAAGCGTTGAAACGTCTGTTTGCCGAAAAAGAAAATGAAGATAAGATGTGGTTAACGATTTCTTTGGAGAAGTTGCCGGAGCTGGCCGGCGATCATATTTTTCTAGTCACGCAGGACGCCAACGAAGCTTCCCGTAAAGGTGTCGAGGAATTAATCCAAAACTCCGTCTGGAAAAGTCTGCCCGCTGTCCAAAATGGACAAGCCTATGTCGTGAGCAACCGGTGGGCTTTTAATGATTCGGTTACACTAGAGTGGCTTTTGGACGAAATGCCCAAAGTATTGAAGCCACAATCGTAAAGCAGCGCCGGCAGAGGTTCCGCATTCATCCATGCGGGGCCTCTTCTTATTATATGTGCACGGTATCCCGCTAAAATGGCCGCGTTGCTGGCGGATGGATAATTTGATAAAATCATGGATAATAAATTTGGAAACATTGGAGTTCTTCGACGATGAAGCATGAGCAATCCGATCCCTCCTCCCCATCGATCCCTATCCTATCCCTTCTTAATATCCGCCAATTTGACATTGCCGGCGGGAGCAATACGCAAAAGTATCGAAGCGAACATTATTCTATATGGTGGATCAAACAGGGTTCCGCGAACCTGGAGGTTGATGGAGCAACGCATCATCTCGGTCCTAACGGCTGCGTGCTGGTCCCTCCCCGTTCGATCGCCGGCCTGCTCCCTGCCGCCCCTGTTGCCGGAAACCTGCAGGCGTATGAGTTTGTGTTCATGTCCAATGAGGCGGCTGCGGCGCTTATCGGATATGTCACAACGGTCTTTTCCGTCAGTGGGGAATGCGTTTCCGGCTTATACGCCGTGCTGGATCAATGGGGCGCGGCCCGCGGGCTTGCGCTGCTCCGGCTTCAAGTCCGTTTTCAGGAGCTGGTGACACTGCTGCTTGAACAGCGGGACAGGAGCTCCAAATTCGGCGTAGAGCGGGAAGTGGAGGAAACGATTCATTACCTGCACCGCGAATATTCGAAGGATATCCGGATCGAAAGACTGGCGGAGCAAACGGCACTGAGCCGCTGGAAGTATAACGACATGTTCAAGAAAATGACCGGCAAAACACCGGTACAATATTTGACCGAGTTGCGAATAGACCGGGCCAAGCAGTTGCTGATCGGCTCCGATCAACGCTTGAAGGAAATCGCCGAGCAGACAGGCTTTCGGGACGAGTATTACTTCAGCAGACGATTCAAGCAAGCCGTTGGCGTGTCCCCTACCCAGTTTGTCCGTTTGCAGTCCCGGGATATCCGGATCTGTTCCTTGCATACGCTCGGCGATCTGCTGCCTCTCGGCGTCGTGCCCGTAGGTGCGAACCGTTTTTTGGCCGATCTTTATGGCGAAGAAGCACGTGATATTCAGCCGCTGGACGAGCCGCTCGATATGGAGAAGCTGCTCTCCCTGCAGCCCGACCTGATCATATGCCCCAGTTATATGCCCGAACCGCAATATGACCGTTTGGCCGCGGTTGCTCCAACCGCTCTGCTCGACTGGCATGACCACATTTACGCGCGGCTGTACAAGCTGGGCCGGCTGCTCGGCAGGGGCGATAAGGCCAAACTTTGGATCGAATCGTATCGGAACAAAGCGCGGAACATACGCCAAAAGCTGAAACCTTACGTGCAAAAAGGGGAAAGCGCCGCAGCTTTTGTATACCATCGCAACGAGCTTTACGTCTACGGCGGTCATAATTTCGGCCACACCTTATATGAAGGACTCGGTTTTGTCCCTCCGGACCGGGTCAGGATGTTAATGACGAAGTCGCTAAAGTGGAAAAAAATCGCGCTTGAGGACATTTCCCGTTACTCCGGAGACCGGGTATTCATGGCCGTCGAGAATAAGGACAGACACAGCAATGAATTCCAGGAAATGCTGCAAAGCGAAGCCTGGGGCAACCTCCCGGCCGTCGGCAATAAGTGCTCTTACATCGTAGAACATCGTTGGGGCCTTTATGATGCGTTGACATTGGAACGTCATTTGGATGAAATGCTGTTGCTGTTGACTCGCTGATTGTTACTATTAACGCAAAAAAACGCGGCCTCCGAAAACCTCGGAAACCGCGCCGGCCTGACATTCCGTTTATAATCACTATTCAGTCAATTTCAATGTAAAATTTCTTTCCTGTTTACCTTCATACCGGACAATGACCGATCAAACATGTCAAGAATAAACAAGAATCTTTCTGCTTCGCGGAAAACATGATCCGCTAACAAAGGATGAATGATGCTTTTTATTCGGCACTCTTCAATTAAGTCACGTGCAGTTTTCTTAAAATCACGCAATGATTTTACTGAAATGCGATTTTCATCAACAAATTGACTCAAAAGCGGATGTGTTTGCGACTCAGGGCGCATTGAGCTTAAATCGATAGCCTGATACATCAGCATGTCGAATTCGTGGCTAAACTCTCTTGCTTGCTCTACCAGTTTTCTTTCAGACGGATCAAGCAAATGACCTATAAACTTTGCGTGGTCGGCCATAATTTTCAGAAAAAATACATTCTCATCAATAATCGCATCAGCTAACGGTTCAAGCCTTCCGTTATTAAGCTCATCTAATCGGTTACTGAAATATCTTGCTTCCCGGCTAACATGATCTACAAGCAGAGGAAAGTTGTTGCCTCCGGGAAGTTTGCACCGTAATATCAGCCCGAGTACTTTCCTCTTAAACGCCCAAATGTGTGTGGCTGCATTGTGAACTTCTGAGTTGAACTGTCTGATGGTTTGGGGATCAGTATTTTCTGGATATGCATGAGCCCTTCTTTCGATATCCTCAAAGATCGCCTGGAATTGATTGGCCTCATCAATTAATTGAGTGTCCTCGCACCTAAAACCTAAGCGAAGGAAGAAGGAATGTTCCTTCATAATGCGTGACCAAAAACGTATCTCATCTAATGAACGTATAACAAAAGGATCCGACATCAATATCACTCCATTCAGAATCCGGTTATAATACATTGGCTTAATAACAGATTTTATGGGATTGGCTTGTTCCAATATGATATCGGCATAAAAAAATGTGGACTTTTTTTCTAACAAATCAAGATTTACAAAACTTAGTTAAATAAAGAACAAGGTGATATTATCAATAGGGTAAAAAATTGGGCAGTTATAGCACTAGTTTTCTGGGGAGTATTTCAAATTTTTATTATATACCAAAAAATTAATGTTCGGACAAATCAATATACCGTCACCTTATGAAAATATTGTTCAGCCAATAGGCCTGGTCATAATTATTCTACTCTCAATCATTTTTGCAATACTTTTGGTCAAAGGAAATAATAAACAATAACAAAAAAGAGTGGGGCTATATCGATATCCAGCCCACTCTTCTTTTGTACGTTCAACTACAGATCCATTTCTCTGTTTCACTATTTTGTGTCGAAAATTGATGGGCTCCACAATCGATTACGCCCTTTTGGTTGAGGCTGCCCCGTTATGCGGCTATCCGAAAACTAAGTGCACTTTCAAACAACATAGGGACAGGGAAATGGCTTTATCCGGACTAGGAGACCCCCTGTAATCTCGGCTGGGTTCTGTCGAATTGTCAAAGCGGCTGCATAACACTACTTCCTCGGCTTGACCTGAACGCGCAGCTCGTCCTCCGGCTGATTGGTCGTATAGTTATAAATGTAAATGTCCTGCTCGGTTTTGTTAAAGTTCTCGTACACGTCTATATTCTCATTACCCTCGTCCCCAAGCATGCGGATGAGCGCAGATTTCCCGTAATTTCGCTCCCCGCCGTCGAGATAATAGGTTTGATTCACCCCGCCAAAGGCCGGATCGCTGCTCCGGGATTCTACATACAAATTGCCGTCCTTCATATAATAGGTCCATGTGATCGGATACCCCGCGATGCTGGAGCTCGCGGTTTGCCGCTTCGTCGAGATGCCGGTTAGCCGGATCGGCTGGTTATCGCCCTTGTGCTCGTCGACACGGTGTTTCGCAATCAGTGTTATCGGCTCATTGGCCAACGCTTCCGGTGTAAGGCCGGCCATTTCGAACCGCAGTTCGGTTTGGGCCGGTTCATTGGAAACGGGCCAGAGTCCGCCCTCGAGAAGCTTGCCCCCAACATCCAGCTGATATTCCGTATAAGGCACCCCCGCGTATTTCTCTTCATGGGTCAACACAAGCCGAACCTGGGTTGGTGTAACGATCATTTCAGCGATTTTTGTTCCTCCCGGCACCTCCTTGAGCGGAATGTTCAGCTGGTCCTTAAACGAGCTGCGTTCCAGTTGCTTCTTTGAGAGGGCGGTATGGAGACTCCAGGTTCCAGCGGCCGTTCCCAGCGTACGGTCATATTTGAGCTGGAACGAGGTTCCTTCGGCCCGTAAGTCAGCTGCCGAATATATCTGCTGGTTCGAATATTCGTCAGAGGCTTCAGGTGTTCCGAATACGGAGGGCTTAGATTCCCGGATTCGCTCGCCTTTAGCGTTGACGGCTTCAATACGAACCCAGCTGTTATTCTGAAGCCACGAGTCGGTGAAGGAAATAACGGACTTCAGCAGCACCTGCCCCTCGGCTTGCTCGAAGGATTGCAGCGTAACGGTGCCGATACCGTCCTTCTGGATGGTGAATGTCTGGGTCTCCGCACGGTCGGGACGAAAATCGATGGCTTGGCTGCCGTCTCCGACGAAGCGGATGTTTTCCACGAAAAACTCCACATCGGCTTGAGGCTCATTGAGCACCCAATCCGTTTCGAAATACCCTTGATATACCTTAAGCTCCTCATTCCAATGATAGCTGTGGTTCCCCTCAATCACCCGGCCGTCGCCATCGCGAAGTCCGATATTCTCAAAGCTGATAGTCTCCCCTTTCCGGGCCGGACCGGGATCGAGGCTGTACAGAAGGAATGTCCGGTTCTCATCGGTAAAAGCGGTATGCAGCGTAAACGTTATGCCGTCCTGGGTGACCGACTGTTCGATCGTTTGGCCAAGGCCCTGTTCCAGGGCCGTCTGAATCCCGGCTCTGTAAGATAGAAGGTTCGACCAGTCGTACGTAACCGCTGCATATACTGGTGTAGCTATAAGGGCAACGGACAACGAGACGGCGATGGCGGTCCGTTTCCGGCTGCGTGGACGCGGAATTGCCGCTTCCCCGCCGGCGGCTATCCGCAGCTCGTCTTGGCGGATGCTGCTCCACATCCGCTCGAAATCCGGATAAGGCATCGTGTCCGCGTGTTTCATTTGTTTTTTTAACTGGCTTTCAATACGTTCCAATTCGTTCCTCTCCCTTCAACCATATGGGGTCGTTTTGTTCCAGTTTCTTGCGCATCATTTTCAACGCTTTATGAAGCCTTGATTTTACGGTTCCTTGCGGAATGCGCAGGGTTTCGGCGATTTCTGACATCGACAGTTCTCCGATATAGCGGAGGGTCACAACCGCCAGCAGCTTATCGGGCAACTGCTTCAGCAGCCTCTCCCATTCGGCGGAGGCCTCCTTCTCGAGCACGACCGCGTCCACAGGTTTAACCGCTGCTGCGACGGCGTGCTCATGCAGCCGCTGCACCTCGGATTGCTTCTCCCGCTTCGTCCGGTTTTTTCGGAGCAGGTTCAGACAGTGATTCATGGTAATGCGCATAATCCAGGCCCGCACATGCTCGATCCGCTGCCAGTCCTGCCGAAACACGGTGACGAAGACGTCATGGCATATATCCTCCGCGTCCTGCGCGTTCCGGAGCATATAGTAGCAGGTTCGGTAGACGTCTTTGTTGTAGCGATCAAACAGCTCGCGTTCCGTCAATTGCTGCACTCCTTTCTTTGCGTTATGTCTTATAAACAGATGACCCTTGAAAAGGGTTCATTTTTTTTAAAAACTATTCAATTAAGAACGAAAAGAATATTCAACTACTCTACAATAACAAAAGAACACCCGTCCCGCTCAATAGTGGGGCAAGTGTTCTTCCTGGTTTGGATGAGGTGTGTTAATCGCAAATCTGGCTATTCCTGACAGGACACTCTAAGGCTAACGATGATCTATCCGTTTGTACTAAGCGTGAGCAAGCGTTTTAGATTGTCATCAATAAATTGATTGTCGGCACTGTTGATTCCGCGACCGGCAAAATGCCCCCAAATCGACTTAATAGGGTTAAAAACAGCATTAGGCATAAGTTTAGCCTCGTATTCGTTATCGTCCGCCGTGCAGAAGAGGTCCGTGCTCCCCGGCATGACGCAGGCAAGCGCCTTAATGCTTCCCAGCGCCTCATCGAAATCTCCGTTATAGGAGGGGGTTGCACTAATATCTGCATGTTGGCCTGTCCATAACATAGCCAGGACATTGTGCGGATCCATCTTCATAAAGCTATTTTCCCAGACGCCAGCCACAAAATCCGCCAATGAGTCAAATCCCAGTTCACGATAAAGTTCCTCTCTGTAAAAGGCCTGCGATAAGCCCCAGCCCGCATAGACACGGCCAACGGCGCGCATGTCTGCGGTTGTCAACTGGTTTAGCTTGCTTGAATCGAAGCGGGCGGCAGCCATGAGCGCAGCTTTCATTCCGTCCAAGACCAAAAACGTTTGTGGCCAAGTCTTGGCAACTCCGGCGAAAGGCGCGATTCGTTCCACCATGTCCGGATAACTTGCCCCCCATTGGAATGCTTGAATGCCTCCCATTGACCAGCCAACGACGAGAGCGATCTTTTGAATCCCGAATTTTTCGGTCACCAGCCGATGCTGGAATTTAACGTTGTCATAGATGGTTACCTGCGGAAAATTAGCCCGGTCGAAAGGGTGCGGTGTGTTACTGGGAGATGAAGATAATCCGTTACCCAGCAGATTAGGAACGATAATGAAATATTCCCGCGGATTTAATGCCATGCCGTTTCCAATCAACCATTCATTCTGAACATGCGTGTCGCCAAAAGCAGTTGGATAGACGATGACATTATCTTTCTTTTCATTTAATCTGCCATAGGTCTTATAAGCTAGAAAAGCGCCCGGCAACGTCACTCCTGATTGCAAGCTTACGTCACCCAATTCAAAAATCTCATAATCCATCGTATTGTTTGCTCCCTTCAAAATGAACCCATGCATTTAGATGTATTTCTTGTTGTTAGTATAGATCTGTGATACCCTCAATAAAAGTGAATAGAATTCAAAGCAGTATTCAATAATATTGAAAGTAAAAGAGGCAAATATGATGGAATTACGCCAATTGATTACGTTCCGCACGGTTGCATCAACTTTAAATTTCACTCGGGCTGCTGAAGTGCTGGGCTATGTCCCCTCCAACGTCACGATGCAAATCAAAGCATTGGAGGATGAGCTTGGTGTTCGTCTTTTTGACCGCTTGGGCAAGCAGCTCGTTCTTACAGCTGCGGGCAAACGCTTTTTAACTCATATCCAAGGCGTTCTAAACAAATTGGACGAAGCTCGCAGCGCCGTTCATGACAATGAAGTGCTAAGCGGCACCCTAACGATAAGCGCCAATGAGGTTATTTGCGCCTATCGCCTTCCAGCTGTCTTTCAACGATTTCGTTCGCAGCATCCGGGAGTTCGTTTGATCTTCCGCTCCGTTCCAAATCAAGAGCTCAAGCAAACACTCTTTGAGGGAACCGCGGATGTTGTCTTTATGTTGGACGAACCCATTCGCTCAAGCGGACTTGCCGTGGAACCGTTGGTGGAAGAAACTTTCCGCTTGTTCGCTGCTCCAGATCACCCGCTTGCCAAACGAACTGAGCTGCAGCTGGAAGATTTCCACGGAGAAGTGTTCATGACAAATGAAAAGGGTTGTCCCTATCGAACCATGTTTGACCGGTCATTTGAGAAAGAGGGCATTGATAGTATTACGTATTTAGAGTTTCAAAGCGCTGAGGCCATTAAACAATGTGCAATTTCCGGAATCGGTATTGCCTTTCTTCCTGAAATCGTAGCGGAAGCCGAAGCTGAACGGGGCAAACTTGTTGCTCTTCCATGGCAAATTCCCGACTTGCACGTGTATACGCAGATGTCATGGCATAAAGACAAGTGGCTTTCACCAATCATGTTGTCTTTCATTGCAGCAGCAAGGGAGGTTCTCGCTATAGAGGAGGGGAATAAAACTGTTTAGCCTATTCATAAAAAATCTAGCTGGCGCCGTTCGCATACCTGGATACGGCCAGCTACAGGCGATGTGCCAAGGAGAATAATTAATGAAGCTTTCCACGAAGGAAGTAAAGAAAATTGTAATAGATCAGTGCTTATTCATTTGCATCATCGATCAAACGCCTTCAAATGATTCATTAAGTTTTAAAATATATCCATCAAATACTAAAACATCGCAATTCCTAATATTGTTTTCTTGGGAAGTTAATTGGTCCACTAACTTATGTAAACCAAGTGTTTGTGCGAGACTAGTTAAATATGCAATAAACAACGGCTGGGATTATATAAAAGAGAAAAGAATAGTGAAAATTGAGCAAGGCGATTTTTTGCTCAATGAACTAAGGTTGGATTCATAATTGATTCAACTAACGGAACACTTTTACGAATCGTTAATACGGCGGGACCAAGCTCCCGCAGCTTCCGCGAGAGTTGGGAGTTGGCCTTCGTTGCGGATTGGCGTAATTTAATCAGGGGGGCGTAAGCATCTGAGTAGTAAAGTTTCTGAGCAATTTCGTAATCTGGGAATTCATGGACGACAATCATAGCCGGTTTCCAGGTGCCCTCCAGCATTTTGGGCCGATCATCGAGGGACAAGTTGCGGAAGCCTGGAACCTCCTGCAAAATCGTATCTGCCTGAGCGGCATATTGTTTAAATACTTCCTCAATGGACTGTACGCTAATAGCAATTTTCCATAGCATTCTAAAATATAACCTGCAATAATTTAACGATTAACGTTTTAAAGCAATTAAGGGTAGAAAAATGGTGGAAGTTTCGCTTTTTACGAAAAAAAGCACGTCCCCCGAAAACCTCGGAAGCCGCGCCGTGCTTTACATTATGGAGATGCTGGTGAAGGGATTCGAACCCCCGACCTACGCATTACGAATGCGTTGCTCTACCAGCTGAGCTACACCAGCAAGTTCACTTTTAGCGAACAAAAATTATTATACCGCGTTTTAAAAAAAATGCAAGCCCTAAAGTTTGGAAATTTTACGCAAACCCGTTTTGCCCGGAATTTGTGGTGCTTCCGGCGCACATTGCGTGCCGCGCAACGGCACAACCACGTGGTCCTACCACACACGTGGTGCTGCCACAACCAAGCCGCTTGCACTACAGCTTCTCCCTCACGGATTGGAGCTTCTGCTCGGACGAACTCGCTTTGTCGCGGCGGTCGTCGATCTTGATTGAGGTCGACACCCGGCCGGCGCCCGCCTGGAACGGCGCTTCATGAATCGCCCGGATCGCCGCGAATACGTCGTCCAGCGCTCCTTCAATGATCGTGCTCATCGACGTCAGCGTGAACTTAATGCCTTCCTGCTTCTCCAATACCCGTTGCAGCTCGGCAACGTAGGAGCTGAGGCTGGTGCTGCCCGTACCAATCGGAATAACCGTTACTTCCGCAATCGCCATTTCCGTTCCCCTCACTTTACTGTATTTATTCCTATATTATTTTATCAATTCCCCGCCGGCAAATACAAACAAAAAAGGGCTCAACAACATAAGGGCAAAAAATGTCGTTATTCCGCCGCTATCCCCTATTGAAAGAGAGATAAAGGCAATTTATGTCGCTATTTTCTCGGACCGTAACAAAATACCCGCAATCTGTACCGTTCATAGGGAAATAAGAACAAAAAATACCGCTAATGGGGATGAACATGCTCAGCCCCGGATAATAAGTACATAAAGTTCCGTTATTCTGAAGGCTGGCGGTCGGCCGTCCAGTAACCGATGGTTAGCCGACGAGCGGTTTGCCATCCCAGTAACCGCCGGTTTGCCAATGGTCGGTCAGTAGGTTCGCCGTTCCAATAACCGACTGTCAAGCCCCGATTTCTAGGTTGAACCACCAAAAAAATTAAAAAAATTTTTTCGTTCCCCGCTCCGCGCATCACCTGTGGGCTCCGGCGGTTTTGTCCCGGCTTCCGGCCTGTCCATGTGATGCAAGTCACACTTTAAACACAATATATTGTGCTAATCTTGTTTCAGAGAATCAAAATATAGTGTGAACCACTAAAACCTGCGAGGAACAGGCAGGATGTCCGTATGCAGCTTTTACATATGCCTTATTGGATCGACAGCCGTTGTAGTTGTAGAAGAGTCTTCATTAGGCAGCGCATTCGGGCATGTTCAACCTGGGCAGGTTGGAGATGCCTTTTTACTTAGCGTTAAATAAATTAGCTTTTGGGGAGGAGCATTTAGATTATGGCATTGCTAAACCAAACCTTCACCGGCCGGGATACCATGCTGGATGAAGTCATTCAAATGGGCGAGGAAATCATTCAAAGCCGCAACCTGGAGGTGCTGCGCGAGAACGCGAATTTGAACGGCGAAAGCTTCTCGGGGAAAATGAGCAAATTCGGCAGCGAGTACGCCAGATGGTATGCGACGCATTTCATCTTGCCCAAACGGGTGGTGCAGGCGATTCAAGACAATATCGTCTACGTGCATGATCTTGATCAATATGCGATCGGAACGACGAACTGCATTTTCATCCCGTTCGAAAAGCTGCTGCGCGAAGGCTTCAACACCGGCAACGGCAGCGTCAGACCGCCGAATTCGATCATGACCGCGATGGCGCTGGTGGCGATCATTTTCCAATCCCAGCAAAACTCCCAGTACGGCGGCGTATCGGCCAACAAGCTGGATTTCGACCTCGCTCCCTACGTGGCCAAATCGTTCGAGAAATATTTCCGCAAAGGCCTGGAATATTTCGAAGAAGGCGCCCGCGATGCCGAATTGGCCGGGAATGGGGACGTCTCGATGAGCCGCAGCGACCTGCAGGAGCGTTATCCGAAATCGTTTAAATTTGCGCTGAAGGAAACCGAAACCGAAACGCTGCAGGCGGCCGAAAGCCTGATCCACAACCTCAACACGATGTCGAGCCGGGCCGGCGGGCAAATCCCCTTCACCAGCATCAACTACGGCACCTGCACATCGCTTGAAGGGCAAATGGTGATCAACTCCCTGCTGACGGCCACGATGCGGGGGCTGGGCAGCGGGGAAACGCCGATTTTCCCGATCCAGATTTTTAAATGCAAACAAGGCGTCAACCAGAACCCGGACGAACCGAATTACGGCCTGTTCCTGAAAGCGGTGGAATGCTCGGCCAAGCGGCTGTATCCGAATTTTGCCAATCTGGACGCCCCGCTCAACCTGATGCATTACGATCCGAGCGATCCGGACACGGAATTCGCCACGATGGGCTGCCGCACCCGGGTGCTGGCCGACCGGTTCGGCCGGAACCATCTTTCCGGCAAAGGCAACCTGTCGTTCAACACGCTGAACCTGGTCAAGCTGGGCCTCGAGCACGGCATTGCGCTGGGACGGCGGACAGAGGCGGACGAGCGCGGCTTCTACCGCGAGCTGACGCATTATATGGACATCGCGCTGGAAGGGCTGCTGCACCGTTTCAAAATTCAAGCCGCTCAAAAAGCCAAAGCATCCGACTTTATGATGCGCGAAGGCGTGTGGGAAGGCGGCGAACAGCTTGGACCGGAGGACCCTGTCGGCGATTTGCTCAAGCACGGCAGCTTGTCGATCGGGTTCATCGGGCTGGCGGAATGCATGAAGGCGATGTACGGCAAGCACCACGGGGAGGATGAAGCGGTCTATCAAAAAGCGTACGAAATCATCGCCTACATGCGCGATTACTGCGACCGCCAAAGTGAAATCCACAACCTGAACATCACGTTGTTCGCCACCCCGGCGGAAGGCTTGTCCGGAAAATTCACGAAACGCGACCGCGCGGTTTACGGTCCGATTCCCGGCGTGGCGGACAGAGAGTACTACACCAATTCGTTCCACATCCCGGTGTATTACAACATCAGCGCGGCAAGAAAAATCGAGCTGGAAGCCAAGTTCCACGGGCTTTGCAACGCGGGAGCAATTTCGTACATCGAACTTAACGGCAATGCCCGGAACAATCAGGCCGCTTTTCTGAAAATCGTTCAATACGCCCTGCAGCAGCAAGTCAGCTATTTCAGCATCAACCATCCGATCGACCGCTGCTCGGCCTGCGGCTACGAAGGCATCATCGGGGCGACCTGTCCTTCCTGCGGCAGCCATGAGAACGACGTGCACATCCGCCGCCTGCGCCGGGTCACCGGGTATCTGACGGGGGATTACCAAACGCGGTTCAACGCCGCCAAACAAGCGGAAGTCCGCGACCGGGTCAAACACGACGCATGAATATTTGCGGCTACTACCCGGAATCCATCAATGAAGGCGAAGGCCTGCGGGCCGCAATCTTCATCAGCGGCTGCCGCCATTACTGCAAGGGCTGCTTCAGCCCGGAGACGTGGAATTTCAATTACGGCGAGCCGTTTACGCCAGAGCGGGAAGCGGAAATCATTCATGACATTAAAAATAATCCCCTGCTGAGCGGTCTAACGATCCTCGGCGGAGACCCCTTTTTCTCCGCCGCCGAGGTCAGCGGGTTTATCGACCGGCTTGTGGCGGAGACCGGGCCGATTTCGATTTGGATTTACAGCGGGTATACGTATGAGGAATTGACAGAGCATCCCGGTTCCCCCGAATATGAGCTGCTGCGGCGCTGCGAGGTGCTGGTGGACGGGCGTTTCGTCCAAGAGCTTCGCGACCCTGCCCTGCTCTATTGCGGCAGCTCGAACCAACGGCTGATCGATATCCGGCGAAGCCTGGACAGCGGACAAGCGGTTCTTTGGGAGCCAAGCCTCCCGTTCATGCGATAAATATAATCCTCGAAGAGCGCAGATGGCTGCGCTCTTTTTTTTCGAACGCCTCCCCAAGCGCTTGTTAATCTTCAGTTTAAAAAGTGGGATATAATAGAATAATGTCGACTTGCAATGCAATCCGTTCGGGAAGGAAGTTTGATACATGGATTTGTTGATTACGGTTATTTTACTGCTTATCTGTCTAGTCGTTTCCAACATCATCAGCCACTACATTCCGTTTATCCCCACCGCGCTCACCCAAATCGTGTTTGGCATCGCCATCGCGCTGGCGTTCAACGGGATTCATCTGAAGATCGAAACGGAATGGTTTTTGCTGTTGTTCGTAGCCCCGCTGCTGTACAACGACGGAAGGCACTTCCCCCGCGAAGAGCTGTGGAAAATGAAGGGGCCCATTTTCGGCAACGCCATCGTCCTCGTTCTGCTGACCACAATCGGCGGCGGTTATTTCATCCACGCGATCATTCCGGAAATCCCGCTCGTCGCCGCCTTCGCGCTGGCCGCGATTCTGTCGCCGACCGACCCCGTCGCCGTAAACGGGATCGCCAAGCGGATTCATATTCCGGACAAAGTGCTGAATCTTGTCCGCGGCGAGTCGCTGATCAACGACGCTTCCGGTCTGGTTGCCTTCAACTATGCGGTCGCGGCGGTCGTAACCGGCTATTTTTCGCTAAGGGAAGCCGTTTACGACTTTACATACATGTTTATCCTCGGGGCCGTTTTGGGCCTCGTGCTCAGCCTGGTCATGACCTGGCTGCGGTTTTCGCTCCGCAAACAGGGCATTCAGGACGCCACCCTGCATTCGCTGCTGCAGATTCTGACTCCGTTTCTTATTTTTATCGTCACCGAAAACCTCCTGCACGCTTCCGGCGTCATTGCGGTCGTCGTGGGCGGCATCCTCCATTCCCTGCTGCGGGAACGAACGGAAACGCTGCTCGCCGAGGAGCAGGTCTTGACGGAAAATATATGGCAAACCGTGCTGTTCATCCTGAACGGGGTCGTCTTCCTGCTGCTGGGGCTGATCATCCCCTCGTCCATGCGCGCCACGGTGGAAAATCCCAACATCGGCAATACGCAGGCGATCGGCTACGTTTTGGCCATCGGGATTGCCATATTGGCGATTCGTTTTGTCTGGTCTTATTTCTTCTCGCTGTACGATTACAAAGTCTCCAAGTCGCAGGAAACCCCCAAGCCTTCCGTTAAAAACAGCCTCCTGGTTAGTCTGACGGGCGTTCGCGGCGCCGTTACGATGGCCGGGGTGTTGTCCATTCCGTACGTGGTCGCCAGCGGACAGGCTTTTCCCGAACGGTCGCTCATCCTGTTTTTGGCCGCGGGCGTGATTTTATTCACCCTGATCGCGGCCACCCTCTTGCTGCCGCTATTCAGCAAAGGGGCGGCCGAGGGCGAAGAAACGGGCGAGTACATCGATATGGCCGAAGCCCGAAGCCGGCTGCTGCGGGTCGCGCTGCAGAAGATCAAGGCCGAAATGAACGATTACAATAAAACCGCCGCCTATCAATTAATGGACGAATACAAAATGCTGTTCCGCCCCATGTATCTTCAGCAGGACGCTCACAGGCTGGAGCGGTCGGAAGCTTTGGGGAGAATGACCGAAATCCAGCTTGGGGCGTTAAAAGCCGAGCGGAATTACATTCACGAAACGATGCAAAGCGGCGGAATGAGCAAAGAAATGTTCGAAACTTTCGAGAAGGCGCTGGACCTTCGCGAAGAAGGGCTCTGCAGAACCGCCCGCGCCCGGATTTCGTTCCTGATCGGCAGCGCCGTCCGCGACTGGCGGCGGGCCACCCGCAAATACCGGCAGTTCGCCGGGCTTCACCCCGGCCAGAAAATCCAGGTTGAGGCGCTGCAAGCGGCGCTTGAGTACTTGAAGGGCCTAACCCGGGAAAACGAACAGGACCCCGCCCTGCAAAGAGTGATTCTCCAGTACAAGCGGGTCATCGCCCAATTGACCGGTCCAGGGCCGCAATTCAGCGAACAGATGGAAGCGCAAAAAGAAGAACTGCGGATCCAGGTGATGGATGCCGAACGCGCGGAAATCCACAACATGTACGAAGCCGGCAGCATCAATTGGGAACAGGCCAGGGAGCTCAGAAGAATGGTCAACCAGGTCGAAAGCGTCACGCTGATCGAACACGCGGAATAAAAAGAATGGCAAACAAGGGGCGTTCCGGTTGGCCTTACCAACCTTTGGAGCGGCCCTTTTTTTCAGCGTAAGGAACCTTTTCTCCCGCTCGTTCGTCAAGTAAACAAGATATATTACGGAAGGAAGTGTACCTGCAAATGCCGCAATGGGCTGTAAAAATCATGCTGTCACTGTCGGTAACCGCGATGTTGGCGGGAGCTTTATTAACGGGGTGCGCCGATAAAAAAGGGGCTGCCGGCCCGGGACCCGGGCAAACCGGTACAGAGCAAAACGCGCCGGGGCAGGGACAAGCAAACAACGCTAACGGAAGCGAAAACGGCGGCGGAAGCGATGGCGGAAATGGTGGCGGAAGTGGCGCTGCGGCGGCATCCGGCTCCGAACAAAACCGCATCCTTGAACAGTTTGAGCGTCTGCAAGCCGGCCAATCCGAGGCCAAGGACTATTTGGCCTTTTTCGATGAGCATTTGGCCGCCCTGCCCCAGGACGACGCCGACCGGCTGATGCAGAAACTGCTCGCTTTTTACGGGGAAGACCTGCTCAAAACGCAGGATAAATTCGCCGAAGAAGCCGTCCTCCAGGCGCTCGGCGAACTTGGCTGGCCCATTTCGGACGAACAGCTGAAGCAGATCAAAGACGCTGCCGTCCGCCAAACCGTCCTGGGCGCCCTGGCCGGCGGCTACAAGCTGGAAACGGCCGAAGGCACGGTGTTTCCCGTGGTCGACTACGGAGCGCTTAAAAAATACAATTCGGCGCTAAGCGAAAAAATGCAGGACTTTATCGCGCTGCTCGCCCTGGATTCGGACGCCAAAATGGCCAGCGACGGCGGGCTCGTCATCACTTGGGATGAATTGGCCAAGCGGACCGCCGCCGCCGAACAATATTTTACGCAGTATGCAGGTACGCCTGAGGCCGAGCAAGCTAAAAAGCTGTTTTATACCCGCTATCTGACCACCTATCTTTACGGGCTGGACAATACGCCGATTTTCGATTTCGACACCTTCAAGTTAACCGACGAAGTCAAAGCCAGTTACGAACACACGGTCAAAACGTACCCGAGCACAAAAACGGCCGCAGCCGTGCAAGGCTTTCTGAACGTGATGAAAAGTACGGATTGGCAGGTGTTCACCAAAGAAAAAGGCATGCAAACCGATATCCCCGCGGTAAAACAATACCGCGACCGCGTTCTCGCCGGAGATGCGGATTAAGCCTTAGATCCCGCAGGTGCCGCGTTTGCCGTTCAAAGCGGAAACCCGCAGCTTTGCCCATGGCAGCAGCTGCCCTTTCGGATGGCTTATGTGCACCGTCCGGCTTTCCCCGGGAAGCAGGTCAAAGTAGTTGTCGCTATAGCGGACGCGGCCCAGCGGCAGCTCCAGCTTCACGAACCGCGCGGCCCCCGGCCCCGCCGCGGTTACCGTCGCCGTTTGCGCCGCCTCGTCCACCCGCACGTCCAGCCGCGTTTCCGGCAGGCGCAAATCCTTCGGGTCGCGCAAGTAGTAGCGGTTCGCCGGGGCGGCAAAACCGGAGGCGGTCAGCACCGCCGCGACCTCTTCCGGAGCGGCTCCGCGCAAGGCGGCCGCTTCCTCCAGCGCGCCGATCCGCACCGTGGATTGCGGCGGAATGTCCGCCGCAAAAGCGGCCCGGGACAAGACGCCCCCGCCGCTCAAGGCGTGCACCGTCAGCTCCACCGTTCCCCGCAGCGGCTCCAGCGTGTCATTGACCACCCACACCTTCAGCGGTTCGCCCGGCTCATGCTCCAATGAAAGCAGCACGGGGTTATAAAACGTTTTGGCATAATAAAAAGAAGCCTTCGGCAGCAGTTCGTAATCGATCATCGACCAGCTCGTGCCCGGCCAACTGTCGTTAAGCTGCCAGACGAGCGCGCCGCTATTGCGGTGTCGGTTCCGCCGGAAATGCTCGATCCCGTACTTCAACCCCTCGGCCTGAGTCAGCATCGAAAAATCCATGTATTCCTCGATATCGCGGGGAATCCCGGTATAGCCTTCCATCAGCAAAATGCCTTTGCGGTGGTTCGTATCCTTGTTGCGGTAAGCCATCTCCGCGCTCCCCCAGACAAACTGGCCGGCGGGGATGTTTTTTTCCAGCGTGTAGCGGTTCGCCGCGGCATGCATGCCGAATTCGCTGCTGAACAAGGCGAAATCCTGCTTGTATTTTTTGAACGTTACGCCCTCGACGCTGTAATCGAGCCGCGGCTTCTCCCCCTGCATCCGCGGATACACCGAACCGTGCCACACCTGCCAGTTATGGCGGTCTCCGGTGTGCGGATCGTTGGCGTCGTAACCGCCGCTTGCCCCGTAAGGCGAAGAAGGCCAATACGGGCGGGCCGGGTCCAGCTCAGCCAGCACCTCCGGAATCAGCTCATGATAAATGCGCTCCCCGAAGAAGGGCCCGGTTATGTCCCCGGCGGCGCTTTTCATGTCGTACAGCCAGTCGATTTCATTGTTGCCGCACCAGAGCGCGAGGGACGCGCGGTTGCGCAATCTTTTGACGTTATCGATGACTTCGTGCCGCACGTTGTCCATAAAGTCCTGGTTGAAATCGGGGAACAACGCGTTGGCGAAGGCAAAATCCTGCCACACCAGCACGCCCTGCCGGTCGCATTCGTCGTAAAAGACATCTTTTTCGTAAATGCCTCCCGCCCAGACGCGCAGCATGTTCATATTTCCTTCTACCGCTAGATCGATCAGCCCGCGATAGGTGGACTCCGAAATCGAGCCGATCAGGTTGTCGGCCGGAATCCAGTTGGCGCCTTTGGCATAAACCTTAACCCCGTTAAGGATAAAAGCAAACGCGTTGCCGCCTTCGCCGTTCCGCAGAGCAAGCTCCAGCGTGCGGATGCCGAACGGCTGTATGCAGCGGTCAACCTCCTCGCCTTCGGCGCGCAGCACGACCTCCAGCGTGTACAAGTACGGCTCGCCCAAATCGTGCGTCCACCACAGCCGGGGAGCGCGGACCCGCAGCTCGGTCTCGGCCCGGCCAAAAGCTCTGCCGGCCCCATGGGTGTGGGCGGTTCCGCTGCCGGTCCCGCCGCTGTTAGCACCGGCGCTTCCCAGGCTGCTCTCGCCCCCGCTATCACCGGCGCATCTCAAGCCGCCGTCGCTGCTGCCTGCGCCGCTTGTGTTGCCTGCCCCGCCATCGCTGCCTGTGCTGCTTACGCCACTACCGCCGTCATCACCTTCACCAACGAGACTACCTGCGCCTTCGGCAGCGCCGCCTTGTCCCGCCTGGCGGTCCTTGGGGACCGCCAGGACGGCGCATGCCGCCTCCAGCCCTTCGGCATCCAGCAAGCGGACCACGACCTCGGCCTGCGTCCCTTTCCGGAAAGCTTCGGCCTCCGCGCTAAAATGAAGCACCGCTTCCCCGGACTCCACGGACCGCGTGCAAGCGTACACGCCGGTCAGCTTGGCCAGCTTGCGGCGCGTGAGGCGCACCTTGCCCCAGATGCCCGCAGTCACGATTCTCGGTCCCCAGTCCCAGCCGAAATTCATCGCCGCCTTGCGGATCCAGGGCCGTTCTTTCGTATAGGAGGACCACTCGAGCTGCTCCTTATCCCGGTGATGCAGATGCAGCGGATCGAACCTGACGGCCAGCACGTTCCAGCCCTCGCGCACAATCCGCGTCACATCGAAAACATACTCCCGGAACATGTTGGCCGTCCTGCCGATTTCATGCCCGTTGACGTAAACCGCCGCAAACGTATCCAGCCCCTCGAACTTAAGCTCGATTCGCTCCCCTTGCTCCGGCGCGGCGTCCAATGTAAACGGTGTGCGGTACCACCATTCATTGTGCTCGATCCAGCGGCATTTGGCATCGTTATGCCCAAAATACGGAGGATCGATGATGCTCCGTTCCAGCAGCGCCGAATGCACGTCCCCCGGCACGGCGGCGTCGATCCAAAAGCGGTCGTCCAACCCCCGTGCCGCCAGTTCATGGGCAGGCTTTTCCCCTACTTCAAAATGCTGCAGTTTCCAAGGACCCGACAATTCCATGCTGCTTCCCTACTTCCCGAAAAAATTTGGTTTATGCTTCCCCATACAGCAAACCGCCGTCCAGCGCCTCCTCGCGGAACTCGCTGGGCGTTTTTCCCGTGTGCTTTCTGAACAGGCGGCTGAAATACTTCACGTCCTCATACCCGGTCATCGCCGCGACTTCGCTCACTTTGGCCGGGGTCACCGCCAGCAGGTTCATCGCCCGGCGCATCCGCATCCCGGTGACGAAGTCGCCGAAGGTGCTCCCGGTTTCCTTTTTGAACAGCTCGCTCAGATGGCCGGGGTGAAGGTGCACGTACGCGGCCACGCGCTGCAGGCTGAGCGCCTCCGCCGGGCAGGACGCCATATACGCTTTGGCCCGTTGAACGTGGGACATTTGACTGCCGCCGAGCGACGTATGATACATATTCATAATGCCGAGCAGATGCCGGAACAGCTCATCCTTCAGCCTTCCGTCTTCCGGCTGTTCCTGGAGCCAGGGCTGGAGGCGCACCTTCTCCTCCCGGCCGACGGCGCGGAGCGTCCGCTCCAGCCAGCGATGCCCGATGGCCGCGGCCGAATGAAGGCAGGCCCGGAACGATTCGGGCGTGCACTCCGGGTCCGCCGCAAGCGTATCGGCCAATTCCTGCGTCCACGCTCTTAACGTCATCCGGTCATGGTCCAGCAAAATCATCCCCAGGGCGGTTTCCTCCTCCTGGGTCAATACCGTTTTTCCGCCTTTCCGTCCCGCCAAATCGGCATAATCAAACATCGTCCCCGGCAGCAAATCATGGTATCTGAATGCGGCGGCTGCCGTGACGTAACTCCGATGCGCCTGCTCCTCCCCCGCCACCGTCTCTCCCGCGGCCACCCGCAGCCGGCACTTGAGCAAGCCTTCAATCCGCTCGAAGGCGCCTTTAAACCGCTGGACCCCGGAAGGCTCACCGGCGGTAAGCGGGACGGCGCAGACGATGAATTCCCGGTAGATCAGCACCGCGGCGCCAGGGATCAAATCCTCCAGCATGTTCTGCACGGCAAACCGGAGCAGTCCGCCGGCCGCTCCGTTCGTCCCCCAGCCGTCGGCGCACAGAAGCAGCACCTGCCAGCGGTCCGCTTGTTTTGCCGCCCTTCTTCCTCCTGTTTCCGCATCTCCGGCGGCAAAAACGTCCCCGGCTAACGGCTCGCCCTCAACGATCCACTTAAGCAGCAGCCGCTGCCGCTCCTCGCGGGCCAGCCGCAATGCCCGCGAATCTTCGGCGCGGCGCTCCGCGATCCGCTGCTTGGCCTGCAGCACCGTCTTGATGATCTCCTCCGGCTTGCTCGTTTTGAGCAAGTAGTCGCCGACCCCTTGGCGGATCGCCTGCTGAGTATAGGCAAAATCCCCATAACCGGACAGGATGATGACCTCCAGCGCGGGCAGCATCCGTTTCGCTTCCTCGGCCAGTTGGAGTCCGTTTTTGCCGCTCATGCGGATATCCGTCATCAGAATATCCGGCTTCTCCTCCCGGATGCGCTTCAGCGCTTCTTCGGCCGAAGCCGCCGGAGCCAGCAGCGTCAGCCCCAGCTCGTTCCAGGCGATAACGCTCGCCAGTCCGGTCCGGATAATGACCTCGTCGTCAACGATCAACAATTTCATGGCGATACCTCCATGATCGGAATAGAGAACGAAACCTCCGTCCCCTCGCCTTCCCGGCTGTCCACTTCCAGTCCCGAGTCCCGGCCGTAATGCAGCAGCAGCCTTTCGTGCACATTGCCGAGCCCGTATCCGGTGTTGGGGACGGCTTCTCCCGGAGCGTCCCGCACGGTATCGGGATCGGGATCAGGATCAGGATTAGCCTCACTCCGAGCCATCTGCCCCCCATCGTAACCAGCCTCCTCCTGAGTCTCCCGCACAGCAGGAGCAGCAGCTCCGCTACGAGTCTCCAGGCCCCCGCCGGCAGCAGCTCCTCGGACCGCAGCGCCCGCTGCTCCGTGAGCCACAGCGGCAACTGCTCCTTGGGCCACAGCGGCAGCTGCTCTTTCACGAGTCTCCCGAACCGCAGCGGGAACAGCTCCCCCCCGAGTCCGCAGCTCCAGCACCCGGCGCACCTCGGCCAGCCGCTCCGAGGTCATGCCGGGTCCGTCATCCAGGACCGCCACTTTCATCCGCCTTCCTTCCCGCTGGATCAGAACGGTGATCGTTCCGGGACCTTCGCGTTTCTGAATGCCGTGGATCAGCGCGTTTTCCACCAGAGGCTGGAGCAGCAGCTTCAGCATCCATTTGTCCAGCAGCCCTTCATCAACGATATAGTCGACGGCAAATTTGTCGGGAAAACGGATCGACTGCACCCGCGCGTAATTCCGGATATGCGCCAGTTCCTGCTCCACCGGGCAGTACTCCTTGCCTTGATTCAGGCTGATCCGCAAAAAGTCGCTAAGCCCCTCAACCATCTCGGCTATCCGCTTCTCGTCCGCCATCAGGGCGATCCAATGGATCGAGGACAAGGTGTTGTACAAAAAATGCGGGTTGATCTGCGCTTGAAGCGCCCGCAGATCGGCCTCCTTCTTGCGCGCTTCGCCGCGGATGACCTCCCGCTTAAGCCGTTCGATATGCGCGCCAAGCATATTGTAGCTTCGGCCGAGCCGGCCGATTTCATCGTCCGTGGCAACCGGAAAACGCGGCAGCGGCCGCTCCGGATCGATCCGCGACAGATGGCGGGTCAAAACGCGCAGCGGCCGCGTGATCCGGCGCACCGTCAGCCAGATCAGCGCAGCGCAGACCGCCACGGACACCCCTACGACAGCGGCCGTCAGCGTCAGAATGTAGCGGTTTTCGGCGTGGTACTGCTCATACGGCACCGTCCCAAGCAAAATCCAGCCGGTGAGCGGCTCCCGGCGGTACAGGACGGTCGACTTTCCCCCGCCTTCGCCGTATATGACGCTGCCGCTCCCGTTCTGCTGCCGGCCGGCGTCTTCCGTCAGCAGTGCGAGCAGGCCGGGCGCATAGGCGGCCAACGGCCGGCCCAGCCGCGACTTGTCGGCGGAGGAGAGAATGGTTCCCTCCGCGCTGATCAGTTCAATCCTGCCCGCCCCCTGGCCGAAATCCGGCGCATTCCAATTCCGCGATACTTCCCGCTCATCCAGGCTGATCGCCAGCCATCCGAGACGGCGGAAATCGTAGATGCTGCGGATCGACCGAAACAAGGTAATGACCTGCGTATCCCCGGCATAATCACGAATCCGGTAAACGTCCGACCACCTTTTTCCGCCGGCGGCGATAGCTTCCTTAGCGGCCGCGGGAAGCTCGCTTTCGTACCAAGTGGCCGTGGACAAACCGACGTCAAACCGCTCCGGGTAAACGGCGATATTGGCGATATAATGCTTGGAGGCGGCCAGATTCGTCATGCGCCCGACAAGCGCCGTCCGTTCGGCTTCCACATCCTCGTTTCTGCTTAGATAGGCCTGTAAATCGCGCTCCCCGATCAGGAAGATCGACAGCGTCTCGATGTCCTCCAGCATAAACCGCAGGTTGGCGTCCATCTGCTTCAGCATGTCGCTGCCGGTCAGCTTGGTTTTTTCCTCGGTGATGTTGGAGGAGATCAAAAAGGCAAACAGACCAAGCGCCAGCATCGGCACGATCATAGACCCCGCGATCACTACCGACAGCCGCCGCTGCAGCGATGAAGTCAGCCAACCTCGCATGATGCCCCTCCCCTTCTCTCTAAGGTGATATGGAAACCGTCTACTCTGACTTGCTTTGTTGGCCCCCCGCCAAGGCCCGGACTTCGGTTTTGAGCCAAAATAAGGACTTAAATTGTCGTTATCCCAGAAATATCCTTCCATTCGAGAAAAATAAAGGCATTTTATGTCGCTATTTTCTCGACTCGCAAGGAAATTCCCGAATTCTGGTCCGTTCACAGGAAAATAAGTACATAAAACGCCGTTAATGGAAGTAAACACGCTAGAGCTTGGATAATAAGTACACAAAGTGCCGCTATTCTGAAGGGCGATGGTCCTCGTTCCAGATGTTCGTCGTCCCAGATGACTGTCGTTCCAGTGACCGCCGTTCCAGACGATCGCCATTCCAGTTAATCCTCGTTCCAGTTAATCCTCGTTCCAGTTGACCGCCATTTCCGGACGATCGCTCGCCCCAGCAGCCGACTGTCAAACCAAACGCCGCTTACCATATAGCTGAACAATTGATGTTGAACTATTGATTTGAACGGATCAGGGCAGCCGCGCGAAATGCTCTTACCTGCCCCCTATCCTTTCACCGCGCCGGCGGTCATCCCCTTCATCATCTGCTCCTGGAACAGCAAATAAAGCGCGATCGTCGGCAGCACGGACAGCATCATCGCCGCCAGCGTCAAGCCGTAATCCGTTTGGTAGCCGTCCGCAAAGTTGGCGATGGCCAGCGGCAGCGTTTTGAGCACCGTTTTGTTGATAAACACGAGGGCGAACGAGAAATCGTTCCAAGCGTGCAAAAAGCTGATGATCGTGACCGTGGCCAGCGCCGGCACCGACATCGGCAGCATGATGCGGAAAAACAGACCCCACAGCCCGGTCCCGTCGATAAACGCGGCCTCCTCCAGCTCGCGCGGCACGCTCGTCAAATACGCCGTCAGCACGAAAATCGCCGTCGGCAGCGCAAAAGCGGTATAGGGCAATATCAACGCCCAATAGGTGTTCAGCAGCGACATCTGCTTCATCAGGATAAACAGCGGCACCAGCGTGCTGTGAATCGGGATCAGCATGCCGACTACGAAAAAGGCGAGCACCCCGCCCTTCCAGCGAAACTGGAAGCGGGCCAGCACAAAGGATGTCAGCGCCGCGATAAACAGCGTAAGCGCCAACGATCCGGCCGACACCACCAGCGAATTGCCGAAGGCCGATCCCAGCCGCGAGCTTTCCCATGCCCGCAAAAAGTTGTCCCCGCGCCACACCTCGGGCAGCCCGAAGGGACGGGCATAAAAATCCGCATTCGTTTTAAAGGCGCTGATCACCAGCCAAAAAAACGGGTACAACGTTAAAATGCCATAGATCGTCAGTCCCGTCCATAGAATTCCATTCCTTATTTTTCGCAGAACGCCATGTCCGTCTCGCGGCGGCGCTTCTGCGGATATCGGCGTAGCCGTGTGCATCCCTGAATCCTCCCTTCTTGATTACGCCGTGCTCTCACGCCGCGCTTTTCCTACGGCTCGTCAGCCATTGGCTCGTTCCGATCAGCAGCAAACTGATCACCATAATCGTCGTCGAGATCGCGCTGCCAAAGCCGTAGCGGTAGGTCGAAAACGTCGAGTTGTACATATACGTCGCCAGCAGCTCGGTGGCGTGGGCCGGTCCGCCTTTCGTCATGATGTACACGAGGTCAAACGACTTCAGGCTCCCGGAAATGCACAGGACGACCGCGACCTGAACCGTGTTTTTGATCATCGGCAGCGAGATCGCCACCAGTTTGCGCCCCCCGGACACCCCGTCGATTTTGGCCGCGTCGTGGATTTCCCCGGGGATATTTTGCAAAGCGGATATGAAAATGATCAAATACAGGCCCGCATAACTCCAGATCAGCGGCGGCAGCAGCGAATAGATGGCGATATTCCCGTCCGACAGCCACTGCAGCTTCCAGCTCTTCAGTCCAAGCGCATCCAGCAAAAAGTTAAGAATCCCGATTTGCGGATGGTAAATGTACTGCCAAATCATCCCGATCACCACCGTCGAAAGCACCATCGGCAGAAAAACGGCCGAGCGCAGGAACCGCTGCACCCCGTTCTCCTTATGCAGCAGCACCGCCAATGCCAGCGCCAGCGGAATTTGCCCGAACACCGAAGCAAGCACGAAAATAATGTTGTTTTTCAGCGCCCGCCAAAAGACAGGATCCCGCAAAATTTCCGCATAATTGCCGAGCCCGTTGTACTTCGCCTCGCCGATGCCCGACCAGTTGAAAAAACCGTAATACGCCGACCAGACGACCGGTACAAACACGAACAGCGCATAGAGAATCACGGCGGGCGCCAGGCCCGTGAAGATAAAACGCCTGCTACGCAGCGCATTCATAAGTCTCACTTCCCCTTGATTAAAATAACCCCCTCCCCTCAAGGGGAAGGGGTCTAAGTTTAGTTCGCCGCTACGGCAGCCTGCGTATCCTGGATTTTACGGGCGATTGTCTCCGGATTGCCGCCCATCAGCAGCTCCTGCAGCCCGTTGTTGACCACCTCGACCGTGGCCGAGCCAAGCTTGGAATCATAGACCGGCACAATTTTGATCCCCTGTACCAAGTCGTACAGTTCCACGAACAGCGGGTGCGCTTTGCTCTTGTCCAGCTCGATGTTGTAGCTGACCAGGGTGCTGCTGTCCAGCGTCGCCTTTTGCCCGTCCGGCCCGGCCAGCGCGTAAAACAGCTTCATCGCCGCTTCCTTTTTGCCGCCATCCAGCTTCTTGCTGACGCCAAGACCCGTTCCCACGACGCCGGAGGTCGTAGCCGGATCGCCTTTGCCGCCCGCAATCGCCGGAACGATCGTGATATGCGTGTTGTCCAGCACCTCAGGCGGCGCGTTGTTAACCAGGTTGGCCAGCGCCCAACCGCCGTTGACGACCATCGCCGCGTTGCCCTGGAAGTACAGCTGCATCATTTGCGTTTCGTCCAGGCTGTTGAAGCCTTCCTGGAACGCGTTGATTTCCCCAAGCTTTTGGAAAGTCTTAAGCGCCTCGATAAATTCAGGGTCGGTAAACTTGGCCCCATTCTGCTCCACCGCTTTCAGAAACCAGTCCGTCCCCGTAATCCGATCCGCCACCGTGCTGAAAAACGTCGACTGCGCCACCCAGTTCGCTTTGTTGCCCAGCGCGATCGGAATCACGCCGTTGTCGTTAAACGTTTGGATCGCCGCCTCCAGCTCCTCCCACGTTTCCGGCACCTTGACGTTGTATTTTTTGAACAGTGTATCATTGTAAAAAATAAAAGAGCTCGGCGCCAGGTTCATCGGTACGGAGTAGATTTTGCCGTCCACGGTGTAACCGTCCAAGGCGTTCGGGATGAAGCCGTTTTTCCAGTCCGGGTTGGCGTTCAGTTCGTCATCGATCGGCTGCAGCAGATCGCCTTTGACGAACTCCTTCGTCATGGCGTCCGGCCACATCACGAACAAGTCGGGCATTTCGTCGGCCGCCGCCACCGTGCGCAGCCGGGTTTTCAGCCCGTCGGTCGGCAGCCCTTCGTCGACCACCTCGATGTCCGGGTTTTGCGCCCGGAAATCTTCAATGATTTTCCGCATCGCTACCGCCTTGGCGTCCTGCCCGGTCCAGTTATGCCAGATCGAGATGCTCACCTTCTCCCCGCCATTCCCGCTGCCGCTCCCGGCGGTTTCGCCTCCTCCGCCGCACCCGGCCAGCAAAAGCGCCAGCATGGCGGCGCTGCATATCATAGCGATCCATTTTTGGGTCAGTCTCTTTTTCATATCCGGTAGTTCCCCCCTCGTTTTATGCTTAACCCCATTGTAATGTTAGCGCTATCAATTTTGTAAGGTGACGATTCGCGGCATGAGGGGTGAAAAATTTCGGATGGGGCCCCGCGCGATTGGAGCGATTGATATGCGGTTTCTACCCGCGAGTAGAGTCAGGTTCTTATCGATCAACCCAAGCAACTGTTGTAAGGCAACCAGCCAATCGAATGTGCCGACTTCGTCGCACAGCAAATAAAACACGCCGCTGAAGGAGCGTGCGTTGTACTTTACCTAGTTTGTGCCTTGGTGCCCCTGCATGCTGCCTGCCTTTGCACGATTATCCCTTTCGTTCATGGAGCAGGGGATGGAGGCTAGAGCAAGAGTTCCAAAAAAAGAGAGAAGAAAAGGAGAGGGGAAAAATGAGGCGGTTCAGGTGACATTTTCGGCTTGATTAGAGAACGTATGTTTGGTATAATGAAATAAACGGAACTTATGTTCGTGTATTCTTGATTCGGGAGGTAAGCGGATATGGAAGCCAATGCGGGAACGGAACTTCAACCATTCAGCAGCCGTTTTAACAGCGAGCAGGACTGCATGGAGGCGCTGATCGCGATGAAGTGGCCAAACGGCTTCGTCTGCCCGCGCTGCGCTCAAACCCGGTGCAGCTATCTGACCTCCCGGCATATCCCTTTGTTCGAGTGCGGAAAGTGCAAGCATCAAACATCGCCTTTGGTCGGCACGGTTTTTGAAGGAACGCCTCTCCCCCTGCTCAAGTGGTTCGAGGCCCTGGATTTATTCCTGCTGGAGGGCGGCATCTCGGCGCTGCGGCTGAGCAAGGTGATCCGGGTCGCCTACAAGACCGCCTGGTCGATGCTGCACAAAATACGTCATGCCGTGGGGGAGTTCGATGCCCGGGAGCTGCTCTCTGGAGACGTGAAAGTGAACAGTGATCAGTATGGGCGTAATCCGTCCCGGTGTCAGCTTTCGCATCCGTACGCCTCGGCGGTCGTAGCCGGCTGCACGGTCACGGAGTCGGGCGAGCCGGAGCAGGTCAAAATCCGCCTGGTGCCGTATAAGCGGGGAGACGGGAAAATGGCAAACCGTCACGATCTAACCGCTTTTATTAGCGGGCATGTGGATGTCCGTACATCGGCGGTACAGTTGTTTCCTCAGGCCTTTCGGCTGTATGCTCCCTTGCGGAAAGTGGTGAGGGAGGCGTGGAAATCGCTGAAGAGTACGTATGGAGCCTTGGGACTGAAGCATCTGCAGGCGTACCTGAACGAGTACACCGTACGCCGCCGGCTGCGCCTGCAAGGAGGACGGCCCGGAGCGGAAGAAACGATGCGGCAGCAGTTGCTGCAGATGTGTGTGGCGATTCCGGCGATCCCTTACCGCCGGCTGATCGCGCGCCAACCGAACCAGCCCCTTGCGGCTGCGGCCTGATCGAGACGCTGGAAACGATGGGGGAGTTTGATGCAGATCAACTTAATGGGTCCTTGATCTCCTGTCTTGATTTTTGTCTTGATTTCCTGTCTGATCTGATTCACCTCCCCTAAACCTGATTCCTTCTCCTAAGCCCGTCTAAATTATCTCGAACCTATCTGCTTCTCCACAAATTTTTTTTCTCCCGAGTTTGTCTTTCTCTCTGCTACCTGATCAAACGGGATAATCGTGCAAAGTCTCCGGACAGCGAGTGTTGATCTGCCGCCCCCCCACTTCCCTGTCCTCAAGCTTTCAACACCCTTCCGCGTTTCTTGCCACGATCGGCTTTCGACTTGACTGGCAAGCAAGGATTATAAGGTTGAGCCAGACACCTCTTCCGTCCGCCTATCTTAATTCTTTGAACACCTTCAGCTCAGGGACTCAAGCTGATTTTTGTTCTCAGAAAGTTGAGTTATAAATTCTAAGGTGAAAAAACAAGGCCGCCCCAACGCAGTTCAACACTGCTCCGGACAGCCACGCCTTCGAATAAAGGTTGCTGAGTTCTTCCCCTAAGGGTTGCCAAGATATTCCCCATTAGAAGCGATGACTTTTTTGTACCAATAAAAGCTTTTTTTGCGGACCCGCTCCAGAGTTCCGTTCCCCTCGTCATCCTGATCCACGTAAATGAATCCGTATCTTTTTCGCATCTCGGAGGTGGAGGCGGAGACCTGGTCGATGCAGCCCCAGGTTGGTGTAGCCCCAAAGCTCCACCCCATCCTTGATCGCTTCGCCCATCTGCTCGATATGGCGGGCAAAATATTCGATCCGGTAATCATCCCGGATGCTGCCGTCCGCTTCGATCCGGTCGACCGCGCCAAGCCCGTTTTCCACGACGAACAGCGGAATCCGGTAACGGTCGTACATCTCCTTCAAAACGATGCGTAAGCCAACCGGGTCGATCTGCCAGCCCCACTCCGAGGATTCCAGATAAGGGTTGGCCAGCCCGGACGACAGATTGCCCGCCGCCTGTCCCGCCCCGCCGCGCACCGCGCCTTCGGGATTGGCGCTGGTCGTGACCGACATGTAATAGCTGAACGCTAGATAATCGACGAGATTGTCTCGCAAAATCGCTTTGTCCCCAGGTTGCATCTCGACCGCCACGCCGGTTCCTCCCAGTACCGCTTGATGAACGACGGGTAAACGCCCGCGCACCTGCACGTCCGTGCAAGCCTGAAAAGCCAACTGCTTCGGATTAACTTCACCTTCAACAAGTACGCCGGCTCCCAAAAAAGGCGCCTTCAAAGTACAATTAATCTCGTTAAAAGTCAGCCAATATTTAACCTTGCCTTTGTAGTGCATAAACAAAGTTTCCGCATAGCGGACGAACAGTCCGATCAGTTCCCGGGAAGCCCAGCCGTTGTAGCGCCGCACCAGCTCAACCGGCATCTCGTAATGAGAGATCGTCACCAAAGGCTCGATCCCGTGCTTCAACAGCTCGTCAAACACCCGGTCGTAAAACGCCAGCCCCGCTTCGTTGGGCGCCTCATCGTCCCCGTTCGGAAAAATCCGCGGCCAGGAGATCGACAAGCCGAACACTTTAAAGCCCATCTCCGCCAACAGCGCGATATCTTCCTTATACCGGTGATAAAAATCGATCCCCCGCCGTTTGGGGTAGTTGCCTTCCGTATCCGCGATCGCCTCCTCCAGCCGGGCGCGGGTCATGCCAAGCAGTTCCTCCAGGCTCCCGCGCTCCTCCGGCGGAACATAACGGACGACATCAGCGGTCGACAGCCCTTTTCCGGCTACGTTATAAGCACCTTCGACCTGGTTGGCCGCAACCGCCCCGCCCCACAAAAAATGTTTCGGAAAAACACTCGCCATAAACGAACCTCACCGCCTTATCATCTAAAAGTTCTAAGCCTGCACCGCCGCCTGCTCCCGCTCCTTCGCCTCGGCCGCTTGCTCATCGGCCAGCGCCTCGGCATCGGCCTTTTTAAAGAACGGATAGTACATCGCCACGCTGATCGCGATCAGCACGATTTGGAACAAGCCGACGCGCCAGCCGCCGGTCATCCAGCCGTTGAAAATGATAGGAATGCCCAGCGGAACCTGTACCCCGTTGAGGACGGACAAGATACCCAAAGCGGTCAGCAGGATGGCCAGTCCGCTCGTAATGATCGGCGTCACGATATGACTGCTTGATGTGGATGACCGGTTTTTTCGTAATCTCGTCCTACAGCGGGATCGTGGTCAGAATCAAGTCCAGCGGCTGGTCCTGCAGCTTGTCCAGCTCCGTGATGGAAGCCGTAATCACCGAAGCTTTGGGAAAAATCGACTCCAATTTCAGCCGGATCAAGTGCGCGCTGCCCCCGCCCGAAGAGCACACGACGGCGATCCGCCGGAACTGTTCGAGCCGCTGCTGCTTCATCCGCTCCAGATGGGTCGCAAAATGAAGGGCCACATAACCCGCCTCGTCCCGGGAGATTTTGAAGCCGTATTTCTCCTCGATAATTCCCGCGAACCGGAACGAAATGACGAAGACGTTGGCGTATTCGCTGTACACATCCTCCACCAGCGGAAACATATGCATCAGCAGCGCTTCCCGCAGCTCCTCGTCCCGGTTGAAACCGGTCAAAAACTCCTCGTCCAGCCTTTGTAAAATACGGCTCATCCCGCTGCGGAGCTCCGCTTTTTCCTCGTCCCCGATATGCTGGGCGATCGTTTTGCCGGACAAATGCAGCGCCAAATACTCGACCTCGTCCTGCGGCAGCGAAATGGCATATTCGACGGCGATCCAGTCGGCCACTTCCCTGGCCCTTGTTGTTCAAATCGAAGTTGTTTTCACGTTGTTTTTTCATTTGCAGCCGGTAGGCCGTCCGTAATCTCCAGACGGTAACCTAGACCGCGGATCATCCGGATGCGAAAGCCGTTTTTCTCGCCGTCTTTGTTCAGGCCTCGGATCAGCTCTCTGACCGTCCGTTCCGCCAGTCCGAGCTGATGTGTCAGCTCGTTCATTTTTACCGGGACCTGACTGCCGGTCAGAAGGTCGACAATCTTGCGTTCCCTCATGATGCAATCCCTCATGTGCGATACTAGTATCTGATGAAGCAACTCAGTTGGTTATAGCTCTAAAGTAGGAGATGCCCGCGCATATGAACAGTTTGGATTCTGCAATTGGGAGCGGCAAAAATCACAGGATAGCGTTGGCCAGCCCCGAAATAGCGTACTTTTTGGGCGTTATTCTGGCATTGTTCCCCTTTGCGCGCAAAATAACGGCAAAAAATGTCTTTATTCCCCCCGCTGCCCTCCGGAAGTACCGCCTTTTTACCGCCCACGACTAAAATAACGACATAAAAGGGCCCTATTTTGCGAAAGGACCGACATATCGCGTAAATAACGCCCTTTTGTTCCGCTATTTCCCCCGCCTGGTCTAGCCAGGAAAACTAGTTTAACAAAAAAGGACCCGCCCCAGGGGCAGGTCCAGGTCCAGCAGTTCCAAATGAGTTCATGTACAGCTAATCACACATCACGTATCCATGCTAATGTCGTCCCACGCTTCATTCCGGTGGCCGATCATCCAGAATAGGCCGCGGCGGCGTTCCATCACGACGCTTTCGATCAGGCCGCCCGCCGGCTCCCGGCCTTGAATCCGGTCGTTAACGCAGGCCCAATGCAGCCGGTAGATTCGGTCGGCCTCGTCCAAAATCTCTTCCGGCCGGCGCAGCGACGTCCGCTCCAGAAACTCCGCAAAGCCGCCGCAGCTTGAAACCGCCTTAATCGCAAAATCGCAGTCGCACGTATGGTCCGGAAAATCGAGCGAATCCACCACCCCAAGCGCCCATAGCAGCGCCCAATAGGCTTCGTACTGCCAGGTCAGGTTGATGGCGTCCTGACGGGCAGGCTCCGCTTGCTCCAACAGCTCTCTCTCCGCTTCGGTCAGTTCATCCGCCACCCCGAATTGATCCAGCAGGCCGGTCACAAAAGCTTTTGACTCCGCCAGATCGCTCTCCTGGGCGACATCGCACGCATATTGGATGACGATCAGCAGAGCCGCCGCCCGGCGGGCGATCTCCTCCCTGGATTTGACCTTAAGCTCGCTTAACGGCGGGAGCTCAGGCAGATGCTCCAAATACGGAATTTGCTTTTCTTTGAGATAAGCCAAATTACTTTGCTTTCTTTCCGCTCCCTCCGGGGTGGAGCGATCTTCGCCCCGAATTTTTCGCGTGCAGGCTCGCGGACTGAAGTCCGCGGCATCGGACCGGCCGTCCGGATACACGATCACCCGGCCGTCCCGGTCCAGCAGCGTACCGTCGGGGATAAACCCGATCCCGTCGACCTTCGCGGCAAGCTTAATGAAGCGTTCCAGGGAGTCCTGGCCGTACTCTTTTTCCGTTTCGATCGCCAGCATCGTGTTGATCACGGAGATTTGGAGCAGCACGCGGCGCTTCAACTCCTCGTCTTCAAACGGAATGCTGTCGTAAAATCCCATCATCCCCGGAATGTTGTTATCGAAATAATCCGGATCGGTATCCTCCGAGGCCACGCGAATCGTGATTTTGTTGCTTTTGAACCAGCCTTTCGGCAGGAGCGAAAACTCCGTTTCGCCCGGACCTCCACCGGTTATTTTAAAACCGTCCCCAAACGCCTCGTGGATCAGCCCGCCGATATCGCGGATATCGTTCCGGGAGGCAAAAATCGTAAAATAAGGCAAAAAGCTTCCTCTCCTTTTACAAAAGCGGCGGTATCGTTCATCATATAAACGGTTTACGCGCTAAAATAAAAAAGCGATGCTCCCGGCTCGTGACGTGCCCGTCCCGTTCAACAGCCTCGTGCAGTTCAAGCAGCCGTTCAAAGCAGCGGTCCACGGAAAAGCCGGCAAATTCCCATTCAATGATTTTGGCGAAAAAAACAAACGCGCCGACATCCTTAAAGCGCAGCTCCGGGAAGTATTCCCGGCGCTCCAGCACCTCAAACCCGGCCGCCTTCAGTTCGCCTGCGGTTTGGGATAAATTATAGTCCGCCGGCGGCGACAGCGACAGCAGAAACTCTCCGCCGCCCGTGCCCATATCCAGCATGACCGTATCTCCGCTCATTCGCGCCTGTACGTTTGCTTTATAATCCCAAGGAAGCTCTTCTTCCTCCATCCGGCCGGCCAGATAGGAGAAATCCCAACCTTGAAAGCCTTTCGTTTCTTCCGCTTGCCACAGTTTTCTTAATTCGTCTCGGTTCATTGCGTTCATCGAACAATTGCCCCTCTCTTTTTTTGAATATTTTAAAAAAACAGAGCGGTGCATTTGCCTGATAACCCATCAATTAAGCCCGGTGAAACCGGTTACCAGTTTGTCAACTGCACCGGGCAATTACCGCAGAGCTTACATCTCATCGTCAAATCACCTCGCTTGTCCTCTCAGAAAGTATTCCCAAGGCCTTGAACCTTGCGCCCAGACCACTTGTTGCGGCCCGATGGGCTATCCCCTTTGCCCCGGACGCTTACTTCAACCATATCATGGGGTCCCACCGGCAACGCCTTCCATATGTACCGTTTTAATCATACCATGCCCGCGATGGGGAGCAACAGTCATCGAGCGCTTTGGTACGGCCTTGGTACGGGTTTGGTACGGGTTTGGCACGGCCTTAACACAGCGCTCTGGCACGACCTTAACGCAGCGCTTTGGCGAAGATCCATTCCAGCCACTTCCACGGCAGCAGCGCTTTGCTCCAAATCAGCAGGCGAGAGCCCTGCCCCAGCGCATACCGCAGGCGCGGAGCGCGCATGCCGGCGATTCGCCCGATCAGATCGGCCACCTCCTGCGGATCGGGCGCCGTCTCAGCCGCCTTGCGCGAATACCGCAGCACCGCCTCAAGCTGCGCTCGGTAGGGTGATCCGGGATCAATGCGAATCTCGCCGATTCCTTTGTTCCAGATCGGGGTACGGTAAGCCCCCGGCTCCACCAGCACGACCCGGACGCCAAACGGCCGTATTTCATGACGCAGGCTTTCCGAGAAGCCCTCAATGGCGAATTTGGAAGCGGCGTAAGGCGCATAACCGGGAAAACCGGCTAATCCGCTGACGCTGGAGACGTTGACCACCAGCCCCCGCCGCTGCGCGCGCATCACCGGCAGCACCGCCCGCGTCACCGCAATGACTCCGAACAGATTCGTCTCCATCTGGCGCCGCCAGTCTTCCATCGGCACCTCTTCGACGAAGCCCCCGACGGCCATGCCCGCGTTGTTCACCAGCATGTCCAACCGCCCGTACCGGCGGACGATCTCGTCCACGGCCGGTCCAATCGACGCGTGCTCCGTCACATCGAGACGGACGCAGCGGATCCGCTCCGCCGTCCCCTCGCGGGCCGCCCGCTGCTCAAGCTCATGCCTGCGCTCCAAGTCGCGCATCGCGGCCACGACCCGGTACCCTCTACGGGCAAGCGTCAGAACTGTGAGCAGGCCAAATCCGCTGGACGTCCCCGTAACGAGAGCGACCGGCAGGCCGCCGCTTACCAGGACGGCACCGTCACCCCGCTCAGCTAGTTGCTCCGCCATAAATCTTCCCCCTGTCTTGGTCTATCCACCCATTGCTACGAACCGCTAACATAACACGTTCCGGAAATAAATGATTATAGCCCGATACCTTCGAGCTTTCCCGCAAAAGCGCAGGCTTTGGAACCGATACGATCGCATGCCGGAAATTTAACGGATGTGTCAGCCGCTATTTTGCATAAAATGACCTTTTCTAATTTCTAACGGTTGTGAGCACCGTTAATAGCCTCAATCTGGGTAAAAGTAGCCGGGTTTCAGTAAAATAAGCGCGATGGCAACCCTTAGAGTTTGAAATCGGCGTTTTTGGAGCAAATAGTGGTTGTGGCAACCGTTAGAAATAACAATGTTGGTCAGAAACATTCGATGCAATGCATCGCTGTTGCTCTATTCTCTCCAAATGCCTATTCAGCAGCCTTTCGTTCCACCCTACGCAGCTTGGTCACCCCCGGAACGAAGCGGTACGGGCTAAAGCGGACCTCGGGCAAGTCGCTTTCCAGCCTGCGGCTCAGTTCCTGAAGCTGCCTGCTTACTTCGGCCTCAACGTCCGCGCGAGAACTGTCCGCCGCAAGCTGCAGCGAGATATCGAGCTCCCCGCCGGCGAGCTGGACAACCCGGTAATGCTCGATCGCAGCCGAGACGGCAATCACCGCCCGCGCCACAAAATCCGGAAACACCGCGACCGGTTCCCCCGTACGGCTATGAGGAAAATACAGGATATCGTCACAGCGCCCTTCGATCCGCACGATGGCGGTGAAGGGGCAGCCGCAGGGGCAGGGCTCCGCCGCTTCGGTCAGCACATCGTTCAGGCGGTAGCGCACGATCGGCTGGGTGGTGCGGGAGAAGTCGGTCACGATCGGCACGAAGCGCCGGGTGGCCGGGTCGAGGTATTCTTTTTCAATGTGGACGACATCCTCGTTCAAGTGCAGCGTCCCCCGCTCGCACGTCGCCCCCAAAAAACCTTCGGTGCACTGGTAGGCCTGGTGGACGGTTTGCCCAAACGTTCTCTCGATAACGTTCCGGTCCAGCGGATCCAGCACTTCGGCGACCGAGATCAGCTTGGACGGCCGCGCCGTCAGTCTGCCCGCCGTGAATTCGTCCGCCAGCATTCTCAGCATGGAGGGCGGGGCGACCCACACCGTTGGCCGGTACGCCTCCATGCGCTCCACCAGTCTGCCGACCGGGTCCAGCAGGTCAAAATACCGGAATTCCAGCTTGCCGCGCCGCACCGATTCGTACAGATTGCTGTTCGCCCGCAAGAAAAAGGCGATCTTCGCCGGCTTCCGCAGCCCTCCGGGCAGCAGCTTTGCCAGCACCGTGCCGGTCCAGGCATTCTGCTCCCGCCCGCTCACCAGAAACAGTCCGCGATTGCCCGACGTTCCGGACGACAGCCCGACCGTGATGCCTTTGATCACAGGGCTGAAATTGCGGGTAGCCTCCCCCGCGGCGGCCAACGCCAGCGCTTCCTCTTTCAGGATGCCGGCCGTATTGATCCGGTCGAAATGCTCCATCATCAGCGCCTTGTCCATCAGGGGAAAGCTTCGCCACGCCGAATCCTCAAGACCGTTCCACCATTCGCGGTAAAAAGCAGAGTTAGCCCGAACCCACCGGATGTGGCGAATCACCCGGCGTTCCTGCCAACGCTCAAGACGGACCCGGCTGCTCCATTTTCGTCTCCGGCGCGTAAGCCAGTAATGATATACGATCCGCAGCGTACCCAAGATGCTCAACGTTCCATCGCCTCCGATCCCCACAACCTAAGCGCCTCGGTACAGTGGCTGGGCACGATCCGGATGTCCGGATACTTCCGGTGCAGCTCCGTCAACCGGTCGAAGCTGCGTCCGTATTCCCGCCTGTCCGACATGATGATCCCCGCCGCCGGATGCGGCCTGCGCCCTTCGCGGAACGCCCGGCTAGACCAGACCGCATCCGCGCAGAGAAAATAGTCGGCCTCCTCCGTACTCGCGAACAGTCCGATCATCCCCTCCGCATGGCCGGATACTTCCACGGCGATCACGCTGCCGTCCCCGAAGACGTCGAATCCTTCGGCAAAAGGAAACTCCGGCCCCAAGCGGAATCGCTGCGCACCCGTGTCAATGGGCTCCGATCTTGCGGCGAACCGCTCGGGGTCCGGCAGCAGGCCGGGCAGGAACCCGGCTCTAACGGCGGCCAGGGGACGCAGCGAGCGTACGGCCTCGTAGGCTTGGGGCAAATAAATCAGTTTGGCCTGCGGAAAATCTTTGACGCCCGCGATATGATCGGCATGAAAATGCGTCAAAATCACGTATTTGATCTGTTCCGGCTCCATGCCGAACCTCTCCCGCAGCCAGTTTGCGGCGCTGTCGCGCTCCTCGTACACCACCGGCGTAATATACCGGTACAGCGCATTCGGCAGCCGGGAGGTCTCCTCAAAAAAGCGGAAGCTGTACCCCGTATCCACCATCACCGGCCCGTGCCGCGGATGGACGATGCAGGCAAATCCCGCCGGGAACCGGACCGGGCGCAGCCGTCCGCCGCGCAGGGTCAAAAATTCCGGATGAACGCAGTACCCGGCCGCACCCAAATACAATTGCACCCTGACCTTTGCGGGGAAGCTTGACTGAGCCTTTGACGCTTCTGGCGGAAGGCTTGCTTTAGCCTTGGACGCCTCAGGCGGAGAGCTTGCTTGGGCCTTGGACGCCTCAAGCGGAAGGCTTGCTTTAGCCTTGGACGCCTCAGGCGGAGGGCTTGTTTGAGCCTTAGGCGCCCCAGGCGGGAGGCTTGTCAGGACCCCGGCCGCCTTAGCCGGAGCGGTCGTTTGGATGCTCTTCAACATGACCGTCCCCTCCACCATTCCGCAAAACGCCGCAGCCCTTCGTCCAGGCTGACGCGCGGAGCATAACCGAGCAGCGCGCGCGCAGCCGTAATATCAAGCGTCTGGCTGAGGGCGAGCGTCCCGGCGGTATAACGCGTTAGCAGCGGCTCGCCCAGCGCCGGGATCAGCCGGTGCAGCCCTTCCAGCACCGCAGCCGCTCCGTAGGCTTTCCGGTAGGAAATGACGCGGGTTTTCAGCGGCAGGTCCAGCATGCGGAACAGTGTCTCCACCAGCGCGGCGAATTCCCGCGGCTCGCCGTTCGTAATGTTATAGGCCCGGCCCGCCGCATCTTCGGGGGCGTTCCAGGCGTTCAGCAGCGCGTCCACGGCGTTGTCCACGTAGGTCGCGTCGATCAGCGCCTTCCCCCCGCCGATCAGCGGTACGCCGGATTTGCCGCTCGCGGCGACGATGCGCGGGAACAGCGCCTGGTCATTGGGGCCGAATACCGCTCTCGGCCGGATAATGACCGACGGCAGCCCCATGGCGTGATACCGCTCCACAACCTGCTCCGCCAGGCGTTTTGTGACGGCATAATGATTCGCTCCTTTCACCGGCAGCGGCTCGGACTCGCGGATGTCCAGGCGGGGGGCGTAATCGAAATATACGCTTGGAGTCGATACATGAATGAAGCGGCGCACTCCCTCTCGCAGGCTGGCCTCGGCGAGTATCCGGGCTACCTCCACATTGCAGCCGTAGAAGTCGCGGTATTTGCCCCATGGCGAGGATAACGCCGCGCAGTGAAAGACCGCATCCTGCCCAGTGCAAGCGGCGGCAGTGCCGCTCTCGTCACGCAAATCCTGATTGCGGAACCTGATGCCTTCAGCCTCGAGCCGCCGGCCCTGTTCGGGATTGCGTCCGATGCCGGTTACGTCCCAGCCCTCCCGGAGCAGCCGCCTGGCCAGATGTCCTCCCAAAAACCCCGTCGCCCCAGTTACCAATGCTTTCATAACGGTTCACCGTTCCATTCTATGTCGTAAGTTAACGCTTCTGTCAGCGTAATCCCCAGTCTGCGGGCACTGCGGAAGGCATCGTATACGACCAGCGCCTGCTCCAGCCATGGCCTAAAGTCATCCGTCCGGAAGACGGCGTCCCGGCTCCCCCGGGCCGCCGCCAGCCAGGAGCGAGGGTCTCCGCGCAGCAGCTCCCGCCATCCGCAGCCAAGCATCGGCAGAGCCAGCATCGCCTTGCTCCCCGGGCGCGGCCGGATGACGGCGCCTTCGGCCGCCAGCTCCCCGGGGCTGAGCAGCGCCCGTTCCAGGCCGATGCCAGGCTCGAACAGATGAATGCCGCTGGTCGCCCGGGGATTGCATTCGATCCCGTAAAGTTTGCCGCCGTTTTGCTCGATCAAGTCGAAACCGATCTGCCCGCTGAATCCTGTTCCGTTCAAAAAGCGGCGAACCCATTCCTGGGCCCCTTCATGCTCCATATATTCAAAATGGACGCTCGCCCCCGTTTTCCCGGTCCGGTAACGACTGCCGTAGGCGGCATGGGCCACGATGCGTCCGTCGTGCACAACGCTGTAGGTGCACACCGCCCGGCCGGCAATATAATCCTGCGCCACCCAGGGCGCCGCCTCCGACAGCTCGCTTCCTCCCGGAGGCGGCGGCTGTATGCTCCTATGCGGCATAGCCAGGTCGCCCCTTGGGGGCATTGCCCTGCCGCTCCTTAGCGGTATACTCCCGCCGCTCCGTGATGGTATAGCCCTGCCGCTCTCTAGCGGCGTTGTCCCGCCAGGACCGCCTGGCCCGCCACGGCCGTCTGACCCGTCACATTCGCGAAGACCGCGAGGGCGCTCCCCAGGCGGCTCCGCCGCCGCTGGGCTCTTCCACGGCCCCGCTCCCGCAGCCGCCGGCAGGATCACGCGGGAGGCGAAGCGCGAATAGGCCGGCTTCAGCACCACGCTCCTGCCTTCCGCAGCAGCAAGGCTCATCGTCGCCTGCCATGCCTCGCGGCTGTTCAACAGCGTCGTACGCGGGACGGGCAACCTCAGGGAAGCGGCGCGCTGAATAAAGCGGTATTTATGGTGCCATTCGTGCAGCAGCTCCAGCGGCGATACCAGCACACGGCAGCGGATCTTCAGCCGCTCTGCCCCGCCGGCGATAACGAAAGTCTCTTCGCACAGCGGAATCAACAGGTCGATGTCCCACTGCCCGATCACCGTCTCCAGCACGGCCAGGTAATCCTGCGGCTGCTGCCGCGGAGGAGGAACGTGAAAGCTCCGCTCCACCGCCGCGGATCGCCGGCACAGGTGATGACGCGCGCTCTCGGCCGCGAATACCCGGTGCCCGGCGCGATGCAGCAGGCGAGCAAGCTCCAGCGCAATCGGGGCCCGGCCTCCCGTAAGCAAAATCCGCAGCGGCCTAGTAGTCAAGCAGCAGCCCTCCCAGTGACAGGCCTGCCGCCGTCCCCAGCATCAGCACCCGGTCGCCGCGACGGATGCGCCGCTGCGCGATCGCTTCATGCAGCCCCATCGGAATGGAAGCGGCGATCGTGTTCCCATGGTTCCGAGTATTATCGAAGAAGCGGTCCTCCGCAATGCCTAGCTTCTTGCGCAGCAGGCGCATCGCCATCGCGCTGCCCTGATGCGGAATTACGAGCCGGATATCCTCCAAGCGTGTCCCCGACGGAGCCAGCAAACCGTCCAGAAATTCCGGAAGCAGCTTGGAGGCCATGCGAAAAATCGCCTGCCCGTTCATGCTGAACAGGAACGGCTCGGGGCGATCCGCCGAATATTGCGACGCATGGCGGCGCGTCCCGCCGCCAGCGATCTCCGAGTACCGGGCGCCGCGGCTGTATGTTTTCATGGAGGCGTATACGATCCGCGAGGCCTCCCCGGGTTCGGCCTGGCCGATCACCACGGCGGCCGCCCCGTCGCCGAACAGCGCCGCACTTTCCTTATCGGCCCAATTCAGCCCGGCCGAAGCAATCTCCGTCGCCACCAGCAGCACCCGCCGGTACCGGCCCGAATCGACCAGGTACGACATAACGTCAAGCCCGTTCAGGAAGCTTAGACAGGTGGCGTCCATATCAAAGGCCGGTACCCCCGAGTCCTCCTCGCCCATGGCTTGCTGGATGAAAACGGCCGTGCTGGGCAGCGGCTGCTCCTTCGTGCCGCTCGTGCACACCAGGCAGTCGATGTCGGCGAAGTTAAGCCCGGCGCTTTCCAGCGCCATTTCCGCCGCCCTCGCTCCCATATAGGATGACGTCTCCCCTTCGGCCGCATAGCGGCGCTCGCCAACCCCCGTGATTTTGCCGGTCCATCCGGCCGGAACGCCAAGCAGACGGTCCAGCTCCTCATCCGTGACGCGCCGCGAAGGCATGTATTTTCCCGTGCCGAGTATTTTTACTTTTCTAAGCTGCAATTTCCCCATCCCCACTTCTTGTTGTCCATAACTTTATTGGATTCACTCTCGATTCCCGGATGATCCTCCCCCTCGTTCTCCACCCTCTCGTTGGAAAAATCCAATAGATATTACAAAATCCGCAAAGCGAAAAAAGCCCATCCGTGAAACCGCCGGGGCCAGCAACAGCCAGCTCTGCCGGTGCAGCCAGTGCAGCCGGTGCAGCCAGCTCAGCCAGCTCTGCCGGCCGCAGCTGTCCGCTAACGCGACAAGATCTCCTTCAATGCCGCGTCCAGCGTATCGTACTTAAACGTGTATCCTGCCTGCAGCAGCCGTTCCGGCAGGACCCAGCGGCTCTTCAGCACCAGTTCGGTCTCCGTGCGGATAAGCCGCGCCCCGAGCTCCAGCATCCAGCGCGGCGCCGGCAGCCCGATGGGGATGCCCATCGCCCGGCGCAAGCCGGCCATCAACTCCCGATTGGTGACCGGATGCGGCGCTGAAGCGTTAAAGACACCATCCAGCTTGGGATGCTGCTGCAGAAACATCACGATCCGGAACAAGTCTTCCATATGAATCCAGCTGAACTGCTGCCGCCCGGAACCTTGCGGCCCGCCGAGCCCGAAGCGGACCAGATTGCGCATCGGCCCCATCACCCCGCCGTCATCCAGCACGATGGCAATGCGGAGCGCAATCTGCCGCGTGGCCGGAAGGTCAAAAGCGAAGAAAGCCTGCTCCCACGCCTTGGCCACATCAACCGAAAATCCCGCGCCGATTTCGCCGCCTTCCTCGGTCATGGGACGATCTTCCGCATGCCGGTAGATCGTTGCCGTACTTGAATTGATCCACAGCGCCGGAGGACGGCGGCACGCCAAAACGCACTCCCCGAGCAAGCGCGTGGTCTCCGTTCTCGACTCCAGGATCAGCCGGCGGTTTTCCAGAGTATAACGGCAGTTTACCGATCTGCCAGCAAGATTGACCAGCAAATCGGCCCCTTCCAGCGCCTGCGTCATTCCCGTCCGGTCATCCCAGGAAATGTGGGAAGCCTGCCTGGAAATCATGCCGATCTCATACCCCATTTCCCTAAACCGGCGCTCGAAAGCGCTTCCGACAAACCCCGTGCCTCCGGCCAGCACCACTTTGGGCATCGTAATCCACTCCTGTCGCGATAAAATGGAAAAGTCCGTGCTATATTGTCGTCATTATACCATGGTTTCGGAGCTGAATTTGCCCAAAGCCGCCAACCGCGCAAAATGGTCCGCCAGACCCATCGGTTCTGCTTTGCCAAACATTGCTAATCATTAAATTTTAAGCGATAATTTAAGCTGTCCGGATTACAGCCACAACGATAACGGAGGGATTTGCTATGAGCAAATACGGAATGTACGCCAGGTTTACCGCCAAACCCGGGGAGCGCGACAAACTGGCCGACATCTTGTTGGAAGCCGCCGCCGGGGCCGAGCCGGTCCAGGAATGCGAATTATATATCGTCAACATCTCCGATACGGAACCGGATACCGTGTGGGTGACGGAAGTCTGGAGCAATAAGGAGGCGCATGACGCCTCACTCCAACAAGAAGCGGCGAAAGCGTCCATCCAGCGGGCCATGCCGCTGATCGCCGGCGTGGAATCCATCCAAATCCGCCCTATCGGCGGCAAGGGCATATAACTCCGAAAAAAGGGGCGACACGCGAATGGATATTCAATATGATCCGTATATTCGCAGCGATCGGGAGCGTGGGCGCTTGCTCAGGCTGGAGGCGCTCGCGGCGCGGTTTGCGGACCGGGCTGCGGAGCATGACCGGCTGGGTACATTTCCGCACGAGAACATCGACGATTTGCGCGATTTTGGCTATATGAAGCTGACCGTACCTGAGGCGTTTGGCGGCGACGGCATTTCTTTATATGAAATGGTACAACTGCAGGAACGGCTGGCGATGGGGGACGGCTCCACGGCGCTGGCTGTCGGCTGGCATGCCGGCAAGGTGCTGAACTTGCGGGAAAGCCGCAGTTGGCCTGAACCGCTATGGGCGGAGCTATGCCGGGACATTGTGAAAAAAGGCGTCATGATCAACGCGTTCGCCAGCGAGCCGGCGACCGGAAGCCCGAGCCGCGGCGGCCGGCCCTCGACGACGGCTATAGCGGCGGAGGGCGGCTGGGTGCTGAGCGGCCGGAAAAATTTCAGCACACTGTCACCCGCGCTCGACCGCTGCATCGTCACCGCTTATTGTGAAACGACCGGTAAAACCGAAGAGTTCCTCGTCATGATGCAGGACGTAACGATTGAGGAAACCTGGGACACCCTCGGCATGCGGGCTACGGGCAGCCATGACGTCATCCTCGACCATGTTTTTGTACCGGAAAACCATTTGCTGAAACCCAGCGGCGCTGCAATCGACGACGGCGGCGGATGGCTGCTGCACATTCCGGCCTGCTATATGGGCATCGCTCTGGCCGCGCGTGAATTCGCCCTGCGCTTTGCCGCCTCCTGCCGCCCGAACAGCATCAAAGGCCCGATCGCCGAACTGCCGAACATTCGCCAGCTCATCGGCCAGATGGAACTGGAGCAGCGGACGGCCCGGCAGATGCTGTACGCCGCGGCGAACCGTTGGGACCGCCATCCTGAGCTAAGGCCAAAGCTGCGATCCGACCTCGGGCTCGCCAAACTGGCCGCCACCAACGGCGCGATCCGGATCGTTGATCTGGCGATGCGTATCGTCGGCGGAACGAGCTTGTCGAAAAGCCATCCGCTCGAGCGCTACTACCGCGACGTCCGCGCCGGCCTGCACAATCCGCCGATGGACGATGCGGTTATGGCATTGCTGGCGGGCGAGGCGCTGGAGGGAAAGCTGGAACAGAAGGGGCGCTAAAAAATGATTCAACCATGCGTTGTCCGCGGAAAAAAATTGCATGTCGAGATTTTCGGCAAAACAGGCTCGCCCGCAGTACTTTTTTTGCACGGCGGGCCCGGCGAGAGCAGTTACGAATTTGTGTATCACCAAGCGGAGAAGCTTGTGGCAGAACTTTTTGTCATTGCCATCGATCAACGGGGAGTCTGCCGTTCCGACAAGATTTTGGAAGACGAGCCTTTTGGCCTTAAGGATCTCATTGACGATTGCGAAAATCTCAGGCGGCAACTCGGCATCAAGCAATGGTCGGTGATCGGCCACTCGTTCGGCGGTTATTTGGCTTTGATCTATGCAGCGGACCATCCGGACTCTGTTGCGAACGTTATTTTTGAATGTCCCACGTTCGATTTTAAATGGACTGCGCTAAGCCTGTTGACGAAAGCAGCTTCTATTTTCAAAACTCTGGGCGATGCGGAGCGTTCCGAACAATGTTTGCGATTGACGGCGAGTAACCTTTCCGCGAGGGAGCTTTTTGACCGGTACATTCAGTTTGGAGAAGAACTGGGCGAAAAGAAAGAGCTCATTTACTCCCCATATGAGACGCTGACGGATGATTCTTTGTACACAGAAGAAGAATGGGACGAATTCGGAGAAAGAACGGATATTCACCTCAGCCGGCTAAGGGAAGAAGGGAAAATATTTGAATCTGCAGTTCCGCTTCTGTCCCGGTTGTCGGTTCCATCCCTCCTTATTCTGGGGGAGCACGATCCCGTCACATGCGAGCGTCATATTCGGGCGTATAAGGAAGCCGCGCAAGGCGAGATCATTATGATGAAGGGCTGCGGGCATACGCCGCATAAGGAACAGCCTGCACTATACAGAGATACGGTCAGCAAATTCATTCTTGCAAAGTCGAAAACCGATCGAGGCAAGAACCACGGAAGGGCGCCCGAAAGCTTGAGGATAGGGAAATGGGGTGGGTGTTAGATCAACGCTCGCTGTCCGGGCGCTTTGCACGATTATCCCGCTTGATCAGGTAGCAGAGAGAAAGACAAGCTCAGGAGAAAAAATATTTGTGGAGAAGCAGATAGGTTGAGATAATTTAGATGGGCTTAGGAAAGAAAATCAGGTTTAGAGGGTGAAACAGACCGGACAAGAGGTCAAGACAGGAGATTAAGGACCCATTAAGTTGATCCGCATCAAGTAACCCCTACCGTTCCAGCGTCTCGATCAGGCCGCAACCGCAAGGGGCTGGTTCGGTTGGCGCGCGATCAGCCGGCGGTAAGGGATCGCCGGAATCGCCACACACATCTGCAGCAACTGCTGCCGCATCGTTTCTTCCGCTCCGGGCCGTCCTCCTTGCAGGCGCAGCCGGCGGCGTACGGTGTACTCGTTCAGGTACGCCTGCAGATGCTTCAGTCCCAAGGCTCCATACGTACTCTTCAGCGATTTCCACGCCTCCCTCACCACTTTCCGCAAGGGAGCATACAGCCGAAAGGCCTGAGGAAACAATTGTACCGCCGATGTACGGACATCCACATGCCCGCTAATAAAAGCGGTTAGATCGTGACGGTTTGCCATTTTCCCGTCTCCCCGCTTATGCGGCACCAGGCGGATTTTGACCTGCTCCGGCTCGCCCGACTCCGTGACCGTGCAGCCGGCTACGACCGCCGAGGCGTACGGATGCGAAAGCTGACACCGGGACGGATTACGCCCATACTGATCACTGTTCACCTTCACGTCTCCGGAGAGCAGCTCCCGGGCATCGAACTCCCCCACGGCATGGCGTATTTTGTGCAGCATCGACCAGGCGGTCTTGTAGGCGACCCGGATCACCTGGCGCAGCCGCATCGCCGAGATGCCGCCCTCCAGCAGGAATAAATCCAGGGCCTCGAACCACTTGAGCAAGGGCAGATGCGTTCCTTCAAAAATCGTGCCGACCAAAGGCGATGTTTGATGCTTGCACTTTCCGCACTCGAACAAGGGGATATGCCGGGAGGTCAGACGGCTGCACCGGGTGTGAGCGCAGCGCGGACAGACAAAGCCGTTTGGCCACTTCATCACGATTAGCGCTTCCATGCAGTCCTGCTCGCTGTTAAAACGGCTGCTGAATGGCTGAAGTTCCGTTCCCGCATTGATCTCCATGTTTACTCGCCCCCGAATCAAGAATATACGAACATAAGTTCCGTTTATTTCATTATACCAAACATACGTTCTCTAATCAAGCCGAAAATCTCACCTGAACCGCCTCATTTTTTCCGCAGCTTTTTTTGTGTTTTTTCTTCTCTTTTTTTGGAACCCTTGACTTGCTCTAACCCCACTCCCTGCTCCTTAACGAAGGGGATAATCGTGCAAAGGCAGGCAGCAGGCAGGGACACCACGATACAACCTCTTTAGACAGTCCCCCTCACCTGGCGTCGATTTGTGACACAGCTCGAAACGTCTACGTGCAGAAGGTAGATACGCTGATCGCGCCGGGTCGTGACGCCTCTACATCCACCTCTGATTCAGCGTCAACTCCGGCAATGGATTGCTCTGCTTTATCCGGTTACATCCAGGCTTGCCTGCCGATTTTTTGCTGCGAAAGTTGAGTTACTTAGACCTTTAAGCGGTCACCCCCGAGACGACGCTTAGCCCTTGGCCTTAAGATCCGGCCCCCTAATCCTTAAGCAGCTCCCGCAGCATCCCTTCCCGGTTGTTTAAAAATTCCTTCATAATGATGTAATGATCGGTGTCTTCAAGCTTGACCGTGCGGATGCCGTCCGCCGTCAACTGGTAGATCGCGCTGTCGGGATAAGCCATTAGAACCGGCGAGTGGGTGGAAATGATAAACTGGGAATGCGCACGGACCAAATCGTGGATGCGCGACAGCATCGCCATTTGCCGGTACGGCGACAGCGCCGCTTCCGGCTCGTCCATGATGTAAAGGCCCCGGCCCCCGAAACGGTTCATAAACGCCGCGAAAAAAGACTCCCCATGCGACATCATATGTAGCGACCTCCCGCCGTAAGACGCGATCACAGAGCCCCCGCCCGGTTCACGGTCGAGTTTGTCGATTTCCGTGGCCAGGTTGTAATAGCTCTCCGCGCGAAAAAAGAACCCGTCCCGCGGCCGGAACGCCCCGCGCACCGTGCGGATGTAGCGGTGGAGCTCGGAGTGCGTCTCCGCCGTCGCGAAGTTGAAGTTCAGCGTTCCGCCCTCCGGATTGAAGCCGAGCGCGACCGCCACCGCTTCCAGCAGCGTCGATTTTCCCATCCCGTTTTCACCGACAATGTATGTGACCTTGGGATGGAACTCCATCTGATCCAGCGAAGCCACCGCGGGAAGGTGAAACGGATACCGCTCAAACGAGGGCACTTCCTCCCGCCGCAAGGCGATTTTTCGCAAATAAGCGTTCATATCCAAACCATTCTCCCCCTCCGTCCGAATGCGTCAGACTCATCCATTTTTCACATTTAATCAGCATGCCTGCAACACTATGCCGTTCCATTATAAAACAGATCCGACGGCTATTGTAATCGCCCCATTACCGGTTCAAGTGTAATCCACAACTAAAAACGCCTGTCCCAAAAACGGCCAAAGGCCGCCGGACAGGCGTTGCTGCTATTAGTATGTTATATGAGTTCCCTAGGGTTTTACGGACTCTAAACCTCGACGCCGACGCCCTGCACGAATTGGAATACGGTTTCGAGCTTCTCTTCCGTCAGGTCGCCGCTGTTGTCAAAGACATAAATCGATGAGGACGGGATATCCCAGTTGATTTCCGGCAAGAATTGGACGCGGTGTTTGAAGTCGTCCCAGTGCTCCAGCTTCCACGTATCGCGCTCGGTTTGCCGCTCGATGATCCTTTCTTTTTGCGTCTCCATATCCTTTAAAGTGACGACAACGACCTTGACGTCCACCTCGCGTTTGCTTAACCCCGCCGCCTGAAGCACCTCTTCAATCCAAGCTTTGTTTTTAAGCTCCGCCGTAAACGGGGAGATCATAAACACATTTTGGCCCGCAGCCAAATTTTCGATGCAAATGTCCTTGGTCGTGTCATACTCCAAATCGCGAAGATGATGTTTGTAAAAATCGGAGTCCCGGTCGTTAACGTCCAGCCCGTTCATCTCCAGTATCTTTTCGACGAAACGTCCGCCGACCGTATCGCGGTCCAAAAAAGCCGCCGGCATGCGAAACGCCAGCTTGCGGGCCACCGTCGTTTTCCCCGTTCCGGCGACGCCCACAAAAAAAACCAACTTCTGCATGATGTAGCGATCCTCCTTAAGTGTCTGCCTATTGCCTAATCCCATTGTACTATACAATTTTGAATCGGCACACCTGCAGTTGGACGGGACATGACGGGCGACATGCAACGGTCTGCCCGCAAGGCAAGGCATCCGAGTGAAACGCCAGCGGGCAAGACAAACGGACAAGACCAGCGGGCAAGGCCAACGCAACAGCGAGGAGAGCCTTACTTCTTGTTGCCGGAGCAAGCGCCCGGCCTGTTCTCGGAAATTTTACCGGGGCCTTTCCCACAGCCTATTCCCGAATTCACTGGGGCGATCCTCCTCGACCTATTCCGGATTTACCTGGGCGATATCCCTCGGCTTTTTCCCGGATTTACCAAGGCTATCCCTTAGCTTTTTCCCGGAAAAACCTTGCCGGGCTCCCTTTACGCTTCAGCGTCGTTGCCGACGATCCGTAGCAGTTCGTCCCCTTCGCTAATCTCTCCCTGCCGAAGCGGGAGCACCTCGGAATAATCGAACGTATTGGTGACGATTACCGGGGTAACCGTATGGTAGCCGGCCTCGCGGATCTTGTCCAGGTCGAATTCCAGCAGCAGTTGGCCGGCCGCTACACGATCGCCTTCTTTGATATACGAAGTGAAGTATTGACCATCCAGCTTGACCGTATCGATCCCGACATGGACCAGAATTTCCGCTCCGTTATCCGAGACGACCGCCAAGGCGTGCTTCTTCTTGAACGCCACGGTGACGGTTCCGTCGAACGGAGCGACGACCCGGCCCGCGGCTGGCTCGATGGCCACGCCCTTGCCCATCGCCTCCGCGGCGAAGGCCGGATCGGGCACCTCCGACAAAGGAACCACCGTACCGCCTAACGGGCTGAGCGCCATGTCGCTGGGTTTATCGGAAGCTGGGCCTTGTTCCTGATCCCGGGCCGGTTCGGCCGAAGCGCCGGCTTTGCCTTTGTCTTCTTCTTCAACCGGGTCTTTGAAGCCCAGCACATAAGCCAATACTGCGGACAGCAGGAACGAAGTCGTAATCCCGATGATCAACCCCGGGAAGCCTTGGCCGCCCGGTCCGTAGAAAATCGGCAGCGTCAGCAGGCCGGGAGCCCCGGAAGCGAAAGCTTGCGTACCCGCCTGGCCAATGATCGCTCCCCCGACGGCGCCGCCAATCAGCCCCGCGATAAACGGACGCTTCAGCGGCAGGGTTACCCCGTACACCGCCGGTTCGGTAATGCCGAACAGCGCGGACAGCGTAGCGGAACCGGCCAGCGCCTTCAGCTTTTTGTTTTTCGTTCTCAGCATAACGCCGAGCGCCGCGCCCGTCTGAGCGAAGACCGAAGCGGTAGCCGCCGGCTTGATGCCATCTTTGCCATAAACCGCGATGTTGTTAATGAATACCGGGACCAAGCCCCAGTGAACGCCGAAAATAACGAGCAGTTGCCAGGACGCGCCCAGAATGGCGCCGGCGATCAGCGGGCTGAACGAGAAGGCGGCCAACAGTCCGTCGGCGATGGCGTTGCCGACATACACGCCAAACGGCCCGAACACGATCAAGGTCAGCGGAACCATAACGACGAGTGAAATCAGCGGCGTCACGAAGTTTTTGACGCTTTCATGAATCACGCGGTTGCAGAACTTCTCCAGCTTGCTCATCACGATAACCGACAAAATAATCGGAATGACGGTCGACGAATAGCTCATCATGATCACCGGGATGCCGAAGAAGTGCGTCTCCGTTCCTTCCGTTTTCAACTGGATGATCTGGGGATAGAGCAGCGCTCCGGCAATCGTCAGCGCCGTAAACATATTGCCGCCGAACTTTCTGGCCGTTGTAACCGCGAGCAGCGCCGGCAGGAAATAGAACAGGCTGTCCGCCGCCGCGTACAGGATGATGTAGGTCGTATCCGTCGTTTGCAGCCAGCCGAAATTGCTGGCGATCAGCAGCAGCCCTTTGAGGATACCGGCTCCCGCCATGACCCCAAGCAGCGGAGCGAAGATGCTGGAAATGACGTCGATCACGGCTCCAAAGCCTTTTTTGCCGCCCTTCGTTGTCTCCTCGGGCTTGGCGTCGCTCAAAATCTTGGAAACCCGGCCGATAGCGTTGTAAACCTCGGGCACCCGGTTTCCGATGACCACCTGGAACTGCCCTCCGCTTTCCTTGACCGTGATGATCCCGTCGGTCTTCTCCAGCTTGGCTTTGTCCGCCTTCGATGTGTCCTTCAGGGTAAAACGCAGTCTCGTCGCACAGTGGACGAGCGAAACGACATTTTTTTCGCCGCCTACGCCCTGAACAATTTCTTTAGCTACATTCTCGTAATTCATGCTGTGCACCCCCACTATTTTGAATAAAAGCAATAATTTGGTGATTTTTGGCAAATAAAAAACCTAAGCCTTGAAAAATAGTAGACCGCAATGTCTCGCTATTTTTCACGACTTAGGTTTTGCCTGCATCACCAGTAACAATCCCATTAAGATGCTGATATATGGTTTTGATGACTCTATAATATACCGCTTTCTTCTCTTTGTCAACGCTTTATTAACGGTTTACGACCCGTTCGATATGCACCGTCAAATAAAGCATTTCCTCGTTGGTTAATTTGTGGCTGTACTCTTTTTCCACGAACTTTTTGATTTTCTCGGCGCAGAACGCGGCTTCCCTATGCTTCTCCTTGATCAAATCGAAAAGATTGTCATAGTCTTCCCTATAGTGCGTTCCCTTGAGCACCCGCTGGGCAAAAAACTTCAGATGCGTAATAAAACGCAAATAGCTCAGCGAATCCTCTTCAAATTCCGTCCCGAAATGATATTTGACGATATTGATAATCTGCTGGATGAACTTGGTGATGTCCATCGTGGTGCCGACTTCTTCGTTCATCTCCGCATTGACGATATGAATGGCGATAAAGGCCGCTTCGTCCTCCGGAAGGTCGATGCCCAGTTTAAGCTTGATCCGCTCCAGCGTCTTCAGGCCGATGCTGAATTCTTCCTTGTACAGCTGCTTGATCTCCCACAGCAGGGCGTTTTTGATCTCTAGCCCCTGCTGATGCCGTTCCACCGCAAAGTTGATGTGGTCGGTCAAGGACACGTAGATATTTTCGTTCAGCTTCTTGGGGAGGTTCTTCTTGGCATAATCGATAATTTCCTCGACGATGACGATCAGTTCGATGGGCACCTCGCGCAGCAGCATTTTGAAATTATCGGAGGTCTGCTTGTTTTTGAGCGCAAACACCTTCTCGATCCGGCTCTCGTCGACCTTATCGCCGGGCTTCTTTTTAAAGGCGATCCCCCTGCCCATGACCACCAGCTCCGCCCCGTCCTCCTGAAGCACGCTGATGACATTGTTGTTAATGACCTTGGCTATTTTCATATGACCCCCCGTCCTTTATAGCCGGCCGACAGCCGGCTCATGCCCTCTTCGTTATATCATTTTCTCCGGTAAAAACAGAAAAAACCCCGGCACGTCAAAACGAATCAAGATCGCTTCGATCTTGACCTTTGGCGGCTTAGGTTTTGCCTGCGGCGCAGTAACAATCCTAAAAGATCTTTATTCGGCTTGGATTCAACTCAAGTGTAGCTGGCGAACCTTGAATTGTCAACGCTTTCAGCGTAAAAAGGGAAGCCCCGGGCACCCGGGACCTCCGATTTTCCATTTTCATCAAACCGGCGCGTTACTCGCCGAGATTTTCGCCGTTCGATTGGATGACGTTTTTGTACCAGCCGAAGCTTTTCTTTTTGATCCGTTTCAGCGTGCCTTTGCCCTCATTGTCCCGGTCCACGTAGATGTAGCCGTAGCGTTTTCTCATTTCCCCGGAGGAGGCGCTGACGATGTCGATCGGCCCCCAGCTCGTATAGCCGAGGATCTCGCATCCGTCCTGGATCGCTTCGCCCAGCTCGGCCAGGTGGCGCTTCAGATAGTCGATCCGGTAGTCGTCGTTCACTTCTCCTTCCGGAGTGACCTCGTCGTGCGCGCCGAGCCCGTTCTCCACTACAAACAGCGGCTTCTGGTAACGGTCGTGGAGCTGGTTGGCCGTAATGCGCAGGCCGAGCGGATCGATGGTCCATCCCCACTCGGATTTGTCCAGATAAGGGTTGGCGACGGAACCGAATACATTGCCGCTGGTCATTTTTTTGTTCACTTCGGGATCCGTGCTCGTCGTGCGGCTCGAATAGTAGCTGAAGCCGATATAGTCGACGGTATGTTTTTTCAGAAGCTCCGCGTCGCCCGGCTCCATCTCGATAGTCAGGCCGTGATCGCGGAAAAAGCGTTTGGCGTACCCCGGGTATTCACCGCGCGATTGCACATCGATGAAGAAATAGGATTCGCGGTCTTTTTCCATGCCCTGGTACACGTCCTCCGGGTTGCACGTATACGGATAAAAGCTGCCGGCCGCGAGCATGCAGCCGATTTTAGCGTCCGGAATCAGCTCATGGCAGGCTTTGACCGCCAGCGCGCTGGCAACGAGCTGATGGTGCGCCGCCTGATATTGAATTTGCTTGACGTTGTCGCCTTCCTCAAATACGAGGCCCGCGCCCAAAAACGGCAGGTGCAGCAGCATATTGATCTCGTTAAAGGTCATCCAATATTTCACTTTGTCCTTATAGCGTTCCAGCACCGTCTTGGAATATCTTTCGAACAGCTCGACCATTTTGCGGTTTCTCCAGCTGCCGTATTTCTCGATCAAAGCCACCGGCACATCAAAATGGGCCAGGGTGACAACGGGCTGAATGCCGTTTCTCAGCAGTTCGTCGAACAGGTCGTCGTAAAATTTCAAGCCGGCCTCGTTCGGCACGGCGTCTTCCCCGGTAGGGAAAATACGCGCCCAGGCAATCGAGACGCGCAGCGCCTTAAAGCCCATCTCCGCGAAGAGAGCAATGTCTTCCTTGTAACGATGGTAAAAATCGATCGCTTCGTGGGACGGATAAAATTCGCCGTCCAGCGGCTTAAACGACGGAACGCTGCCTTTCATGATGCTTCTTCTCTGCTCCCCCGTCGGCAGCAAATCCACCAGGGTAAGGCCCTTGCCGCCCTCCAGATAAGCGCCTTCAGCCTGGTTTGCGGCAATTGCCCCGCCCCATAAAAAGTTGTCCGGGAATCTAAAACCGGTCATGTTCATGCTCCTTTCTTCTTGCTGGCATTGCAGGGACGGACCTGTCGTAACAAAAAAACCCGAACAACCCCGGCCGCACGATCGGTGCGTACTGGAGCGTTCAGGTTATGCCCGAGTGGTAACATCCCCGTGTCATTTTTGATTATGCTTCAACTTTAACAATCATTCGGGGAGGATGTCAACCAAAGAAAGCCGGGTACGCGGCTTCGGCCCGTGAACCGGAAGGCTAAGACGACTGCTGGCGCAGCTTCGTTTCCCGCACCAGTTCCTTCACGTTCTCCTCCAGTCTTAGCTTTAACTCCTCGGCGATTTCGTATCCGCCCTCTTCCTTGCGGACCACTTGCGAGTCGACCGTATACACCCCGCCCAGGATGTAGCGGGCGCCCAGCACGGACAATACCGGCTTTAAAGCGTAATCGATCGTCAGCAGGTGAGCCAGGCTGCCTCCGATGAACAGCGGCAGTACAACCTTGCCGGCCAGCCCCTTTTGCGGGATCAGATCGAGAAAAGTTTTGAGCACGCCCGTATAAGAGGCCTGGTATACCGGGCTGGCCACAACCACCGCGTCCGCCTCGGCCACCATCGCATTCGCCTTGACGATCGCCCCGCTTTCGAATTTGGTATGAATCAAATCTTCCGGCGGCAGCTCGCCGACATTCAAATGCCGGACCTCGAACCCTTCCTTACCCAGCAGCTCCTCCGTCAGGGAAAGGACAGCCGTCAGCCGGGAGCCCGGCGTGGGACTGCCGTTAATGATCGTAACTTTTGCCATATGGATTCTCTCCTTTATGCAACAGATGGTTTATTTTCAAAATCGGTATACGGACCGCCGTCAGGCCAAACGGCCTGCCGCATCAAGTGTAATGTGCACTAGGTGTACTGCGTAATAACGTACTGCGTGCTAGGGGTACTGCGTGCTAGGGGTACTGCGTGCTAGGGGTACTGCGTGCTAGGGGTACTGTGCACTAAGTGTACTCGGATTAAGTATACTGTGGACTATGTGTACTGCCGCCGCACTATGTGTACTCGCGCTATGCGTACTCGCGCTAAGTATACTGCACACTAGGTTTACTGCCGCCATGTGTACTGTCGCAATAAGTGTCCTACCGCACCAGGCGGTCCGTCACACCAAGCCTTCTGTCAAATTCCGATGAACCTGCTAGGTTTAAAAAAATGCTATCAATATTTTAAGAAAAAGTCAATGAAGCGCTTCGGGGCTGCTGCCGTCTGGGCACATCCCCATGGGCGGTTGCATACGATGAAGCAAAATTACCGTTTTTAGGAAGGGGCTTGTTAGTAATCATGAATCCCGCGTATCCGTATATCGGCAAAAAAACGGTCTGCAAGGAGCAGCCGATCGCTTTTCCGCCGCAGCATCAGGCAAAACAGCCCGGTCTGGAAAGCTTAATGCGTCCGCGGCCGATTTTCGAAAATCCCGAATACCGCGGCAGCGGCAAATTGCGGGGGAAAGTAGCCGTCGTGACCGGCGGCGACAGCGGCATCGGGCGCGCCGTGGCGGTGGCGTTCGCCAAGGAAGGGGCAGACCTCGTCATCCCTTATTTATGGGAAACCTCCGACGCGGAGGAAACGAAAAGGAGAATTGAAGCGCTGGGGCGGCGCTGCCAGCTCATCGAAATCGATTTGCGCCGCAAAGCCAACTGTGAGCGGGTGATCCATGAAACGATGCGCCACTTCGGGCGGCTCGATGTCCTGGTGAACAACCACGGTGTTCAGTACCCGCAGCTCAGCATCGCCGACATCTCCGAAGAGCAGTTGTACCATACGTTTCAAACAAACATTTTTCCGTACTTTTTCCTCGTGCAAGCCGCCCTGCCCCATCTCCGGCGCGGCAGCTCGATCATCAATACCGCTTCCATCGTCGCTTACAGAGGGCACAAAACACTGATCGATTATTCCGCTACCAAAGGTGCTGTCGTTTCGTTCACCCGTTCCCTGGCCCTTTCCCTGATCGATTTCGGCATCCGCGTCAACGCTGTCGCCCCCGGCCCCATTTGGACGCCGCTCATCGTCTCCAGCTTCTCCGCCGAGGAAGTTGCCACGTTCGGAACGGATACCCCGATCCGCCGCGCCGGGCAGCCGTATGAGCTGGCTCCCGCCTACGTGTACCTGGCCAGCGGCGACTCCTCCTACGTCACCGGCGAAACCGTGCACGTCAACGGCGGCGATATGGTAACGGCCTAGATAGAAGGACGCCAAGGGGAGGCGCCGAGAGAGGGCGCAAGGGGGGCGCCGGGGGAGAACGCCGAGAAGAGGGCGCCGAGGGGCGCGCCAGGGGAGAACGCCGAGGGAGAACGCCCAGGGGCGTGCCGGGGGAGAACGCCGAGAAGAGGGCGCCGAGGGGACAGCTCGACCAAAATAGCGGCATTTTATGCCGTTATTTTCAAAAATTTAATTATCCGGTCCCCCATAACGGCAATTTATGTACTTATTTCTCTCCATTCCTGGTAAAAATGGGCTCCCCACGCCTGCATCGGATAAATAACGACCAATATGTCCCTTATCTTGCGCCAATACCGTAAAAAGTCAGAAATAACGGCGTTTTTTGTCGTTATTCTGGGTAGGGCGATGACGTGACTTTCCTTTTGCAATATCCAGGTAGGTGATACCGTAACTTTCTTTTGCTATGTCCCAGGTAGGCGATGCTACGGCTATTCTACTTCAGTCTATCCCGGTTGAGCGATGCTGCGGCTTTCTATGGCTATTTCCGGGGCTACGATTCTACGAGAGCGCAACAGGCTCCCCGAGTTTTCGCGGTCCTGGGGAGCCGTTCGACTAATGACAAATGATCTTCCGGAAGGCCAAAAGAGTCAATAGATTCGGCCGCTTACAGCGCTTCGATGATGTCTCCGGCCAGCAAAGAGGCGGGATATCCAGGCCGGGCGGCAGCGGCGCGTTCGCCGGCGAGGCCGTGCAGGTGCACGCCAAGCGCCGCCGCCTGAACGGCGTCCAGGCCCTGGGCCAGCAGCCCGGCGATGATGCCCGTCAGCACGTCCCCCGATCCCCCAGTGGCCATGCCGGGGTGCCCGGTGACGCCCACGAAGACGCGGCCGTCCGGGGCCGCCACGACGGTGCGCGCTCCCTTCAGCACGAGCGTGACGCCGTGCTGAAGGGCGAAGCGGCGCGCCAGGCCGATGCGGTCCCGCTGCACTTCGGCCGTCGCCAGCCCTGCGAGCCGGGCCATTTCGCCGGGATGCGGCGTCAGAACCGTCGCCGCGTCCCGGCGCTTCCACGCCGCCAGGCCGCCGGCCGCGGCGAGAATGTTGAGAGCGTCCGCGTCCACCACCAGGGGACGCTGAGCGCCCTCCCACAAGGCGCGCAGGAAGGCGTCCTCGCCCGGGAAACGGCCCAGCCCCGGGCCGACCGCGAGCACATCGCGCGCCGCCAGCAGCCGCAGCACTTCGCCCGCTGCGGCTGCGTTCCAGGCGCCGGCGTCGCCGCTGGCGGCCGGCGCCAGCATCAGCTCGGGCACGGCCCCGAGCACATGCGGCAGCAGCGCCGCCGGCAGCGCCCACGTCGCCAGCCCGCAGCCGGCGCGGAGCGCGGCTTTGGCGGCGAGCAGGCCGGCGCCGCTCAGCGGCAGGCTGCCCGCAGCGAGCAGCACGTGCCCGTACGTGCCCTTGTGGCCGTCGGCTTCGCGCCGCAGGCCGGGGTCCACCCCGAGCTCGCCGCGCAGCGTCTCCTCGGTGAGGACAAATCCCGCTGCCTCCACGCCCTGCGGCAGCTCCCGGGGGATGCCGATATAGCGGACGATCACATCCCCTGCCATCTTGGCCGCCGGATACTGCGTCAACCCCGCCTTCAAAAAGGCGAGGCATACCGTAATCCGGGCCCGGATGCACGGGTCGTGCGCTTCGCCCGTATCGGCGTCCAGCCCGCTGGGGATGTCGGCTGCGACGATCGGCAGCCCGCTTTCGTTCGCCTCCCGGATCAGGGAGGCGTAAGCGCCGCGCGGCGCGCCTTTGGCGCCGGTGCCGAGCAGCGCGTCAACGATCCCGGTCACGCCTCGTGAGCGGGCCGACGCCACGGCACCGGGAGCGTACACCGCGCCCGCAAGCCCCAGCGCTTCCGCAATGCGCTGCTGCAGAGCCGCTTCGCCGCCGAGCTTCTCCGGCGCTTCGGCGTACACCAGGCCTACCCTTACGCCCGCATCGGCCAAATGCCGGGCGCACACCAGGCCGTCGCCGCCGTTGTTCCCTTTGCCGACCAGGATCAGCCAATGCTCCGGATACCCGTCCGTCGCGCCCAGTTCGCCAAAGCCTCCAGCGTTAGGGCAAACCGGCCCAAAAGGCGGCTCGATGCCCTCAAACGCACTTTTTCCATGCCGTCGTACGTCTCCCCGTATGGACCCGCCCACGCGGACACCCGATTGGCCCGCCCGCGCAAGCTGATGAATAGGAGCGTTACCTCCGTCTCCGTGTCTGGCCCCACTCTCGCGGGTGTCCGGTCCAAATGCCTGCAAAGGCTTGTTCACGCCAATGTCCCATCCGTCATCGTAAATTCGTTCAGCAGCGGCCTGATCCACGCTCCACTGTCTTGACCATTTCCCGGCTTGTTGCCGGCGCTCCCGGCAAAACGCCAGCACCTCTTCGGCGATCGCACGTCCGGCGTTTTCCATTAACGCGGCCGACGGAATTCCCATATGTACAATCGCATGCCGGTCAATCTCCCGCATTTGCTCCGCTGTCACAAATCTCATCCCTGCTCCTCCCCTCACATCCAGCCGCCAAATTCGCGATCAACGGAATCGGCCGCCTTCCCCGAATCACTGCCCATCGCCAGCGTAACTCTGGCGTAACTCTTTAGCAACATCCCGTTTATGCACAGTTTTTTCCGGTTCGTCTTCTTTCCGCCATCCATCCCGCATGCCAGTGCTCCCCAGCACTCCAATCGCATTCGATTTCCATACCGCGCTTAAAACTTTAATCGCATTCCAATTTCCATGCAGCGCTTAAAGCTTTAATCGCATTCCGATTTCCGTCGCACTTAAAGCTTTAACTAGTTCCTCTCTTAATAAGCAACGGTAAACCTTGCGCCCTGGAACTGCGGGTCTTCGACCTCGTCCAGCAGCGCCACCGCGTAATCCTCGACGGTGATCCGGCTTTGGTCCCGTTCATCCGTGATTAAACGATCCAGGCCGATCCGGAACTGCCCCGTCCGTATGCCGGGTTCAATGACCGCCGGCGGACAAATTACCGTCCAGCCCAGGTCAGAAGCTTGATACAACGCCAGCGCTTCGTTGTGGGCCCTGGCCAGCGGACGGATCTCCTCCGGAAACTCCGGCGTATCCATCAGCCGGACGCCCGGCGCAACCTCAAGGCTTCCCGCGCCTCCAACGGCGATCAGCCTGCGGGCGCCGCCGCGTCTCGTCCCTTCGATCAGGCAGCGCGTCGCCTCCTGCAGCTCATCCTCATCCCCGAAGCGCGGACCGTAAGCGCTGATGACGGCATCCTGCCCCTCCGCCGCCTTGGCGATGGAATCGGGCATCAAAATATCCCCTTCGATCACGCGCAGCGTTCCCCGTTTGCTTTTCGCCGTCCCCATTTCCGTTCCCGTTTCCTGCAGGTCCGCTTCGGCAAGCCGCGACGGATCGCGCACCACCGCCGTCACATCATGACCGCGCCGCAGCGCTTCACCCAAAATTCTTTTTCCAATCGTGCCCGTGGCCCCAAACAATGCGATATTCATCAGATATCCATTCCGTCCTCTCTACGCTTGTCGTTAACCCAATTTGGCTGCTCTTATTATAATCATCCCAAAACGGCAGTTCAAAACACCGGCTGTCCTATCGGCCTTATAGAAAGAGCCCCCGGCACTTCTGCCGGGAGCTTGACCATAAACCAGTCTATATGTTCGCGGGGCCGTTCAACCGGCCGTTCTTGCCATTCCCTTCAACCTGCTTTGCCGAGCAAAAAACTCGCGATCAAAATGACGAAAACGACCGCCGTAATCAGCACGAAGCGGTAATCTTTTTCCGCCAAAAACACAAACAGCGAAACAAACACGCGGAGCACCGGGGTCAGGATCAGCAGCAGCAGCCCCGCCTGAATGATGGCGGCCGATTTCAAAGCGATCAGCCCGCCCGCGATGTCCCCAAAGCTTGTCGGGTACGTGTCTCCCGGGTAGCCGCTGTCCCCCGTCACCAAAAACAGCAGCAGGCCGGCGATGATCACGGCGGCGGCCACGATGACGCCGATCCGCAGCATTTTGCTGACGACGATCTCCGCTTCGATGGCGCGGTTTTTTTCCGCAGGATGACCTTCGTTCATATTACCCCCTCCATCCTTGGTAGATCATTTGGCAGGCGATATAAATCATGACCGGAATAAACAGCTTGCGGATCGTTTTGCTTTTCAGCCGCTGCATGATCCGCGACCCTACGGTGGCCCCGACGAGAACGCCCAGCGCCACCGGGGCGGAAATGGTCGGAATGATGTCTCCGCGCAGCAAATAAATGCCCGCGCTGGCCGCCGCCGTAACCCCCATCATAAAGTTGCTGGTGGCCGTGGACACCTTCAGCGGCATTTTCATAAACACGTCCATCGCCATCACCTTGAAGCTGCCGCTGCCGATCCCGAGCAAGCCGGAAACGACGCCCGCCCCGTACATGACCCCGAAGCCTTCGTAGACCCGGTCGATGTTGTAGGCTACGCTTTTGCCGATCGCTTTGTCGTAATACTCTCCCTGCAGCCCCAGCTTTTTCGCGACAGGATGAAGCCGGACGCCCTCCGGCACTTCCTCCTTGCCTTTTTTGATCATGGAATAAGCCGAATAAAGCAACAACAAGGCAAAAATGAAAAATAAAACCCGCGGCGCGATCAACGCCCCGACAAAAGCCCCCGTGATTGCGCCGACCGTCGTGGCGATCTCCAGAAACATGCCGACCCGCAAGTTGGTGATCCGATCGCGCAGGTAAGCCACCGCCGAGCCGCTGGACGTGGCGATGACGGATATAATGCTCGCCCCGATCGCATGGTTGATGTCGACGCCAAACAGCAGGGTGAGCGCCGGCGTAACGATAATGCCCCCGCCAAGGCCCAGAATTGAGCCCACGATCCCCGCCAATATGGCGATTAGAAAAATTTCAATAACGATCGTTGTCAAAACTGCATCTCCTTTGCTGATCATTTTTCCGTGACGATTTGCAGAAATGCTGACCACGATGCGCAACGTTGGCGCTAACCGGCGTATGATGCGCGCGGGGAATGGCCGATAAGCAACTTCTGTGCTGAGCAGGTCTTTCTTAATATTTTACGCCCGGTTGCCGATTTGCATAAACATGCCGTGCGACTGGGGCGCCGTGTATTCAAAACCGAACTTCCGGTATAAGCGGTCCGCCGGCGGATCGGCGATCAGGCTCACATAGGCCAGCGGCGGCGCGCTTGTCTCCAAGTAACCGACGATTTCCCCCACGATTCTACTTCCCAGCCCTTGCCCCTGGGCATCCGGGTGGACGGCGATATCGACGACCTGCATAAAACAGCCTCCATCACCGATCACTCGTCCCATGCCAACCAATCCTTCCGGATCATACAGCGATACGGCGAACAGTGAGTTCCTTAACCCGATTTCCGCTCCTTCCGCGCTGCGGGGGCTTAATCCCGCTTGCTCCCTGAGCTTGACGTAATCTTGTACGCTCGGTGCGTCCCGGATGACCCGGATCTCCTGGCTTTCCTGGTTCTCCTGGTTCAATTCCATATGTACACTCCTTCCGATAACCGCCAAAAAACGCCTGCTCCTATCGTCAGCTACCAAGTATAACACTTTGCTTTTCAGACTTCACCCTCAATTTCCGGGAATTGCCGCTTTTTTGACGAAGCGCCTTGAAATTCGCCATGCTCCTGTGCAATAGTGGAAGGAGGAAAATGGAAAGGGGGATCACGGTGTCCTTTTCGGAGTGGATAGCTTGGTTTCGGCTGCATCAGGGGTCCGCTGTAACCGCCTTCCTGGCGCTCGTGATTTTTCTCTGGTTGTACGGAACCGCCCGCCGCAGAGCGGCGTTTGAAGAACATAAACGGCTCGAGCAGTTGAAGATCAGCCTGGAATTGTACGCGGCCGCGGTCGCGGCGCTGCTGCGCGCTCTGGACAAACCCGCACTCTCGGGAGCGGGAAAACGCTTATTGTTGAACAAATTGCTCTCCTTGCGCGCCGCTCCTTATGCGACGGAAAACGCACTGGCGCAAATTTCGGTCTACGCCGCCGACGGCGACGCCGCCCGGCTTGAACTGCTGCTGAAGACGCTGGAAAGGGAAAGCGAGCAGTTGATCGCCGAACGGGACAAGCTGCTGCGCCAGATGGAGCAGCCGGGGTGGGGGCAGTGGTTGTGGCGTTATTTTCGCCCTTCGCTGCCGTTTCTATTTGCGGCCGGGTTGTTTTTCACCTTCTTATGGCTGCTGCGGCTGGTGGACGAGTCCTTTCCGGCCCCGGCCGTAGAGGCTGACCGCTGGCGTCTTTGGGCGTCATGGATCCAGCTCGTTTCAACCTGGCTTGCGCTGGGAGTGTTTTATCCGGCAGTGATGAGCCTCCGCCGCCAAAACGAAAGCTCGGCGCTCGCCCGGATTCTTGCCGCGCTGATCGGCGTATTGGCCTTGTTCCATCTGGGCGGATACGTGTTCGCTCCTTATATATTAGGCCTGCAGCTGCTGCTTTTCGGCTGGGGTTATCGCCTGAACGGCCGCAAACCGCGGAAATCGCGCCCGTATGCCGGCCATCCACCGGCGGCTTCCGGCGACGGCAGCGGTGGCAGCGGCGGCAGCCACTCGAACGTCAAAAAAGACGACGAACCGCGTGACCGATAAAAGTGTATGGGCAACTCCCGGCGCTCACGGCGTCGGGATGCCGTCAGAATACACCGTCAGAGCCAGGCCGCAAACAAGTTTCCGCGAAATGCAAAAGTGCAGGCGATTTTTGTCAAAACGCCCCGAAATGGACACTCGAAATGCAAAATCCGCGCATGTCACATCCGCCTATATGACCACATTTTTCCATACCAACTCCAAACAGATGCACTTTTGCATTTCATTCGCCTCCGAGAGGGAAATTACACCCTATGAACTGCACTTTTGCAGTTGGCTGCAACATAAAGAGGCGACGCGCAACAGATACGTATGAGACGTGTATAAGAAAATCATCTACCGGTGTACCCTCAAGGAAGCCAGACCGCATTTAGCGGTAGTTTTTCTTGCGATTATAGAATTGCTCAGCTCCGCCGAGAATTTATAATTCAGCTTTCGCAGTATGAAATTGGCAAGTAAGTGTTGATATAACTGGACGAAGCAGCTATCCAGACCTGGCGTTGACACTGAAAAACTATTCCCGGTTGTCGAGGCGACTTTGTAGATCAGTTCCAGCAGTTGTGGCAAAGCGATCGCTCCATCCGAGCGTACCTGCTTCGTACTCCAGCTTTCTTGGTCTATTGTTGAAAGGAATAGTTGCAAATTGTACAGTTGCTTATCCGGAAATGCTGCCACAGCGCTTGATCAAGTGTAAAACCTGCAATTACTCCGCTATATTTCGATAAAGAAGCAAAGAGACGAGGATGTAGTTGTATGAAATGCAATTAAACAAGTGATTGGGTAAAAAGATGTAAAGTTAGTTGTATGATTTGCAGTTAATGGTCAAGGTTAAGATTTTATTCGTAGTCCATCTGTACAGTTAACAGCGGTTAAGCCGATTTTCGTTCTGCGAAAGTTGAGTTATAATTCTTTAATCTTAAGAAAAACATCTATCGACGTATTCTCAAGGAAACCAGACCGAGCTTAGCGGTAGCTTTTCTTGCGGTATCAGGCAACCGATCGCACGAAGTTTATACTTAAAAACCCCGCTCCTGAAGCAGCACGGCGCGTGGCCTTCGCTGCCTGGAGCGGGGTTGTTTAACAATATCAGTTCGGCACGGATCCCGATTCGCGTAAAGACTTGACTGCGTGGCGGGACGATTTGGCAGTTCTGGCCGAACCGGCCGAGCTTCCCGAGCTGCCCGAGCTTAATTCGTACCGCTTGCGTTCCGTGCGTTCGACTTGCACGATCTGCCCCTCGTGAACGACGATGTTCAGGGAGCCGAATTCCATTCCGCCCAACAGTCCGGCAATTCGTTCCAACCAGACATCATCTACCTTTAGTGGTCTTGCCATTTTTATCGCCCTCCCGTTCTTTAGCGAATCTTGGGACTCGCGCCTTGTTTTAATGGCTGCTTTTGCGGGTAAACCAGCTTTTGAGCAGCAGCGTGACGAGCGCCAGCATCAGCAGCAGGGACGCCACCGCAAACGAAGCGGAAAACTGGTATTCGTTATACAAAATTTCCACGTGCAGCGGCAGCGTGTTGGTTTCCCCACGGATATGGCCGGATACGACGGACACGGCGCCAAATTCCCCCATCGCTCTCGCATTGCACAAAATAATACCGTACAGCAGTCCCCACTTAATGTTCGGGAGCGTCACTTTCCAGAAGATCCGGAAGCCTCGCGCGCCCAGCGTTACCGCGGCTTCTTCCTCCTGCTGTCCCTGATCCTCCATAAGCGGAATCAGTTCCCTGGCGACGAAGGGGAAGGTGACGAACAAGGTCGCCAAAATGATGCCCGGCAGCGCAAAAATAATCTTTATGTCATGCTCCTGCAGCCATGGCCCAAACCAGCCGTGAACCCCGTAGACGAGCACGTAAATGAGGCCGCCGATGACGGGCGAAACGGCAAAGGGCAGGTCGATCAGCGTCACGAGCAACTGCTTGCCGCGAAATTTGAATTTAGTGATCGCCCAGGCGGCCGCCACGCCGAAAATCGTGTTCAGCGGAACGGTGATGACGGCGACGAGCAGCGTCAGCCGCAGCGCCGACAAGGCGTCGGGATCGCGGATGGCTTCCACGTAAACCCCCCAGCCTTTTTTCAGAGCTTCCGTGATTACGACGGCCAGCGGCAACACGATCAGCCAAATCAGCACCAGCGCCGCAAGGGTGATGAGCACCCATTTCACGGCGCCCGACCCTTTTCGGGTCTGGCGATCGGGCGCCGTAGGCTTATGGGCAGCTAACGGTACAGAACCCGCCATATGATTTCCTCCTCCATGACTGAAATCTCCTGTTTGACCCGTTATCTCGCGGTTTTGCGCACCCAGCGCTGCAGCGAGTTAATCAGCAGCAGCAGCACGAACGAGATGAGCAGCAGGATCAGCGCCACCGCCGTCGCACCGGCGTAGTCAAACTGTTCCAGCTTCGACATGATCAGCAGCGGGGCGATTTCCGTCTTCATCGGCATGTTGCCGGAAATGAACACGACGGAGCCGTACTCCCCGATGCCGCGGGAAAATGCCAGCGCAAACCCGGTGAGCAGCGGCGGCAGCAGCTCGGGCAGCACGACTTTGCGGAACGTGCGGAACCGGCTGGCGCCCAGCGTGGCCGCGGCCTCCTCCACTTCGGCGTCGAGGTCCTGAAGCACCGGCTGCACCGTCCGGACGACGAAAGGGATGCCGATAAACATCAGCGCCAGCGTAATCCCTATCGGCGTAAACGCAATGCGGATGCCCAGCGGCTCAAGCAAGGAGCCGATCCAGCCGTTCGACGAGTAAATCGCCGTCAGCGATACTCCCGCCACCGCGGTGGGCAGCGCAAAGGGAAGATCGATCATGGAGTCGAACAATCTTTTTCCGGGGAAATCGTATCTGACCAGCACCCAAGCCAGCAGCAGCCCCAGCACGGCATCGATCAGGCCGGCGGCCGCCGCGGTCAGGAAGCTGACCCGATAAGAGGCCAAGACCCGCGGATCCGTGGCGACATCCCAAAACTTTTCCCAGGTAAGTCCCGTAGAATTCAGCAGCAAGGCGGAGAGCGGGATCAGCACGATCAAGCTCAGATAAAGCACGCTGTATCCCATGGTCAGCCCAAATCCGGGCAGTACTCCGCGCTTTGTGGCGCTACTGTGCATGTTTACTTCATCCTTTCTCCTGTTTCAGGCCCGGGATGCGGCTCGGCGGTTTATTCGGCCCGCCTCTCCCGGGACCTATCCTCCGCTTGGTACGGTCGGTTACTTAGGTACGTAAATCTGGCTGAAAATGCCTCCATCGTTAAAATGCTTCTGCTGCGCCTGCGCCCAGCCGCCAAACTCTTCGTCAATCGTAAACAGCTTGATATCGGGGAACTGGTCGGCAAACTTGGCTTTCACGCTTTCCAGCGTCGGCCGGTAATAATTTTCCGCCGCGATCGTCTGTCCTTCCTCCGAGTACAGGTATTTCAGGTAAGCTTCGGCGACTTCCCGGGTTCCGTTCTTGTCGGCGTTTTTGTCCACGATCGCCACGGGAGGTTCGGCCAGGATGCTTTCCGAAGGGTAGACGATATCGAATTTGTCCGGGCCGAGCTCTTTTACGGAGAGCCAGGCTTCGTTTTCCCAAGCGAGCAGCACATCGCCGAGTCCGCGTTCGACGAAGGTCGTCGTCGCCCCGCGGGCGCCGCTGTCCAGAACGGGAACGTGCTGGTACAGCTCCTTAACGAATTCCTGCGCTTTGGCCTCATCGTTATTATTATGGTGCAGGGCGTATCCCCATGCCGCCAGGTAGTTCCAGCGGGCGCCGCCCGAGGTTTGCGGGTTCGGCGCAATAACCTCCACCCCGTCTTTGATCAGATCGTCCCAGTCCTTGATCCCTTTCGGATTTCCCTTGCGCACCAAAAACACAATCGTCGAGGTATAAGGAGAACTGTTATGCTCAAATTTCTGCTGCCAGCCCTCGTTAATCAGTCCGCTTTGCTGAATGGCGTCGATATCGTAACCCAACGCCAGCGTAACCACATCCGCCCCCAGGCCGTCGATCACCGCCCGGCTCTGCTTGCCCGAGCCGCCGTGCGACTGCTTGATCGTAACTTTTTGACCCTTCTCTTTCTCCCAATAAGCGGCAAAGGCTGTGTTGTATTTTTCGTAAAGCTCCCGGGTCGGGTCATAGGATACGTTCAGCAGTTCCACTTCCTTAAGCTTCTCCCCGCCGCCTGCAGAACCGGCTTGCGCACTGGCCTCCTCGCCCCGCTTATTATCCGCCGAGCAGGCCGTCATCACCGTCAGCATCGCCAGCACCAAACCCACTAGAACCCCTTGTTTCCACAGTTTGATCATCGTATCACTCCCCTTGCTCTCCTGATATTTTCTTGAAACGCCGGCAAGCTTTATGCCTCCGGCACAGCCCTAAAAGGAGGACGGAGAAACGCCCCAATCCCTACGGTCAAACCGAGCCGCTACCCGTGTCTGCCAAGGCAAGTAGAGCGTTCCTCCGTCCGTACGGTTAGAACATTTTAAATTATTCCTACCTGTTTAGTATGCTATGGTGATATTTTATTATCGGGAGCCTAAAATTGTCAAACATTTTATTCAAAAAAACCAAATTATTTATAATCTCCCCTTATATTGCGAAAAGCGAATGTACGAGCCGCAAAAATGGGGGGGGGGGTTATTCGTTGAAATGTACGAGTTTGGCGTGGGCGGACCGTCAGGTTTGCGGATGTGCGGCGTACTGCAGAATAGCTCGGATAAGTGTGGTCAGTTGTGATTGGGGTCAAATTGGGGCAAGTAGGGCAACGTCAGGAGGTTAGGTTGGGTTAGCTGGGTTAGCCGGGTTAGGTCAAGTTAGGTCGGGTTAGATGAAATCAGGCTAGGTCGGATCAAGTTATATCGGGTTAGATCAGGTTATATCGGGTTATATCGGGTTATATCGGGTTAGATCAGGTTATATCAGGTTAGATCAGGTTAGATCAGGTTAGATCAGGTTAGATCAGGTCAGGCTAGGCCAAGTTAACGGCAAAAAATGTCGCTATATCTCGCTTTGTACATTCATCCGGAAAAATAGAGGATTTTTTTGCCGCTATTGTTTGTCCGACACGTATATTTGTTTGATTTCAGCCGATCTGCGCACAAATAGAGACATTTTTTCCCCCTATCTCAACAATCCAGCGTAAACCGAAGGAAATAACGACATAAATTGCCGCTATTCTCAGACAAGGGGCATTACTATTGCATCAAACTTGACAAGACGCGTTTCTCTTTTGCATTCTAACGGTCGCCACAGCGGCTATTTACTCCTGCAACGCCATTTTCAAACTCTAACGGTTGCCATGACGCTTATTTCGCTTAAACCCGGCTATTTGGGGTCAAATCAGGGCAAATAGCAGCGTTCACAACCGTTAGAATTTAGAATGGGTCTTTTTTCGCAAAATAGCGGTTGGTACAACCGTTAGATTTCCGGCGGGAGCGGATCCCTGCCTAATTACCTCCGTTAAATGCAACGCCAGTGAAAGGAGGCCGAAAGGGGCGTAAACGGGTGTACTAACATGGCGACGGGGCGCGCGAAAAGGCCTCCGAACGCAGTACGCGCCACGCTTCTGTCGGCATCCCCAGTCCCTGCTTCTACAACGCTCCCGGGTTCAGCGGCTCGATGCAAGCAACCTTGGCGATGGCCAGCTCCCGGCCCGCGGGCGACAGCTGGCCCGTTTCCGCATCCCGCCGGAATGCCGCGATATTGCCGCTGTATTGGTTCGCTACCAGCACATAGCCGTCCAGCACGGCGAAGTTCCGCGGCCAGTTCCCGCCGGTGCCGGTCCATTCCGGGTCGTTAAGCTTGCCGCTGCCCGGATCGATGCGGAAGCGGACGAGGCTGTTGTGCCCCCGGTTGGAGCCGTACAGGAAACGGCCGTCCGGAGACAGGTGAACGTCGGCCGGATAGTTTTCGCCCCGGAAATCCCCGGGCAAAGTGCCGACATGCTCCAAGGGCTCCAGGCGCCCTTGCCCCGGATCGTATGCGTATACGGTCAGCGTGTTGTTTAATTCGTTTATCCCATAGGCGTACCGCTCGGAAGGATGAATGGCAAAATGGCGCGGTCCGGAGCCGTCCGGGAGCCGCAACTCCCCGTGTTTAGCAAGCTTTCCGTCCTCCAGCCGGTATATAGCGATCCGGTCGATTCCCAAATCGGAGACGTAAATGTACTTCCCGTCCCGGCTGGGAACGGCGCTGTGGGCATGTGGCCCCTCCTGCCGTTCCGGATGAACGCCGCCGCCTTCGTGCTGAACGTTCGATCGTATCCCCGCCAGCGCTCCGTCCTCGCCCAGAGCAAAGCTATTCACATTGCCGCTGGAATAATTGGAGGCGAGCAGGCAGGCCCTGCGAGCCTTCGCCAATGCGAGATGGCAGGGATCCGCCCCGAGCGTCGGAAGCTCGTTCAGCTTGGTCAAGCCGCCATCCGCCGGGTCGATCGCAAAACTGACCGTTTTCCCTTCACTCTGTTCGCTGACCGCATAAAGCCGCCATGCCTCCATATCCGCGACCAGGAAAGACGGGTTCGCAATCCCGTCCGTTTGCCCGAGAATACGCATTGCGCCGCTGCGCAAGTCCAGTTCGCATAAATGAATCCCCGGGTCGCCCATCTCCGCGTAAGCGCCCGCAAAAAACAACCTGAAATCCGTTCGCTTAAAAATACTCACCCCATCATTCCCCCTTTGGCTTCCCGCGCTTCCAACAGACCCTCCAGACCCTTCGTATCCTTCAGACCCTGCATATCCTGCATACTCTTCATATTCTCATATTTACCCGTTTCTCATATTTCCCCGTGCAGCGCTCTCTTCCGGCCTGGCTGCCGGTTTCGTCCACCATCCGTTTGACCTCCGACAAGGAAAGCTCATCGAAATACGACTCCAGTCGCTGCTCTCCGCCGCTGAAAATCCGGTCCATGACCGTATGCATGTTGGACGATATTTGGCAGGAGGACTTATCGCTGCCGGAGCACCAGCCCGGGTGCAGCGAACCGCGGGCAAACAGGCGGTACAAATCGCCCAAGGTGACCCGCGCAAGTTCCGTGTTGAGCTGGTATCCCCCGCCGGCCCCCTCCTTCGTGGTCACCAATCCGTGCTTTCGCAGCGAACTAAGCACTTTGCGCACGCGGGCCGGATGGGTCGCGACGCTGCAGGCGATTTGCTCGCTGTTGGCCATTTGCTCTCCTTGATTGTCCAGAAACAACAGACAATGGACCGCAACCGTAAATTCGCTATTCATTTTCCTTCCCCCTTACCTTGCAGGTTTGAAACATGAGCGGCCGATTATGTTATAATGTTCTCGCGAAATACTATTAGAGGTTGTTCAAAAAGTCGTCTTTTGATCACGAAGCAGGTCAGGAAGTGGTCTCGACATCGAATCTTGGATTCAGCCGGGCCTTCCGTTGCTCACGTACCCAAAACGTACGCTCCGCTACTCAGTCCCTAGCTTCATCCAACCTTCTCGGTGCTGAAAACCCGACTTTTTGAACACGCACTATTAACAAGTATTTAGTTTTGTCAAACAATAACTTCCTTATATAGAAAGGGATCGATCTCCCATGCATGCGATTAATCCGTCTTACATGCAAATCGCCTTTACCTTCGGCGCCATGGCCATGGCGATTGCCGTGCTGTTTATCCGCCTTAAGGCAAGCCGCAGGCCCGTGACGATCAAGAAAATCATCATCCCCCCGCTCGGCATGACGACCGGGTTCATGATGTTCATCGTTCCCGAGACGCATATTCCCGTCACTTGGGGAATCATCGCCTTTGCTCTCGGCTGGCTGCTGTTCTCTTATCCGCTCATCCGGACCACGAAATTCGAGAAGGTGAACGGGCAGGTTTATGCCCAGCGCTCGCGCAGCTTTATTTTTATTCTGATCGGCCTGCTCGCTGTCCGCATGCTGCTGCACGAAGCGGTGGAGCAATATATCTCCGTGATTCAGACCGGCGCCGTCTTCTTTCTGCTGGCCTACGGAATGATTGTCCGCTGGCGGCTGTTTATGCTGAAGCAATACCGCGCCATGACGGCAAGCCTCGACAACCCTTCCGATTCCGCTTAAAGCTCCGCGGGCTGCGATTCCGTCCAGCCTTCGACCACAGACCGGTTGCGGCCGGCCTCCTTGGCCTTGTACAAGGAGCGGTCGGCGCTGCCGATCAATTCCTGCCCGTCGACCGGATCAAACGGCTGAATGCAGCAGCCCCCGATACTGATCGTGACTGAGCCGGAAACCGCGGAAACTTCGTGGGGGATGGCCAACCCGGACACCGCCCTGCGAAGCCTCTCCGCTATACTCCGGGCTTCCCCGGCGCCGCAATCCGGCAAGATCACGACAAATTCCTCCCCGCCGTAACGCGCCGCAAATCCGCCCATCGCTTGCACCCTCTTGTGGATCGCTTGGGCGATGGAACGCAGCACCTCGTCTCCGCCCTGATGTCCATAGTGGTCATTGTAGGCTTTAAAACAGTCCACATCGATAATCAGCAGCGACAAGGACGTCGATCTATCCCCCGGCGATACCATTTCCCGCGACAAAATCTCATCAAACCGGCGGCGGTTCGGAATTCCGGTCAACCCGTCCAATTGGGTCAGCCGGGTTAATTTCTCGTTGGCCTTCTCCAGTTCGATGCCGGACGCAATCAATTGCCGATGCTGTTCCGAAAGCCGGATAAAAAGCCGGTTTACTTCGTTAACCACCGAGCAGATTACGACCGTTGCCGCTACGACCGAGTTGATTTTGGCCATGTACCAGCCGAGCGAAAAGCGGGTGCCGGCCAGCAAGGTCAGCGTCACGTCCATCAGAAGCCCAATGATCGCCACCGTCAGCCATAAGTGCAGGACCGTGTGGCCTTTGTTTCGCAAGGCCATCACGAGCAGTGCCGCCAAGTTCAGCAGCCATACGGCAGGGCCGAGTCCGGTCGAATTTAACTGCCGGTAATCGCTGTATCGAATAATTTCGGGCAAGGCCCGCTCCCCAAAGATCGACAAATCAATGAGCCCAAGCGCAAGCAGCAGAGTAAACGAAATCCCTGCCACGCCCCAATTGAAAATATGCTCCTTTTTCCCGATCGGCTTCGGCCATATCGATTGCGTGAGCACGTACAATAATATACCCAAAGAAAAACCGCTATGCCAAAACACCCACAACCATCCCGCGGCCTGGCTGCGCTCGCCAAAATACCAGGCATCGGAAAACAGGCCCGGAAACGTAATGATATGTGCGGCGGTAATGATTCCGGTAAACAGATAGGTACAGGACAAGACCAGCAGCGACGGAATCCCGGACGCCCGGTATTGGCTGTAGGCGATAAAGGCGGTAAGCAGATCCCCGAAGATCAGCCAGGCGATGGCGGCGGCAAAAAAAAGCTCCAGCCCGGGCGAATTTCTCAAACCGAGCGGAATCGCCGCCATCGACACGGCCACGATCAAAATGGCCAGAAAAACCGCGAATTTTCTTTGCTTGCTTCCGGAGGGAATGTCGAAAACCTGCGATGCCACCTTGTAATTTCCATGCATAGGCGGGCAAATTCCCCCCTTCTGGTTGTTTTTCGTGTAGTACCTCCAACATAGTGGATTTTAAATGGAGATGCAATCTTTTTCTCCCGGCTGCCGCAAAACGGCAAACAGCCGCATTCGCTTTGGGGCGAACACGGCTGTTTGGGGGCAAGCAACGGTATTTATACAAAAATCGGATTAGCCTAGGAAGACGTTCTGGGATCGAAGGTGGGATTTTTCAGTTGAGGCAGCATCCTCATCCCCTTCTCCATTTCCGAAGAGCATAAAGGACATACCGGCGTGTAGTCGAACGTAAAATTGTCCCGCATCCAGCCGTTGCAATCCTCGCTGGTGCATGACCAGACCGGGGTGTTCTCCTCGGGAATTTCCTCCAACGGTTTTTTACGGTAGCTCATCATTTTCCTCCTCAAAATGGATGTTGGTCAACCAATTCGGCAAGCAGCCAAACGCCGCTTGTATGAGCTGAATAAAAACGGCTCCTGGCGCTATTGGGGCACACCAAGAGCGTTGAGCCTATCAAAAAAAATCACACATTGAAAAAAGTTCCATCCGCAAAAGCGGCACCCTTTCAATACGTGAAATATCACGTTTTCAAACCATCTATTGGTTCAATTATAACGGTTTTCCAAATAGAAAGCAAATCTCCTGATATTTCAAACCTCCTCCCTTTGCCGGGCTGGACAGACGCGCCGGAGAAAATTATAATGACTATTGAACTCTGCAGTTGAATCGTTCAGGGGTGCTGGAATCGGCCGGCTGAGATTGTATCCCTCCAAGATACTGACCCTTAAACCTGATCTGGATAATGCCAGCGTAGGGAGCCGTCATGGATGGAATGATTTTGGATGTTTTAAATTCCGCCCGCCGATCAGCGTCCCGAATCCGGGACGCTTTTTTATTGTCCGGACCTTATGGCCATAAAGCTTTCGGGCGCCTTCAGGTTATAGATGAACACAACTAGCGGAAATTTAACGAAATGAAGGAGAGAATGGCTGTGAAAAGAAAAAAACGGACTTCCCTGGCGGCGGCCCTATCCTGCCTCCTGCTGGTCCTGGCCGGCTGCGGCGGCCAAGCCGCCGGCGGCAGCGAAGGCAATCCGGCCGCGGGTGCCGCCGCGGACAATGGAGGGGCCAAGGCGCCGCGCGACGTTAAGCTCGTGCTCGACTGGAGCCCCAACACGAACCATACCGGTTTATACGTCGCCAAAGAGCTGGGATATTTCAAGGAGGAAGGCCTGAACGTGGATATCGTGCTCCCCGGCTCCGGCGGCGCGGAAGCGATGGTCGCTTCCGGCGAGGCGCCGTTTGGCGTCAGCGTGCAGGAGAACGTCACGCAGAGCCGGACGCAAGGCGTTCCGCTCGTATCGATCGCGGCCGTCATTCAGCACAACACCTCCGGCTTCGCCGCTCCGGCCGGCAAAAACATCAAATCGCCGAAGGATTTTGAAGGCAAAACGTACGGCGGTTGGGGATCTCCGGTAGAAGAGGCCGTCATGAAGTCGATCATGGACCTGGAAGGCGCCGACGTCGGCAAAGTCAAATTCCTCAACATCGGGGATGCCGACTACTTCACCGCCGTGAAGCGCGACATCGACTTCGCCTGGATTTTCTACGCCTGGACCGGCATTGAAGCGGAGCTCCGGGGCGAGCCGCTCGATATGCTGTACGTCAAGGACTACTCCGATAAGCTCGACTATTACACGCCGGTTATCGTGACGAACGAGAAAACGATCGCAAACGATCCGGAGCTGGTCAAATCGTTTATGCGCGCCGTGTCCAAAGGATACAATTACGCCGCCGATCATCCGGACGAAGCCGCGCAAATTTTGCTGAAGGCGGTGCCTGAACTGGACCATGACCTGGTCGTCGCCAGCCAGAAGTGGCTTAGCCCGAAATACCGCGATGACGCGGCCCGCTGGGGCGAGCAGAAAAAGGAAGTATGGCAGAACTACTCCGACTGGATGCACGAGCGCGGGCTGCTGGAGAAGCCGCTTGATGTCGGCGCCGCGTTTACAAACGATTTTTTGCCTGCCGAGTAAAAAGAAAAATAAACCCAAGAAAGGATGCTGAATTTTATGCCAAATGCACTGCTTAGCATTCAGATCATTCCGAAAACGCCAAACGGCGAAGACGTCATTCCGTATGTCGACCGCGCAATCGAGGTCATTCAGGCCTCCGGGGTCAAATATCAGGTGAATCCGCTGGAGACCACGATGGAGGGCGATTTGGACGAGCTGCTGGCCATCGTCAAAAAGATGAACGAAGCCGTTATCGAGTTTGGCAGCACCGGAATCATTTCGCAGATTAAAATCTCCTACAACCCGCAGGGCGTCAGCATGGATAAGCTGACCGCGAAATACCGCCCATGAATTTCCGCAGCCTGTGGAACAGCGTATGGCCGCCGCTTGCGGCGGTCATCCTGTTTTTGCTTGTTTGGCAAGGGGCTACGATCTTCTTCAATATTGATAAATGGGTTTTGCCCAGCCCGCTCGACATCGGCCGCGAAGCGGCTGCCGAGGCGGCCGGTTTAAGGGAGCATACCTTCGCTACGCTGCGCCTGATGCTGGCCGGATTCGCCATCGGCACGCTGGTCGGCCTGCTGGTCGCTTTTGCGCTGCATTATGTGCCGTTTCTGAAAGCATCGCTTTACCCGCTGATCATCTTGAGCCAAAACGTGCCCAGCATCGCGCTGGCTCCGCTGCTTATGATCTGGTTCGGCTTCGGCATGCTGCCCAAAATCATCGTCATTACGCTCGTCTGCTTTTTCCCCGTGGCCGTTGCCGCCATGGACGGACTGGACCGCACGGACCGGGTGATGCTGAACTACATGCGGATGATCGGGGCGTCCAAAGGCCAGATTTTTCGCAAACTGGAAGTCCCCCATGCCCTTCCCGCCATCCTCTCCGGCGTAAAAATCGCCGCGACCTATAGTGTGATGGGGGCCGTTATCGCCGAATGGATCGGCGCGGACAAAGGGATCGGCTACTATATGCTGCTGCAAAAATCGTCGTTTCGCACGGATAAAATTTTCGTTGCCATCGCCATCATCGTCGCCATCAGCCTGGCCATGTTCGTCTGCGTCGCCCTGCTGGAAAAATGGCTGGTCCGTTACAAGCCGGCGAACGGGAAAGATCGTTAAAGCTGCCGTAAAAAAACAACCATCGTCCGTGCGGCGGAAGAAAGGGGAGGTGCCCGCATGAATGCTCATATCGGAGAACAAACGGCTGCCCCGTTAGCGCTTGAGGTGCGCCATATCCACAAAACGTTTCGTGAACGTCGCAAGGAAGTTCCCGTCCTGCGGGATATTTCGCTGGAGGTGCGCGCCGGCGAATTCGTCTCTATCATCGGCCCGTCCGGCTGCGGCAAAAGCACCTTGTTCCACATTGTCGGCGGTTTGACCGCCCCCGGTCAAGGAGAGGTCTATTTGCAGGGCGCCAAGGTGACCGGACAGCGCGGCCACATCAGCTATGTGCCGCAGCAGCCGGCGCTGTTCCCGTGGCGCAGCATCGAGGACAACGTCGTGCTGGCGCGGGAGATCGCCGGAATGAAGCGCGCGGGCTCGCGGAGCGAAGTGCGGGAATGGCTGGAGAAAGCGGGGCTGGGCGGCTTTGAAAAAGCGTATCCCCATACGCTGTCCGGCGGCATGCAGCAGCGTGCTTCCTTCCTGCGGGGCTTGCTCGCTCCCCAGGAGGTGATGTGCCTGGACGAGCCGTTTAGCGCGCTGGACGCCTTGACGCGCAGCGACATGCAGCGCTGGCTGCTGGAAATGTGGGAGGAAAACAAACGCTCCGTCCTGCTGATCACACACAGCATAGACGAAGCGCTGATGTTGTCGGATACGATTTATCTGTTTTCGGGCCGTCCGGCCGGGGTGCTGCATACCGTCAAAGTCCCCTTTCCGCGCCCGCGCCGCGAGGATGTGGCCGAAGACCCGCTGTTCCTCGAGCTGAAGCGCGACATCGCCCAGCGCATGGCCGCGGAACAGCAGCGCCAAAATTAAAGCATCGAATAAATGTTCAGCATGTCGTCGGACAGCTTCATCAATGCGTGAACGATGTCGGGGTCGAATTGCGTCCCGCTGTGCCGCAGCAGCTCCAGCTTGGCCTCGCTCATCGTCAGCCTTTTCAGGCGGTAATGCCTGTCCGATGTCATGGAATCGAACGCGTCGACCACGGAACAGACCCGCGCGTTAAAAGGAATCTCCTCTTCTTTTAAGCCGTCGGGATACCCGCCTCCGTCCCAACGCTCATGATGCCATCGAACGACAGCGACAATATCCGGCCCAAAGGCCGGATTCACCTCCACCAACTCGGCGCCAACCACCGGATGAAGCTTGATGATATTCCACTGCCGCTGCGTCAAAGGCCCGCAATGCTCGATAATGTCGCGCGGTATCATCGTTTTTCCGATGTCGTGCATGAAGCAGCCCCGTATTAAACTGTCCTTCTCCGCCCCGCCGATGCCCAGCGGCTCCGCAATCTTCTCCGCAAGCATGGCTACCCGTACGCAGTGATGATAGGTTTCTGGATGTTTTCGCATGAGCATGTCAAACCACTTCACCGTATCGGGGTTATTATCCGTATACAAGTCATCCACGAATTCATTCGGACCAATCAACAAGTTTTGCCCCCTAAACCCTGTGTCGTCACTTGCCCGTCATATTCCTAGGTGGTTTTTCTAACATCAACGCTACAGGTCAATAAGAAAAAATCACGATTTTCCGTCAACTTTCACCGCGCATCACCTCATAATTTCAGAGCCAACGGTCAAAAAACGGTAAATGTCGTACAATAACAATTATGCGACATCAATCAGGAAGAAACTGGTCGAAATGTGGCAAGGATTGTAATTCATTTATGTTACATTATAGGACAAAAGAGCGAAATTTGCATTAAAATTAGTCCGAAAATAGAGAAAAAGAACTATTGTTTTTGTTCTATAAACTCCATCAGGCAGTCCTGAACGAAGTCAGGCGCCGCTTTTTTCATCTGCTCCACGGTGTGAAGATAGCGCTGTGTCGTGTTTATATGCGCATGTCCGAGCGTTTCTTGCACTTGCTGCAGCGACGCGCCCTGAAGCAGCGCCAGCGTTGCATTCGTATGACGCAGCCAGTGCGGTGTCGGTTCTTTACTGATGTTGCTCCGCTGAGCTGCCCGTTTAATGATGCGTTCGATTTGCCTTGGCGTAATCGGAAAAAGCCGCAACTCCGCTTCTGGTTCGTCACAATTCGACAAATTTTGAGCGTGTTGCTGATACAATCTCCATAACTGCGGGGGAATTTTGACCTCTCTGCTTTTTCCCCTTTTGGCGTGGGAAATCGTTAACCAGATCGAGGTCTCCATCGGATCGGTATGAAAGTCTCCCCACTTGATCCCGGTGAGTTCCGAAACGCGCAGGCCAAGCAGCACAAGGGACAGGCCGATGAGGTAATTCCGTAGGCTCTCTTTTCGCAAACTGTTCAGCAGCCTGCCTACTTCGTTCCGCGTCAAATAATGCTTCCGGCTCGTTACCACCGTCGTCGGGATGCGGATGTTTAGAGTCGGATTATGATCAAAAATTCCTATGCCCCGGTCGCTTCCCCATTTATAAAAAGACTTCAAAGGCGCTATGAATGCGGCGACGCTTGCGGGGGCCAACGGTTTTCCGGACTCGCGGTAAATGCCGTGCGTCAAATAAATTTTGTAAGCTTCGATTTCCCTCCAGGTCACATCCTTAAACGGCATGCCCGATAAAAAACGCCTGAATTGTTCCAACGCACGATAGTAATTCCTACGTGTATTCGGCGCGTTTGAGCAAGCGGTCAAAAACATTTGGATGATCTGCTCGTCGTGATAGTCTTGATTTGAAAAATGGAACGGATATTGTTCAGTAACTGCCGTCAAAAAATTCTGTTGCATTATCTTGTGTACCTCCTGTTGGCGATGTATAGTGTCGCATAATTGTTATTGTACGACATGAATAATCTTGTCATAAGAAAATATGTGAGATCACGGTAAAATCCGGTCGGCAAGGTAGTTTTCATGGATTGCAAAGCGGTGCTCCGCGCTGACACATGCCTACATAAAGAGGTATAATTAGGGGCATATACCACCGCTTGAAAGAAGGAGATAAAATGTCCTCCAAACTGCCGGGTTTACCGCTGGAAGCGCAGTGGCCGAAAATTGATGCTCACGTTCATATAGATTTGTATGACGAGGCAGACCGGGAGAAGCTGCTGCAGGAGATGCCTGAAGACAAGGTGGAGGCCGTGATCGCCGTATCGATGAACCTGGCTTCCTCCCGGCTCAATTTGTCTTTCGCCGAGCGATATCCCGGCCTCGTTTATCCGGCGTTCGGTTATCATCCCGAACAGCCCGTGCCGACCGAAGACGAAGCCGACCGGCTCTTGAACTGGATGGAGGAGCATGCCCGCGAAATGATCGCCGTCGGCGAAATCGGGCTCCCCTACTATCTGCGCAAGGAAGCTTTAGAAGAAGGCAGGCCTTTCGATCTTGAACCTTATCTTGAGCTGCTGGAGAGGCTGATGCTTGCGGCAAAACGCTGGAATAAACCCGTTGTGCTGCACGCCGTTTACGAAGACGCCGAGCTCGTCTGCGACATGCTGGAACGCCATGGGCTGACTCGGGCCCACTTCCATTGGTTTAAAGGGGCGGAGCATACGGTCCGCCGCATGGCGGATCGCGGCTACTACATCTCGTTTACGCCGGATATTCTGTATGAGCGGGACATTCAGGAATTGGCCGGCGTCTATCCGGCAGACCTGGTCATGGCCGAAACCGATGGCCCTTGGCCTTTTGAAGGGCCTTTCTCCGGCCGGCTCACCCGGCCGGCGATGGTGGGGCACGTCGCCGCCGCCTGGGCCGGCATTCACGGGATTGCCCCGGAGGAAGCCGCCGCAGGACTTTACCGGAATACCCGCCGTTTTTACGGGATATGACTATGACGTTTCCGCGGCGGCGTTCTTCCGGCGCCGTTTAGCGTTGGCCCAGGGGCCATGGACGGGCGGGCTCCCGCCTCGCTGCAGTTAGGCGCACTTTTGTCTCGCAACGGACCGGAAAGCCGCTATTCGCAAAATCCCACTAGCGTCGCACCCCATCTGATTTGACGTTTTCCAGCTGCACTAATATTCTAACGGTTGCCACAAGCGCTATTTGCTCCAACATCGCCGTTTTCAAATTCTAGCTATGATGAACGTAAACAAAAGACAGCCCTCCATATTGCTACATCTCGTAGGTTAAAATGGATAGTGAAAACCAAACCATTTCAGAGCTACATAGCAAAGGAGAGCTGATACTATGCAGTCTACCACAAAATTCGTCGGTTTAGATGTATCCAAAGAAAAAATTTCGGTTGCTATTGCAGATGCAAGCGGTGAAACTCCTCGCTATTACGGGAGCATTCCTCACACCCCGGCGGCGCTGCGCAAGCTGATCAAAGAACTGGGACCGGCCGAAACGCTATCGTTTTGTTATGAGGCAGGTCCGACAGGTTACGAAACCTATCGCTGGATCACCTCCATGGGAGCCCATTGCGTTGTCATTGCTCCGTCGCTTATTCCCAAACGCCCTGGCGATCACGTGAAGACGGATCGACGGGACGCCGAGCAGCTTGCCCGTCTGTTTCGTGCAGGAGAATTGACTCCTGTCTACGTCCCGGAGCGGGAAGACGAGGCTTTGCGGGAGTTGGTTCGCGCCCGGGAGGCCGCCAAAGAGGACGCGCATCGGGCACGCCAGCGGATATTGAAGTTCCTGCTCCGCCATCAAATCGAACCGCCGGCTACGATAAAGCGTCGTTGGACCCGGAAGTACCGTTCCTGGCTGGAGCAACTGACATTCCCTTATGAGCCCATGCAAGTAGCCTTCGACGAGATGCTCCATACCTTAAATGAGATCGAGCAGCGGATGGGGCGTTTGGAAAAAGCCTTGGTTCAGCAAGCCACGGTCGGCTCCAAGGCAACTCTGATTCGGGTGCTTCAGTCCCTGCGTGGGATTGGACTACTGACGGCCGTCACTCTAGCTGCTGAGATCGGTTCATTTACTCGCTTCCGCTCCCCGGCCCAACTCATGGCGTATTTAGGGTTGGTTCCTCGTGAGAGTTCAACCGGCCTGAGTACTCGGCGCGGAAGTATGACCAAAGCCGGTAACGGGCGCTTGCGCCGATCCTTGGTGGAATCCGCCTGGAGCTACCGTCATCGGCCTGCGGTGAAAGGAGATCTCGCCAAGCGTTTGGATGGCATGCCGGCCGATATACAACTGTTGTCGTGGAAAGCGCAAGAAAGATTGCATTACAAATACCGTCATCTCATTTTTGGAAAGAACAAACACAAAAATGTGGCCGTAGGCGCGGTGGCCAGGGAGCTAACCGGGTTCATATGGGCTGTTGCTCGAACGGTGGAACAACCGGTGGCTAACTAACGCCCCTTCCGTCCCCTTTGGGGAGACGCAGGGAGCGTTGCCCCCTGCACCCCCACACTCGCCGTGAGGCGTTCCTCATTTCCAATGAGGAATAGGAAAAGTGTTGATTTGAACCTAACCGCTTGTCAAGAAAAGCGCTTGACAAGCTCACGCCTGAGCACGAGGCCCGGGAGCAAACGAAGGTTCCGGGAGAGAATTTGCGTCAACCGTTTGCACTAGGTGAGTAACTGAACGTGCGCTTCTAGCTTGCAAGAGCTCTCCTTGACGAAGGCATAACATGTGGTACCAACCCACGGATAGCAGCGTGCCGACCGTCGCTCGCATTTTTGCTCTCGCGCCACGTGCTCAGGCACCTCTCACACGGAGGGCTTGACAAAAACGTTCATAGCAACGGTTGCCATAGCGCTTATTTAGCTAAAACCCGGCTATTTGGGCTCAGATTTGAGCAAATAACAGCGCTCACAACCGTTAAAATTTAGAAAGGGTCTTCTTTGGCAAAATAGCGACTAATACAACCGTTAGATTCCCGTGCGCATTTTCGCCACACCACAGCAATGCCTTCGGCAAATCGCTAGTAAAACACGAAAAAACCTGCAAACACTCTGCAGGTTTTTTCATGGAAAACTATTTTAATTCAAATCCCCGCTCCTGTAAAAACTCACGCATGTGGAGACGTGACGGTTGCGCGAGTTTTTCCGCTATCAGCACGGACCAAGGCGTATCTTTGGCCCCGCCTGTCCGCTCGCGCAAATACTTGGACATGGTTTCGTCATAGGCGGCAACGAGCTCTTCTTCCCGGGCGGCGTCATACCCGTTCCAATGCAATACGGCTTCCTGAGGAAGCCGCGGGCGCCTTCCCGGCTCCTGGTCCGGAACCCCAAGGCACATCCCGAATAAGGGGGAAACCAAATCCGGCAATCCGAGCAACTCGGCCACTTCGGCGCTCCGGTTGCGGATTCCGCCGATATACACGATGCCCAGACCGAGCGATTCCGCGGCTACGGCGGCATTTTGCGCCGCCAGCGCGGCGTCTACCGTGGCGACGATGAAGTTTTCCACCGAACCTTCATACGTTTCCTGTGAGGGAAGATGGCGGTCCGCCGCGTTTTTCAATCGCGACAAATCCCCGCACCAGACCAAAAATACGGGACACTGCTCCACGTAAGCCTGGTTGCCGCACAATGCGGCAAGCGTTTTTTTTCGCTCCGGGTCGTTCACCGCGATGACGCTGTATGCTTGCACGTTGCTCGAACTGGAGGCCATTTGCGCCGCGGCGACGATCGTTTCGACCTGCTCCCGGCTCACCGGCTGCCCGCTGAACTTCCGGATCGAACGGTGGGCCATAAGCAGCGATATCGTCTCGTTCGACTTATTCATGCTTTTTCACTCCCCATCCTGTTTTAATAAACTGAACCGCCTGCATCTATTTTCCAGTCCCATTATGAAACTTTCATGACCGATAAGCAAGCCGGAGGAGCCTCGTCCCGGGACGCATGTCGAAAGACAAGCCGTGCCAAAAGATTGAACTAGCGGCAGCATCTAATTAAGACCATCGAGCGGTATTTACAGAAACATCGAGACCGTGCTATACAGCAAATACACCGCCATTCCCCACACAATCAGCGCGGAGATCCGGTTAATGACCGCTTGAATCCGCCCGCCGCGATCGAGGCCCCCGAGCATCCTCCCCGCCATAGCCAGGCCGAAAAACCAGATCCAGGACACCAGAATCGTCGCCAGCGTAAACGACCATTTGGCGCTTCCTGCGTATCCGAGCGAACTCGTTCCGATCACACCGACCGTATCGAGGATCGCATGCGGATTCAGCAGCGATACCGACATGGCGAACATCGCCTGCTTTCGGGCAGGCAAGCCGGAACCTTTGTCATCAGTCTGACGCGGCGCGGTCCGCCAGATCGACCAGCCCATGTAGACCATAAAACAGGCGCCTGCCGCAAACAGCGCCGTTTTCAGCCAAACGGCCGACAGAACGATCACCGACACGCCCAGCACTGCCAGCAGAATCAGCGCCGTATCGCATAAGGCCGCCGTCAAAACAGCCGGAAAAGCCCGGACCAGCTTGCGCCCCGAAGCTCCTTGGTTAAACACGAACACATTTTGGGCGCCCAGCGGCAAAATCAGTCCCAACGCCAGCACCAGGCCGTGCAAAGCAGCTCCCACCATAAGGCGCACCCCCTTCCTATCTTCTCAGACTTGACCGACGAAACTTATTGTACCTTGTAACCCGCCATATGGCTCCATCCATTTGGTTGGTTATACAACCAACCAAAGAGTATAATGGAGAGTAAGAAACAACGAGGAGGACAAGCGATTCTAATCGGATAGGAGGACCAAAACGCGATGGAGCAACCTTTATGGCAGCCGGACCGCCATTCGCCCGTTCCGCTGCACCGGCAGATCATGGAGCATTTCCGCGATAAAATCGCCGGCGGGGAATGGCCGGTAGGCACCCGCATCCCTTCCCAGCGCGAGCTCGCCAAAAGCCTCGGCGTCAACCGCAGCACCGTGGTCGCCGCATTGGACGAACTGGCGGCCGCGGGGATGATTCAGGGCGGCAAAGGCGGCGGAACCCGCGTCATCAACCAAACCTGGGGCGTGCTGGCCGCGGCCCCTCCCCCGGATTGGAACAGCTACGTAAGCGCCGGGACGCAGCGCCCGAATCTTCCCGCCGTGCAGGAGATCAACCGGGCCGAGTTCCAGCCCGGCATCATCCGGCTCGGGACGGGGGAGCTGTCGCCCGAACTGCTGCCGCAAGCGGAGATGAGCGAGCTGCTGCGGCGCATGGCGGACCGTATGCCCGGCCTGGGCTACGGGGAGCCCGCCGGGGATCTGCGGCTGCGCGAAGTCATCGCCGCCAGGCTGAAAAAGCTCGGAATCGCCGCCTCCCCCTCATCGCTGCTCATCGTATCCGGCGCGCTGCAGGCGCTCCAGCTCATTTCGGTAGGGCTGCTGCCGCGGGGGGCCACCGTTTTGCTGGAGCGGCCGTCCTACCTGTATTCGGTTCCCGTTTTCCAATCGGCCGGCATGAAGCTCCGGGGCATCCCGATGGACGCGGAGGGGCTGCGGACCGATCTGGTCGCCGCCTATGCCAAACAGTATAATGGAGCCCTGCTGTACACAATCCCGACGTTCCACAACCCGACCGGCACGGTCATGAGCGAAAAACGGCGCCGGCTGCTGCTGGAAAGCTGCGAGGCCGCCCGGCTGCCGATCGTCGAGGACGACGTGTACCGGGACCTGTGGCTGGATGCGCCGCCCCCGCTTCCGCTCAAGGCGCGGGACCAAAGCGGCGGCGTATTGTACGTCGGCAGCCTGTCCAAAACGCTGAGCCCCGGGCTGCGCATCGGCTGGGTCGCCGGCCCCCCGCCCGTCGTCGAGCGGCTCGCCGACATCAAGATGCAGAGCGATTACGGCTCCAGCGCCCTGTCGCAGCAGGCCGCCGCGGAATGGCTGCAAAGCGGGATGTACGACGCCAGGCTGGAGCGGCTCCGCTCCGCGCTGCGGACCAGAAGGGATCAAGCCTTGTCCGCGCTGGAGAAACACTTCGGCGGCCTGGCCACCTGGGAAGCACCGCGCGGCGGCTTCTACATTTGGCTGAAGCTGAATGCTTCCCTGGCGCCGCGTAGGCTGTTCGACGCCGCGCTGCAAGCGGGCCTCCTGATCAACCCCGGGCATCTTTACGACCGGGAAGCCAACGACCGGCTGCGCTTTTCTTACGCCTACGCTGCGCCGGGCCAGCTTGAGGAGGGCATCTCACGTTTAGCGAGGATCGTCAGATCGCTGTTGCGCTGATGAGCAGGACGCGGCTTGAATTCAGCAAGGAATAGAATGGAATGGACAAAACCAGGCTGCCGAGAAACCTCGGCGAAAAAGATAAGAACAAAAAATGCCCCTATTTCGGCGATATCACCCATTTTGAGTACAATAGAGGAATTTTATGTCGCTATTTCTCGAATCGCAAGGAAATACCTGCGGTCTGGACCATTCGCAGGTATATAAGGACAAAAATTTCCGTTAATGGCGATGAACATTTCTGGCTCCAGAAAATAAGAACATAAAGTTCCGCTATTTTGAAGGCCGACAGTTGGTAGTCATCGTCGTTCCAGCGGCCGGCAGCGGATCATCAAATGCCTGTATTCCCGCAGAAATTTCAACACTTACCAAGGCCGGCGGCAAAGCAAACAGGCCCTTGCCTGAATGGGAAGAGCCTGCCGCCCTAATCGGTCCTACTCCGTCCGGGTCAGCCGAACGGCCATATACGGTCTGCCGGGCAGGTCCACGCGGAACGTGCCTTCAAACGAACCGGGAACTTCGGTAATCGTCATATTCCACGTATCGATAATGTCCACTTTATACCGGACGCCCGGCCGCAATTGGAATATTCTGAACTTCGGCCGATTGAAGCCGAAATAATACATATAGTACTCATCGCGGATTCCCGCGCAAGGCAGGTCCCAATCGGACTTCACCGGCTCCCAGCGCTGCCCCGGCGCCTCCTCCACCAGCCGGCGCAAAAAGCCGATGCGCGCCGGGCTGTCGCCGACCAGCTTCCCGCCTTTGGACCACCATAATATCTCTTCATCGTTCAGGTACGTTTCACCATGGCCGACATATCCGCCGCGGATCATCCCTTCCCAGCAGCGGCGCACCATTTCCTCGCCGGTGATATTGCCCCAGCCCTGGTCGATATCGCCTTCGTAGGCGCATTCGTCGATGACGACGGCCTTGCCCCAGCGCTCCCGCCATTCCAGGGTCGCTTCCGACGTTTTGTACACATCGATACGCTGCAGGCTGGAATGGGTCACCCAAGGCTTGCTGTGGTCATAGAAGGTTAGGCAGTTGTGATTGGACAGCAAATGTCCGTAGGGATCGTTCTCCTGGATAATTTGGGCGTAACGTTCCCAATCCTCCGCGCTTTTCGCCCACATCAGGTCGTATTCGTTGGCCAGCGACCACCAGACGTTCCGGTACGCCGCCAGGCGGGCCACAATGTAGCGCAGATAAAGATCGTCCGCCTCCCGGTCCATTTCCGAAAATCCCCAGCGGTCGTACGGATGGAACAGAATTAGATCGGCCTCGATCCCCAGCCGCCCCAAATCGGCGATCCGCTGCTCCAGATGCTCGAAAAAGGCCGGGTTGAACACGCTGAAATTCCAGCCCTTCTCCAAAGAACCTTCATACGCATACAGCTGGGGTTCATTGCGGTTGTATAAATATGACTTGGGGAACACGCACATGCGCATTTTGTTGAAAGGCGATCCGGCCAGCGATTTCAGCGTCTCCTGTTCCAGCTCTTCTCCCTGGTGCGTCCAAGCATAACAGGTCGTGCCGAACGGCAAATACGCCGTACCGTCTTCATAAGCAAAATGGAACGTATCCTGCACGCGCACCGGACCGTGATTGCCGGCGGCAGGGGGGTCGCAAACAAACGTCCCTTCCAGCCCGTCCAGCGCCTTGACCGTGCTCTCGGTCCGGTACGTCCACACCCCTTCCCGGTCGGGCATCAGGCGGATTTTATAGCTTCCGTCCCCGTTGTAAAACCCCGGAACCCGCACAAAGCGGCTCCCACCGTCATAACTGAACACTGCGGCCAACTCCACATCGGTATAGGGGTTGCCCTGCGACGGCCCTTTAAGCTCCAGCTCAAACACGTCCCACTTGGCCGCGCGCTCCGGCGAGCTGACCACGCCGCCCCCTTCGACCCGCACGTCCGCAAGCCGGTCCTTCCCGCTCCCCGACTCGCGACTCGGCGCGGCGGCATCGCCGGAAGGCACCCCAGCCAGTTCCCGCAGCAGCGCATCCCGTTCCCCGGCCGAAAACCCGAGCTCCATCCGCCGCTCCAGAAACTGCCCCAGCGTCATCATTTTATAAGTAAACGCGATATGCTCCTCTTCGGCAAGAAACGGAAAATACTTGAACAAGACCGATTTGGCGGGCTTGTCGGACCATATCCGTCCCATGCTGGTTTGCTCCATAATCTTCATATGCAACCTCCTAAAAGTTTTGTGAGCGTTACTTCTTTGAATAAGCTTCGAGCAAAACTTGCTGCGGAAACATAGGCTCTGGTTTTACGGGTCTCGGCGGGCAACTCAGTTTGACCATCCCATCCCGTCCCATTCCGATCCGTTTCGATCCGTTCAGATCCAATCCGTTCCGATCCGGTCGCTCGCTTGCTTTCTTACCTCCGCCCCGCTTTCTAACCCTTCACCGCTCCGGCCATCCCCGACACAAAGTATTTTTGGAAAAATAAATACACGGCCAAAATCGGCACGATCGAAATCAGCACCGCCGCGCTAAGCAGCGTATAGTTCGTGGAATGCTGCCCCTGGAACGTAAGCAAGCCCGCAGTAACCGGCTGCATCGAATCCTTCGTGATAAATATTTGCGCCAGCAAAAATTCATTCCAGGTGGACAGGAAGTCGAGAATCACCAGCGTGGCTATAGCCGGCATGGCAATCGGCAGAATAATGCGGAAAAACTTGCCCAGTTCCCCGCACCCGTCAATATACGCGGCCTCGTCCAGCTCCTTGGGAATGGAGCGGAGAAAGCCCCGCAGCACCATGATGCCGAAAGGAATGCCGAAGCCGATATATACGATAAAAATGCCGGGATACGTATTTGCCAATCCAAAGTGGTTCAGCATCATGTTCAGCGGCACCAGCGTAGCCTGGAACGGGATCATCATCCCGATCAGAAACATGGCAAACAGCGCGTTCGCCCATTTAAACCCCATCCGGGTCAACGCATACGCGGCCAGCGCCTCGACGAGAATGCCGAGCGGCACCTTCACGACCGAGATAAACAGGCTGTTGCCGATATAGGATTTCATCTTATCCCAGGCCTCGGCAAAATTGCTCCACGCCAGCGTCTCCGGCAAAGCGTACACGGGATTTTGCATCAAATCGGCATTGGATTTCAAAGCCGTCATGGCGATGAAAACAATCGGAATCAGAAAGATCACCGCCAGGCCAAACAGCAATATATAGGAAACTGCTCGCGAAGCGGCGGACTTTTGCGTTTCTTCCATCGGAGCCCCCCCTTTCCGTGAAAATCATACGTGAGATTTCCGGTTTGTGTAATATACGTAAGGAATGATCACGACCATCGCGACAAACACAAGGAACCAGGAAATGGCCGAGCCCACGCCGATGTTGTTGAATTTGAAGGTCTGATAATACATCCAGGAAGACAGCACCTGCGTGCTTTGGGCCGGTCCTCCCGCCGTCATGCCGTAGATGATGTCATATACTTTCATGGCGTTAACCATCGTGGTCGCAAAAACGATCACAAAGGTTTCGCTAAGCAGCGGAATCGTGATAAAGCGGAAAGATTGGAACGGCTTCGCCCCATCGATGAGCGCCGCTTCATAGCAGTCCTTCGGGATGCTCTGCAGCCCGGCGAGAAACAGCACCATCGGCAGCCCCACGCCCTGCCACACCGCGGCGACGAACACGGCGTACAGCGCCGTTTTCGGATCGGCCAGCCAAGGATGGGCCAGACTGCCAAGCCCGATCCCCTCAAGCACCGTGTTGATGAACCCCCTCGTCGGATGGTAAAGCCAAGTCCACATGAGCGCAACGATGATGCCCGACAAAACAAAGGGAAAATAAAATACGCTGCGAAAAATCGATCTGCCCTTCAAACTCCTGTTGAGCAGCAGCGCCAGCAGCAAGCCGAGGCCGATAATGATCGTCAGCGAACCGATCAGCCATAGCACGTTATTTTTTAACGCGGTTCCAAATACCGTATCTTCCGTTAATAGATAAATATAGTTTTGCAGGCCGACAAATTTTTTCTCGGGAGAAATTCCGTTCCAGCTGTACAAGCTAAGCTGCAGTGTGTATAGAGAAGGTATGACAATAACCACAAGATAAATGAGCAGCGCCGGCAGCAAAAATGTCCACGGCTTCCAAGCCTTCAGTCTCATAAGCGCCTCCCTCCAAGTCTGGTAAACGGCTTTCAGGGCGCGGCCGGCAGGCCGCTTCCCTGAAAGCTTGTCACCAAACGCCTATTGTTCTAGTTGTTTTTATACGACTCGGCGGCTTTCTGAATTTCCTTGGCCGCCTGCTCAGGCGTCCATTCGTTCAGCACGACGGCATCCTGGGCTTCGAACAGCTTCTGCACCACCGTCTGCGGCAAAGCCTGGTCCGCGATCAGGAAGTTGCCTTCCCCGATCATCCCGGCCATTTCGGAAGTGTGCGGCGACTGCGCGGATGTTTTGAACTGCTTCAGGGCCGGCGAACCGTACTGGTCGATATACTGATCCACAACTTCTTGACCGGTAATATATTCGCCCAGTTTTACGGCAGCTTCCTGCACCTTCGGATCGGAGCTTCCGTTGATTTGGAACATTTCCGCAAAGCTGGACATCCGCACCGGCTGCTGATCGTTCGGGAATTTAAAGATGCCGAACTGATTCGGATCGGCCCCCGCCTGGGCAAAGCTCAGATCAACCCATGCCCCCTCCAGCGCAAAACCTTGCTGCGCACTGTAAAGCGGCGTCTCCGCTTCCTGCGGGTCCAGCGTAATGAAGCCTTTTTCGAAATAACCTTTATCGGACCATTCCTTCAGCTTGGCAAAAGTTTGCACCACGGCCGGGTCGTCCCAAGAAGCTTCCAAGGCGTTCAGCTTGTCATGGAGTTCCGCGCCGCCGTAAAGTTCGATCAGCTGCTCAACCCAACGCATCAGCATCCAGCCGCCCTTGCCGCCGACGGCAAAAGGTGTAATCCCACCCTCCTTCATCGTTTGCAGTTGGCCTTCAAACTCGGCGAACGTGGTTGGCGGAGTCAGGTTTAATTTGGTATACAGCTCTTTCGGATAAAATACCCCCAGCGAAGCAAGATGGAACGGTACGCCCGTGATTTTCCCGTCGAATTTGACCAGGTCGAGCGCCGCGGGGTTGTAGATTTCGTCCCATTTATGCTCGGCCGCGATTTGGGTCAAATCCATGGTGAGACCGTTTTCAGGATAAAATGAACCAAGCGACCCGCCCCAAGTAAACCACATGTCCGGCAGCGTCTTTGAAGCGGCGGCCACCTTCAACGATTCCTTCAGCGGATCGGTGCCGTAGAAGGTGGGCTCCACCTTGATGTCCGGATTTTTGCTCTCGAACTCTTTGATGATCGGTTCCAAATAAGCCTGTTGATCATTCAGCACCCAGATGGTCACGGCCGTCTGGGGCTTCTCGCCTCCCGCCCCGTTTCCCGCGGCGGCATTCTTCGATCCGGCGCCTCCTCCGCAGGCCGATAACATCAATACGATCGCCGTCATCGCCGCCAGTACCGCAGTTAAGCGTTTTTTTTGCATAAGCGTCCCCCCGTTATATGTGATGTAAGTTTCAAGAGGTTGTTCAAAAAGTCATCTTTTGATCACGAAGTAGACTCATGGAGCTTAATCGACATCGAATCTTGAATTCAGCCGAGCCAAGCGAATGCTTCCGAAGCATGTTTCCTACGGAAACATTTCAGTTGCTCACGTACCCAAAACGTACGCTCCGCTCCTTACGTCCCTAGCTTCATCCAACCTTCTCGGTGCTGAAAACCTGACTTTTTGAACTCGCACTCTAAGTAAACCAGCACTCCGCTTGTTTACCTGCTTTAAGTCTACTATCCGAGGGCCGCAGCCGGGTATAAGCGGCGTTTGTCATTTCGTACACTTCGCGTACGCATTATGGCCGTCCGCCGCCTTTCAATGACGGTCCGATAGACGAATCCTGTTTTTTGGTATCTTTTTTTGCACTAACTAACGGTTCCGGTATTCCAACGGGGTCATCCCCACCCGCTCTTTAAACAGCTTGCTGAAATAATGCGGATTCGTGTAGCTGAGGATTTCGGCGATTTCATACACCTTTTTGTTCGTTTCCCGCAGCAGCTTCTGGGCGTAGATGATTTTGTTGCGGATCACGTATTCGCTGAAGCTTTCGCCCACTTCCCTCAGAAAAATGCGGCTTAAATAACCCGGGCTGATCGGAATGGAGTCCGCCACCTTCTGCAGCGTAATATCCTCCAGCAGGTGGCCATCCACATATTCCTTCGCCAGGCGGATATGCAAACTGTCGCTCTGCTGGTTCACCGGAAACTTCAATTCGGCTTCCAGGTAAGCCTCGGGAATATGCTGCGGGTCCCCGTAAACGGAGCTAAAGGAATAGACGATCGAGGCGTTGAGCAGCTCGAAGATTTTGCTCCGCAGCCGCTCCAGGTACTGCTCCCTGCCGCAGCGGCCGCCCGCCCCCGACTTCGGCACGGCCGGCGCCAGCCAGATGATTTCCCGGCGGCCCCGGTGAAAGACGAGTCCGCCAAAGTCCCGGCCCACGTATTCTTCGATCAGATATCGGATCGAGATGAATTTCAGATGATCCTTGGCTTCCCCCGCAGCGATTTGATCCGCGGCATCGCCCCGCAGGCGGATAGCGGCAAGCCACAGCCCTTGGGACAGCGATCCTTCCGGCGCAAGCTCCGGCACCAGCATTTCCCGCGGATAAGTGTACGTATCAAGCAGGGAAATCAGCCAAGCGTTGCGCTCCTCCTCCGGCCATGCCGGGAGCGTCCTGGACGTGTTTTGCTCCAGCAGCTTGACCGCTTTTTGCAGCGCCCCTTTCACTTCCTCCTCGTCCATGGTGGGCTTGTGGAGATAATCGAGCGCGTTTAGGCGAATCGCTTCCTTGACATAAGGGAAATCGTCATAACTGCTCAAATAGATCATTTGGATATGCTGCGGCCAATGGCTGCGGATATAGCGCCCCAGCTCGATCCCGTCCATGCCCGGCATGCGGATATCGGTCATCACGATATGGATCTCCTCCGACTCCAGCACTTTCACCGCCTCCTCGCCGTTGGCGGCTTCAGCTTTCCAGCACACGCCCTGCGCCTCCCAATCCACCATATACCGCAGCCCCATTCTGACGATGGGTTCGTCCTCCACAACTAGCAGATTCCACATTTCTAATCCCCCTTTTCAAGTCCCCCATTTTAGCTACTCAGTCCCCGGCTTCATCCAGCCTTCCCGGTCCTGAAAACCCGGCTTTTTGAACTCGCGCTTCAACGGTTTATAGGGTATTGTCATGATCACGGCGGTCCCCGGCTCCAAGCGTTGAACGGCAAGGCCGTATTCTCTGCCGAACCACAGCCGGATGCGGTCGTTGACGTTGTTGATGCCGATATGGGAGGCTTCGTCCCCGGACCGCTCCTCCAGCAGGCGCGCGATCTGCTCCTCCGCGATCCCGACTCCGTCATCTTTGATTTCAAGGCAAAGCTTGCGGCGGTCACGCTCCAGCAGCGAAACCGTTACGCGGATCGCCAGCTTGCGGTCCAGTCCCCGGGAACCGTGAAAAATGGCATTCTCCAATATCGGCTGAAGCAGCATCGCCGGTACCCCCGCGTCCAGCAATTCTTCAGGCACGTCCCACTCGACGGCAAACGTATTGGTGTAGCGCAGATCCATTAATTGCTCGTAATCCCGCAGCAGTTCGATCTCCTTGGACAAGGGCATGAGCTCATCGTTCAGCTTTAGATAGGATTGGAGCAAACGGTTCAGGGCATGGATCAGCTTGGCGATTTGCGGGGACTGCTGCAACATGGCCAGCATCCGGATCGAATTGAGCGTGTTGTACAAAAAATGCGGCTGAATCCTCACCCGCAGCGCGTACAGCTCGGCCTTTCGCTTCTGCCGCTCCTTCTCCGCGATCGATTGGACCAGCTCGTCCAGCCGCCTGACCATACGCGCGTAACTCAAGTGCAGCTGCCCGATTTCGTCATACCGGGTCGGCGCTTCCAGAACCTCGAATTTCCCGGTCTCGACGCTCCGCATGGAGCGGATCAGCCGGTTGATCGGGCGCGAAAGATTGCCGGCAAGCAGCCAGGATACGAGCGCCGAGGCCACCGTCAAAAGGGCGGCGATCACAAGCGTATATTTGCGTATGGTGTTGCTGCCCTGCAGGATCACCTGCTGGTTTTTGCCCACGTAGATCGTCCAGCCCAAATAATTGTTTTTTCTCACCACACCGCTGTATTTTACCCTCCGGTTATCGACCTTGCTCTCCGCCGTCCAGACGCCGCCGCTCGCGCCTGCGTCAAGCGGACGTTCCAGCAGACGCGCGGCAACTTGTTCATCCGAAGCGTAGATCAGCCGATGATTCGCGTCGACGACGGTCACAGCGGTATCCTGCAGCCCGGAGGAATCGATGATATTTTCGATGAAATCGGGAGAAATATGAATGGCGATCACCGCGAGCGGACGCATTTCCTCGTCCAGCAGCATTCTCGATACGGTGACGGCCTCGAACGATCCCCCTTCGAATTGCCCCACCTCATGCAAGCCCGAAACGACGAAGCCGCCTTTCTTCTCCAACGCCTCTTGATACCAGTCTTCCTGCTTCACGTCGTAGGCCCGGTTGATCGAGGAACTTCCACTGAGCTGATACCCGCTGATCCGGCCGTTGTTGCCGTACAGAACCATCGCTTTAATCGATTTGTTAATCGAAGGATACGCGCTCATTAAACGAATCAGCTGCCGCTGCGCGTTCAGCTCGGCCGACCCCCAGTCCTCTTCGGGAACGTAAGGCCGATTAAAAATTGTAAACGCTTCCGGCATATAGTAAGGCAAAATGCTGAAACGGTCGAAATCGCTGACTTGTTTCTGAATCGCCGAAATCAACTGTCCGGCAATAACCTGCAGATCCTGCTCCGTCCGCATCATCAAGGTTTCCGAAGACTTCCGGTAGGCGATCGTTCCCACCAGAAGCACCGGCAGGCTGCTGACGACGATAAGCACGAGCAACAATTTTCTTTGATAAGATAAGCGCTTCCAAAACATGACTTCAACCCCCAGCTGTCAAAAGATATCCCGATCTTATCATAGAAAAGGAACAACGATACTCCCGAGCCGATCCCTCCAGCATGTTATCCCCCATGCTGAGGGCTAAAAAGCTAAACCAAACAGCCCATTCAACACTAAACAAAACCACATATTTTAGTTCAAAACATAATTACGACCTAAAAATACAATTAATACGACGATTAGTCAATCATTATTCCTTAATTTAAGTATATATACAAGGATAAACAACTAAATAGTTTAGCGGCCCAACTTTTACGGCATGAGATTGACAAGCAGGCGTTGATAAAACTAGCGATTCTAACGGTTGCCATAACCACTATTTGTTCCAGAAGCATTGATTTCAAATTGTAACGGATGCCATAGCGTTTATTTCACTGAAATCCGGCTATTTTTGCTTAGAATCAGGCAAATACCGGCGATCACAACCGTTAGAATTTAGAAAAGGTCTTTTTTTGGCAAATAGCCGCTGTACAACCCTTAGATTTTCGGCGGGCGATAGTATCGCTCGAAAACCAGAACTTTTCGGGAATTCTGGAAATTATCAGGGATACTTGTTGTTATCAGCCCTTTTTTAAAATGCGCAATTTACATTTTATTGTAAAAGTGATATCATAACAATATCGATACAATATGACTCTATTATTTTGAAGGAGTGTTCCCGTATGTATAAGGAAAAAGAAATGTCTTATTTGAACGGTTTTGCCGCCTTGCTGTTTATCCTGGCACTCGCGGCCGCCGGCGTCTATTTGATCTCGCTTTCCGGCGCGCTGCCCGTGATTGGCGGAATCGCCGCCTGCGCCATCGCCTTCGTGCTGCTCACCGGCCTTACGATTGTACAGCCGAACCAGGCGGCCGTCGTGACTTTTTTCGGACGTTATCTCGGCGTCATTCGCAAAAGCGGATTATACCTGGCCGTCCCGCTCTCAAGCCGCCGGAAGGTTTCGCTGCGCGTACGCAATTTCAATAGCGCGAAGCTGAAGGTCAACGACGTGAACGGCAACCCGATCGAAATCGCAACCGTCGTTGTTTTTGCGGTCGTCGATTCGGCGAAAGCCTTGTTTGAGGTCGATGAATACGAAACGTTCGTGGAAATTCAGAGCGAAGCGGCCCTGCGCCACGTCGCCAGCAAGTACCCTTACGACCAGCCGGACACGGCAAGCTTCTCCCTGCGCGGCAATACCGAAGAAATCGCGGTGGAGCTGACCGATGAACTGCAAAACCGGCTGGCGATCGCCGGCGTTAAAGTGATTGAAACGCGCCTCACCCATTTGGCGTATTCGACCGAAATCGCCAGCGCCATGCTGCAGCGGCAGCAGGCCGAAGCCATCATCGCCGCGCGCGAGAAAATCGTCGACGGCGCCGTCACGATGGTGCAGATGGCGATCGAACGCCTGCAGGCGGGCCAGGTCGTGGAGCTGGACGATGAGCGCAAAGCCGCGATGATCAACAACCTGCTCGTTGCCGTCGTTTCCGACCGTTCCGCCCAGCCGGTCATCAACACAAGCACGCTTTACTAAAAGGGCGCCAATCATAATGGCCAGCAAAAAAAGCTTCCCTCTTCGCCTTGACCCGATCCTGTATCAAGCTTTGGAACGCTGGGCAGCGGACGAATTCCGAAGCGTAAACGGTCATATCGAATACCTGCTGCGGGAAGCGTTGCGCCGTGAAGGCAGGCTGCCCTCAAACCGGGCGCCGGGCAAAGAGGAGGAGAAGCATGACGCAGACTAAACAGATTCGCAAACCGTGGTGGGAGTCCAAATCGGCAGCGCTTTTGAAGGAATTTGCCAAAACCGGCGGAGGCACGTACGCGGCCGCGAAACTTCATGGGCTGAAATATACGAGACAGCATGTGCGCGTTAGACTTCCCCACGAGCTTGGGCAATGCATCGTCACCTTGGCCGACCCCAGCTCCAGTTCCTCCGGCCAAGCGCATGTTATCGGCATAAAATACAGCTACCGGCCCCGCCGCAAGCTGGAGTTCGATCTTTGCTCCGCCAAACGCCCGGCGCCCGGCTTGCTTTCCGGGCGTTTGCGGCCTGCCGCGCTGCCCGATTCCGCCTTGAACAAGCGGTTCCGCGCGCGGGCGTCGCACCCCGGCCTGCTGCGCCCCGTCCTCAAGCAGGACGGCCTGGCCGAGGCGCTGGAACTGCATCCGGGTACGCACATCAAGCTCCGGCTCAAAGCGCACGAAGCGTCGCTAAGTTTTTCGGAAAGTGTCAAACACCCCGATGTGCCTGCGCTCGCCAGCAGTGTGCAGCTCATGAAACTGCTTATCCAAGGGCTTTATGAGCAAGGGGTCATTTATGAAAAACCATAACCTGATTACCATAGAAAATAACGCCGGCGGCGCCTCCGCTCCCCCGGTTGCATGTCTTCATGTTTTATAGCAGCTTGTTCACCGTATTCGCTAGATTCCAGCGATCTAAGCGGCATAAGCTTATTACCCGCGCCCCTCTCATTGGAGAAATTCCAATAGATTGGCGGATACTGAACAACAAGCCCCAGGCGAAGCCGATATGGAACGGCTATCGCTTGGGGCTTGTTAATACCAATCTCCTTCAGTTTCCTGCTTTGGCCCAGCCAACTGCCCAGGCTTACAGCTTCACTCTTTGCAGGCGCAGCGCGTTCAGCACCACGGAGACCGAGCTGAGGGCCATCGCCGCGCCGGCGAGCCAAGGAGCGAGGAAGCCCGCGGCCGCCACCGGGATGCCGATCGTGTTGTAAGCGAGCGCCCAGAACAGGTTCTGCTTGATATTGCCCATCGTGCGCTTGCTCATCGCGATCGCGTCCGGCACGCCCTCAAGGTCGCCGCGCATCAGCGTCACGTCGGCCGCCTCCATGGCCACATCGGTGCCCGTGCCGATGGCGATACCGACATCGGCCACGGCCAGCGCCGGAGCGTCGTTGATGCCGTCGCCGACCATCGCCACCTTCAGGCCGCGCTCCTGCAGCTTTTTGACTTCGGCGGCTTTGCCTTCCGGCAGCACCTCGGCGAGCACCTCGTCGATGCCGACCTCGGCGGCGATCGCCTTCGCCGTGCGTTCATTGTCGCCGGTGATCATGACCACGTGAAGCCCCATCGCCTTCAGCCGCGCCACCGCGGCTTTGGACGTGTCCTTCACGGTATCGCTCACGGCGACCATGCCGGCGTAGACGCCGTCCGCCGCGATGAGCAGCACGGTGTTGCCGGCGGCTTCGAGCGCCGCCATCTCCGGCAGCGCGGCGGAGACATCGACGCCTTCCCGCGCCATCAGACGGCGCGTGCCGGCGAGCACCCGGCGGCCAAGTACGGCCGCCGTAATGCCATGCCCCGGCACCGCCTCAAAGGCGGTCGCCTCGGGCAGATCCAGGCCGCGCGCCCGCGCCCCGGCAACGACCGCATCCGCGAGCGGATGCTCGGAGCTGCGCTCGGCGGCGCCCACGAGCCGGAGCAGTTTCGCCTCGTCCCAGCCCCCGGCCGGGACGATTTGCCGCAGCTCCGGCTGCCCCCGCGTGATCGTGCCGGTCTTATCCAGCACGATCGCGTCGAGCCCTTGGGCGGTCTCGAGATGCTCGCCGCCCTTGAACAGGATGCCGTACTCCGCGGCCCGCCCGGAACCGGCCATAATCGACGTCGGCGTCGCCAGTCCGAGCGCGCAAGGGCAGGCGATCACGAGCACGGCGATCGCTTTTTCCAGCGCTTCCGCAAAGCTGCCCGGCGCCACCAGGAAGAACCACACCAAAAACGTTACCACGGCGATCCCGACGACGATCGGCACGAAAATCCCGGAGATCACGTCCGCCACCCGCTGGATCGGCGCCTTCGACCCTTGGGCCTCTTCGACGACGCGGATGATTTGCGCCAGCGCCGTATCCCTGCCGACCTTGGAGGCCTCAACACGCAGCACGCCGTGTTTGTTCACGGTTGCCCCGATAACCGGATCGCCTGCTTTTTTCTCGACCGGAATGCTCTCCCCCGTCAGCATCGATTCGTCCACCGCAGACGAGCCGCCGGCCACGATACCGTCTACGGGTATTTTTTCGCCCGGCTTTACGATCAGCAGGTCGCCCGGAACAACCGCCTCGATCGGCACGACCGTCTCCACGCCGTCTTTGACGACAAGCGCTGTCTTGGCCTGCAGCCCCATCAGCGTTTTGATCGCCTGCGAGGAACGCCCTTTAGCCAGCGCTTCGAACCATTTGCCGAGCAAGATCAGCGTGATCAGGATCGAACTCGTCTCATAATACAGCTGGGGGGTATGCCCGTGCGGCATACTCAAGGCGTCCAGGCTCAAATATAGACTGTAAAAATACGCCGCCGACGTGCCGAGCGCGACCAGCAAATCCATGTTGGCGCTGCGGCTGCGCAGCGCCTTGTACGCGCCGACGTAAAAACCTCGCCCAATAATGAACTGTACCGGAGTTGCCAGCGCCAGCTGGAACCAGGGGTTCATGAACAGCTCCGGCGTCCAGATCCACGAGGTGAAGGAAAAATGCCCGGCCATCGCCCACAGCAGCGGTAAGGCCAACACTGCCGACACGATCAGCTTGTTTCTCTGCTTGCGGATCTCCCGGGCCCGGATGTCCTCCGACTCCTGCTCCGAAGGTTTGGGAATGGCTCCGTATCCGAGTTTGCTAACTTTATCGATGATTTGCTCCAGCGATACTTCCCCCGGCTCATATGTCACCTGGGCCGTCTCCAGCGCCAGGTTCACGTTCGCCTGCTCCACGCCGGGAAGCCGGTTTAGCCCTTTTTCGATCCGGGCCGCGCAGGCGGCACAGGTCATGCCGGTGATTTGCAGCGTCGCTTGATCGTTTGGGGCCGACAGTGCTTTTTCCATAGCGATTCCTCCATGTTTGTTTGCATTTTCGCCTTCGAAATACCCCCATGGGGTATATTTCGGCGACAGAAAAGTGTCCCGCCCATTCCGAGCCTGATCGTACGGGTTTTCCGCATCAGACTCGCAGCGGTTTGCTTCAACTTAGACTTTTGAATTAAACAACGTCGTATCCCTGTTCTTCAATCGCTTCCTTGATTTGATCCACCGTCACTTTGCTTTCATCAAAAGAAACTTCGACTTTTTTGCCCGCCAGATCGACCTTGCCTGTGGCGCCCAATCCCGCAACGGCTCCTTCCACCGACTTGACGCAATGATTGCACGACATGCCTTCCACGTTCAACGTAATATTTTGCATGATTCCTGCCTCCTAAATTTTTGATAATTTACTTCATTAACTTATTGACCGTCACCAGCAGCTCATCCACCACTTCCGTCTCGCCGGCTTGAATCCGTTCGATGACGCAGCTTCTCATATGTCCCTCGAGCAACAGCCGGCCGACGCTGTTGAGCGCGGACTGGACGGCGGCAATCTGATTCAGAACATCGTCACAGTAAGTATCTCTTTCGATCAGCCCTTTGATTCCGCGAATTTGCCCTTCGATCCGGTTCAATCGGCTGGTCAGGTTGCTTTTCAAGGCTTCGGAATGGTGGCTTCGCCGAACCGTTTTGCCCGCGGTTTTGCCCTCAGCTTTGCCCTCGTTCTGCACTCCGTGGTCTTCACAATGGTGTGTATGTTCCTGAACATTGTCCGCCATACGTCTTCTCCTTTCAAACCAGCATAACTTGTTGTGGCAAACTCATTATAATATACCCCCACGGGGTATGTAAAGAGGTGGTTGCAAATTTTCCGGCTTGCCCTGTTCCGCTGCACTTCACGCTCATTTCCTAGTTTGTTCATAATTCAAGCCTGCTACCGGCAAAAAGGGGACGTTCGATCAAAGCTTCACGAAATGCAAAAGTGCAGGCGAATTTCGTCGAAACTCCACGAAACAGGTGGCTCAAATGTAATGAAAGTGCAGTTCATCCCCAGCTATACAACCATATTTTACCATATTCGCTTTAACCAACTGCATTTTTGCATCTCATGCGCCTTGGTAGCAAGATCATGCGCAATATGAAGTGCACTTTTGCACTTGAACCTCGTAACGCGACTCTTGTCACGGCAAAGACTTCTTATCATCATTAGCGTTTCTCATCATCACTAAGCGCTCCTTATCAATGCCAACCGCTTGACGACGCCCCGGCTAAACCCGTCGCCTGCGCTTACTATTCCCGCAATAACAAGCAAAAAACCCGCCGCCACTTGTAAAGCGGCAAACGGGTTTTTCTTCATTCATCTTTTTATTGATAACCCCAAATCATCGCAAACAAGGTGCCGAAAACGGTGACCAGGCCGACGAACAGGGCGTAACCGATGTTGGTGAACAGCGCGGTTTTTGTGCCGCCCTCGCTGATATGCATGAACAGGAACAGCTGCAGTGACATTTGGATCGCCGCGCAAATGAGCAGGATCGTGAGTCCCACCGCCATCGGCATATCCCAGAAAACTACCGACAACGCCACAACGGACAGAATCAGCGAAAATACATATCCCATGACGTGCTGAACAGGAAAGAGCTTTTTCATGTCACATCATTCCTTTCAAATAAACGAAGCTGAAGATGAAGATCCAGACGACGTCGAGGAAGTGCCAATACAGCGAGAAAATAAACGATTTGTTCGCAGTATCCAGCGTAAAGCCTTCGCGTTTCACCTGAATCATCAACCCGGTGCCCCACAAGAGGCCCAGCGTCACGTGGGCGCCGTGCGTGCCGAGCAGAACGAACAAGCTGGACAGGAAGGCGCTCGTTTGCAGCGTCGCCCCTTCACCAACGTACGTCACGAACTCGGTAATTTCCACGCCGAGGAAGCCGAGGCCTAGCAGCAGCGTGATGATGAAGAAGGACATAAACGCCTTTTTCATCCCGAGCCGCATGCTGTGTACCGCCAGCCCGCAGGTGAAGCTGCTGGTCAGCAGCAGGAACGTTTCGGCGAGCACCGGCCCAATTTCGAAAATTTCTTTCCCGTCCGGGCCGCTGCCCGTACGGTTCCACAGCGTGAGGTAAACGGCAAACAACGTACAGAACAGCACGATTTCCGCGCCCAGGAACAGCCAGAAGCCGAAGATCCGATTGCTGTTCTCTTCCGTCTGGTATTCAAGCGGCAAAGAATGATCTATTTTCATGCGTGTTCACCCCGCAATCCTGCTTCCGATTCTTTTCGCATCAAGGCTTCTTCGGTTTTTTTGATTTCCTTGACCGGAATGTGGCGTCCATGATCGCGCTCGAACGAACGCACCGCCAGCATGACGATTACGCCAAGGCCGGCAATGATCGCCGGAATCCACCAGCTGAATACCATGAAAAATCCGAAGAAGAAGAAGATAATCCCCAAAATAATCGGCTGCCCGCTGTTGTTCGGCATATGAATCTCTTCAATTTTACCGTTGTACAGCGGCTTGCCGGTTTTCTTCGCTTTCCAGAACGGATCAAGATCGTCCACTTCAGGCACCACCGCAAAGTTGTACTCCGGCACCGGACTGTGCGTGCTCCATTCCAAAGTGCGCGCGTTCCAAGGGTCGCCGGTTTTGTCTCTTTCGGCGTACCGGAAGCTCCAGTAAATGTTGTAGACCAGCACGATGAAGCCAATCGCCAAACCGACGGCGCCGATCGAGGCGATCAAGTTCAGCGGACCGAAGCCGGTGCTTTCCGAATACGTGTACATCCGCCGCGTCATGCCTTTGAGTCCCAGGAAGAACAGCGGCATAAAAGTGACGTTGAAGCTGATCGCGATAATCCAGAAGGCCAGCTTGCCCTGGCGTTCGTTCAGCCGGAACCCGAACAATTTCGGGAACCAGTAGTAGAAGCCCGCGATCACGGCAAACACGGTACCCGGAATCAGCACGTAGTGGAAGTGGGCCACCAGGAACATCGTGTTATGGTATTGATAGTCGGCGCTCGCCATCGCCAGCATGACGCCGGTGACGCCGCCGATCGTAAAGATCGGAATAAAGGCGAGCGAATACAGCATCGGCGTCGTAAATTCGATCCGCCCTTTGCGGAGCGTAAACAGCCAGTTGAAGATTTTGACCCCGGTCGGAACCGCAATCGCCATTGTCGTAATCGAAAACACGCCGTTGACCATCACGCCATGGCCCATCGTATAGAAGTGGTGCGCCCATACGATAAACGACAGCAGCGAAATGACGACCATACTGAAGACCATCGATTTGTAGCCGTACAGGTTTTTACGCGAAAACGTCGAAATGATTTCACTATAAATCCCGAATGCGGGCAGAATAACGATATATACTTCCGGATGGCCCCAGACCCAGAACAGGTTGGCCCAGAGCATATCCATCCCGCCGTTGGCCATCGTAAAGAACTGCGAGCCGAACAGCCGGTCGAACATCATGAGCGCCAGCGCCACGGTCAGCACCGGGAAAGCGAACATAATAATGACGCAGGTAACCAGAACCGACCAGGTAAACATCGGCATTTTCATCAGCGTCATGCCTGGGGCGCGCATTTTCAAAATCGTGGCGACAAAATTGACACCGGTTGCCAGCGTACCGATACCGGCAATCTGCAAGGCGATCGCGTAGTAGTTATTCCCTACCGTCGGGCTGAACTCGATGCTGGCCAGCGGGAAATAAGCGGTCCAGCCGGCATCCGGGGAGCCCCCGATGACGAAGGAGATGTTAAACAGCATCGCTCCGGCGAAAAACAGCCAAAAACTGACGGCGTTCAGCCGCGGGAACGCGACGTCGCGGGCGCCGATTTGCAGCGGTATCACGACGTTCATCAGCCCGATGACAAACGGCATCGCCATAAACAGGATCATGATAACCCCGTGCGTCGTAAAAATTTCATTGTAGTGCTGCGCGTCAAGAAGTCCGTTTTCCGGGACTGCCAGCTGCCCCCGCATCAGGAGCGCGTCCACGCCGCCGCGGAACAGCATCAGCAGGGCGCAGATGATATACATGATCCCGATGCGCTTGTGGTCCACGGTCGTCAACCATTCGCGCCACAGGTAGCCCCACTTTTTAAAATAGGTTAACCCGATGAGAATTGCCAGCGACGCGACAACGATGCTGACCATGGCGCCGTAAATCATCGGTTCCCCAGTGACGAAAAATTCGTCCCATTTCATGATAAGCTACTCCCTTCCCGTTGATTAGTTATGCGTCGAATGATCCATCGAAGAGTCGTTCATGTCCGACATGTCCATGCCGGGCATATCCATCCCGGAGTGGTCCATTTCTTCGGAACCCGTCGCACCTTCCTCCGAGCCGCCGTGATGATGCCCGGCGTTTTCGCCCTCCGGAGCCGGTTTGAACGACAGATGCGTGGACGAATACGATTTGCGGCCGACAAATTCCGTGTTCAGCAAGGAATCAAATTCCTGTTCCGTCAGCGCAGGTGCCGTCGTTTTTACTTCCTCCACCCATTTGTCGTACTCGGAAGGAGACATCGCCAATGCTTCAAATTCCATATGGGCGAAGCCTTCGCCGGAGAAGTTGGAGTTTTTGCCCATATAAGAGCCCTCATGCTCGGCAACGAGGTTAAGCTTGTTGACCATGTCGCTCATCGCGTATTTCTGGCCGCCCAGCTGCGGAACCCAGAAGCTTGTAATCGGCCCGTAAGAATACAGGCGGAATTCCACCGGACGGTGCGTCGGGATATTCACGTAGTTTACCGTTTCAATGCCTTCCTCCGGATAACTGAAATGCCATTTCCAGTTGGAGGACGCCGCGTAGATCACCAGCGGTTTCTGATCCTCATAGCCTGCCGGCACCTTTTCCACGGCGGCCGTACTGCGGACCGTCACGACCGACAACACCGCAACGATGATGATCGGGATGGTGATCCAGGTGATTTCCAGCCATTTGCTGCCTTCCTCATGCGGCGGCTCATAATCCGCAGGCAATTTGGAAGCACGGTATTTCGACAGCATGTAGATGTACAGAACATAAACAACAAGCAAAATAAACGCCATCGTAATAATAGAGAAAATAATGACGTCAGATTGGGTCTTGGCCACCGGCCCTTTCGGATTCAAAACCGTTAACGAATCGCATCCGGTCAGCAGCGCAAGAAGGGCTGAAAATACTACGAGCAGCAACCCTTTCCTTTTCATAGGACACCGATACCCCTTTCTTCATTGTGAACCTTCGTTATGAACGTTTTGAACGTTGTGAACGCCATCACGAACAAACCGTGACAGCTATCGTCTTTCAGCTAATTTAATGTTAGGGAAGGGAACAGCGAATAACAATTCATAGAGATAGTCAATTATGTAAAATATTTCTATTTTTGAGTGTGATAATAGTCCTTTACACCTCTAGCAATCCCAATTAAAGCTCGTTTTCGGCGAAATTCCGGCAAAAAACGCGATTTTGATAAATGTTCACAATGGGGGCTTGTTCTCGAATAGTTCGCAAAATTGTCATAATAGTTTTGATTATTCGTGATTTTATTCACATTATTCTCGCTTTTGCCTTCTTTGCTAACGCCGCAAAAAAAGGCCGCCCTCAGGATCTTTCAAGATCCGCAAGGACAGCCTGTTCTTATTTTTCGTACTTTTTTTGTTTAACGCACTACAGCAATTCTTTGCGAAGCTGCTCCGGCGATTTCGGCGACAGCAGACCGAACGGGATATCGAATACGGTTTTCGCTCCCGACTCCCCGGCTTGCGACAGCTTGTACACCGCGCGGGCATATGCTACGAGCACGCTGGCCGTAAACTCCGGGTTGCTGTCCAGCTTCAGACCGAACTCAATCAGCTGGGTGCTGTCCTTGCCCGTCCGTCCGCTTCTCAGCACCATACCTCCATGCGGCATCGTGGAATGGTTTGCTTTAAGCTCTTCTTCGCTGATGAAATGAACGGTAGTGTCATAATCCGAAAAATAGTTCGGCATCGTTTTGATCTCATGCTCGATTTTGGCCAGGTCGGCCCCTGCTTCGGCAACGACATAGCATTCGCGCAAATGCTTCTCGCGCGTGGTCAGTTCCGGATTCTCGCCTTTGCGGACACGTTCGACCGCCGCTTCTACCGGGATCGTGTATTGCTTGCCATCTTTGACGCCCGCAACGCGCCGGATCGCATCGGAGTGGCCTTGGCTAACCCCTTTGCCCCAGAACGTGTACTCTTTGCCTTCCGGCAGCACGGCTTCGGCAAGCAGCCGGTTCAAGGAGAACAAGCCCGGATCCCATCCCGTGGAAATCACGCTGACCGTTCCGGCCTTCGTCGCCGCTTCGTTGACTTTTTCGAAATATTCAGGGATTTTGGCATGCGTGTCAAAGCTGTCGACCGTATTGAACAAGGCCGCCAGTTCCGGTCCTTGCTCCGGCAAATCCGTGGCCGAACCGCCGCAAAGAATGAGCACGTCAATGTCGCCTTTATATTTTTCGATTTCGGAAATGTGCACGACGCCGCCGGCCGCCGCCACCTCATCCGGTTTTCTTCTTGAAAAAATAGCTTGCAGTTGGAAATCGGGATTCTGCTTTAGCGCCAATTCCACACCCCGTCCCAAATTTCCGTATCCTACGATACCCGCTTTGATCTTCGTTGCCACTTGCCTTCCTCCTCCAAATGTAGACTCTTACCCATTGTAGCTTACCCTTGGCCTATTTTAAATAGTTAACACGTAAAGTTAGCATGTAATTTATTGTTCCGGCTCAAAACTAGAACGGCGCTTCACAAAACAATCGGGCGTAATTCCTCGCCCTGATCCGTTCAGCCTTACGGCACGGGTGAAACTTGGACCGAACTTCCACAGGCCAGCGGGCCGCCGCCGAACACCAAAACAAGAGTCCGCCGATCAGCCGGCGGTGCTCTTGTTTTGCGCCGTATTTTGCCGTATTGCAAAGTATTACGTGGCATTACGCAAGAGTATCCGCAACAACCAGGTTGCCAGAAAGTAACTCCAACAAAAAAAAAGGACATTAAGTGTCTTTATTTCGGCGATCCCGTCCATTTGAGAGAAATAGAGGCATTTTATGTCGCTATTTTCTTAAGATCGCAAGGAATGCCCGCATTATGGACCATGTATAGGAAAATAAGTACATAAAATTCCGCTAATGGGGATACACATGCTAGGTTTCGGATAATAAGCACATAAAGTGTCGCTATTTTAAGTGCCCCTATTTTGCAGGGGGACGGTTAGCCGTTCCAATTAGCAGGCAGTCAGGCTGGTAAACGCTGATTTGGAGCTTGACCCATCGTTTAGACTGGAGAACAGGCCCACTTGAACCTTCACACAATCGACAAAAAATCAGGTCAGGGTTAGTCCCATATAGCCCGTTATAGTCATATTCAAGTTTTGACAACTATTGTAAAATAGTATTTATTGTGAAATTTATCATTGACTTTTTTTGATAAAGGCAGGGGGATGAAGTTGAAATCACGATGGTGCAAATGGGCCTTGCTTATGGGGTTGGCGTGTTTCGTTGTGCTGGGCATCCGCCCTTCCGCCGTGCTGGCCCATGCCTACGTCGTTTCCTCGGCGCCTGCGGCGGATGAGACGCTGGACGAGGCGCCAAGCTCCGTCCGGATCGAGTTTAACGAGCCGATCGAAGCAAGCTTTTACGAGTTGGACGTGATCGGGCCGTCCGGCATTAGCGAGGCGGCGGGCGAGCCTGTGTTCGATCCGGAGCAGCCGACTCGGCTAAGCGTTGAGCTGAAGCCGGATCTGCCGGAGGGAGTGTACGCGGCCAAATGGAGAGTCGTTTCCGGCGATGGACACCCCGTCTCCGGGACGATTTCTTTTCAAATCGGGCAAGGGGCTGCAAACAGCGTACCCCAGCACAGCGCAGCCGATCAGCGCAGCTTTCCCGGCTGGAGCCTGCTGGCGGTCCGTTGGCTGTTTTACGGCGGCATGGCCTTGTATTTGGGAACTCTTGCGTTCCACTTATGGCTGCTGCCAGCCGGAAAACGAACAAGTGTGGTGCCGGAACGGCTAAAACGGCGCAGCCGTATGGCACTGCTGCTCGGATACGCCGCGGCCGCGGCCGGCGTTCTGCTTAGCCTGCCGCAGCAAACCGCCAGCGATGCCGGTGGCGGCTGGAGCAATGCGTTCGATCCCGACAGACTGCGGGAGGCGCTGACTTACACGAGCTTTGGCGAGATCTGGGAGTACCAGGCCGTGCTGCTCGCCGTATTGCTTGCGGCAACTATACTCCTCCTGCGCACCTTCAGCAACAAGGCCTGCCCGGGCAGGCTGCTCCTTGCCCTCGCTTTCGCGGCCGGCCTTGGCCTGCTGCTCGCCAAGGCTTTTATCGGCCATGCGGCCACGGCCTCGGTGAAGTCCGCCGCCGTCACGGCGGACTTTCTGCACTTGGCCGCCGGGCTGATCTGGCTCGGCGGCGTGGGCGCGCTGGCGTTTTTGCTGCCGGCCGCTGCCGCCCGGCCGAAGCCGCTGCCGGCGGAGGCCCTCGCCGGAACGGCACGCGAACCTGCGCCAGCGCCGGACCCGGGCGCGGCAACCGGCGGCTTGTTCGGCAGGTCGGACGCCCCGCCCTCGGCTACCGCCGCGGATTCGCCGCAACAACCGCTTTATTGGCGCGCGGTCCGGCGCTTCTCAATGCTGGCCGCCGGCTGCGTCGCCGTCCTGATAGTTACCGCCGTATACGGAAGCCTGCTTCATGTGCCTACCTGGTACGCGCTTTTTCATACGGACTACGGCAAGGTGCTGCTGGCGAAAATACTGCTGACCCTGGTTTGCCTGGCGCTGGGGCTGTCGGCCTTTCTGCGCGGACGCAAGCCCTCCCGGCCGCTGGGAGCCGGGGTTTGGACGGAATTCGCCCTCGGCTTGGCCGTTCTCGTGCTGGCGGCGCTGCTGGCCAATCTGCCGACCGCCGCGGCCAACCCCGGACCGGCCAAGCTGACGAACCAGTTCCCGGACGGGTCGCGCGTGACGATCAACATTACGCCCAATCTTGTGGGAGCCAATACGTTCCGTGCGGAAATCGTCGGGTCTGACGGCCAGCCCCGCCGGGATATTGAACAAGTTACGCTGACGTTAACCTCCAAAGAAATGGATATGGGCGCCCGGGAAATCAGATTCTCCGGCCAGCAGCTTGGCAGCGATCCGCCCCAAGCTCAGGCTGACGGGATCATTACGATGGGCGGCCGCTGGAATGTCCGCGTCCATATCCTGCTGAAATCGCTGGACACCCTGGATTACGATACGGAGCTGCGGGTCGGTAGTAAATAATCCACTAAATCATTAATGCAATGAACAAAAGGAGAGGATCAACATGTTTAGAGCCATTCCATTACGTATAAACCGTCTATGGTTCGCTGTCGCTTCAGCGGCCGCGGCCACCCTGCTTTTCGGCGGCGTCGCCAGCGCGCATGTGACCGTCAGTCCCGGAGCATCCGCCCCCGGGGCCTGGCAAACCTACACCATCAAGGTCCCCGTCGAAAAGGACATCCCCACGGTCAAGGTTGCGCTAAAAATACCGGACGGCGTTGAGTTCAAGCAATACCGGCCAATTCCGGATTGGGACGTTGAACTGACCAAAAACGATGCCGGCGCCGTGACGGCGGTCACCTGGTCCGCCGAGGACGGCGGAATCGGGCCCGGTGAATTCCAGCAATTCGACTTCGTGGCCAAAAACCCCGACAAGGCGGCCGAAGTGGCTTGGGACGCCTTCCAGTATTATAGCGACGGCAGCGTGGTGGAATGGACCGGCGGCGAAGGCGCCGATTATCCGCATTCGCTGACGGTAATCAGCGCGGAAGCTAGAGGCGCGGCGAACGCCGATGCCGGTCACGGCCACGACAGCAACGCGGGCAGCGCGAGCGGCGCGCCTGAAGGCGCAGGCACTGGGGCAAGCGGCGACGGTGCAAACGGTGCCGGGAACGCGAACGCCGGGAAAGCTGGCGCCCAAAGCGGCAGCACCAACGCGGACGCAGCCGCCGCCAACTCCGCCGCGGCGCAAAACTCCGGCACGTCCGGGCTTGAAACGGCAACTCTGGTGGTCTCCATCGCCGCCCTGCTCGTATCGCTGGCCGCATTGTGGCTCACCCTCCGCTCTAAGCGGAAACCGGCTTGACCGTTGGCGCTGCGCCATGAACCTTTGCTGCTTCACGGCCAGATAATTTAGTTGTATTCTCATGAAGCAGTCACTATAATTTTGTATTAACAATATGGAGAGGAGGCGAAAAGCGATGAGAACGGTATTTGCACCTGCTTATACGGAATTATCTGTAAAAAAATCCGGCAAATCGGGCTTTAACGGGACCCGTCTGCCCATTTTCCAGCAGCGTTTTTACGTCCAACCTTATACCAAGCCCGGGCCGGGATCGCTTTTTGCCGCCTTGCTGTAAATCCGAATAAACGCGGAAGCAAAACCAGGCGCCGGCTTACGGCGCCTTTTTGTATGCATATTAACATATTGGAGTGAGAGACCTGAGCAAAAAAAGCGCTAATACTGGCGATCGGAGTGCCATTTTACGGGCGAATGTCGGATTACTTCGAGCTCAAGAAGCTGTTTGCTTTCGCCGTATCGGTCCTGTCGTTGGGAAGTTTGCTTTGCGCTCTCGCCCCGAACCTGCCCCTCCTCGTTTTGGGGCGGATGGTTCAAGGCACCGGGATGTCGGCTATCCCGGTTCTGTCCGCCATCACCATTTCAAAAGTGTTTTCACCGGCAAAACGAGGGGCGGCGCTTGGCGTCATAGCCGGATCCATTGGGGTCGGCACCGCGGGAGGCCCGATTTTCGGCGGCGTCGTCGGTCAATGGCTAGGCTGGCAGTCGCTGTTCTGGTTTACGTTTCTGCTATCCGCAATGATCGTGATCGGTACGCTCCGCGTATTCCCGGCGATCCAACCGGAGACGGAAGCCGCACCGCGGCGAAATTTTGACCTGATCGGAGGAATATGGCTTGGACTTTCGGCCGGATTGCTTCTTTTTGGCGTGACCCAAGGTGAAGCTGCCGGTTTTGCTTCGTTTTCTTCCTTCGGCAGCCTGGGGGGGATCGCTTCTGGCTTTAGCGGGATTTATCCGGCGCATTGCCGCCGCAGAGCATCCATTTGTACCGCCGGCCTTGTTTAAAAACAGGTTTTATGTCAGCGCGGTAATTGTGATTTTCTTTGCGATGTTCGCTTATTTTGCCGTACTGGTTTTCGTTCCGCTGTTGGTTGTGGAGGTAAACGGACTTTCTCCGGGACAAGCGGGGATGATCCTATTGCCTGGAGGGGCGGCCGTGGCGGTTCTATCGCCGTTAGCGGGCCGTCTTTCAGCTATCTGGGGCAACAAACGGGTGATTATTTCCGGGGTGACGGTGATGGGGATTTCAACCTTTTACTTGTCCGCCTTTGCCGCAGGTGCTTCTTCCGTTTGGGTTTGTCTCGGCGTTATGGGCGTGGGAATCGCCTTTGCGCTTACGAATTCCCCCGCCAATGACACGGTCCTATCCGCGCTGGCCAAAGAACAGGCCGGTGTGGGCATGGGCATATTCCAGGGGGCTGTATACCTTGGGGCAGGTGTGGGAGCCGGCATGATCGGGGCTTTTATTTCCGCCCGCCGGGAAGCCGTGTATGCTCTGAATCCCCTGTACCTGCTGGACACCGTCTCTTATTCGGACGCCTTTTTGGCGGCGACCGCCAGCCTGTTTATTGCCTGGATAGCCGCCCTCGGCTTGCATCACGGTAAATAAAGCAAAAACTGCGGTATTCCAAGACTTCATGCCCGAAGCCTGGATGCCGCTGTTCTTTGGTGGCAAAGGGCGATAATCCGGCAAACCACCGCGTTACTTCACGCCAAGCGGCCTCTTGTCCACCGGCCCGCCTCCGGCGGATTTTCGTTCCGGCGCCACACCCAGCAGACAGAGCAACGCAAGCAGCATCCCCAGCGAAGCGCTGACGAACAGCGCCGGGTAACCAAACGCGTCGATCAGCCAGCCGAGCAGCGGCGGCGAGGTGATGGCGGCCAGCGATGATACGAAATAATAAATCCCCGTGCGGGTGCCGATGCTCTCCTCCGAGCCGGTCGCCACCACCCACGGATACGAGTTGATGTTAATGCACGCCCAAAAAATCCCCCCGACGATCAGCAGTATCCGCAGCCAAAACACGGACTCCACGAAAACGACCGCACCGAAAACGACGAACAGCCCGGCCACCCCCAGCGAAATGACCGGCTTCTTACCGAACCTGGCGCCCAGCCAGCCGCTCGGCAGCGCAAACGCCAGGAACGCCAGCGAGAAAAACGTAAGCGAAAACGACGCTTCGCTGTCGCTCATGCCGAGCTGCTTGGTGCCGTACAGCGTAAACAGCGCTTCCACGCCTTGATACGCCACAAACCAGAAAAAAATCGCCGCCAGGATCAGGACGGTCGTTTTGTCCAGCTGGTCCTTGATCCGCACAGGGCGTTTTGAGTCGGCGGATACGGCAGATATGGCCCCATCCCCAGCCCCGGTCCCCAAGCCATAAACCGCCGGCTCCCGAATCACCCCTTTCAGCACCGCCAGGCAGATGAGCATCACGATCCCGGCAAACAAAAAGGGCACGTAAGAGCCGATTCCGTACAACTTGGAGCCGAGGCCAAAAGCGAGCACCGAACCGATGCCGCCCATCAAGTTGATGATCCCGTTCGCTTTCGTCCGCAAATGCTCCGGCGTGATGTCCGGCATCAAAGCGACCGTCGGGGCTCGAAACAAGCTCATCGACAAGTTCATCAGCACCATAAACAAAACGAGCGTAACAAAGCCGGTATGCAGCGGTATCAAAGCCGCAAATACGGCGCCGAGCGGCATGCCGATCAACAGATAAGGCATTCTGCGCCCGAACCTGGTAATCGTTTTGTCGCTGCGGTGTCCAATCCATGGCTGCAGCACGATGGCGAAATAGTTGTCGATCGTCATCATGAACCCGATCAAAGCGGCGCTTTTCGCATAATCGTCCAAAAACAGCGGCACAAATGCGTTATACAGCGCCCAGGTCAAGCTGATGCTGAAGAAGCCCAGTCCCAGCAGCCATGTTTTTTTCATCCGCTCACACTCCTAGTTTGGCAGCAGTTCGGCCAGGACATCGGGATAGTCCGTAATGATGCCCGCCACCCCGGCCTGAATCAGCGCGCGCATCACTTTGGGATCGTTCACCGTAAACGGGTGATAAGCGACCCCGGCTTCTTTGGCCGCCGCAACCAGCTCCGGCGTGAGCGCATACTGGTACGCATGCAGCGCGTCCGCCCCGATCCGCTTCGCGTAATCCCAAGGCTCGTACAACCCTTCCATATACAAAATGCCGGTGCGGATGTCCGGAGCGATTTTTTTGCACTCGACCAAAGAATAATGATTGAAGCTGGAAATGATCGTCCGCTCGGCAAGGCCAAAACGCCGCACGGCGTCGATGACTTTTTGTTCGATGCCGGGATACAGCACAACGCCTGTTTTCAATTCCAGATTGATGATCGTATCCGTACCGCGCACCAGTTCCAGCAGCTCCTCCAGCGTCGGGATGCTTTCCCCCGCGTAGTTCTTGTGGAACCAGGAGCCCACCTCGCATTGCCTCGCTTCCTCCAGCGTGATGTCCTTGATCCACTCCGGCGTCCCCGCCGTCCGCTGCAGCGATTCGTCGTGAATGAGCACGAGCTTCCCGTCCCGGGTCATTTGCACATCCGTTTCGATTCCGGTAGCCCCCAGTTCAAGCGCCCGGGCAAAAGACGCCATCGTGTTCTCCGGGCAATGCCCCGCCGCCCCGCGGTGCGCAAAGTTGATGATCTCGGCCAATGGTGATTCCTCCTTGGGATATTAACTTAAAATTATTATAATCCATCCTCCCAATATAATCCTGCATTGTTATACCTATATTAAAATGGGCGCCACCCATGGCGATCCGATTGGAAATATCCAACTAAAGTTGAAAATTTGGCATAGATGCGCGGCCTGATTGGGTATATCCAATAGAATGGAGATTCAATGGCAACTGCAGCGGTTTGATTGGATATTTCCAATAGATACGGCTCAGCAGGATACAAAATGGGCAGCTTGAGCGAAATCTATTGGATTTTTCCAATGAGAGTGCCAAATTGCGTTTGATATCCGGCGATCTATTGGATTTTTCCAATGACGATGCGAAACAAAGGGTACCGGCGCCAACACCAGCGACGAAAAAACCGGAGAACCCCGCCGCCTTCCAATCAACAGCCCTTCTCCGGTTTTCGTTCCGGGCATGATATGCCCTCGCCCGCATGTTCTATTGCCCGTTCACCCACGCCCGCAATTCGGCGTTCAGCGCCTCGGCGTCGCGGAGCGCCCGCTGATCGTTCAGTATGTCTCCCGGCTTGCTGCCTTGGCCGATGATGTACCCCACAAACGGCATGCCGACGAAGTCGAACGTATACTGCAGCTGTTGGATGACCGGCAGCGCCTTGATTCGCGGGTTATCCCCGCCGACCACGACGGCGTAAGCCGTTTTGCCCGCGAGGGCCGCTTTGAAATCGTAGCGCGGATCGCGCAGGCTTTGCGACCAGCGGTCGATGAAGTTTTTCAAAATGCCGGAAACGCCGTACCAATACACCGGGCTGGCAAACACAAGCACGTCGTGTTCCAGCGCTTCTCGGATCACCTCTTCATAATCATCGTCGACCGGATCGAACCCGCCCTCCGTATGCCGTTGATCGTGAATCGGTTTGATCTGTTTGGCGCGCAAAACGATATTCGTATAGGGAATCCCCTCTAATACCTTGTTCGTTAATTGCTCCGTATTGCCCCCACTCCTGGTGCTGCCCTGCAAAACAGCGATGCGCATGCCCACACTTCCTTTCCCTATCTACTTTTCAGCCTATCCGCTCATTTTCCGAATAAACGCCCACCCTATTTTTATACGATGTTTTACATCTTTATGACATTGAGTTGCAATTGCTGGCGCTTTTTCACGAATTCTGAATGAAGGATGTCCGCCCCGTTCCGCAATATAATCCCCGACCTTGCGCCGAGGAGCCAACCCGACCAAGGTCCAGTTCACAAACCGTCTCAGGCCCGTTATGTCCGGCCGCAAATCCCGCTAGAATAAAAGCATGAACAGCGGAAGCAACACGAACCGCCAACCCGATTTTAAAATTAATGTTCAAAAAGCCGGCTTGCAGCCTTACTGCTTTCGTGATCCAAAGCCGACTTTTTGAATCCCCTCAAATAAAAGAAAGCGAGTGGTTATTTATGAGAAAACTTTACCGTTCCTCCACGGACAGACAAATTAGCGGCTTGTGCGGCGGCATCGCCCAATGGCTGGGGGTCGACGCAACGGTCGTGCGGCTCGTCGCCCTGATCACGGTCTTTTTCAGCGCCGGAACCGTCGTCGCCCTGTACCTGATCGCCAGCCTAATCGTGCCGCGAGAACCGTTTGCCGGACTAGGATACGACGAACCGTTCACCAACTACTAAACGACAACTAATCAAAAGGAGAGATGATCATGAGCAGCATTTTTGACAGAATCGCCAACTTAGCCAAAGCATCCATACACGAAGTGTTAAACAAAATGGAAGACCCGGTGGTCATGACCGGACAGTACCTGCGCAACCTGGAAGACGACCTGAACAATATGGAAAAAATGATCAAGGAGCAGCAAATGAACGCTGCCGTGCAGGAAAGAAAAAGCGCGGACATCGCCCATTTGGCCAAGCAAAGTGAAATCCGCGCGCTGACCGCGCTGGAGAGCGGCGACGAAGCTACGGCGCAGCACGCCGCGGCGGAGAAGCTGCGCTACGAGGAGCAGGCGCAGCAATACGCCGCCGCCGCCAGCGAAGCCCGCGAGCGCGTGAAGGAACTGGAGTTTCGCCTGGAGGAAGGCAAGGCGGAATACGCCCGCCTGAAGGAGAAGCGCAACGAGTTGGCCGCACGGGCCCGCAAAGCGCAGGAGCGGAAAGCGGAGCAGCAGCCCAGCATCAGCCGCGGCATCGAAAGCGGCACAGCGGCCCGCGGCTTCGAACGCATGGAAGAGAAGATCCTGGAATGGGAAGCAAGCGGCCAGCTTTCCGGTTCCGGTTCCGGAACCTCCCCTGCCGCCGGCACGGACGCCGGCATTCCTTCCCCCGCCGTCAACGCGGAGCTGGAACGTCTCAAGCAGCAGCTATCGGCCCGGCACTCCTGAGCCGTTCATATAGAAAACCGCCCGGTGAAATCACCCGGGCGGTTTTTGCGCGTTGGACAAGCCAACTCCCGCGAAATGCAAAAAGGCATGCGAATTTCGTCGAACTCCCCCGAAAATGGTTCGCCAAATGCAAAACTGCAGTTCATTTCCGGCCAAAAGATGCTTTTATATCCCACGGCCCGAAAACAGATGCACTTTTGCATCTCAACCGCTCCAAAATGGCGTATGTCGGGAAAATCAACTGCACTTTTGCGGTTGATCCCGTATTGATCCAGTAAAGCAGCGTTACCGCCAAAGAAACAAGCGGGAGGCAAAACGCGCTGCCTTAAAAGAAAAAAACCGGCAAGGCTTGAATGCCTGCCAGTTTTTTTTCGATTCGGCGCCTGCAAGATTATTTCCCTTCTTTGCCGGACTTGAACACTTCGCCGATCGCGCCCAGACTGCCAAGCGTTTCGATCGCGTTGGACGGGATGAACACTTTGTTCGCCGGTCCTTTGGCCACTTCCTTTAAAGCGTCGAAGGACTGGTAAGCCAGCACCTCTTCCGTCAATGCGGCGTCGCGGAGCATTTCGATCCGCGCTTTTTCGGCTTCCGCAACCGCCTGAATCGCCTTCGCTTCCCCCAGCGCTTCCAGTTCCTGCGCCTGCCGCAAGCCTTCGGCTTCGCGAATGCGCGCTTCCTTGTCGCCTTCCGCCTTGAGGATCTTGCTCTGCTTGTCGCCTTCGGCGCGCAAAATCATGTCCTGCTTGGCAGCCTCGGCTTCGAGCACGATCGCCCGTTTGTTCCGCTCCGCCTTCATTTGTTTGTCCATCGCTTCCTGAATGTCGATCGGCGGCTTGATGTCGATCACTTCGACGCGCTCGATCCGCACGCCCCACTTTTCCGTCGCTTCATCCAGCGCAATGCGGATTTCCGTCGAAATTTTTTCCCGGCCGGACAACGTTTCATCGAGCTCCAACTTACCGATAATTTGCCGCATCGTGGCGGTGGTGATGTTCCGAACCCCGTATACGTAGTCGGAAATTCCGTACGTAGCTTGTTCCGGATCGACCACCTGATAGAAAATGATCGTATCGATTTCCACCTGAACGTTGTCCTTCGTAATCACGGTTTGCGGCGGCACATTCGTCTGTTGAATCCGCAAATCATGATACAGGCGAACCTGGTCGATCACCGGAATCAGGATGTTCAACCCCGGCGTCAACAGCCGGTGGAATTTACCGAGCCGTTCGACGACGCCCACCCGCTGCTGCGGCACAATTTTGATCGTTAGCGAAATAAAAACGACCACGACGACAACAATAATTACAAGAATAACCCACGGCATTAAGAAATTTCCTCCCATCGTTCTACCTCGATAATCGTACTGCTGCGCTTCAGCACCCGCACCCGCTCATCCCTGCCGATCGGCACGGCGGACTTGGCGCTCCACGTGTCTCCTCCAACCTTGACGATGCCGTATTGCCCCTCTTCAATCGGTTCCACGACGATGCCTTGTTTGCCTACCAGCTCGGTGCCGACATCTTTAAACCCTTTCGATGCGCGAAACTTTCGCGACAGCGGCTTGGTAAATATGGTCAACCCTAAAGCGACCAGACAGCCGGCCACCACCTGCAAAACATAAGCCTCGGGGGCTATCCAAGCCACAATCGCCGCCACCAGCGCCCCGATGCATAACCACAGCAAATAAAACGTCAGCGTCATCATCTCGAACACCAGCAAAGCTCCGGCGGCGATCAGCCAAATGGCCCACATTTCCATCCCCCTGTTGCACCACCTTTCCGCATTATAATTATATATACGGCGACCATACCAAAAAGTATCAAGAAATGGAATGGTTATTTAGCAATTTTGCGCATAATCGAGGAAATTTCCGGTTTTTTGGAGGAAATTGTTGCTTTTTTGTCATAATACGCCGTGCCGCTTCCTAAGTCTAATTCCCGTCAGGTGCTGTGGAGGTTCTGAGATACTGTCCGGTTAAAGATTCGCCGCAAGCCGCAATATCCCTGGGCACGCCTTCAAACAATACCCTGCCTCCCTCCGCTCCCGCGCCGGGGCCCAGGTCGATGATCCAATCGGCCTGGCAGATCACTTCCGGGTGATGTTCGATGACGATCAGCGTGTTGCCCTGGTCGGCAAGGCGATTCATCACGCGGATAAGCCGGTCGACGTCCGCCAGATGCAGCCCGGTGGTCGGTTCATCCAATACGTAAATATTGCCCCGTTCCTCCAGTTCAGCCGCCAACTTGACCCGCTGCAGTTCTCCGCCCGACAAAGTGCTGAGGGGTTGTCCCAGCGCAACGTAATCGATCCCGGTTTCCCGCAGCCTTTCCAGCGCCGGCAAGATCTCTTTTTCTTGAAAAAAAGACAGCGCCTCGGCGACGGTCATAGCCAAGATGTCGCCGATATTCCGGCCGCGCAGCAGGTAGGACAGCACTTCCTCGCTGAAGCGTCTCCCCCCGCAAGCTTCGCACACGGTCGCCACCGTATCCATAAAAGCGAAATCGGTGTAAATGGTTCCGAGCCCCTTGCAGGCCGGGCAGGCCCCTTGCGAATTAAAGCTGAAAAGCGAGGGACTGACCCGATTCGCTTTGGCGAACCGCTCCCGGATCGCATCGAATATGCCCGTAAAGGTGGCGATATTGGACCTGTTCGAAGCGCCGATCGCCCCTTGATCGACAACGATCGCTTCGGGATAAGCCTGCGCAAACGCACGGCGGATCAATGTGCTTTTGCCCGATCCGGCCACTCCGGTAACGGCGGTCATCACCCCTGCGGGGACCCGGACGCTTACCTCTTTCAAATTGTTGAGGCTCGTGCGCGGAATTTCCAGCCATCCGGCAGGCTGCCGGACCTCGCTTTTGAATGAAAGCCGGCGCTTCAGCAACCGGGAGGTCAGCGTATCCGCCGACATCAGCCCGCCGAGTTCTCCCTCGTAGACGATCCTTCCCCCGCCCGTTCCGGCGCCCGGCCCCATTTCCACGATATGATCGGCGATCCGGATCACGTCCGGGTCATGCTCCACGATCAGCACCGTGTTGCCTTTATCCCTTAATTGCCGCAGCAGCCGGTTGATCCGGCCGACATCGCGGGGATGCAGACCGCTGCTCGGCTCATCCAAAATATAAAGCAAATCGCTCAGGCTGTTGCCGAGTTGGCGTACCAGCTTGATCCGCTGCGATTCCCCGCCCGACAGGCTGGACGTTTCCCGGTTCAAACTCAAATACCCGAGCCCGATTTCGATCATGTCGGCCAGCCGTTTGACGATCGCCTCGGTCACCGTGCGGACCAGCGGTTCGCGGACAGTACGCACAAAATCAATCAGCTCGCTGACCGGCATGTTCGCGCAGTCCGCAATGTTTTTGCCGTTGATTCGGCATGTCAGCACATCGGGCTTAAGTCGGCCCCCGCGGCACGCCGGGCATATCCCCTCGGACGCGATCCGTTTGATCGCATCCTTGTAAAGGGCGTTATCCCGGCCATCCTTGTCCAGGAAAGACCGTTTGATACGGGGGACGACGCCCTCGTACAGCGAAGTCGGCGGCCACTCTTTCGTCGGATTCGCCGGTTTGAACCCCGTTTTGTACAGCAGCGTATCCATTTCTTCCTCGGTGTAATCCTTTAACTTTTTGTCGTTGTCGAACAGGCCGGTGGCGGTATATCTTTTCCAGCGGAAATCGCCGGGCTGAAAGGTGGGAAACAGGATCGCTCCCTCGTTCAGCGATTTTTCCTTGTCGATCAAGCGGTCGATTAGAATCGTTTTCGCTTTGCCCAGCCCTTCGCATTCGGGGCACATCCCCTGCGGATTATTGAAGGAAAAAACGTCGGAATAGCCGACGAAAGGCTCTCCCTGCCGGGAAAACAGCAAACGCAGCAGCGCATAGATGTCCGTGGCCGTGCCGACGGTCGATCTGGCGTTGCCGCCGAGCCGCTTCTGATTGATCACAATCGATACCGGCAAATTGGTTATGCTCTCCACCTTGGGCTGCCCGTAATGGGGCAGCCGGTTGCGGATGAAGCTGGAGTAAGTTTCGTTCAGCTGCCGCTGCGATTCGGCCGCAATCGTATCGAACACGAGCGCCGACTTGCCCGAACCGGATACGCCGGCAAACACCGTTATCCGCTTTTTGGGAATGGAGACGCAAACGTCCCGCAAATTTTTTTCTCTGGCTCCGATGACATGAATGAAATCGTCCTTGTGCATATTTCCTTTCCCTCCTCTGAATGATTCGCTTAAAATAGAATAAATTAAAACCATGACAAAAACTGTCATGGTTTTGCAAATGGAGGAGATTGGATGTCCAAGACAAGGCTGTTGTTCGACCTGATCATGTATGTGAACGCCAAGCGCAGCTTTACGGCGCAGGAGGTCGCCGACGAATTCCGGGTTTCCGTGCGGACGGCGCACCGGTATTTGAGCGAACTGAGCGAGATGGGCGTCCCGCTCTACACCGAGCCGGGCCGAACCGGAGGGTACCGACTGCTCCGCGGCAGAATGCTGCCGCCCGTGATGTTCGACGAAGACGAAGCGTTTGCCGTTTTTTTCGCATTCCAAACGTTGAAGTATTACCCATCGCTGCCGTTCGACATCAATGTGAAATCCGTTTCCCGCAAACTGTACGCGAACCTGGCCGATGACATGAAGCGCAAAGTGGACCGCCTGGAGGCGGTGACCGCGATTTGGAACCATAGGCGCAGCGTCGCTTCGCCGTTTTTGAAGGAAATCATCGAGGCGGCCGCGGACCGGCATGTGCTGAAAATCGGGTATGCTTCGAAGAAGGGGGACACGGAGCGAGAGGTTGAGCCGTTAGGGATTTACGCCCACGACGGCTTCTGGTACATGCCCGCCGTCGACCGGAGCACCGCCGATATCCGCCAGTTTCGGACAGATCGCCTTTTGTTTGCCGAAGTGCTGCCGGAAACGTTCGACCCGCCGGTTAGTCTGGCCGACTGGTTGGAGCAGCTCTCCGGCCAGCCTTTGAAAACGCCGGTGCGGCTATACGTCGAGCTGACCCGGGAAGGCATGCGGCAGTGCCGCAGCCAGCCTTGGCTGGAACCGTATATCACGGCGGCCGCTCCGGACCACGGCTATATCTATGCTGTGATCGACGAGAGCGAAGTGGAGTTCACCGCCGCGTATTTTTTCCAGTTGGGCCCTGAGGCCAAAGTGCTGGAGCCGCGCGAAATCGTCGAGCGAATCCGCGAGCGGGCGGGGGCGCTGGTCCGTCATTACGGATAAGGACGGCTAAAAGCAGATAATGAGGATGAAGATGGATAAGGATGGATAAGGATGGATATCGATGGATATGGATGGATATCGATGGATGAAGACGGTGAAGTCGGTAAGGCCGGTAATGGCGGGTAAAGCACTAGCGCTGCTTCAAATCTGACATCTGATATCTGACATGATAACATTTCCAACCACAAATCGAATTTTAACGGTTGCCACAACCGCTATTTGTGCCAAAAAGGTTGATTTCAACTTTTAACGGTTGCCATAGCACTAGCCATGCGTAAAATCTAACATAAAACGTTAGGAATTAAAGGGAACGAAAAAGTTCAAGCACTTTCCAGAATTTGGTCTTCCCAAGTAAAAAAAATTCTCCTAATGTGGAAGTGTGGCACACGTTATCCGTCACACTCACAAAAGGAGAAATTCCCATGGATAACGTACCGAATTTATCGACCATTTGTCAATGCCTAAAGTTGCTGGAGCTTCAAGATTTCCGTTCACTTCTGGGCGATCACTGGGCAAAGAAGCTCTTCACCGGCAACACCATTCAACTGCATGTCGCGGGCCAACTGCTCGGCGCCACGTCGTACGACATGATCACCGAACAACTGCAGGCGCATGTGCCGTTGCAAGCAATTACCGGGCTTTCGTCTATCAGCCCATCGACGTTGTCCCGGAAAACGAACACCCTGTGCACCGATACGCTACAAGCTGTATTTGTGAAATTGGTCCAAGCGATTCAGCATCTCCATCCGGATCGACTAGACAAACTGCCCGGTGGGAAAAAGCTATGCCTTCTGGATGCGACCGAGCTGACGCTGCCCTTGCAGCGGGCCAGTTGGGCGAATTACTCCAAAAGCAAACACGGAGTCAAAATGCATACGCGCGTGGTGGTCGCGGATCCGGCGAAACTCGTCTATCCCGACCGAATAATCGCCAGCACCGTAGATGTAAATGAGACGGAATTGTCGCTTGAGCTCGTGACCGACCCCGAGGCCATTCACGTCATGGACCGCGGGTTCCAAAAGCATGAACACTTTGAACGATGGGACCAGCCGGCGAACAAAATCAACTTTGTCTCCCGCATTCGCGAGAATACGCAGTTCGTCGTGACACGGGACTTCCGGATCCCCAAAGCCGATCGGAGCTTCATCGTGTCGGATCGCAAAGTACTCCTCAACAAATGCAGTCGCCGGTTGCGGCTCATCGTCTTTCGCGACGAAGAAGAGAAGGAGTATTTCCTGATTACCAATTGCTTTGAGGTCCCCGCAGTGGAAATTGCACAGATGTATAAGTATCGCTGGCTCATCGAACTGTTCTTCAAATGGATCAAGCAGCACTTGCGGATGGTGAAGGTGTTTAGCTACTCACCACAGGGCATCTGGAATCAGTTGTACTTAGTGCTCATTGCATTTGCGCTCTGCACGCTCGTTCGCCTTCAGACCGCGACCTCAAAGACTGCATGGGAGGTCCTTAAACTGATACGCATCTATGCCCATTATCCGTGGGCGGCGTTACTACAGGCGCTAGAACGAAAGCCGTCGCGCACCTCTAAGGGCAGGCAGCGCTTGCCGGCTCCCCGTGAGCCGCAACCGGTTCAAAAGAAAGTTATCGTGCGATAGGTCGAACTGCATATTTCCATTAAAAGGAAAACTGTGCCACTTCTCCGCGGACATTCTCCTTTTTGAATCTAAGACCGAAATAAACCTGTAAATATATTTAATTAATTACTAAAATAGTAATTGAACCATAATTTTAACTTTTCATGTCAGATTGTTTGCATGGCTAGTGTTGCCATAGCGCTTATTTCACTTAAAACCGGCTATTTCCACCTATATTAAGGCAAATAGCGGCGTTCACAACCGTTAGAATTTGGAAAAGGCCTTTTTTCGCAAAATAGCGGCTGCCACAACCGTTGCTATGAACGTTTTTGTCAAGCCCTCCGTGTGAGAGGTGCCTGAGCACGTGGCGCGAGAGCAAAAATGCGAGCGACGGTCGGCACGCTGCTATCCGTGGGTTGGTACCACATGTTATGCCTTCGTCAAGGAGAGCTCTTGCAAGCTAGAAGCGCACGTTCAGTTACTCACCTAGTGCAAACGGTTGACGCAAATTCTCTCCCGGAACCTTCGTTTGCTCCCGGGCCTCGTGCTCAGGCGTGAGCTTGTCAAGCGCTTTTCTTGACAAGCGGTTAGGTTCAAATCAACACTTTTCCTATTCCTCATTGGAAATGAGGAACGCCTCACGGCGAGTGTGGGGGTGCAGGGGGCAACGCTCCCTGCGTCTCCCCAAAGGGGACGGAAGGGGCGTTAGTTAGCCACCGGTTGTTCCACCGTTCGAGCAACAGCCCATATGAACCCGGTTAGCTCCCTGGCCACCGCGCCTACGGCCACATTTTTGTGTTTGTTCTTTCCAAAAATGAGATGACGGTATTTGTAATGCAATCTTTCTTGCGCTTTCCACGACAACAGTTGTATATCGGCCGGCATGCCATCCAAACGCTTGGCGAGATCTCCTTTCACCGCAGGCCGATGACGGTAGCTCCAGGCGGATTCCACCAAGGATCGGCGCAAGCGCCCGTTACCGGCTTTGGTCATACTTCCGCGCCGAGTACTCAGGCCGGTTGAACTCTCACGAGGAACCAACCCTAAATACGCCATGAGTTGGGCCGGGGAGCGGAAGCGAGTAAATGAACCGATCTCAGCAGCTAGAGTGACGGCCGTCAGTAGTCCAATCCCACGCAGGGACTGAAGCACCCGAATCAGAGTTGCCTTGGAGCCGACCGTGGCTTGCTGAACCAAGGCTTTTTCCAAACGCCCCATCCGCTGCTCGATCTCATTTAAGGTATGGAGCATCTCGTCGAAGGCTACTTGCATGGGCTCATAAGGGAATGTCAGTTGCTCCAGCCAGGAACGGTACTTCCGGGTCCAACGACGCTTTATCGTAGCCGGCGGTTCGATTTGATGGCGGAGCAGGAACTTCAATATCCGCTGGCGTGCCCGATGCGCGTCCTCTTTGGCGGCCTCCCGGGCGCGAACCAACTCCCGCAAAGCCTCGTCTTCCCGCTCCGGGACGTAGACAGGAGTCAATTCTCCTGCACGAAACAGACGGGCAAGCTGCTCGGCGTCCCGTCGATCCGTCTTCACGTGATCGCCAGGGCGTTTGGGAATAAGCGACGGAGCAATGACAACGCAATGGGCTCCCATGGAGGTGATCCAGCGATAGGTTTCGTAACCTGTCGGACCTGCCTCATAACAAAACGATAGCGTTTCGGCCGGTCCCAGTTCTTTGATCAGCTTGCGCAGCGCCGCCGGGGTGTGAGGAATGCTCCCGTAATAGCGAGGAGTTTCACCGCTTGCATCTGCAATAGCAACCGAAATTTTTTCTTTGGATACATCTAAACCGACGAATTTTGTGGTAGACTGCATAGTATCAGCTCTCCTTTGCTATGTAGCTCTGAAATGGTTTGGTTTTCACTATCCATTTTAACCTACGAGATGTAGCAATATGGAGGGCTGTCTTTTGTTTACGTTCATCATAGCTAGATTCCCGGCGGGCCCAAATGCCAACTCGATAACCTGAGCTTTTGCGGAAAATCTGGAGTTTCAGGGCTACAAGCTGTCTTGTTCGAAAGTTAATGCAACGCTAGTGCTGTTAAAGACAGATAAAGGTAAATAAAGGCCGGCTCCCTGACGGGAAAACCAGCTCTTCGCGGTGAAGCTCACCCTCCCGTCGGCCCTCCCGTCTACCCGGAAAAAACGGCGTTGGCGGCATACCAATGGATGATCTCGTTGCCGTACAAGTACACGAACAAGGTACCGAAGGCCAGATAGGGGCCAAACGCCAACGTCTGCCCGCGCTGCCTGCGGCCCAAAGCCTGCTGCAGCAGAATCGCCACGGCGCCGGTGACAGCCGCCGCCAATAAAGCGAGGAGCACGCCGGGGAAACCGACGGCCCAGCCGAACACGGCCAGCAGCTTGACGTCGCCCATCCCCATCCCCCGGCCGGGGGTGAGGGCACCGACAAGCAGCAGCAGGCCGCTGCCGCCAAGCGCGCCCAGCGCATGGCTCCACAGCGGGCCGCTGCCGGCCAGCGGCACGGCGGCGAGCAGCGCGGCGCCAAAGCACAGCAGGGCGCCGTTGGGGATGATTCTCGCGGTCAGGTCGGTGACCGCGATCAGCACGGCCAGGGCGGTCAGCAGCAGGCCGACCGCCCATGCGCCCGACGCACCGAAACGCAGGTGCATCAGGGCGAACATCGCCGCCGTGGCGAGGGCGGCGGCGATGTCTCCGGCCCGGCGCAGCCGGCCGGAGGGGGTGGCGCCGCCGCCGGCCACTGCCGCAGCGCTCACGCGTGCGCTTCCGCTTTCACGCACGCTGCCTCCGCTCGCGCTGCTTCCGCCCGCGACGCTTCCGCTCGCGCTGCCTCCGCCCACGCCGCTTCCGCCCGCGACGCCTCCGCTCACGCTGCCTCCACCCGCGACGCCTCCGCTCGCGCCGCTTCCGCCCGCGACGCCTCCGCTCACGCTGCCTCCACCCGCGACGCCTCCGCTCGCGCCGCTTCCGCCCGCGACGCCTCCGCTCGCGCTGCCTCCGCTCGCGCTGCTTCCGCTCGCGCCACTTCCGCTCGCGACGCCTCCGCTCACGCTGCCTCCGCTCGCGACGCTTCCACCCGCGACGCCTCCGCTCGCGCTGCCTCCACCCGCGACGCCTCCGCTCACGCTGCCTCCGCTCGCGCTGCTTCCGCTCGCGACGCCTCCGCTCACGCTGCCTCCACCCGCGACGCCTCCGCTCACGCTGCCTCCGCTCGCGCCGCCTCCGCTCGCGCTGCTTCCGCTCGCGACGATTCCGCCAGCGATGCCTCCGCCGGCGGGCAGCAAGCCCCGCCGCGCCACCAAGCGGCGCCCGAGCCGCGCCAGTCCAACGCCCGCGGCCAGCCCGGCGATAAAGTTAAGCGCCGCCAATATTATCGTTTCCATAACCTCTCCCAAAACAGTGCCGTATGCGCCATGGCTGCCAGCATATTTTACTAACCCCCTAAAATAGGCTCAAACCAAAAAACGTAGCTCGTCCACACCATCATTAAATCCTCCAGTGAAAAATATAAGGACAAAAAATGTCTTTATTCCGGCGATATCCATCCTCTTGAGAAAAATAGAGGTAATTTATGTCGCTATTTTCTCCAATCGCTAAGAAATGCCCGCGTTCCAAACAATTCCTAGGAATATAGGGACAAAAAATGCCGCTATTGGGGATGAACATGGCTGGCTTTGGATTATAAGTACATAAAGTGCCGCTATTTTGGAAGGCCGACGCTTTGTTCGCACCAGTAGCCGCCTATCAAGCACCGATTTCTAGGTTCAGCGATTAGGCCACCACATTCGCCTGGTGTTAACGGTTCGACGGTTCGACGGTTCGACGGTTCGACGGTTTGCCTCCCCCCCGCGGCTGCGCCTTCCTGATCGTCAAGCACCGTTGGTGGTTTTGAGCCGAAATTCCCTATAAGTTAAACATCGGTATAAACAGTATGATCATACAGCAGCACGGCAAACGAAGGCAACAAGTCAAGTCAAGTCAAGTCAAGTCAAGTTAAGTTAAGTTAAGTCAGGTCGAGTCAAGTCAAGTCAAGTCGAGTCACAACCAATTCACTCTCCGCCTCAATCGGCCCATTGTCATCTCTCTTCTTCCGCTTCGCGGATAATTTCCTGAAGGGTGGTGTGTCCCTTCAGCACTTTTCCAATACCGTCCGCCAACAAGGTGGTCATGCCCGTTTCGCGCGCCAGCCTCCGCAGTTCCTTTGCGGATTTTCCGCTTGCGATCCCGGAGCGCAGCTCGTCGCCGACAAACAGCACTTCATGCACTGCCATCCGGCCCCGGTAACCGCTTTTTCCGCAAGCGGCGCAGCCCGTTCCGCGATACAGCTTGTCCGCTTTGAAGCCCAAACGCTCAAGGTATAGAAGCTCCTGCATATCCGGCGCGTATCCGGTTTTGCAATCGGGGCAAACGCAGCGGACCAGCCGTTGGGCGACGACTCCGATCAGCGAGGAGGCGATCAAGTGCGGCTCGATCCCCATCTCCCGCAGCCGGACGACCGCGCCGACCGTATCGCTTGTATGCAGCGCCGATAACACGAGCTGGCCGGTTAATGAAGCGCGGATGGCGATTTCCGCGGTTTCCGGATCGGGGATCTCCCCAACCATGATAACGTTCGGATCCTGCCGCAAAATCGAGCGAAGGCCTTTGGCGAACGTTAATCCGGCCGCGGGATAAACCTGCATCTGATTAACGCCGTCAAGTATGTATTCCACAGGGTCTTCGAGCGTGATCACGCTCGTCTCTTCGCGGTTCAGATGCTGCAACACGGAGTAAAGGGTCGCCGTTTTCCCGCTCCCCGCCGGCCCCGCCAGCAAAATCATGCCACGCCGCTTTCCGGCCATGCGCCGGAACAATTCGAGATTTTCCCCGGTCATGCCCAGCTTGTCCAGACTTTGTATCCCTCCGGATGGGTCAAACAGCCGCATCACGATTTGTTCCCCGTGTACCGTCGGCAGCGATGACAGGCGGACATCGATCGGTTTGCCGCCGACCGACAGCTTGATGCGTCCGCTTTGAGGCAACCTGTGTTCTTCAATGTTCAAATGGGCCAAAATTTTCAGCCGGGCGGTGATGACGCTCTGCATCGATTTCGGAATGGAGCGCCCTTTGCGCAGTTGTCCGTCCACGCGGTAGCGGACCGTCAGTTGGGCGTCCATCGGATCGACATGGATATCGCTGGCGCCAAGGCGCACCGCCTGTTCGATCATTTGCTGAACGAGGCGGACTACCGGGGAGTCTTCGTCCAGTATCATCGAGTCTTCCACCTCGATCTGGCTGCTCCCCGCCCCTTCGTGCCCGGAATCCTGCTGCCCGTACAGCCGGGCGATCCCCCGCTGCAGTTCCCCCCTTGAAATAATAGCCGGTTCGATCGTAAAACCAGTGCTTATCCGCAAGTCTTCAATAACGAATAAATCCAGGGGATCGGCCATGGCGACCATTAGCTTCCGGCCGTCCACGCGAATCGGCAGCACCTGGTGCCGCTTGGCCATCTGCTCCGAAACGACCTCGGTCAATTTGGGGTCGGTCTCAAGCCTTGCCAAGGTGGCGTGCGGGATGCCAAGCTGAAATTCCAGCGCCTCGATGAGCTGATGCTCGGTCAGGACCCCCTGCTCCAGCAGCACATCGCCGAGCTTTTTGCGGGAACGCCGCTGCTCTTCCAGCGCGGTTTGCAGCTGCGCTTCCGTAATCATGCCGGATTCCAGAAGAAGTTCACCCAATCTTTTTTTGATTGTGTACATGGCTTACCCCATCTCCATGGAAAATTTATTATGTTTTTTCTTTATGAGCTGCATGCACGAAATTCCGCAGCAAAACCAGTCCTTAAGTCCTAATAGTTACGATTATAAACCTTTCAATTATCGGGCGCTATCATTCGATAGTATATTATACCTATTTCCGATGGCATCGTTCCTAGTAAACAAGGGCATATTGCAACGTACGGCAGTGGCTTAAAAAAAGCCGCCCCCGGAATGGAACCGCCCCATCAAAAGGGGCCTGTTCACAAACCGGGAGCGGCTTTTATCAGCGCTATATTACGCCTGCACGGCATCCAGATCAACCGAGCGCTTGAACGCTTCGGGGTCGTTTTCGCCAAGAATTTTGCCGGTGATGACGCCGGCGGCGATGGAGTCGTTGACGTTCAGCGCCGTCCGTCCCATATCGATGAGCGGTTCGACGGAGATAAGCAGACCCGCCAGGGCGACCGGCAAGTTCATCGTCGATAGCACGATGAGCGAAGCGAAGGTCGCGCCCCCGCCGACGCCGGCAACGCCGAACGAACTGATGACGACGACCAGGATCAGCGTCAGGATGAAATCCCAGCTCGCCGGATTAATCCCGACGGTCGGGGCGATCATGACGGCCAGCATCGCCGGATAAATTCCGGCGCAGCCGTTTTGCCCGATCGTCGCTCCGAAAGAGGCCGACAGGTTGGCCACCCCTTCCGGTACGCCCAGGCGCTTCGTTTGCGTCTCGACGTTAAGCGGAATCGTGGCGGCGCTGGAGCGCGACGTGAAGGCGAACACCAGCGTTGGCAGCACCTTGCGCACATACTGTACCGGGTTGTACCCGAACAGGGCCAGCAGGATCAAATGGATGATGAACATGACGATAAGAGCTACGTAAGACGCGCCCACGAACTTGATCAGCTTGAGGATTTCCTCCGCGCTGGTCGTTGCCGTCACGTTCGTGATTAACGCCAAAATCCCGTACGGGGTCAATCGCAGCACCAGCGTAACGATCCGCATGACGACCGCGTAAACGGCATCCACCATTTTGCGGAATGTATCGGCCTGCTCCGGTTTTTTCTTATCCAAACCAAGTACGGCCACCCCGATGAAAGCGGAGAAAATGACGACCGCCAGCGTTGAAGTGCTGCGCGCTCCGGTCATGTCCGCAAACGGGTTTGTCGGGATAAAGTCCAGCATCTGCTGCGGAATCGTTTTATCCGCCACATCGCCGAGACGCTCCTCAAGCGCCGCGCCGCGTTGTTGTTCGCGTTCGCCGGCCTGAATTTCGATCGCCTTCAGATCGAAACTAAGGCTCGTCACGATGCTGACCGTGGCGGCGATCGCCGTTGTAATCAGCAGCACGGCGATAATCAGGGCGCTCATTTTCCCGAGGTTTTGTCTCCCTTTCAATTTCATGATGGCGGAAATGATCGACACCATGATCAGCGGGATGACCACCATTTGCAGCAGCCCGACATAACCGCGGCCCACCAGGTTAAACCAGTCGCTGGACCCGGAAATAACGTCCGAGCCCGCCCCGTACGCCCACTGGAGGATGACCCCGAACACAAGCCCGAGCCCAAGTCCGGTAAACACCCGTTTTGTAAAAGAAACATGCTTCTTCTGCATCCAGACCAATAGGCCGATCAGAACCAGCATAACAACTACGTTAATGATGATACGCAAGGTATCCATACAACGTCTCTCCTCCTCAAAATAGTACAAAGTATCGTAATACCGTCCGGAAGATATGGAGCCGGCAACAATTTACAGACGTTATAATATCATAAACACGACTATTTTGATAGGAATAATTTTTCCAGGTAATGTTATCAATTAAATTCAGTCCGCTTACAAAGGCGGACAGGCATAGTATATGCATTCAATGTGGTCCTGAATCATTTCCCCCTCTTGCCTCTCTCCTTTCTTTTTCAACTTCTAGCATCTCTAAAAGGGTACATATCCCGGCGGCTTTTCCCGCTCAATGAGGCTCATGCTTTCCCAGCGGCGCGATTTCCACCTCAGCCGGAGCAAAATTGTTTTCACCCACTCATCCGCGATAAACGCGGCATACACGCCGACCATGCCCCAGCCCCAATACACGCCCAGCACATAGGAGAGGGAAACACTGACGAGCCAGACCGACGCGACGCTGATATAGACCGGAACCTTGACATCGCCCGCGGCGCGCAGCGCATTGATAAGAATAAGGTTCCCGGCGCGCCCGGCCTCCAGCAACACCGCAAGCCATAATAAATGAACCGTAAGCCGGATCGTGTCCCCATGGCTGGTGAACAAACCGACCAGAAAACCCGAGCATGAAGCGATCAGCAGGGCCGAACCCGCGGAAACGAGCGCAGCGAGCCAGGCGTAATTTTTTCCGCGTTTGTAGGCTTCATCATAAAGCTTGCCGCCGATGTATCTGCCGATCATGATCTCCGTGCCTAAAGCCAAAGACAACGTAAACAAATTGTTGAACATCCCGAGATTTTGCGCGTATATTTTGGCCGATAAGGCCTGGGTTCCCAAAAGGGCGATAAACGAAGTGATGCAGATTTGCGCCATGGTGGAAAAGAAGCTTTCCCCCGCCGTCGGGATGCCGATTTTAAACAATCCTCCGGCATGTGCCCGAACGTCCTCTATCCGCATTCCCTTTATCCGCCACTTGAAATCCGTCCTGGCCTTTAACATGATGAAGAGAAGCGCCAGGCCGGCCATCCGCGACAGCACAGTTGACAAGGCTACCCCCGAAACTCCCGAAAAAGGCGAGCCGAGGGAGCCGTACAGGACGGCGAAATTTCCGCCCAAATTAACGGCGTTCACTCCCAAGGCGACGTACATGGTGACGCGCGTAAATCCGTAGCTCCGCATAATGGTCGATAAAGTGAGCCGGACCGCCTCGGCAAACACAAATCCTCCGGTGATCATCAGGTACGTCCATGCCGAAGGCGCAAGCTCCTTCGGGAGATTCATCCATCCAAAGATCAGGCGGCCGCCTCCCAGCAGCAGCAAACTGACCAGCAGCCCAAACAGCAAATTGAGCACGATGGCTACCGAAACCACCTCCAGCGCGGACTTATTCCGGCCCGCCCCCAGGCTCTGGGAGATCAGCACGCTCGTACCCGCGGACACAACATTGAACATCAAATTCACAAAAAACAGAATTTGATTCGCCACGCCGACAGCCGTCATCGCTTCTTCGGAAAACCGGCTCAGCATCAACGTATCGATGTTCCCCATCAGCATGCCGAGCAGCATTTCGATAAAAATAGGCCAGGTCAAAGCAAATAACGTAAGCTTGTTTGCTTTCTTCTTCTCCAACCCTCTCACCCGCGTCTTTCGCATTGAATGTATTCATAATCCGATCGTACGAGCGAGGCTGCCGAACCCCAAACGTTCTCTCGGCTAAACCAGTATCTCGATGTCGGCAAATTGGGACAAGTCCTTCAAGAAGCTTGGATAAGAAACGGAAATGCAGCCGCAATTCCGGATGACGGAGGGTGCTTCCAGACTGCTGGCCAACACCGCCGCCATCATCGCGATGCGATGGTCTCCACAGCTGTCCACGACCGCTGGCTGCAGCGGCCCGCTCCCGGCCCCGACCACCTTGATTTGATCGCGGTCAGACGCGGCGTCCACTCCAAATTGCACCAAGGCTTTGGCTGTAGTATCCAGCCGGTTGGTATCTTTATCCTTTAAGTCGCCGCAATCCTTAATGATGGAGACCCCGGAGGCAAAGGCGGAAATGGCCGCCAGCAAGGGCACTTCATCGATCAGGCTTTGGATGAGCTCCACTCCTTCGGTTTGTCCCGCAGCGGGGAGGGGCCCCGGACGGCAGCAAATATCGGCCACAGGCTCATTTGAAGCCAGCATCCGGCAGTTCTCCAGGGTTACATGAACTCCTCGCTCCCTTAGAACGTTCACATAGCCCAGCCTGGTCGGGTTTGCTCCGACATCGTTGATCTTCAAGTCCCCCTTCTCCTCATTCCGGCGGATTGCATAGGCGGTTAATAAGTAAGCGGCTGACGAAATGTCCCCGGGGACCTGCACCTCCTTGCCGGCAAAAGGCCTACCGCCCGTAATGGAGGTAACCTGACCATTGGTGACGATATCGATGCCGAAATACCGCATCAGTCTCTCCGTATGGTCGCGGCTTTGGCATTGCTGCCGATACTGGGTCGTTCCGTCGGCAAACAGGCCGGCGAACAGAACGGCGGATTTTTCCTGAGCGCTTGGCACGGTTGCGTCAACTTCGATCGCTCTTAAAGGATAGGTTCCGGTAATTTTGATCGGAAGGGTTCCCTCCCGCTCGAGATATTTGATTTCAGCCCCCATCTCCATCAGAGGTTTCACCACCCAATCCATCGGCCGCTTTGACAGCAGCCGGTTCCCCGACAATTCCGCCGAAAATGCGCTGCCTGCAAGCAGCGACATTAATAATCGCGCCGACGTAGCCGTATTGCCGATATCAAGTTTCCCGCCCGGCGGCCGCAAGCCGGTCAACCCCACGCCGTCAATCCACAAGTCTTCACCGTCCCAGACCAGCTTCACGCCGAGAAGCCGCAAGGCACGTATACAGCTCCATGTATCGGCCGACCTTAATATATTGCGGACCACTCCTCTGCCCTCGGCTATAGCGTTTAAAACGATGGCCCGCTGGGAAATCGACTTGTCGCCCGGCAGCTTGGCAAATACAAAATCTTGCCGCTTGCGGTTGGACTTGACCCGAATATCGAAGTTTCGCGGATACTTATTTAAGCCGATTGGCATTTTCCATTCCGATCCCACGCGCGATCACCTCATCGTCCGACATGATTTTGGAGTATCCGGCATCCGCTCCGGAGGGCAAGGGGATGATGCGGGTACTCGTTGCCGCGTAGCTGCGGTAGCGCTGGCGTTTGCGTTCAAGGCCCAGATTATTCTCGAAAACGTAAGGATACAGTTCGATATAGCTTTTCTCCCGCGCCAGCCGAATCAGCCTGCTCCCCGTTTCCGTGCGAATCATGACCGTCGAGGCCGGTTTTGAAGGTTTCCCCGTTTTGCTGGAATCGAATATATTGGGATCTCCATCGGCAATCGAAATGTCGGCGATCCCCGACCACCAATCCGGACAGGTCAGGCACCGGAAGGTTTTAAATTTCTTAAACTCTTCCACAAGCCGGTAAAACGGCAAAGCATGCGTTGTCCCGTCTTTGGTCTTCACGACGAATTTCCCCGGATATTCGCCGTCGCGGTAACGCATGTAAACCACGTCCTCCAAATCCAGGTTCAATATGTCGGTGATCAGATGTTCGGTACCGGCCCTGGTCGTGCTGGATGCGCAACCCAATTCCAGCGTGAAGGCGATTTTGCCGGCCAGCCGGGCGGCCTCCGCATTCCCTTCGAGATTCAGCAATTTTTGCACCCCCTGGATCTGGCAAGGCATTCCGATCACGCCGATTTTTTCGAATCGCGGGTCCTTCAATAGCTCGAGGTTAGGAGTCAAGCAGTAACTGGACTGGGCGCATTCGAGCACCTTGTCTATCGAATCCGTAATATATGCCTTTGGGATCCAGGGACGCTCTTCGTCCCGTCCCGCAACAATTACCGCATCCGCCAGCCGCTCTTCCAAAGCCGTAATGGCCAGTACAGTTCCCGCTCCCCCGGCCGCCGCTTTGCCGACGATCTCGCGGTCAGTCGCAGCCAACTGGTAGACTCCTTGATGAATGCCTACCCAGCGCTCCTCCTCCGTCCGGTTTCTTCCGAAAATCCGCAGCTCCGATTGCTTCGTCCCGGTGTCGTATCCCGGGCAAACCTCGGAGCATAAATTGCAATCCCGGCAAATGTCCGCGGCCTCCCCCGGATTCGCCCGGAATACGGGCAGGGGAGCGGCGCTATCGCTCATGGCCAGCAGTTCACGGGGACACGCCGCGACGCAAAGGCTGCATGAGGTGCACAGATCCTGATCGAGAATGTTCTCCTTTAAATTTAAGAATGATGCCATGTACATTCCTCCTATAACCAGCAAACGTTTGCACAAAAAGGTGAGCGGACGACCATCTCCGGATATTTTCGCGGCAATCCGCTCGGGTTGGACGAAGGCGCTTTACGCCAAACTGTTTATTGGTTTCAAAATCCGGCATGTTCCCATTGACCCCTCGCTCTGTCCAACTTCAGCAGCCATTCTTTGATTCGGGCCGCATCCTCGATGAACTCCGTCCAAACGGCGAATTTGCTCCGCAGGCCGTCCTTGCGCCGCTCCCGTAATTCCCGGTCGAACACTTGGTACCGCCCGTAGGATGTCTCCATTTTGTCCGGCAGCAGCAGGGCTGCGGGGGGAGTGGAGTAAATCGACAAAAGCTGGATCGCCGCTTCGATTTGCGCATCGTCTTCGTAACCGACAATCAGCAAATTGTATTGCGGATCAAAGGCCTGCAGCATCGCAAAGCGTACCGAGTTAAAGACGAGATTCGTCGTCGGCAAAATCGAGCTTTGCCCGGCCATGACGATCCATTCCATCCCGTCCCGCTCCGCCTGATGCGCCACCGCATCGATGTAATACGGGTATTTCTCCAAAGATTGATGCGCCAAAAATTTGAAAATATCCCCTTCCGGCTGCCCGAAGAGAAAACCTGTCGGTTCGGTGATCAGAGCCGCGGCAGGAATCCCGGATTTTCTGAATTCCCGGTATAAATTCATCTGCGCCGTAAACTTGCCGATACAGCCTCTCGTAGCAAAAACGCCAACGCGCTTAATCCGCTTCGGCGCGGCAAACATCAGCGCTTCATTCTTGAACTGCTTCAAATAATTTTCGATCCGCGTACCGCTGGTGTCGAATTTGCGGTCGAGCTCGTCTAAAAGCTGCCGGCTAAAGCCATCCCCTACTTCAATGCTGATCCGTTGATCATGGATCCAGTCAATGGTATCGGCATCGTAAATTTCGTGGACGCTGACGACCTTAATCCCTTTGGCGGCAGCGCTGCGCACGAGTTCCCTCCACCGCACCGCCAGGTTATGCTCCTCCAACACGCCTTTGTTCCCCCCAAAGGAGGTCCCCGGATCATTCAGGATCAAGGTGTCGGCCTGATCCAACCCCTCTTCCATAGAACGATGAATAGGAATGCCGCAAGCCTGCCCTTCCACAACCTGGCCCGCGTCTTCACCGGAATGAAACACGAAATCGATTACGGACACAATTTGGAAGTCCAATAAATCGCGGAAACGGATCAGCCCTTGCGTAATTTTGTTAAAAGGGTACAAGGCGACCTTTTTCATGGAGCTACCTCCTTTCGTGCCGCTAACGGCTTTTGGCTTCGGACAACGCACGGAATTGTATCAATGGCCCCGCCAATTTATGGGCGTCCAGCACGCATTCGACATGCTCAATCCCGAATTTGCGCTTGAGTTGTTCCTTGCGCAGGGAAATCTCCTCTTCCGTCTTGACCAGATATTTGTCATAACCAACTTCAACCTTATTGGGAATCAACAGGGCAAAAGGCCGGGACCCGTTTCCGTAGATACGGAGCAGATCCATACAATCCCGGATTTGCTCGTCATCGTCATAACCTGCGATCAAGAGGGCCGCATCCGGCTGGAAGGCCCGTAAATAAGAGACTTTTGTGGAGGCAATGACGAAATTCTCGTTCGGAAGCAGCGAACCTTGCCCGGCCAGCAGAAAGAAGTCGTTTCCCGCCAGCTCCGCCTCGCGAACGGCGGCGTGGATGTAGTAGGGATATTGCGCCAGGCGGCGCTTGGCGATGAATTTCATAATATCGCCGCCCGGCTGATTGAACAGCGTCGCGGTCGGCTCGGTGATCATGGCTTTTGTCTTTTGGCCCAGCCGCCGCAATTCGCGAAGCAGGGTCATCTGAGTCGTAAATTTGCCCAAGCAGCCCCTGGTGGCAAAAATGCCGATCTTGCATATGTTCCGGTTAAAATTCAATATTTTGTGATCGAGAGCAAAGTAGTTTAAATAGACGGAAACCTCATCGTTTGGAGGAATAGCGTATTCTTCATCGAGGCGTTGTTCCAAAGAAGCGGGAATTTGCGGGTCAACATGGATGTTAATTTGTTTTTCTTTCAGCCAGGCCAGAGTGTCCTGGTCGATAATCTCGTGAACACTAACCACCCGGATGTTGTTCTCGTAAGCCGTTTGCACCAGAAGTTTCCAAAGATCCTTCAGATTATACCGGCTGTAAACCCCCTCGTTGTTCCCGAAGGCAGTCCCGGGGTCGTTCAAAATCAGCGTGCTGACGGAACCAAGGGCCTGTTCCAAATTGTCCGTGATCGGAATACCGTACGGTTTCCCTTCCATGACCTGGCCGACATCTTCACCGCGGTGAACAACAAAGTCAATGACGGCCTGGATCGAAAAATCGGTTAAATCCCTAAATCTCACAATGCCTTGCGTAATTTTGTTGTACGGATACAGCGCAACTTTTTTCACGTTTTTTCCTCCTTTTAATTTAATTTTCTATTGATGTTATTTCATGGATAGTTCACGCTGACTGAGTTTGGCCGATTTCGGGCATGAAATTTCATGGATGCAACGCCTTTTATTGGAAAACCCGATACAAAAAAAGGTACAGACGCTCAGAAAAAAACTGAGGCTATACCCAGGTGTCGATATTCGTAAGAAGATAAACGCCGTTACCCTTTGCTGGCGCCCGAAGTCAAGCCGTCGACAAGCAGCCGCTGCAGGAACATAAACAATAATGTGATCGGGAGCGCGATCAGAACCGCGCCCGCGGCAAACAGCGTGAAATTGCTATTTTGGATGCTGCTTACCATGTCCCACATCCCTACGGCCAGCGTCCAGTTTTCCTTCGTCCGCAAAACGAGCCGGGCAAAGATAAAATCGACCCAAGGACCGACGAACTGAGTCAACGCGATGTACGTCAGCATTGGCTTGGACAGCGGTAGAATGATGCGTGAGAAAATGGTAAAATTGCTGGCCCCGTCGATCCGCGCCGCTTCATCCAGCGAGCGGGGAATCGTATCGAGGAATCCTTTGGCGATAAACGTCCCGCCGAGCGGTGCCCCCGCCGCGTACACGATAATCAATGCAAAATGCGTATCGAGCAGATGCAGCTCCCGCAGCAGCAGATAAATCGCAATCATGCTCATGAATCCCGGGAACATGCCGAGCACGAGCAGGCCGGACAGCACCGTTTTGCGGCCGCGGAAGCGGAAGCGGGACAGCGCGTAGCTGGTCAGCAATACCAGAAGCACACCCAGCACCATGGAGCAGGCGGCAATTTTCAACGTGTTCAAATACCAGGTGCCGAACAGATACGTTTTCGAGGTGAAGAGCTCAGCATAATGAACTAATGTAAATTTTTCCGGAATCAGCGTTTTGCTGTAGAGCGATTTGCCCGGCCGCAACGAGCCGAATACGACCCAGAGCACGGGGTATACCGCGGCGATACACAGCAGGACAAGCACTAGATAACTGGCGCCAAGCCGAATCCCGTTTCTTATTTTCCGTGTGCTCATTGGATCATATCCTCCTCTTTAAACGACTTGGTTCTGCGGTAGTTGTATATCGAGAACGAGGCGATAATGACGAAAATAATGATCCCGATAGCAGAGGCCATGTTGTACTTATTCTGGTTCAGCGTCAGCTTATAGAGCCAAGTCACGAGCAGGTCGGTTGCCCCGGCGTATTGATAGTCCCCCTTCACCGGATCTCCCCCCGTCAGCAGGAAGATGGCGTTAAAGTTGTTGATGTTTCCGGCAAACTGCGCGATCAAGGTCGGCGCCGTCGTGAACAGAATCATCGGCAGCGTGACGATCTTGAATTTTTGGAATCCGGTAGCCCCGTCCACCTCGGCTGCTTCATACAAATCTTTCGGGATGGTGGTCAGCACGCCCAAAATAAGCAGCATGGACACCGGGATCCCTACCCACATGTTGACGACGATAACGGTGACTTTGGCCCAGAACGGATCGGTCAGCCACGGCAATCCCCCAAGTCCGAAATAACCGAGATACTGATTGATCGGCCCGAACTGGCCGTTAAACATATTTTTCATAACAAGCAGCGATATGAGCTGCGGAACCGCATAAGGAAGAATTAAAATCGTTCTCCACACCCCTTTAAAGCGGATGCCCTTCTGATTGATCAGCAAAGCCACGAGCAAACCGCCAAAATAGGTGGTTATCGTGGACAATACCGCCCAGATGATCGTCCAGGTCAATACGCCGTAAAAAGTATGGCTCCAGGTTTTAAGGACAACCAATTCTTTAAACGTCCCGAATCCGACCCAATCGACAAGCATCGCCGGCGGGATGTGTTTGGGAGCCGAGTAGTTGGTGAACGCAAGCATAACCATGAAAATGATCGGCATCACGGTAAAAAATAAAATGCCTGCGGCGGGAATACTTAAAAAGGCGACGGCGAATTTATAATCGAGCACGTACCGAACCGATTGTTTGAAATTGTTCGGCTTCTTGCCCCGCTCTCTTTCCTGTCCAATGTTACGGGCGTCCTTCACGTTCAATATATAAACAATGATAAAAACCGCCAGAAACAGCAGCGTAATCAAGCTTTGAATCATAATGAAAATGGAATGGTCCCCGTCCACCCATTTTCCTTTCACGAGCATTCTGGGCACTTCACCGAGCGTAATAATCCCCCAAATCGCCGTTCCCAAATTTTTGATCAAATAAGCGAGTCCCAGCGCCTCCACCGCCAAAAATAGCAAGCCCTTGATATATTGGCGGTTATAGAGTTGCCCAAGTCCCATGCAAACGATCGACAGTACGCTTGCGTTTCTCTTGTGTCGGTCCATTAACCTTCCTTCTCCTCTCCTCGAGAAACCGCCGGAGCGGTCCGCCGCCTGTTAAACGGCGGGCCGTTCCGGTTTCATTGTCCAAAGCATCCCGGACTTATTGGGCCACACCTTTGTTCAAGTCCGTAATTTGAGCAACCGTTTTTTCCATCGTCGTTTTCGGGTCGGCATTGTTGTTCCAGATTTCCGGGAGCGCCGCGTTCATCGGAGCCCAAACATTAGACATTTCCGGAATGGACGGCATCGGCTGCGAGTTTTTCGCTTGTTCCGCAAAGACGGACACGTACGGATCGTTTTTGATTTGATCGCTTGCCAGGGCTTCGAGATTCGTCGGAACCGCGCCTACTTTTTCGTACAGCAGAAGCTGGGCATCCTTCGTGGAAGCAAAATGCGCGAACATCTTAGCCGCGTTCGGATATTGGGTAAACGAATTGACGACCCATACCTTCGCTCCGGAGAACGTAATGGCGGTTTTGCCGTCCACCGTCGGGTACAGAGCCACGCCAAGATTGTCGCCAAGCGCCGCTTTGTATCCGGCCAGTTCCCAAGGACCGTTGATATCCATGGCTATATCGCCTGCAGAAAACAAACTGCGTTTGACGTCCGCGTTGATGTCCCCGCTGTTGATCGGCAAAATTTCTCTCAGGCTTTGGAATACTTTCAAGCCTTCGATCGCGCCGTCTTTGGCCAATCCGATATCATCCGGGTTCGTGCCGCCCTCGCCGAACAGGTAACCGCCCCCGCTGGCAATAAACGGATAGTTGAAATACATGTTGCCGGTTTCCCACATGATTGCGAATTTATTTTTTGCCTTGTCCGTAAACGTTTTACCAAAGGCCAGAACATCTTTGAAATCTTTCGGCGCTTCGGGAACCAGCGACTTGTTATAATACAGCGCCATCGTTTCCGCCGCTCTCGGATAGCCGTAAAGCACGCCGTCATAGGTGGCGCCTTGAACCGCAACTTCCGTATTGCTCTGTGCCGTTTCTTCGCCGAACACGTCATTGGCCAATATAAGCCCGGAGGTTGCGGCGTTGCCCAAATGATCATGCGGTACAATGAGCACGTCGGCGGCCAGCCCGGCGGGTCCGTCCTGCGTCAGTTTACCGATTTGGTCGGTCGGAGCCACTTCCTCGATTTTTATGTTAACACCGTATTTTTCGGTGAATTGCTTGGCGATTTCCTCCGTGAACGCCAGCTCTTCCTTACTTTCCCAAATGACAAGCTCGGCGCCATCTTCCGGAACGATTGTATCGGCCGTCACATTTTCGCCAGCGCCCGTATTTCCCGTATTTCCGGTTTGGTTTGGCGGTGCAGCCGTGCCCCCGTTATTGCTTGGTCCGCAAGCGGTGATGGAGACGGCCAGCGTCAACGCGGCAATCAAAGTCAATATCTTTTTGGACTTCGTCACATTAACCCCTCCTAAAATTTTAGTGGAATACCGTCATAAATCTTGCGCAAACGTTTTCTGAAAATGCTGAAATTTTTATGACCCCCTCTTCCCAACTGGTAAATTTCAGATTTTTCCTTTTTCGGAAGCGCTTTATTCAGGGATCATCATACAACAAGGTATAGACTACGCAAAAACGTTTGCACAGGTCATTTTTAAATGTTAATGCACCAATATCTTTAATTTTCTTTGTTTTCCTCCCCTTATCACAAAATATCTCTTCAATACTTCTTCTCGATTCCCGATTCCGTACTTGCTCGTACCCGCTTCCCCCTTAAGATCAAAGGTTTGCTCATTTCACTCAAAGGATTTTTTATCCGCGAATCCGCTTTATTTAAAGCGTTTTATTTCCATCTTGTGCAACGGTTTGAACAGTGTTATAATCTGGGACGATGAGACGAATACTACGTCTGTTCCCTCTTTCCATCATTCATAATTCGAAGGCTCTGCTATCGAAAGGTACATCCTCGGCCCTTTTTTCCGGCCCGGATGTGCTTTTTTTGCTTCCGAGGCGGTTTTGTACGAAGCTTGTGCTGACGTAGTGATGCTCACAAAACTTTTAGGAGGAATCTTATGCTGCTTGAAGCGATTTATCATCGTCCGAAACTCAATTGGGCCTATGCTTACGACTACCGTACGCTCCATCTGCGCCTGCGCTCGAAAAAAAACGATCTTACTGAGGTTTATGCTTTTGTCGGGGATAAATACATGTGGGATCAAAGCAAGGAGCTGCTTCCCTTGTCCCGCATGGCCAGCGACGAGCTGTTCGATTACTGGGAATGCGCCTATCAGCCGCCGCTGCGCAGAACAAGATACGGCTTTTTGCTGAAATCCGGCGACGAGGAAATCTGGATGACCGAAAGCGAATTTACCCGGGAGCGCCCTGCCGGGCCGGAACGCTTGTTTGAATTTCCGTTCATTAACCCGATCGATGTGTTTGCCCCTCCGGCTTGGGTGAAAGATGCGGTCTTCTATCAGATCTTCCCGGAACGCTTCGCCAACGGCGATCCGAGCATAAGTCCGAAGGGAGTTCTTCCCTGGGGCGGCAAGCCGGAGCGCACCAACTTTTTCGGCGGCGATTTGCAGGGCGTCATCGATCATCTCGACCATTTGAGCGAGCTTGGAATCACGGGCATATATTTTACGCCGCTGTTTGAAGCGACGACCAACCATAAATACGATACGGCGGACTATATGAAAATCGATCCGCACTTCGGCGACATCGCCACGGTCAAGAAGCTCGTAAACGCCTGCCATGAACGGGGAATCCGCGTGCTGTTCGACGCCGTGTTCAACCATTCGGGCAAAACGTTCGCTCCGTTTGTCGACGTGCTGGAAAAAGGCGAAAAATCCCGCTATAAAGACTGGTTTCACGTCCGCGAATATCCGCTGCAGGTCAAGGACGGGGTGCCGACCTACGATACGTTCGCTTTTGAGCCGCTGATGCCAAAGCTCAACACGGAGAACCCGGAAGTCAAGGAGTATTTGCTGAAGGTGGCGGAGTTCTGGATCAAGGAAGTCGGGATCGACGGCTGGCGGCTGGACGTAGCGAACGAAGTGGATCATCACTTTTGGCGCGATTTCCGCAAAACGGTCAAAGCCGCGAACCCGGACGCTTACATCCTCGGCGAAATTTGGCATGAATCCTCCGGCTGGCTGCAGGGCGACCAATTCGACGCCGTCATGAACTATCCGTTCACCGAAGCCGTGCTTGATTTCGTCGTCCGCGGCACGCTGGATGCCGCCGGATTCGCTCATGCGATCGGCAAGCAGCTGTCCCGTTATCCGCAGCAGGCAAGCGAGGTCGCCTTCAATCTCCTGGACAGCCACGATACGCCGCGCTTGCTGACGCTTTGCGAAGGCAACAAAGCCAAAATGAAGCTGGCCGCCCTGTTCCAGTTCACATACGCCGGTACGCCCTGCATTTACTACGGAGACGAGATCGGTCTCGACGGAGCAATGGACCCGGACTCCCGCAAATGCATGGAATGGGATGCGGACAAACAGGACCGGGAGCTGTTTAAGTTCTACCGCGAGCTGATTGCCGTCCGCAAAGTGCTGGCCCCGCTCCGCACCGGCTCGATCCGGTTCCTGATTGCCGAGGCGGGCGGCAGCAAGCTGGCTTACGAGCGCAAGCTCGACGGGGAGACGGTGCTCGTGCTGCTCAACAATTACGATGCCGGTCAAACGTTTGAGGTCAGCGCGGCCGGAGCCTCCTGGGAGGACCGGATGAGCGGGCAAACCTACAAAACGGAGAGCGGAAAGCTGACCGTGAAACTGCCCGCCTACGGGTACGCGGTGCTTACGGAAAACAAATAGCTGTGCATAAAATTGGGGCCGGCTTGTCCTTGGGGATGGGCGGGCCGGCCCCGGCTCGTTTCCGCCCTCATTCCGGGCACATGCTCACGCCTTGACCCTCCGTGTAGACTTAGAAGGCAAGTAAATAGCGAAATTTTTGGGCGTTATTCGGGTGCTTTTCTAGCCTTCGGGGGAAATAACGGTAAATTTTGTCCCTATTTCACTCGCCTCCGCGGAAAAAGCTTCTTTTCACCGTGCACGCGCCAAAATAGCGGCATAAAAGGACTCTATTCTCCGAAGAACCCTTACCACCGCGAAAATAACGCCCTTTTATTCCCTTATTTCCGTCAGCTGAGCAAAAATCCGGAAGTTGGCAACACTCCGGACAGTATGAACAGCTCTGCGAGTAAAACGTTTGCGGTTCCCTTTGATCCGAGAAAAAACGCGGCTTCATGGCGAATTTTTTATCTTTTAAACTCTGTATTCTTTTTTCACCCAACAAGTTTATATTCTCGCTATTGTAATGGGTAAGCCTTGTCCGCGCTTCTATTTACTTTCCGCTGCGTTTCGATTAATATTACAGTGTAAAGCAAACGGTTCCACAGAGGAGGTTTATATGGCTGTCACCATCAAGGATGTTGCAAAAAAGGCCGGAGTATCGCCCTCTACCGTGTCCCGGGTGCTGTCCAATCATCCCAGAATCAGCGCGGAAACATCGCGGAAAGTAAAACTCATTATGGACCAGCTTGGCTATCATCCCAACATTATGGCCAAAAGCCTGGTTTCCAAAACGACAAACAGCATATGCATCATGCTGCCGAAGTCCGCTGAAGAACTGTTCTCCAACTTCTTCTTCATGGAACTGATCCGCGGGATCGTGACGCAGGCCAGCCGCCTCGGTTACGACGTGCTCATCAGCTCCGGCGCCAACGAGAAAGAGGAAGTCGAAAACGTCTCCAGACTGATCAACGGACGCCGGGTGGACGGAGTCATTTTGCTGTATTCGCGGCAAAACGATCCTGTGATCGATTTTCTCCATAATGGCGGACATCCGTTTGTTGTGATCGGGCGCAGCGAGGAATATCCCGATATTTTATCGGTGGATAATGATAACATCCAGGCATCGTACGACGCCACGAAGCATTTGATCGCGCTGGGGCACGAGCGCATCGGGTTCGTCAGCGGGCCGCCGGAGCTTGTCGTGTCCAAGGATCGGATGAAGGGGTACCAGGACGCGCTGAAGGATTCAGGACTGGAAAGCCGGCCCGAATGGATTGTCGAAGGTGAGTTTTTGCAGGACAGCGGGTATCGGGCCATGTCGTTTTTCATGAATCTCCCGGATCGCCCCACGGCCCTCGTCACGATCGACGACGTCGTGGCGTTCGGCGTGCTTCGCGGCTTGCACGAGCTGAAATACAAGGTTCCCGAAGATTTGTGTCTGGTCAGCTTTAACAATATTCCGCTGTCGGAACTCTCGACGCCGCCGCTCAGCAGCATGGATATCGGCATTTACAACATGGGCTACACCGCTTCCCAGGTGTTGATCCAGGCGGTTCAGGGCAGCAGCGACAAAGTGTATCCGAAGCGGCAGATCATTCCGCACCGTCTGATCGTCCGCGACTCGTCGATGTATTCGGTGCCCAAAAAGTAAAACCAGAAACGCCTTCGAAAAATAACGGAAGCTCACCGCTTCTTTTATTTTTCGAGTTTTATTCAAACGTTTGCGCTACAAAGGAGGAATGTTTGTGGATTCAATCAAGGCATGTTTATTCGACCTGGACGGCGTACTGGTCGACACCGCCAAATATCATTTTCTGGCCTGGAAACGGCTGGCCGCCGAGCTCGGTTTCGAGTTCACCGCACAGGACAATGAGAAGCTCAAGGGCGTCAGCCGCATGGCATCGCTCGATATTTTGCTGAAGGTCGGCGGGCTGGAATTGGAAGACGGCGTGAAGCGGGAACTGGCCGAACGCAAAAACGGCTGGTATGTCGAATACATCTCCAAAATGGACGCTTCGGAAATTTTGCCGGGCGCGCTCGATTTCTTGAAGCAATGCCGGGAGCGGGGCCTGAAAACCGCGCTCGGCTCCGCCAGCAAAAACGCCTCGGTCATTTTGCAGAATACGGGGCTGACGCCGTATTTTGACGCGATTATCGACGGCACCCGGACTTCCAGCGCCAAACCCGATCCCGAGGTATTCCTGCTCGGCGCGGAGGAGCTTGGCGTCCCGCCGGAGGCGTGCGTCGTCTTTGAGGACGCCGAGGCCGGGATCGAGGCGGCGCGCCGCGCCGGCATGCGCTGCGTCGGCATCGGATCGCCGGATACGCTCGGCGCGGCCGATCTCGTCGTCCCTTCGCTGGGGGACGTGTCGCTAAACCTTCACTTTCAAAATTAGTATGTCCAAAGGAGCCGGTTATAGTGAAACAATATTTAAAAGAAGATGCTTGGTCGATCATCGAGGAAGGGTTCGATCCGGCAAACCACGAGATTTCCGAAAGCATTTTCAGCATCGGAAACGGATATATGGGGCAGCGGGCCAATTTCGAGGAACGGTACGGCGGCCCATCCCTGCAGGGCAGTTATATGGCGGGCGTCTATTATCCGGACAAAACCCGCGTAGGCTGGTGGAAAAACGGATATCCCGAATATTTTGCCAAAGTCCTGAACAGCACCAACTGGATCGGGATCGACGTTTGGGTGGATGGCGCCGCCCTTGACCTGGCCGCTTGCGAAGTGAAGGATTTCGTCCGCGAATTGAACATGAAGGAAGGCTGGCTCTCACGGCGCTTTACCGCCGTTTTGGAGGGCGGAAAGGAAGTCGCCGTGGAGGCCAAGCGGTTCGTCAGCGTCGTCCGCCATGAAATCGGCGCGATCCGCTATACGGTAACTCCGCTCAATTTCAGCGGGGAGCTGCGTTTTATGCCTTACCTGGACGGCGACGTAAAAAACAAGGATTCCAACTATGAAGAGAAGTTTTGGGTCGAAGTGGAAAAAAAGGCCGCGGCCGACCTATCCTACCTGACGGTCAAGACGAAAAAGCTGGACTTCCATGTGACGTCCGCCATGGCTTTTGATGTGTTGAAGGACGGGCAAACGCTGGAGCTTTCCCCGGCGCTCAGCGAGCGGGAGAAATATGTGGCCGCCGAGGTGGCCGTTCAGGCCGGTCAAGGCGAAGCCGTAACGCTTTATAAATACGTCGCGAACGTGACCTCCCGCGATCACGGGCTGGCCGCGCTGGCCCCGGCCGGGACAAAACTGCTGCTGGCGGCGAAAGAGGCCGGCTTTGACGTTTTGCTGCGCGAGCAGGCCGAAGCCTGGGCGGAAAAATGGCAAACGAGCGACATCATCATCGAAGGCGACGTATCGGCGCAGCAGGCGATCCGCTTTAACATTTTTCAGCTCAATCAAACCTACAGCGGGGACGACGACCGGCTCAACATCGGTCCGAAAGGCTTCACCGGGGAAAAATACGGCGGCAGCACCTACTGGGACACGGAGGCCTACTGCGTGCCGTTCTACCTCAGCACGGCCGATTCCGGCATCGCCCGCAATCTGTTGATCTACCGTTACAAGCACCTGGAAAAAGCGAAGGAAAACGCGCGGAAGCTGGGCTTCTCCAAAGGCGCGCTATATCCGATGGTGACGATGAACGGCGAGGAATGCCATAACGAATGGGAAATTACGTTTGAAGAGATCCACCGCAACGGCGCCATTGCTTACGCTATTTTTAATTACGTGAATTATACAGGGGATAAATCATACCTCAGTCAATACGGTTTTGAAGTGCTGGCGGAAATCTCCCGCTTCTGGGCGGAGCGCGTCAACTTCTCGGCGGCCAAAGGCAAATACGTCATTCTTGGGGTGACCGGCCCGAACGAATACGAAAACAACGTCAACAACAACTGGTACACGAACCGGATTGCCGCTTGGACGCTGGAATATACGCTGGAAGTGCTGAACGATTTGAAAAACAACGAGCCCGACCACTATGAAGCCTTGGCGGGCAAGCTGAATCTGCAGGATGAGGAAGCCCAAAAATGGCAGCATATTATCGATAACATGTACTACCCGTACGATGAAGAACGCGACGTATTTTTGCAGCAGGACGGCTTCCTTGACAAGGAGATCGTTCCGGTTAATGAACTGGCTCCGGAGCACCTGCCGCTGAACCAGAATTGGTCGTGGGACCGGATTTTGCGCTCCTGCTACATCAAACAGGCCGATGTTCTCCAGGGCCTATACTTCCTAGGCGACCGCTACGACCTGGAAACGAAAAAACGCAACTTCGATTTCTACGAGCCGATCACGGTGCACGAATCCTCCCTATCCCCCTGCCTGCACGCGATCATCGCCTGCGAGCTGGGATACCAGGAGAAAGCGTACGAAATGTACCTGCGCACCGCCCGCCTCGATCTCGACAACTACAATAACGATACTGAGGACGGCTGCCATATTACGAGCATGGCCGGGACGTGGATGTCGATCGTCCAAGGGTTCGGCGGGCTGCGCGTGCAAAGCGGCGAACTGGTGCTGCGCCCGTTCATTCCGTCCCATTGGAAGTCGTTTTCGTTCAAAGTGATGTTCCGCGGCTCCCGCCTCCAGGTGAACGTTACCGAAGACAGCATCATCGTCGTTAACGAAACGGATGTGCCGGCGGCTATTCGGATTTACGATCAAAGCTTTACGGTCGGCGCTATGGGCGAGGTGCAAGCGCAGCGTTCGGCCGCTCCGGCAGCGCTGAGCTGATGATCCACCTCCAGCAAGCCATGCCCAAAAAGCTGCTCCCCGGCGTAAACGCCGTGGTGAGCAGCTTTTTGGGCTTTTCCGGGTCATCATGCGTCCATCATGCGGCGATGTCATGCACCAAATTTCTAAGCCATTTCCTCGACCGGATTCGCGCGATGCCGAAGCCGAACCGAACGACTTCCTCCAAAGACAAAGCGAAGTATACCAGGTAAATCGGCTGCTTGAACACGAAGGAAAGTATCAAGCCCGAAGGCACTCCGATCAACCACGTTGCCGCCGATTCCATGACAAATACGAATTTGCTGTCTCCGCCGCTATTTAAAATCCCTCCGGCCATAATCATATTTCCCACCTTAGCCCAAAGGAAAGCCGCGAAAACCCATACCAGATAAACGCCCAGACGATGCGCTTCCCCGGAAAGATTAAAGGCTGACACATACCAAGGGGATATCGCCGCGATCAGGAGTCCGACCGCAACGGAAACGATCGTTCCCAGCTTGAGGAAGCGCAGCGCATACTGCATCGCGGTCTCCTCCTCTCCGGCTCCAAGCTTGTTGCCGACCATGACCCCGCCTGCACCGGAAAGACCTGACAGCAGTCCTATACATATCCCTTGCAAGGGAAAAGTGATCGTCATGGCCGTCATTTCGGTGGTGCCCATCCGGCTGTAAATGACTGCGTACACCGTTTCCCCCAGTACCCAAATCAATTCAGTCAAAACAATGGGATACGTCGTTTTAATAAAATTTTTCAACAAAACCCCCGAACCTTCGAATAAATCGCCAAAGCGCGCCCGGCCCGGAAGCTTGAACAAATATACCGCTCCAACGATCATTACGCACTCTACCGCTCTAGAGAGCGATGTCGCAATCGCCGCTCCTTCTAACCCCAATTCCGGAAAGCTCCATTTCCCAAAAATCAGCATATAGTTCAACAAGATGTTAAGGCCTACCGCAAACAGGCTGACGGACATCGGCAATTTTACATGCGTCGTGCTCCGCAATACGGCGGAATACAGCATAGTCAGCATGACCGGAACGTAACTGAGGGATACGATTTGCAGAAAAACGCCCCCCTCGCCGATGACCCGCTTATCCGTAGTGAACACGCCAAGGCAAAGCTGCGGATTGAGAAATACGAGCAGGGTAAACAGGAAAGAGAGCGTAAACCCCGCCATCAGCCCGATACCCAGCAAGCGGGAGATGTTCTTGCCGTCCCGCTTTCCCCAGAACTGGGCCACGTAAATGGATACTCCTGCGGCAAGGCCGGCCAGCACGACGGAAATCACCGCGTAAATTTTCCCGGCCATTCCGACCGAAGCGATGGCCACTTCGCCCAATTGACCGACCATCAGCTGGTCCGCCAACGTAAACAAAGCCATAATCAGACTTTGCAGCGTGACCGGAAGAGCGATTTGATATACGTTTTTATAGAAGTCTTTTGATGGCCGGTTCATCCTTTGCGATACCTCTTTTCCCTCGCTCATACCGCTTTTAAATAACGAAGCAGCGTAAAGTCAGGATTATAATTTGTTCAAACGTTTGCGCAGATCATTTAAACCCATCATATCACTGATTTTTGTAAAAGTAAGGAAAATCTTGTCGAACACTTTCTTCATTTTCACAAAATGACTGAAAATCAAGTCTTTCAGGGAATCTCCCTTGTTTCCGCTTCGCTTGCATCTAAAAAACAGGCCCATGTGCAATTACGTGGGCCTCTTGTAGCTTATTTCAGATTAGTCACGAAAGCTCGCCTTTGTATCCTCTTCGGCGTTGCCAAACGTACAAAATATATGCGCAGTTATCCAGCGCTTTTTGCTTCGCCTCCACGTTCTAGAAGCCCTTTGCTAAGCCCGAACGCCCAGCACGATCAGGCCGATGCCGTTAGCGGCAAGTTTGCCGTCTCCCAGCGATTGAACGTACTCGCCGCCGAAACGTACCTCCCACGCCCCCAGCGCAGGCAGTTCGAGCGTCACCGCGCCGGGATTGGCGTTGTACAAGACGTACAGATGGCGGTCCGGATCGCCGCCGGCGTGCTCGCGCAGCGTATACGCCACCGTATGCGGCGGCGCCGCCTCGAAGCGCAGATGCGTTCGAATGTCCCGGGCCGTGCGCAGGCGAAACGCCGGGTGCTCGCGGCGAAGCGCGATCAGGCTCCGCATATAGGCCACGTCATCCCGATGAGCCGCGCAGCGCTCCCAATCGAGCCAGTTGATCTCGACGGGAGCGTTGTAGCTGTTCTCCACGCCGCCCTTTGTTCGCATGAACTCCTGCCCGGCATGGACAAACGGGATGCCCTGACTGGTCAGCACGATCGCCGAGGCCAGCCGGTGCATGGCGCGCCGCCGCTCGTCCGCCTCTCCGTCCGTGGACAGCATGATTTTGTCCCATAGCGTGTGATTGTCGTGGCACTCCACGTAGTTGACCGACTGCGCCGGCTCCGCGGCAAACTGGCGGAATTCCCCGCCGTAATCGATGCCCCCGGCAACGCCCCGTTTCACTCCGTTCTCGAAGCCGTCGCTGCCGCTGATGAAGCCTCTTTTTTCAGGATGAAAAATATCTCCCTTGACCGCGTCCCGCAGCCCGTCGTTGAACATGCCGATGCGCGGCATCCGCGCGGCGTTGGCCTGATTGGCCCGCCGCTCCGCGGGCAGCACGGTGTCCATCATCCAGCCTTCGCCCACCATGATTAGGGAAGGATCGATCTCATCCAACCGGCGGCGGATTTCGTTCATCGTATCGACATCGAGCAAGCCCATCAGATCGAACCGGAAACCGTCGATATGATATTCGCGTACCCAATGCAGCACCGAGTCGACGATATATTTCTTCATCATCGGCCGCTCCGAGGCGCATTCGTTGCCGCAGAACGCCCCGTCCGAGAAGGTGCCGTCCGCCTTGTAGCGCAAGTAATAACCCGGCACCAGCTTGGTGAAATGAATCAGGTACCCGTCGAACACATGGTTGTAAACCACGTCCATGATGACCCGGAGTCCCCGGACGTGCAACGTTTGCACAAGGCGTTTCAGTTCGGCGATGCGCGCGGCCGGATCGTAAGGGTCCGTGGCATAGGAGCCTTCCGGCACATTGTAGTTTTTCGGATCGTAACCCCAGTTGTAATGGGGTTCATTCAAACGGCGTTCATCCACGCTCTCCCTGGAGTAGTCGAACACCGGCAGCAGCTGCACATGCGTAACGCCAAGCCCGGCGATATGGTCGAGTCCCGTCGGTATGCCGTCCGGCCCCCGGGTTCCTTCTTCGGCCAGACCCAGGAATTTGCCTTTCTCGCGAATGCCGCTCCGCGGGTGAACCGACAGATCGCGGACATGCAGCTCATAGATCACCGCGTCGGTCTCTGAAGCCAGCGGCGGCTTCACGTCTTCGTCCCACCCTTCCGGATCGGTGCTCCGCAGATCAAGGATCGCCGCTTTATCCCCGTTGACGCCTACCGCCTTGGCGTAAGGATCGGCGGCTTCGTTCCATTGCTCCCCCACTTTTACGCGGTAAGTGTACAGCAATCCATGGCAATCCTCCGGGATCAAGAGCGTCCACGTCCCCTGCGCATCCCGCTGCATCGCCAGTTCTTTGACCGGCGCGCCGTCCCAGGTTTCGTACAGGACGACCCGCACTTCCGAAGCCGTAGGGGCCCACAAGCGGAAGCGGGTTTGCTCCGGCGTATAGACGGCCCCCAAGTCGTCGCCCTCATAATAAAACTTCGCGTCGAATTCCGCGTCGAATACGGAAATTCCCCCGGTAACCGCCAAATCGCCGTAATCTATCGTACCTTCGAATTTTTTTTGAACGGACAAACGGCTTCACTCCTTTCCCCGCAAATTCCGTAAATGCGGAAGCACATCTTCCGTATATGCGCGCAATATTTCCCCCACACTCCAGGCCTGCGTAAAACAGCCGCGCCCGGTGCAGGCAAATTCCCCGTCAAAAATTTCGGCGATTCCGCCGATGCCCCCATCTTGGAGGTGATCCTCAAACACGGCGCACATTTCTTTCGCCGCCAGGACGGCCCGTTGGCTGTACCCGTTCACTTTGCAATAGGCCGTGATGAACGCCCCTAGCGGAAAAGCCCAAACCGTCCCCATGTGATAAGCGCCGTCCCGGTCGATCAATTTGCCGGTATAGCGGGGCCGGAAGCGCGGGTCCTGGAAGGAAAGCGACCGCAGCCCGTAAGGCGTGTACAAATGCTTATATACCGTGCCGACGACGGCCTTCTCCTGGTTGGGCGGCAGCATCGTAAACGGCAGCGACACCGCCCAAATCTGGTTCGGCCGAATCGAAGGATCATTGTTGAATCCCCCGTCCTTTTGGGGCACATCAACAACATCGTACAGACATTGGTCCGCCTCGTTCCAAAAACGGCTGCGGAAAGATTCCCGCACTTTCCGCGCCAATTCATCATATGGCTCCGTTTCCCCGAAACGTTCCGCCAGCCGGGCCATAATGCACAGCGCGTTGTACCACAAGGCGTTGATCTCCACCGGCTTGCCGTGCCGCGGGGTCACGACCCAATCGCCTACCCGCACGTCCATCCAGGTGACCTGATCCAGGCCGCCGCCCGCATGAATCAGCCCGTCCTCGTCCATCCCGATCGAAAAATCGGTTCCGCCGCGGTAGGCGGCGACGATTTCTTTTAACGTTGGATAGACCGCCGCGCGAATGAACCTGTAATCATCTTCCCCACCGGTATGTTTCAAATATTCATAGACGGCGTGAACATACCAAAGCGAAGCGTCCACCGTGTTGTACAGGGGCTCTTGGCCATCGTCCGGGAACATGTTCGGAATCAGCCCGCCGCGGACATAACGCGAAAACGATTCCAGAATTTCGCGCGCCTCCGCGAATCTGCGGGTGGCCAAAGCCAGTCCGGGCAACGCGATCATCGTATCCCGGCCCCAATCGGTGAACCACGGATAACCGGCCAGCACCGTTTTCAGTCCGGTTGACTCCCGGTCCACGATAAAATGGTCCGCCGCTTCAACCAGACGGTCCGCGAGTCTGTCGCCGTAACCGGCCGCCGCCACCAGTTTGTTCATCCGCTCCTTGTATTCGCGAACGATAGCGAAGCCGTCCTTGCCGTCAAGCGGCTCCGTCGAACATTTGAAATAAAAGGCTTTCCGCTCGTAAGGCTCGATCGTTACATTGATTTCATAAGGGGTATAATGACAATCCACGCCCAAAAAACCGTTCCGGTTCTCGAAAGCGTAAAAATGCCCTTCCTCGTACATATGAGACGGCGTTGCCATCGTTACCGGCAGCGCGGAACGGTCCAGATATTCGCCCGCCGACGCCATGAACGATATCGTTACGTCCGGCCCGCTCTCCGGCGTCAGCCGCAGTACATTGCCCTCCAGCTTAGTTTCGAAACGCAGACTCCCTTTTTCCGAAACGTCCCCGGGAGAGCGGTAGTTAAACAGCGGGACCAGCTTGATTTCCGCGGGCTCTTTCCCGCCGGCAATCTCGTAGCAGACCGCCGCCGTATTATGCCCATACTCCAGAGAAATCGTTTTGCGGATATTCACGTCCTCGACCTGATAGTCGTATTCGGGCACCGTGTCCAGCTTGAACCGCCGCAAATATCGGTGTCCGTCTTTTCGCCAGTTGATATACTGCTGGGAGGCAAGCTCATAGGTTTGCCCGCCCATACACACCTGCTCCTGGATGCGGGTAAACACCAGCATGCGGTTCACCGGCGCTCTGGCCGACGCAACCAAATATCCGTGCGACATCCGAAAGCCGCCGCCAGGGACGGAATGGTTGGCATATCCGCCGATCCCGTTGCCGATCAGCCACTCCTTCTCATTGCCCTCCTCAAGAGTGCGCCAGGCGCTCCGTCCCAGGATATAAGCTCTGTCCGCAGCGCCTCTGTCTTTTGCCTGTACCTGTACCTGCACCTGCTCTCGAACCTGACTCATCCCGATTTCTCCTTCCGCCTCGCTTTCGTTTAGCCTCCCGCCCCGTTATTCCCGCTGCGCGGTTGCTTAAACGTTTACCTTATCTTTATGTGCTGGATTATATCATCGAAATCTAAGGGAGGCAATCGTTTGCACAAAAATGCCTTACCAGTCAAATCGAAAACCGATCGTGGCAAGAAACGCGGAAGGGTATTGAACGCTTGAGGATAGAGAAGTGGGGGGGAGGGGCGGCAGATCAACACTCGCTGTCCGGAGACTTTGCACGATTATCCCGTTTAATCAGGTAGCTGAGAGAAAGACAAACTCGAGAGAAAAAAATATTTAGCGGAGAGGGAAACGAAAAGACTGTGATTTTGCTGTAGCCTGAACTCTTCCATCTGCAGCAACGCCCCTACCATTCATGCTAACCCACATAAATCAAGTTGATCCGTATCAAGTAACCCCTACCGTTCCAGCTCCACGATTAGGCCGCAGCCGCAAGGGGCTGGTTCGGTTGGCGCGCGATCAGCCGGCGGTAAGGAATCGCCGGTATCGCCACACACATGCGCAGCAACTTCTGCCGCATCGTTTCTTCCGTTTCAGGCAGTCCTCCTTGCAGGCGCAGTCGGCGGCGTCCGGTGTATTCGTTCAGATACGCCTGCAGATGCTTCAGTCCCAAGGCTCCATACGTACTCTTCAGCGATTCCCACGCCTCTCTCACCACTTTCCGCAAGGGCGCATACAGCCGAAAGGCCTGAGGAAACAACTGTACCGCCGATGTATGGACATCCACATGCCCATTGATGAACGCATCGAGTTCGTGACGGTTTGCCCTCTTTTCGCCTCCCCGCTTATGCGGCACCAGGCGGATTTTGACCTGCTCCGGCTCGCCCGACTCCGTGACCGTGCAGCCGGCTACGACCGCCGAGGCGTACGGATGCGAAAGCTGACACCGGGACGGATTACGCCCATACTGATCGCTGTTCACCTTCACGTCTCCGGAGAGCAGCTCCCGGGCATCGAACTCTCCCACGGCATGGCGTATTTTGTGCAGCATCGACCAGGCGGTCTTGTAGGCGACCCGGATCACCTTGCTCAGCCGCAGCGCCGAGATCCCATCAGGGAGTAGGAACAACTCCAGCGCCTGGAACCACTTCACCAGGGGGAGATGCGTTCCTTCAAAAATCGTGCCGACCAAAGGCGATGTTTGATGCTTGCACTTTCCGCACTCGAATAAGGGGATATGCCGGGAGGTCAGGCGGCTGCACCGGGTGTAAGTGCAGCGCGGGCAGACGAAGCCGTTTGGCCACTTCATCGCGATCAGCGCCTCCATGCAGTCCTGCTCGCTGTTAAAACGGCTGCTGAATGATTGAAGTTCCGTTCCCGCATTGATCTCCATGTTTACTCGCCCCCGAATCAATAATTTACGAACATAAGTTCCATTTATTTCATTATAACAAACATGTGTTCCCTTATCAAGCCGAAAATCTCACCTGAAACGCCTCATTTTTTCCTCATCTTTTTTGTTTTTTCTTCTCTCTTTTTTGGAACCTTTGCTCTAGCCCTCTCCCCCCCTGCTCCCTGCTCCTGAACGAAAGGAATAATCGTGCAAAGGCAAGCAACAGGCAGGGCCACCAAGATCACGAGCCCTTTAGACAACCCCCTCACCTAGCATCGATGTGACACTGCTCGAAACGGCCACGGTGCAAAAGGCAAATACACTGGCCCCACCGGATCGTGACGCTGCTACATCGTTGACGCTTCCTCAACGAAGCAGCCTAGAAAGCCGGGAGGACACTGTCCGCCTTTGATTCGGCGTCAACTCCGGCAATGGATTACTGCTTTACCCAGCTACATCAAGGCTTGTCTGCCGATGTTTTGCTGCGAATTTTGAAGTTATAAATTTTCAAAAAAAACCGGTCCTTTGAGGACCGGTTCTTCTCTCCGTCACTTTCGGCAGCTGTTTTATCCCGCTTGTTTGACGATATACTCCAAATCGCCCAGCATCAGCTTGGCAAAGCTGGAGTTGATGCCTTTTCCGCCTTGCGCGTTGATCGTCTGCTTCAATACATTGATTTTTCGCTTGCGCTCACGGTCTGTTTTCGCCTTTTGCAGGGAGCTGATCTTGGCGTCCAGGCTTTGGGCGATTCCCTTCTTCACGTAGCCTGCCGCTTCTCCGGCATCAACCAGCTCGTCCAGATGGGCGATGTCGATCGTAACCGTAAAGTCGAATTGCCCCGCAGAATGGAGCCCGGCCGCATCCGTCGCGCTGACGACCAGTTTATGTTTGCCCGCCGCCAAAGAAAGCGGCGTAATTTCGTGCAAACTGGCGATTTGGCGGCCGTCCAATTGATACACCGTATTTTTCACTCCGCTGACGGCGTCCTCGACGTCAACTTGAATCGGAAGCTCGGTTTCGATTTGCAAAAACTGCCGTTCCCCGGAAAAATGAATCACCGGCGATCCGTGGTCGATATTAATGTATAGCGTTTTTGCCGTTTCGCTATTCCCGGCCCGATCCCACGACCGGTATTCGATCACGTATTTGCCGTCCTCGGTCAGCAGAATCGGTGAGGCATAGGCGAGCCACTCCCCGCCGTTGATCCGGTATTCGGTCCGTTCCAAACCGCTCCCGCCTTCGTCCTGTGCCGATAAGTAGACCGTAACGTCCTCCGGATTGTACAGCTCCTGCCCCGCGGCACCCGAAGCGTTCGCCTGGGTCACCGGAGCCAGCGTATCTTCTTCCGCACCGCTAAGCACAACGTGATCCAGAGAGAGCGGCTTCAGCTGGTACGTCCCGCGAAAAACCGAAGCGACGCCGGTGATGTCCACCTTGGAACCCGCCGGGAAAAGCGCGCTGAATGCCGCCATGTCCACGCCGGTTCGGCCATCGAAACGGACGCGCGTCGCAGCGCCGCCGCCTTTGACGGCGTTAAATTCAAACGAACCGGCCGGAGAAGCCGCGGCCATGTCTTGAACCGCCACATCGGTTAACGTGATGAACTGTCCCTGATTGCCGTCCGTGACCGCCTCCTGCTCGATCGGCTGCGGAAGCGGAGCGGTCCCTTTCTTTTCGATCGTGAGCGGATTTTCCAGCTCAACCTCCCCGTTGTACAAGGTCCGGGTGGCGCTGATGCGAATCAGATCGCCCGCATGGTAGCCGGAGGCCGTTTGGAACACGTAAACGCCGGCCGTATCGTCCTGGAGGTAAAACCCTTGTCCGCCAAACAGCCCCGGCTCGGACGTAATCACGCCCTCCACGGTAACGACCGTGCCGTCGGCCGCCGAACGGGCCGCGGCGATCGTGGCCAATTCCGGCACCTGCGGATGGTCGCCCGGCAGCGGCTCGGCAGCGACGTCGGCGATCGCCACCGTCTTCGTCAGCGCGTTGCCGCTCCCCTGCTTGAGCCGCAGGTTGGCGCTCGCGGCCGTCACGCCCGGCTTGAGCTGGACGGCCAAGTCCTTTGCCGCGTGCCCCCGGGCATCCCCCGTCAGTGAAAACGCCGGGCTGTAATTGTAGTCGGACCAGGTGCCGTCAGCGTTTTTGAAGCGGGCGATCTGTTCTCCGCCGGCCAGGTAAATGCCGACTTTAAGGTCCGATACCGTCTGGCCAGGCGTTAGGCCGTCGGCTGTCAAGCGGATCTGGAACTCCTGCGCGCTTGGCAGTTGCGCCTGGTGCACGAACGCGTACTTAGGCTCCGCGGCGGGCGCTTGCGCCGAGCCGTAGGAGCCCGGCTTGAACGTCGCCGGGTCGTACCATTTATAGCCGGGGGCCGGTTGGGCCCAAGGCTCCGGCTGCGGCTCGGTGGTGGCGGCCGGCTCCTCGGACGGCTTCAACTGGGTCGGTTCATCCAGCTCAAGCCCCGGCACCTCGGCGAAGGAAGTGTAGCTTTCGTCGTTGGCCAGCCACTTCACAATTTGCACCAGGAACAGCCCGTCGTCGACTTCCTTGAAGCCGTCGTACGTCGTTTTCTTCTGGCCGTTTTCTTCTCTTACATATTTTGGAGTTGCATCCTCCACGGGCGAAGAATCGCCGATAAAGGCCGCTTTGCCGAGCCCAAGCTTGGACACCGCCGCATACGCTCCTTCATCTCTGCCCCCGCCGTTGTAGACGCCTTCGTCTACCGCGTTCCCCCAGGCCGGAACGCCTTCAGGAACGTAAACTAGGCCTTTTGCTTGTTGCGGATTCAAAACCGCCAGCGTAGAGCCGGCATGCATGGCCACGGCCCCAACGCCTTTCGTGATGCCAAACGACTGCGACGGGCTGACGACGTCGTTCGCATTAACGTCCCCAAGGGCGTTATAGCGGAACCGCACGCCGAAATTGTCCGCCAGCCAATCGGAGCTCGTTACCCCCTGCATCGCCGGAGAGGCTGCTTCTTCCGCGCTCATGCCTTTAGCCGGATTCTCATATGCTCCGCGGCGGAAGCCGTTGAACACTTCGGAGGCGTCCCAGCGGTTTTTGTTGCGGTCGGCATTATAATGGTCGGATATGAAAAATACCGCTCCGCCGTCCTCGACATACTCCACCAGCGCCTCTTGCTCCGCGGCTTTAAAAGGCACATTCGCTTCGGGAATGACGAAGACATCGTAGTCACGAAGCGCGTCGTACGTGATCGCTGTTTCACCGAACGTATACGGGATCGGCCGCTCCAGCGCCTCGACCGTGAAGCCCGCCCCGCGCAGCCCGTCGGCGAAATCGGAAAACGCGCCGTCGATCACCCAATCGGCCGCGCCGGCGGTTTGGGCGTGCGTATTGTCAAACAGCACTTTTTTGCCGGTGCCGTCCGGCAATTCTGGGATTTGTCCCGGATCTCCCGGAGGTTGGCCCGGGTCTCCCGGATTTTCGCCAGGATTTTCTCCTGGATTCTCACCAGGGTTTCCGCCCGGGTTTTCCGGCTCTCCGGGGTTCTCGCCCGGTTCCCCCGGTTTTTCCGGTTCGCCTGGTTCGCCCGGCTGCGCTGCGGCAAACTCAAGCGCCGTCACGCTTTTTAATCCGGGAAAATTGTTGTACGCGGCCAGCATGCCGGACACCGAAACCTGCTTGCCGATGATATCCGGGTTGCTTTGCAGGCCGAATTCGGCTCTCGGTCCGGACGGAATCTGCACATCGACGAGTTTGGCTTTATCCCGCTCTCCGGCCGTATCCGCGATCAAAAAGTTATAATCATTGCCGAACGGCGCTTCGAAATCGGCGGTCTGCGACCCGGCGGCATGTCCGACGATATAACCGGTTACCGTAACGGATTCGCCGCTGTTTCCTTTGGCGATAGCTTCGGCTACGCTGATCCCTGCAGCTGCAGATTCGCCTTTCTCCGTTGTCATGGAAGTCGTTGGCTCCGTGACGGCTTCGTTGCCCGCGGCCGCCTCCGCTGTGATGTACTCTTGTTCCGCTGCATTTGCCGGCTCCGCCGCTTCCGCGGCCAAACCCGGTACTCCCGTTATGCCCAAAGCGCCGGCCAATATCAGGCCAAGCAGTTTCTTGCTCCAACGCCTCCTCATCATGGATCGACTCCTCCTCAAATTTAAGATGAACTACCTCCTCATCATAGAGATGGATCAAAAACAGACTGTTTACGTTTTGTTAAAGTATTGTAAAATTGTATTTTTTACTAATATATAGGCTTATTGTCTTATTTATAGAGTTTTGCGGCGGCTATTAAATAGATATTCCGACAGTCCGATATATAAGCAAGTTAGTTCTTTGGAACTATTTCATGACTTTTCATGAAAACTACTTTCATCAAGAGATGCGGACGGAGGTACATATGTATTGTTCAAACTGTGGAAAACTTTTGGAAAAAGAGGACAAATTTTGCGCGGGATGCGGAGCACCGGCCAAACCTCGGCAAAATGAGCCCGCTGTTCCCCTCCCCCCTGCCGAGCCAGGCAAGACCCCAGGGAAGGCCGGAGAAAGCCAACCTCCGTCAGAATTCGGAGTTCCTGCCGAGGAGCTTGAACTGTTCATAGGCAAACGCGCGGGCGCATATTTTCAAAAATGGCGCCAAGACCACCGCTGGAATTGGCCCGCTTTTCTGTTCGGCGGCTTTTGGCTGCTGTATCGGGGGATGTATTTGTACTGGCTGATCTATCTGATCGTATGCTCGCTTATTATCAACATCGTCGGCTCTCTTGTATTTCCGGGTTATCAGGTCTCTTTCAGCCTGGTCATCACGATGTTAACCTTGCAGCTTGCCTTAAAAATATCCTTTGCCGTGGCGGCCAATTCCATCTATCTGCATCATGCCCGGCGCAAAATAAAGGCTTTGGGCTACAGGTACCCAAACGACCGGGAAACCCGGGAGACAAAAATCGCACAAGCGGGTGAGACAAGCCTTTACATCCCGATTGCCTTGGCCCTGCTGCCTTTTTTGCTGGCGGTGGTTTACGGGCTGTTCTCCTTCCTGCATACGTATCAGCAAATCCAGCAAGTGATCGACTCCGAAGTTCAGGAAAGCCGGTATCCTTGACGGTGTGATCGAGGGGCATAACGGCAGTATGTTGGTTCCGGTTCACTTAACGTAACGGACCGGAAAGACGTTATTCGCTCATTTCCCGGATATTTCCCGCTGTAACGGACTCCAATGCCGCTAATCGGCTTCTTGGCGGGAGATTTTCTACGGTTTGGAGGAGATAAGGTCCCCTCGGTCCGTTAGACCGCATTGCGGCGCGTCAGCGGCGACGGCACTTAACCCGCGCCGCGCCGAAAAAGGGCTGTCCCAAAGACCATACATATGGCCTTCAGGACAGCCCTATTGCATTTCGTTTAGCGAAGAAGCCCGAAAGCCGCGTTTCTAAACCCCCGCCTTTTTCAGCATGCCGCGCGCGATCCAGACGCCCGCCGCGCCGGCCTGAGCCAGCCCGCGGGTGATGCCCGCTCCGTCGCCGCCGCAGAATAAGCCGCCGATTTCCGTTTCCAGCGACTCGGTCAGCTTCGGGCGGGCGGAATAAAACTTCGCTTCCACGCCGTAAAACAGCGTATGCTCGGAGGCGATCCCCGGCGTTACTTTATCGAGCGCTTCGACCATTTCGATCAGGCTTTTCATCGTATTGTACGGCAGCACGAGGCCAAGGTCGCCAGGCACGGCCTCTTTGAGCGTCGGCTCGAGAAAACCTTCGGCAATGCGGCCGGCGGTAGAGCGGCGGCCCCGGAGAATGTCGCCGTATTTTTGCACGATGACTCCGCCATTGGACAGGTCGTTGGCCCGCTGGCAAATCTCCCGCGCATATTCGTTGGGCTTATCGAACGGTTCGGTAAACTTGTGCGAAACGAGCAGGGCAAAGTTCGTGTTTTGCGAACCGAGCGCAGGGTCTTTAAACGAATGGCCGTTGGCGGCCATAACCCCGCTGTGGTTTTCGACGACCACATGCCCGGACGGATTGCTGCAAAACGTGCGCACCCGCGTGCCGACCGAAGTGTTGTAAATGAATTTCCCTTCGTACAGATGCTCGTTAATCTCGAGCATGACCACGTCCGACGTTTCCACGCGCACCCCGACATCCACCTGGTTGTTGGTCATTTTCAAGCGGCGTTTCTTCAAAATGTCCGTCAACCAGGCGGAGCCGTCCCGTCCGGGAGCGACCATGACCAGATCGGCCTCGTGCGTCTCCCCCGATTTAAGCTGAATTCCGCAAACTTGATGGCCCCCGTCGGATTTAACCGTGATCAGGTCCTCCACCTCCGCCTTGAACATCATGTCGATCCGGGTGTTCAAATACTCGTAGATCGATTTCAGAATTTCGAGGTTTTGTTCCGTCCCCAAATGGCGGACCTGCGCCCGCAGCAGCTTCAGCCCCGCGGCGTATCCGCGCTGCTCGATTCCGCGCACCGCTTCGGTCAGCGGGTCGGTGATGTTCGTCGTGGCGCCGTGCTCCAAATTGACCGCATCGACGTATTTGATCAGCTCCAGCACTTGGGAAGGAGCGATATAATCGCTCAGCCAGCCGCCGAATTCGGTCGTAATGTTGAACTTTCCGTCGCTGTACGCTCCCGCTCCGCCAAACCCGGCCGTAATCGAACAGGCCGGCAGGCAGCCGGCGTACTCTTTTTTTCCGGCCGGAGGCGGGCAAAGCGTAATTTTCTCCTCCAAAATCGGACAGCGGCGGCGGTAAATATCGTGCCCCTTATCCACCAGAAGCACCTTCCAGTGAGGCGCCTTCCGCGTCAGTTCATAACAGGCAAAAATCCCCGCCGGCCCGGCCCCAACCACAATTGCATCGTATTTACTCATCTGCTTCCTCCTGATAGGAATAATAGTCAACGGGCGAACAAACCCGGAAAAAACAAAAAATCCCGGCTATCCAATAGGTATGCGAAAGCTCCTATTCGTAGCCAGGAATTTAGGGTTCCTTGTAGAGACCCCCGATCCGTATTACCGGGGATATACGAAATCAAAATATTAACATATTCGGTTTCCAGCAACAATCCGAGTATATGAGAAACAAACGTATAAGTCAAGGGAAATTCCTTTTTATTATTCGGTTTTCGAAGTATTTGTGATGTTTTTTATTTTTAATGCCGTCATAAATTTTGCAAAACACGAACATTTCTCGAAAATCCTTCTTTATATCTAAACAATGCTGATTAGCATTGCTTCCGGATCATATTGTATAATAGTAAAGTAATTTATTTTATTTTAAATCATAAGGAGTAGATGCAAAGAATGGACAGTGACAGGCTTTTGGTGTTGAATTTGGTATTGGTCGTAATCCTTATCGCTTTAACGGCATTTTTCGTGGCGGTAGAGTTTGCGATTGTTCGTGTTCGGGGCAGCAGGGTGGATCAATTGATCGCCGAGGGACGCAAAAACGCGCTCGCGGTCAAAACGGTAACGACCCATCTGGACGGCTATCTATCCGCCTGCCAATTGGGGATTACGATCACCGCGCTCGGACTCGGGTGGCTCGGGGAGCCTACGGTGGAGAAGATACTGCATCCGCTGTTCCACAGCCTCCATGTACCTGATACACTAAGCAGTGCGCTATCTTTTATCATCGCTTTTGTAGTTATCACTTATTTGCACGTCGTTGTGGGTGAACTGGCGCCAAAAACGATGGCCATCCGCAAATCCGAGGAAATCGCCTTGCTTACGGCCAAACCGTTGATCCTGTTTACCAAAATCATGCGCCCGTTTATTTGGGCCTTGAACGGATCGGCGAACCAGCTCGTGCGCTTGTTCGGCATCAAACCGGCTTCCGAGCATGAAGAGGCCCACTCCGAGGAAGAGCTGCAAATCATCATTAATGAAAGCTTTGAAAGCGGCAAAATCAATCAAAGCGAATACGGCTACGTAAGCCGGATTTTTGCCTTCGACAACTTGCTGGCCAAAGAAATTATGGTCCCCCGCACCGACATGGTGTGCTTATATACAGACAAGTCGCGGCAGGAAAATCTCGAAATTATCAAAGAGCAGCAATACACCCGATTCCCTGTCGTCGAAGGAAGCAAAGACAACGTCATCGGGATCATCAATACGAAACAGTTTTTCCTCGCCCACGAGAGCAACCCGAATCTGGATATCGCTTCGATCCTGCAGCCGGTCATGGCCGTCTCGGAAGTGATGCCGGTCAACGAGCTGCTCAAAAAAATGCAGCAGGAAGGTACTCACATCGCCATACTGATCGACGAATACGGGGGTACGGCCGGACTGGTAACGATTGAGGACATTCTCGAGGAAATCGTCGGGGAAATCCGCGACGAATTCGATAAAGAGGAAGAAGAGCCGGTCGTGCAGCTCAGCGACACCCATGTCATCGCCCAGGGAACGGTAACGGTTAACCAGATTAACGAGCTGCTGCTCACCGATCTCAGCACCGAGGAAGTCGATACGATCGGCGGCTGGCTGTTCGGGATGAACCCCGGCATGGACGTCGGCGAAACGCTGGAGCACGAGGATTTGACCTTTAAGCTGCTGGAAAAAGAACCGCACCGGTTCCGCAAGCTGGAAATCGTAAAAAGGGCCGCGGTAGAGGCCAGATAGCCGGATAATCGGGAGCCGGATCGCTTTAGGATAAAAAAGGCTGTCCGCAGGTTAACCAAAACTTGCGGCAGCCTTTTCGGTTTCTTCGGGAGGAAGGCTTTGAAGCTTAGACTCACGGGAGCTGCCGCCGGACTTCGGCCACTTCATCATCCCGGGGCATTTCATCGCCGTAACGGACTTTATAGTACAAGCGGACAAGGAGGCCCGCCCCCGTATTTTGCAGCTCCTTGACGCCGGCTGCCGCCAGCGGCGCCGGTCCCGGCCCATCGGCCGCGCGGGCTGCAAACAATTTAGGCCCGGCAGGCTTTGCGCCCTCGCCGGCAGCCGCGGGTTTGGCGAATATGGCCTCCCTTGCGGCCTTGGCGGCCTCCGCCTCCGCCGCGGCCGCGGCCAGCTTGCTGGCGTAGCCCGGCTTTTCCGCTTTCTCCTTCACCTTGCCCGCCGCCTTGCCGCGTCCCGTTTTTACGGCGCGTTCCCGCCTAATATCCAAGGCCGTTTCATAGGGCGTAAGATGCGGTTTGATCCGATACCCGCCTTTACGCTCCGCCTGCAGCATACGGCGGTACAAATAGCGGACTCTCTCCCGATTGTCCCGCAGCTCTTCCCAGCGTTCGGCTTTTCCGGGACGGAGCAGGGCCGTCCCCGCTTTTTTCCACTTTTTGAGCGCAGCTTCCCATGTGAAAATACGGACTTCCTCGTCGCGGTAGGCGGCGTTTTCCTCCACGGCCTTCTCCCGGCGCAGCAAATCCAGCAGGCGGTCGATCGCCCGGCGCCATACTCCGCCCGCGTTCCGGTAAAGCCAATACAAGCCGAAACCAAGGGCTGCCGCAAGGGCAAGGATGCCGATGGAATAAAAAGCGATGTCCAAGAGCCGCGACCAGATTCCCGGCTCGTGCGCCTCCGCCGCCGGCTGCATCGGCTGCATGGGCGGCAGTTCTACCGCTTGTTCCGGCGGCGGCTCCTGCTTCCCCGGGCGGGCCAGCCATTGGACAAACGTTTTCACCATACCCCACAGCTGGCGCCCGAGCCACCCGCCCGCCCCGGCCGCCAGCGCCAGGGCGACGATGACGATAACGCCGATGAACAGGCGGTTATGGCGTTTCAAGCCGCCGGGAAGCCGCTCCGCTGGATCGCCGGACAGAAAGCTGTAGCGCAGGAGGCTGTCGTTCGTAACGAACAAGGCCAGCGCCAAGCAGGCCGCCCCCGACCAGGTGAGCAGCGGGACCGTTCCTTCGAGCCCGGGAATACGCGGGAAGACGATGCCGGCGACAAAGTATAAGGCGATGCCGGACCAGTACAGGCGGAAATTGCCGATCCGCAAAGCGGCCGTAAGCCCCTGGAGGCAGCTGAACGCGCCGGCGGCAAACCAGAAGCCGGCGCGCACCATCGCAAGCGCGAGGGCCATGGGCTTGGCCGGGCCAGCGATGGAACCCGCGGCCGCAGCCGCGCCGGTACCAGTGCCAACAATGGCATTGACATTAGTAGTAGCACCAGCATCCGCGTTGGCGACCGCGCCGGTCCACGTCCCGCTCCAAGCCTCTGCCCAGGCGCCGGCGCCTGCCCAAACCGCTGCCAGGGCAAGCACCGCTCCCAGCAGCAAGGCGGCGGCCCACCGCTGCCACACCCTGCGCAGCCGGTTGCGCAGCAGCACGCCCCCTAGCGATGCCAGCGGCAGCACTCCCAGCCAAACCGCCTCCCCCGGCCCCAGCAAATAGGCCTGAGCGGCGAGCCAAACCGGGAGCAGCAGGCCCAGTTCGACTTGGCAGGACAGCCAAAGCTTTAACGAGCTGTATATGTAAGCGGAACCATTGGGTTTCGCGCCAATCGCTTTCCCCTGGCTTGCATCTGGTTTCACGCCAATAACCTCCATTATTTTATAACTGGAACCGGCTCTTCAGAACATGTATATCAACTCATTCACCGATAAAATCATCATACCATAACCGTGGCGGATCCGGCGCCATTTCTGTCCGTGCATCGTCACTCATCACATAGAAAGGCGGCCTCCCCGGTTGCTATTCCGGAGAACGGCCGCTTTGTCGCTTTGTTGCCTTGGCGCCGATATCCATTTCATGCTTACATCGCCGCCGAGCCGGACGGCCAAGGTAAGGTCCATTGGAAAATTCCAATTAGGTTGACGGAAAGTGCGCGCCATCTTGAGATCTCATTGGAAATATCCAATCAAGCGGCTATATTTACCGGCAAATTTTAATTCTATTGGATATTTCCACTCAAAACGGCGGGTCAGCTCTCAGCATATGAACGATTAAACAACCAAGCTAGCAAAAAGACGTCTTTCCCAACAGTCAGCCAACCGAAGTTTCGGTATACTCGGCGCCATCCTCGGCGGCGGTGCCGACGCGTTGAACGAGCAGCGGGTTTTTGCGCGCTTCCGCTTCGAACTCCACCATTTCCTGCAGCCCGGCATAAAACGAGTAAGCCGGCTGCCACCACAACACGTCGCGGGCTTTGCCGTTATCCAGCACGCTATGCTCGATATCGCCCGATTGCGGGGGGCGGTGCTGCGGTGATACGTTTCTCCCGCTCAGCTCCCTGAGAACGTCGACGGCTTCCAGGAGGGAAATCCCGGTGCCGCTGCTGATGTTCATGACCTGCCGGGACCCGGTGCGCAGCGCCGCCGCGTTGGCCGCCGCCACATCCTTTACATAAATAAAGTCGCGCGTCTGGCTGCCGTCCCCGTACACTTCGAGCGGCAGCCCCGCTATCATGCGTTCCACGAACGCCGTGAGCACCCCGTCCTCCCCGGTCCGGGTTTCGCGTATTCCGTAGACGTTGGCATACCGGAGAATGGAATAATCCAAATTGTACCGCCCGGCAAAAGACTGGATGTACATTTCCGCGACCAGCTTGGAGACGCCGTAACAGGACAACGGCTCCGTCGCATGCGTTTCCTTGACGGGAACCTCCCGCGGATTGCCGTAAACCGCGGCGGATGAAGCGTAGATGATTTTCCGCACCTCGTAACGCGCGCACAGCTGAAGGAGCCGGATCGTCCCCATAATGTTCGTTTCCGCATCGTCCAGCGGTTTTTGCAAGGAGCGTTGGACGCTGATCTGCGCCGCGAGGTGAATGACGGAGTCCGGCCGTTCTAAGGCAAAAACATGCTCCAGCTCCTCCGACACGATATCCAGCTGATACACGGTCACCGACTTGTCCCTGCCCAGGTTCCTGACCGCCGCGGCCCGGTCGACCACCACCACTTGGTCTCCTTGCGCCACAAGAAGTTCTACCGTATGCCGCCCAATAAATCCCGCTCCCCCAGTTACTAACACTTTCATTGTTCCGACTCTCCCATTCCACGGTTTTCCGCCAGATTTCACTGTCTCAAACACCATATGTCAGCAATTTCCGGAATATACTCCGCGGTGCCGGATAATCGCAGGCCGGCGATCGCAGCCCGGCTCGCAAACTCGTGCGGCGCAGTTTTCCCCGCCTTTTTCCCGCACCCATAGAATAGAAGGCGCCAATGGCAAATATACTGCTATGAAGCTAGCAAAGAAGCCCGCAAATATACCTATTCCGGAGATGGAGAGGAACTATGAAAATACCCAAAAAACTGGTCATATCGATATTGATGCTGGTGCTTGTCCTGTGCGGAAGCACGCTATGGCTGTACTTGAAATTCGAGCCGTCCCGGCATTTTCGCAGCGCTGATATCCCGGTGTTGGCTTCGCCTTCGTCCGTCCCGGAAGCGAAAGCGAACGAAGGCGTAAATCCAAACGCCGGCCTTTCCGGCACAGATGGCCGCCCGGAAGCCGGCGGCCTTGGCGGCAACGAAGGAAACGCCCAAAACGAAGGGGCCGTTAAAAAAGCGGCCGGCAGCTTCAACATCCTGCTGCTGGCGACGGATGCGCGAGCCGCAGAAGCCTCCCGGACCGATGTGCTAATGCTGGTTCACGTCAATCCGAAAAACGGTTCCGTCCATCTGTTGTCGATTCCCAGGGACACCCGGGTCCGCCTGCCGGGCATCGGCCTGACCAAAATCAACCACGCCCACGCGATGGCGGAAGCGCGCGGCAAAAGCGCTCACGCCGGCACCGAAGCGGCGATCCAAGCGGTTAGCAATCTTTGCGGATGCTCCATCAACTATTACGTCAAAACCGATTTTGCAGGGTTCGAGCATTTCGTCGACACGATCGGCGGCATCGACATTGAGCTCGATTCCCCCGTCCGGCTGACCTATCACCATTTGACGCTGCCCGCCGGCAACCAGCATTGGGACGGCCAAACGGCGCTTCGCTTCGTCCGGGAGCGCAAATCGCTGCCGGACGGGGACAACGCCCGCCAGCAAAACCAGGCGCTGGTGCTCAAAGCGATCGCGCAAAAGCTGCTCGTCCCCGACAACCTGTCCCGGCTGCCCGACTTGGCCAACCAGGCGCTGAAGGACTTTCTCGACACGAATCTCACCAAAAGCGATATGATCAGCCTCGCCTGGATGGCCAAAAATATCGAAGCCGCCGACATCGGCTATACTCAGTTTCCGGGCAACAGCGGCAAAGCCTACGATCCGCTTGTGAAGACCGATCTGTATTATTGGATGCCGGATATGGCGGCCTGGGAGCAAATGTCCGGCGAAGTTTTGGGGGATTAAGCGATGCCTTTCGGGAACGGGGGCAAGCCGGGCCGGTTCAGCCGCCGAAGCAAACGGCCGCGATGGAATACGAAATTGGCCGTGTTGGCGCTGCTTGGCCTGGCCGTTTGCCTGGCGCCGGCGATCTGCCGCCTGCAAGCAACGTTCACTGCGCCTACGGCCGTATTGAACGTCAAGGATGCCGGAGCCAAAGGAGACGGTATCGCCGACGATACCGAGGCGTTTCGGCAAACGCTGCGTTTGGCCGCTGACTTAAGTCGCGGCGCCGAAGTGATCGTTCCGGCGGGAACCTACCTGCTGCGGCCGGATCAACCGCTGCCGCTCGGCAACCATGTGTCCGTACGCGGACAGGGGAGTCCGGTGCTGAAATTCGCCGCCGCGCCCGATGCCGGACACGGCTTCGAAGCCATCAATATTGCCGGCCGGGACATCCGCCTGGAAGGTCTGGTTATCGACGGCGGTTACCGCCTCAACCGCGGCATCGGCATCCATACCGGCTCGTCCGACGTACGGATCACCGGCAGCGTCATTCGGCATTTCGGCCCTTCGGACGATCCGCAAAGCCCGCTTTTCAACTCCGTTGTTTCCGGCCTGATGATTTATGGCGGCACCGAACAGATCACAATCCGAGGCTGCACGATTACCGGCATCGCAGCGGCCCACCATCCTCCGGTGGCGCGCGGGATCATGGTCTGGAGCGAACCCGGCAAGCCGTTTGCCCGGTTCGTCAACATCACCGGCAACGTCATTTCGCATATTACGCCGCGGGAGGACGCGGATGGAATATTTTTTGACAAGCCGCCCGCCGAATCGCCGTTATCCCGCTCCGTCATCGAAGGCAACCTCATCCACCACGCCGCCAAACGGGGGATAAAAATCTCCGCACCGGGGGTAACCGTCACCCGCAACCGTATAACCAATTCTTTTTCCGGCGATAACCGCTACTTGTTTCCGCCGGACGATCCGCTTCCGCAGGATATGTATTCGGCCATTTCCGTTTATGCCAGCTATGTGACCGTGTCGGGCAATTCGATCGGCGGAACGGGCAGCTACTACGCGGCGATTGAAGCCGATGCCGGGCCGCTGCATGATCTCGTCATCGAAAACAACAAAATTTCCGGCGGCACCGCGGCTTTCCGGCAAAATACGAGCGGAATCCGCCTGGGCGAGGTCCGCCGCTTCCGCATCACAGGGAACACGATCAGCCAGGTGGAAAAGGGAATCCGCCTGTCCCCGGAGGCGGAAGCGGAAAAGCGCAAGGGAACGGGAAAAATTGCGGACAATAGCATCGCAGACGATAATGTCGCGGAACCCCCGGAATAGCTGGCGGCTTGGGCGAAAAGGCGGAACGAACGAAAAAGCGGCCGACTTTCCCGTCGGCCGCCCAACTTTTTAATACCGTTTTATCTCAAAAGATGAACAATGCTTAATCTCGTTTACGCCTACGCCGGTTACGCTTGGTTGGACGAAGGATCGGCCATATGGAAAACTTCCCATATATGCCCGTTTATGTCCTGAAAACCCCACTGGTACATAAAGCCGTGATCCTGCGGATCACTCGACGGGACTGCCCCGGCGGCAAAGGCTTTATTGACGATTTCGTCCACGTGTTCGCGGCTGTCGGCGGCCAGGGAAACAAGCACTTCGCAGGTTTTCGCCGCATCGGCAAGCTCTTTTTTGATGAATGTTTGGAAATAAGGCTCCACGAGCAGCATGGCGTAGGTGGTGTCGTTGATGATCATGCAGGTAGCCTTGTCGTCCGTAAATTGCAAGTTGAACTCAAATCCGATTTTTCCGAAGAAATCCATCGTTTTCTGCAAATCTTTTACCGGCAGGTTAATAAATGTACTCTTCGCCTGAAAAGCCATGCGCGATCACCTCTTCAATTAAGTTCAATATCTCCCCCAGCATAAAGCATCATTTCAGAAACATCAAGAGAGAGATCGCGTACGAGAAACACCGCCTGGGGAGTTTGCTGCGGCTTTTTTTAAATGCGCAGCCAACCAAGCCTCTGCCGGAAAAAGAGGAGAAAGCGACTCAAACTCAACCTGCAAAAATCCGGACTGCCCGAGAAACTCCAGCGAGAAACTTAGAACATAAGGGCAAAAAGTGTTGCTATTCCGGCGATATCCGTCTGTTTGAGTGCAATAGAGGCATTTTATGTCGTTATTTCCCCCCGTCGCAAGGAAATGCCCGCGTTTCGGACCATACCTGGAAAATAAGTACACAAATTGCCGCTATTGGGAATGAACAGGCTTGGCTCCGGATAATAAGTACATAAAGTGCCGCTATTTTGCAGCCGATGGTTGGTCCTCTTCGCCGTTCCAGGAGCCAACCGCCAAGCGCCGATTTCCAGGTTAGTCAGGCTATTCATACGTGAAATTCCAGGACAAATGACCCGATTTCAGGCGGAGAGCGGAAGTTTGATTGGAAAAATCCAATCAGGCGGTCGTATTTACCATTGGATTTCCAATTCTATTGGATATATCCAATGGCCATGCCGGTAGGCTAGTCTCAACAACAAAAAAGCGCCGATCGCTGGCGCAATAAAGCTGAAGTGCGTTTAGCGGTTGTTTTTCTTTAGCCGGCCGCAAACCTTCTCCTCTCTGGTATGGGAGGACGATGCGGGGTCCTCGATGGCGGGGGCCGCGGCGGCGGTCTATGAAGTTCCCTCAAACGATGAGGACGAAGCCATAGGCGGCGGCGCCACCGGCAACGGAGCGGGCGACGGCGCCGGATGCTCCACCCCCTTTGCCTGCTCGCGCTGAAGAATGACCCGGATCGTCTGGAACAAAATCTGGATATCGAGCAGCAGCGAGTATCGTTTGATGTACATCAGATCGTAGCGAAGCTTGTCGGACGGCGTGGACGCATAGCCGGCCATCACCTGGGCGTAACCGGTCAGCCCGGGTTTGACCATCATGCGGTATGTATAGTGGGGCAGCTCCTCCTTGAACCGGTTGATGAAAAACGCCCGCTCCGGCCGGGGGCCAACCAGGCTCATCTGCCCAAGCAGCACGTTGAACAGCTGCGGCAGCTCGTCGATGCGGGTAGACCGCATGAACCGGCCCAGCCGCGTGATCCGGGGATCGTCCCGCCCCGCCAGCACGGGGCCGGTCATCCCCTCGGCGTCTTCCACCATGCTGCGGAATTTATAGAGCGGGAAAGGCTTTTCCGCAAGCCCGACGCGCTCCTGCACGTACAGCGCTTTGCCTTTGGATGTCAGCGGAATCGCCGCAAACATGAACAGCATGACGGGGGAGGCCGCCAGCAGCAGCAGCCCGGAGACCAGCAGGTCGAACAGGCGCTTGACGAGCCGCTCCGGCAGCGAAAGATGCGGCGGCATCAGCGAATAGACAAGCAGATCGTCGATTTGCTGCGGCTCGGCGTCGGCCAAATACAGCTCATAAAAGTCCGGAATCATGACGACCTCCACATTTCTCCGCCCGGCCAGTCGGACCCATTCCGCTTTCGCCGGGGAAGGCAGACCGGGGCCGACGATCAGCGCTTCGATGCCCGTCCAGACGTGCTCCGGCAGCCTCTCCCCCGCCTCGGCACTTTGGATGATCCGTTCAATGTGGAAGCAAGGTTTGCCTTTGAGCATGATTTTGTGCAGAGTGGTCAAGTCCGAAGGCGAGCCGGGGCCGATGACGACCAACGTCCGTTTGCGGCCGATGCCCTGACTCTGTACAAAAAACAACAGCAGCCTCAGACCAAACGACAGCAGCAATTGTACAAAAAAAGTCACAAACAGCAGCCACGGCGGCAAAAAAAACGACCGCGTCCCATACCCGAAAACGATCAGTTCGGCCGCGATAAACAGCTGGGCCAATACGAGATTGAACAAAAACTGCGATGGTTTGCGCCGCCCGGCCAAATCATACAAATTAAAAAAATAGTATGTCACGATCGTAAACAGCACAAGCCACGGGGCATTGCGGAAAAAGGCCTCCTGGACCGCAACAAGCGGGAAGGCTCTGCCCGCCAGTACCAGCAGCCGCTCGGCAAGCAAACAGCCGGCATAAACCATCAGGCCGTCCAGCAGCCATAACACCACCTTCATTCCCCTGCTCCGATACAGTTTAATCAAAGGCTCCCCTCCTTTTCCCCGGCGCCGGTCCGCAGCGGCTGCGCATCATGCCGTGCGGGGACGCGGACATTCCCTTTCCCATTCCCTTTTCCTTCCGCTTCAGCATAAATTCCGGCCAGTTCCCGGCGCACCCTATCCAGATCGTACTCCGCGGCCAGTATCCGGCTGGCTGCGCCCATCCGCCGCCGCAGCCCGGGATGCTCATACAGCTCGGCCAAGGCCTCCGCGGCGGCCCGGGCGTCCCCTACCGGAACGAGATAGCCGTTGTGCCCCGGGACGGCCAAATCCCGGCTGCCCCGCACGTCCGTGGCCACCAGCGGTTTGCCTGCCGCCAGGCCTTCGAGCAGCGCGCGCGGCAGCCCTTCCCGGCGGGACGAAAGCACCAGCACGTCGGCGGCCTGAAGCAGCTGCGGAATATCCTTGCGGTAACCGAGGAAACGAACCGCTTCCCGCAGTCCGAGATCCTCCGCAAGCTGCCGGTAATGGCGCTCCCGGCCGCCGGTTCCCGCCAGCAGCAGGACGGCGGGAACCGCCCGCCCGCGCAGCTCCCGCAAAGCCTCCAGCAGCTGCCGCTGGTTTTTGTTGCCGTTCAGCTCGGCGATGCAAAGAATCGCAAAGTCTCCCGGCGCAAGGCCCAGCTCCCGGCGCAGCCGCGCCGCCTCGGCGGCGGAGGCCGGGGCAAACTCCCCAAGATCGACGCCGACGCCCGGCAAATACGCAGCCTTTCCGCGAACCGGAAAACGGGCGGCGCGTTCGTAATCCTCCCGGTTGATCGTAATCAGCACGTCCGTAAAACGAGCCATCAAGCGCTCCAGCGGATAATAAAGCAGCCAATTCCGCCACGGCGCGCCGCTGTAAAAGTGGAACCCGTGCGCGGTGTACAGAACCTTGCCGCCGCCGGCCCAAGCCGCCGCCAGCCGGCAGATGACGCCGGCGTTCGGGGTATGGACGTGGACCAACTCGTACCGCTCACGCCGCATCCATTTCGCGAGTTCAAGCAGCGCCTTGAAGTTGCCGGACGTAAGCGGCCGGCGGCTGAACGGAAGATCGCGGCAGACAAAGCCCGCCCCAAGCAATTCGTCGCGGCAGTGATCGGGAGCCGCATAGGCGTGCACCTCAAAGCCGCGGCTTTCCAAATCCCGCATAAACGGCAGGTGGAACGCGGCCAAGTGGGCGTAAACGGTCGCGACATAAGCCGCTTTGCCGCTCATCCTTCCCCCACCCCGCTTCCGAGCGCCGCTTCCGCGGGCGCCAGGCTCCGCCCTGCGGCTTGGCCGTAAAGCTCCGCCCATTTCGCCGCGACGCGCCCGATCTCGTAATGCTCCGCCACATGGATCCGGCCGCGCTCGCCCATCTCCTCCCGGTCTTCCGGGGCCAGGGCCATGATGCGCTCCATCGCTCCGGCGAGCTCATCGGGAGCCTCCGGTTCAACGATATAGCCGCTCACACCGTCCTGTACGGCCTCCGCGTTTCCGCCGACGCGGGTGGCGACGATCGGCAGACCGCTGGCGGCGGCCTCCAGCAGCACGATGGGCAATCCTTCCCATTTGGAGGAAAGCACGTAACCGTCGGCCGCGTTCATCAGTGCGGGGATGTCGGTGCGAATGCCGAGAAACCGCACCCGGTCTTCGATCCCCAGCTTCACGGCCAATTGTCCGGCGCGCGGCCGCTCCGGGCCGATTCCGGCGATCCACAGGCGGCTGTGCGGATAAGCCTGCAGCACCTTCGCGAAGGCGAGCAGCATGGCCGGGTAATCTTTCTCCGGGACAAAACGCCCGGCGGCCAGCCAAACGAACGGCTTCGGCGAGCCGCAGATGTCCATCTCGGCGCGTATCCGCGCGCACTCCCGCTCATCCTGTGCAAACCGGCTAAGATCGATCCCGTTTTCCATCAGAACGATTTTGCGGCGGGGCGCGATTTTCCGTTTAATATATTGTTCGACCGCTTCCCGGCTGACGTTCGTCAGCAAATCGCCGAGCGGGTCGCTGAGCCGGTACAGCAATTCCCGCCATCTTCCCCCCTCATTTATATTGTGGGCGGAGCAAATCAAGAACGGAATCCGCACGAACAAGCGGGTGGCCCGGGCCAGCAGGTTGGCGTGGACCAGATGGCTGTGGACGACGTCCGGCCGCATTTCCCGGATGATCCTCGCCAGGCGGAAAATGGCGCGGGGATCGGGGACGCCTTTCTTCATGTTCAGCGAGCGCACGTCCACGCCAAGCCCGCGCAATTCGTCAAGGTACGCGACCGGCGGAATCATCGTGACGAGCCTGACTTCGCAGCCTCTGGCCCGCAAATCCCGGCACAGCAGGACGACCTGGCTTTCCGCGCCGGCATAGTCAAACCCGGTGATAAGAAACAGGATTTTCATAGCGTACTAACGGCTCCTTTCGGTTGTCTTTGCGGCATAAGCGACAGGGCGGTAAACGCGATCACGACGTATTCGTAGTTGAATCCGAAGTCCCCGCTCACGAGCGCGTACCCGGCCGTCTGCAGCAGCAGGACGGCAAGCAGCGGCGACCGTCCGACGGCCGCCCCCAATGCGAATAAAACGGCGAAGGTCCATAACGTCAGCCCGGCGATTCCCCCTTCGGCGGCGATTTCCAGCACGATATTGTGCGGAAAATCCCGGGCCAGCGGTTGCGTCACACTCCCCAGTCCGGCCCCGAAAAAGGGCGATGCCGCAAACTTTTCCAGCGCCTTCGCCTGCAGCTCCAGCCGCCCGATGTAATTATCGTCGCCAAAGAGCTGATTGACGTCGAAAAGCACCATAAACCGGCTGCCGCCGATCCACTGCGCAAGCTGCGGTCCGTAAGCGGACAAGGCCGCGCCGGCCAGGGGAAGCAGGAGCAGCAGCGGCACCAGCAGCCGGGACAGCCCGAACCGTTTATTGCGGTATTTCCGGATCAGCCACACGGCGAACATGACGGCGTTGGCCGCCGCGAATACGACCACCGGACCGCGCGACTGCGTGGCAAAGGCCGAAACGAGCGCCGCCGCCAGCGCCGTCAACCGGAGCGGCAGCGGTATCGGCTTCGCCCACAAACAAACGGTTGCCGTCATCAGCGAAGCCCGCGCGTGGAAGATCGGGTTGCCGCCGGGCAGCGTCAGCCTGCCGGGATATTCCCCCGAGTATTCGCCCAGCAGCAGATGGGCGGCGGCAAACGCCAACCCAACCCAGGCGACGGCGGTCCAGGAGAACTTGCCGTATTTTTTATAAACAATGTAAATGTATGCCGCCGGGATCACGCCGTGGGCAAACAACACGATTTCTTTCGTCAGGCCCGCCGAATCGGATGGCGCCCAGGCCAGCGAGACCAGCGCGTAAACGAAAAAAATCGCCCAAAGCCAAACCCCGGGGTCCCGGAAAATATCTCGCGCTGAAGTAGGCCTATGAAACAGGGCGGCGAGCACCGGCAAAAGCGGAAGCGCGATCAGCAGCACGAGCGCTTGCCCCGGCGCCAAGAGCTTGTAAAAGTAGCCGAACAGGTCGAAGTAGATGCAGAAAGCAAACAGGTACGCGGCATCCACTTTCATTTTCAGAACCAGCAGGCACTGCAAAAAGAACACGGCTGCAGCCCCGACAAGCAGCGCCAGCCAAAACAAGGTCAGCACCGGCATCCCTTAACTCCCTCTTTTCCGTTCCCTGATCCGTTCCATATATCCGACCCGGGCCGCCTCCTTGACGGCGGTGTCCAAATGCCCGATGCCGTTCGGCTCCACCCTGCGTCCTTTCCAGCTCCGCGCAAACCGCTCGATCGCCGGGAGGTTTTCCAGCACATTTCCCGGCCTGTTCGGCAGCTGCAGGACAAACGGAACCGGATCGGGAAAATCGGTCTCCCGGTACGCCGTAATGACCGGAAGCCCGTTGGCCAGGTATTCCCGGACCTTCAGCGGGGACGCTTCCTCCATCCCTTTGCGGTACAGCGCCAGCGTGCCGATCGCGATGTCGGCCCGGTCGAGCAGCGGCTGGTAGCCGCGCTGCAGCAGCCGGCCGTGGAACGTCATATTGGGCGGAATCGGCAGCGCCAGCTCCCCGCGCTCCACGCCGACGATGTCAAATCGCCAATGCGGTTTGGCCGCGGCCAGCTCGGCGATATGGTCCACCCCGTGCCAAGCCTGCCCGGCCGACCCGAGAAACACGAAGCGGACGGCGTCTTCGGCTCCGGCTAGGGAAGCCGCCGAGTGCGGGCCAGCCGCTGGCGCGTGCGGGCCGGCCGAAGATGCGCGCGAATCGGTAAAACATGCGTCTTCGGCCATAGGTTCAGCTTCACTTCCGTCTTCTGCGGGGCTCGCCGCTTGGCCAACCTCCCGGCTGGACGGGTTGCACGCTCCAGCGGCCTGCGCCCCAACGGCCTGCGCTTCAGCAACCTGCACTTCAGCGGCTTGCGCTTCAACGGGCCGCACTTCGCCGCCCTCCCGTGCCAACGCGTACCGCGCCAGGTCGATCCCATTGCCGATGACCGCCTTGTCCTTCGCGTAACGGCGGAAGCACGGGGCTTCCGCCAGCTCGCCGCTGACGAACACGAACCCGCCGGCGGCCCCGAGCACGAAGCGGCGCGTCAGCCGGTGGTAGTAATAACGCAGCCGGCCCGGGCCGCGCTCCAGCGCCAGTTCGGACACATCGTTGGTGTTGATTTCAAGCACCGAAGGAAATTCCCGAAGCAGCCGGGGGAGCGAAGGGTAATACAGATCGAAGCGATGGTAAACGACATCGGGCCCCCAGGCGCGCAAGTCTGCAAGCAAGGCCCGAAAACGCGCCAACCTGCCGGGCTTTCCCCGATACGTTTCCACGATGACCGGGATTCCGCCGCCTGCCGCTTCCTCCCAGCTTTCGCCATGCCGGCTGGTGAACAGAAACAGCGCCGGCTCGTGGCCCAGCGATGCCCAAGCGAGCGCCTGGCCGGTCACTTTTTTGTACACCCCGCTGTCCGGTCCTTCGTTCCAGTGGATCAAATAGGCAATTTTCAAAACGGCTTCCTCCTAACGATTACGGTGAAGCGGCGATGAGCTCCAGGCATTTGCTGTAAACGGCGCGCTCCGAAGTTTTCAGCAGCTGGCTGTTATGCCACAGCATCGTAAAGTCCCCGCTGTATTTCATACATTCCCGATAATAGCCGCGGATTGCATCATAAGCCTGCTCATGGTCCAGCCCCATGTACTCCGGATGCAAAATCGTCTGATCCATGACGATCAGGGGGCGTTCCCGCAAGGCCAGCGCCTTCCGGGTTTTCAGATTAAACACCGGGAATTCGTAACAGACGCCGCAGCGAAAGCCCGCCCGGTCGGCATAGCTGAGCGTGCTGTCATACTGCAGTCCCGCGTCCTCCCAAAACTGCCACGTATCCGGGGCCTGCCAGCGCAAATAATGCTGTCTTCCACCCCAGCGGTCCTGCCTGATGCCGTTGGCCCGGGCGATTTCCACCAGCTTTTGAAATTGCTGGCGGATGCGGGCCGGGTTCAAGTAGGTGTTGTAGCTCGGATGCAGGCCGATTTCATGGCCCCGGGCGTGAATTTCGCGCAGCAGCTGCTGAATCCTCGGATCCTCGATCGCATAATTGCCGTCAATGCCCGGTTTGGTCTTCTCGGTGATGAAATAAAAAGCGCTGCGGATTCCGGCCCGTTCGCTCTGGTCCATCAGCCAGGAGAAGGTGTTGTACGGATCTCCGGCCAGGCTCTCCCGCCCCCGGTACAGCATTCTGGCCTTCTTCCGGCCGGATTCGAGATCCCGCCGCCGAAGCACATCCATGACGATATCCCGAAACACGCGCAGCCGGCTGCGGCCATAGATGTAAAAGGGAAAATCGACGTCATGGGTTATGCGGACCGCCGGCGTTCTCACTTTTCGGGTCAGACCGGGCCACAGCCGCTTCATGAACCGCCACAGCACCTCCACGTATTCGTTGACGATCGGCCGGTCCAGGAAGGACTCGCGGTAGGCGAGCGACGCCGTGGCCGGAAACCGGTCGATCGGGTCGCGCTCGCGGATGACCAGCTCCTCGTAGCGCGTCAGCATAAACAGGCTGCTGCCGAACACATCGATCCCCAGGTAAAATCCCTCTACGTCCGCCTCGACATATTCGCCCTTCCCGCCTTTCCGCCCGTAAATAACCGGGAGCGGCGGTTCCGCCTCGCCGCTGCCCGGCGGCCGAAACCGGTCCAACGGAAGGCGCGGCAGGGAAGCCTCCTTTAGCCAGAGCGCATCGGGGGTTTGCAGCAGCACGTCCGGCATCCGCAGCCTTTTGGCGGACACCGGCGTTACAGTGCGCGTGTCCGAAGAGCGGCCCGAACCTGCGGCCCCCGAGGCATCCGAGGCATTCGAGGCATTCGAGGCCCCCGAGGCCCCCGAGGCACCCGAGGCACCCGAAATATCCGAAGTTTCCGATGTTTTCGAAGTTTTCGAAATATCCGAAGCCGCCGTAGCTTCAATCATGACCAGTTCGATCTGTTTGCCGTCCCCGTAAACCACGTTGTATTCAAGTCCCAGAAATTCCCCCAAAACCACGCGGTAGATGTATTCTCTTTCCGGCAGGCGTGACAGGGGAGAGTATACCGTCAACATTCCCTTATCCTCGCTCCTTGCTCTGTATTGGTTCGCTCCCCGCTTCGCCCTGCGCCTTGTATTTCCGCACCGAATGCCAGGAGAGCATCAGATGCAGCACATAGCCAAGCGTCGAAGCGCCGCTGAACAGCCAGATCGCCGTTTCCGCCGTCTGATGGGTGAACCAGGCGAACGTCAGGGAACCGAGAATCAGAAACGTACGGATGATTTCCCGGTACAGGTGAAGGTCCTGCCGCTCCATCACGTCGATCGTCGAGCCGACCGAATTGGCGACGAACTGGCTCAAATACATGACCGACAAGATGCGGATATAGCTGCCGGACTCGGCCCATTCGCCGCCGAACAGAAACGGAAACAGAAAAGGGCCGACGCCAACGAGCGCCAGAATAATCAGCAGACCGACAAGGAAAACATTGCGGACCGTTTTGCGAAACAAGGGGTAAAGCCGGCTCGGATCATTGATCATATAGTCCGATGATTCCGACAAATACACATTGCGGACAGAAGTCATAATCAGCGTCATCGGCGACCCGAGAATGCGCTGGCACAGCGCAAACCACCCGGCCACTTGAGTCCCGTACAACGAGGCCAGCAAAATCGCCGGTATGTACAGCACGATGCTGTTCAACACGTTGGACGACATCGACAGCAGCGGAAACCTCCGGTACCGGTACGCGCTGTCCCGCAGATCGGCCCAGCCCGAGACGATTTGCTGCCGCTTCACATCGCGCCGCCACAGCTTCCACTGCGGAACGAGGCCACCGAAGCGGCCGATAATGTCGCCGACGATAAGGCCAAGCGGGCCCAGTTGAAACAGGCTGAGCCCGATCTGCGAAGATACCTGGGCGATGCTTTGCGTGTATTTCGTTCGCGCCAGCTCGCGGAAATATTTTTTGCGGATGGACCAATAATTCAAAATTTGATAAAAACCGGCGCCAAACAGGCTGACGATAAACAGCAGGTAATAATGGGCAACGTAGGATTCATGCATCCAAGCCGCCAGCGGCCCCTCCAAAATGTGAATGCCGATGCCGCTGGCGATGCTGACGCCGATGCAAATCCTAAGCGACAGGCTTAGCACGCTCGAGGCCGTGCGGTCGTCCTCCGGCAAGGTAATGGCGTTTTCGTACGAAAAGGAAATGACCATGAGCAGAATGCCGATGATCGACAGGTACATCGAATACGTCCCGTATTCCGAAGGCGAATAAAGCCGGGTTAAAATCGGCAGCGTCGCCAGAATGATGACCTGGCTGACGATCGTTCCGCTGGCCAGCACGAACACGTTGCGCAAAAAGCCGTCGCCGGCCAGCTTGCGGAACAAACTGACGGCATGGCGGACATGAAACAGCTCCCGCAGGCCGTAAATTTGCCGCGCGAAGGGTAACTTTTTGAACATGTTTCGCTTCTCAATCCTTACTTGATTTCATGAAACGCTCGATATGCCCGGCGATGTAACGCTGCGCATCCTCTCCGAGGTGCGGCCCGATCGGCAGCGACAGCACCTCCTGCGACAGCTGTTCGGCCATCGGCAGCGGCGTCCCCCCGTTATCGGCCATATAAACGGGAAGCTTGTGGACCGGCAGCGGATAATACGCGATCGTGCTGATCCCCGCGGCGGCCAGGGCGGCCTTAAGCTCGTCTCTTTTCCCGTTCAGCACCCTGATCGTGTATTGATGATATACGTGCTTGACACCGCCCTCGCATTTCTCCGGCAAAATAAGCCCATCCAGCCCATGCAGCAGTTCCCCGTAGCGGTCCGCGGCAAGTCGGCGCTGCTCGTTCCAGGCGTCGACGTGCGGGAGCTTCACCCGCAATATGGCCGCCTGCAGCTCGTCGAGCCGGGAATTGAAGCCGATCCGCTCGTTGTAGTACTTCCGCTTCGAGCCGTGCGTCCGCAGCATCGCCGCCGTCTCGGCCAGCGCCGGATCGTCCGTCGCCAGCATGCCGCCGTCGCCGTAGGCGCCGAGATTTTTGGAAGGAAAAAAGGAATAGCAGCCCGCGTGCCCGATCGTTCCCGCCTTGCGTCCGCCCGTTTCCGCGCCGAACGCCTGAGCGGCGTCCTCGATGACGATCAGCCCATGCGCCCGTGCGATGTCCATAATCCGGCCCATCTCCGCCGGACGGCCGAACAAATGCACCGGGAGGAGCGCTTTTGTCCGCGGCGTGATGGCCGCCTCCAGGCTGTCCGGGTTCAGGTTGAACGTCGCGGGATCGACGTCGGCAAACACCGGAACCGCCTGCACTCGGCTGATCGCCTCCGCGGTGGCAAAAAACGTGAACGGCGTCGTGATCACTTCGTCGCCGGGGCCGATTCCGGCCGCCAGCAGGGCGATGACGAGCGCGTCCGTGCCGGAATTCAGGGCGATCGCGTGCCGTACGCCCAGGTAATCGGCGGCTTCCCGCTCCAGTTGCTTCACCTGGTTCCCCATAATAAACGCCGCTTCGTCCAATACGGCCTCAATCGCTTCCAGCAGCCGCGGCTTCAGCTCGGCGACCTCCCGCTTCAGATCCAACACGGGAATGGGATCGGCGGTTTGATCGCCATCACCTGTCCCGTAACCGTTTAAGCCCTGCGCCTGATTCATGCCGGATTCGCCTCCTTCAACATGGCGATGCGATCCTGCTCCAGCCGGTATTCCCTGCCGCAGTCCCCGCAGGCCGCAAGCCCCGCCTTAAAGCCAAGCGTTTGCCCGCAGCGGCAGACCCAGCCGATTTGCCGCGCGGGCACCCCGGCGACCAGCGCATGCGGCGCGACGTCCCGGGTGACGACGGCCCCCGCGCCCACCAAAGCCCATTCCCCGATCGCCACCCCGCAGACGACGGTCGCGTTCGCGCCGATCGAAGCGCCCCGCCCGACCCGGGTTACCTGGTAATCGGTGCTGCGGTTGCGCGGAAAAGCCGCACGCGGGGTCAGCACGTTGGTGAACACCATACTCGGCCCGCAAAACACTTCATCCTCCAAAATGACTCCTTCGTAAACGGAAACATTGTTTTGGATTTTCACCCCGTCCCCGATCGTCACGCGGTCGGCGACATACACGTTTTGCCCGAGGCTGCAGCGCTTTCCGATCACGGACGTGGCCGACACATGCGTGAAATGCCATATTTTCGTCCCCTCCCCGATTTGCGCGCCGGGATCGACTACCGCGGTTGAATGCACATATCCGTTTCCCATTCCACTGACTCCTCAACTTAAATTTTTAAAATCAGAGCAAATAATAATTGTCCGGCTTCCGCCGGCCCCGCATACCGTTACGGGTGTCGAGCAAAATACGGCTGGCTCTGCCGATCAGGTCGTAGTCAAATCCGGAGTGATCGGTCGTGATCACCGCAATGTCCGCCTCGCCGACCCGCCGCTCCGTCACTTCCTCGCACACGTAACGCTTCCCGCGCCAGTGGAATTCGGGGATATGCGTGTCGCTGACCCGCACGTTCGCGCCCCGTTCCTCCAGCAGGCCGATCATGGTCAACACCGGCGACTCCCGGTAATCGTCGATGTCTTTTTTGTAAGCCACGCCCAGCAAATATACGGTCGAGCCGCGCAGCGGCTTGCCGTCCCGGTTCAGGATCTCGGCGATTTTCTGCACGACGAATTCCGGCATTGCGTTGTTGATTTCGCCGGCCAGTTCGATAAGCCGCGTATGGTAGCCGTATTCCCGCGCTTTCCAGGTCAAATAAAACGGATCGATCGGGATGCAGTGTCCGCCGAGCCCCGGTCCCGGATAAAAAGCCATAAACCCGTAGGGCTTGGATTTCGCCGCGTCGATGACTTCCCATACGTTGATCCCCATGCGGCTGCAAAGGACGGCCATTTCGTTGGCCAGCGCGATGTTGATATGGCGGAACGTGTTTTCGTAAATTTTCTCCATTTCCGCCACCGCCGGGCTGGACACGACATGAACGTCCCCGTTGAGCACCTGCCGGTACAGCGTTTCCGCCACCTCCGAGCAGGCCGGAGTTACGCCGCCGACCACCTTGGGCGTGTTTTTCGTATTAAACGTTTTGTTTCCGGGATCCACTCGTTCCGGCGAATAAGCCAGAAAAAAATCGCTGCCGCAGCGCAGCCCCGTCGCTTCGAGAATCGGCCTGACCAGTTCATCCGTCGTGCCGGGATAGGTCGTGCTTTCTAGGACGACGAGCATCCCCGGATGCAGGAATTTGGCGATCTCGCGGGCCGAGTTCTCCACGTAGCTCGTGTCCGGCTGCCGGTAAATATCGAGCGGGGTCGGCACGCAGACGGCGACCGCGTCCACGCCTTTCAAAAAGGAATAGTCCGCCGTCGCGCTAAGCCGTCCGTCCCTCACCATTTCCCGCAAATCCTCATCGACTACGTCGCCGATGTAGTTATGCCCGCTGTTTAACATGTCGATTTTCCGGGCTTGCACGTCAAAGCCGATGACGCGGTAGCCGGCCTTCGCTTTTTCCACGGCCAGCGGCAGCCCGACGTAACCGAGGCCGATCACGCCGATGACCGCCGTTTTGTCCTCCAGCTTGCGCAGCAGCTCCATGCGGCCATAACGGGAAGACCCGGCTCTCAAGACTTCCGTTCGCATTCAAACTTCCCCCTTTCCCGCGCCTTCGGGAACCAGACGGAAATCTCCGCCGCGGCCGCCCCCGGTCATCTGCAGCGCCAGCTCGACGGCGCGGATGCCGTCCTCCAGCGTGACCGCCGGCTCGCGGCCTTCGGCTACCGCGCCTACCAGGTCGGCGATGATGCACTGATGCCCCGGAATGCCGTACGGGTCCTGCTCCACCTCGCGGATCAGCGCCGCCGTCTCCTCTTCCGACATGCCCGCGCACGCCCAATGGCGGATCCAGTTGGCCGTCCGTCCGCCGATGACGGCATAGCCGGTTTCGCCGAAGACGGCGATCGTCTCCTCCAGGTTGTGCCCGTACACCGTCGTGGCCGCTTCGATCACGCCAAGCGCCCCGCTCTCCAGCCGGATCGCGGCGATCGCCACGTCCTCCGCTTCGATCCGCCTGACGCGCGTGGCGACGAGCGATTTGACTTCGGCCACCGGGCCGAACAGCCACTGCAGCAAATCGAGGCCATGGATCGCCTGATTCATCAGCACGCCGCCGTCCATCGCTTTGGTTCCCCGCCAGGCGGCCTGATCGTAATACGCCTGGCTGCGGTTCCAGCGGACCGTGACGTTTACGTGGCTCAGCTTGCCGAACCGGTTTTGCGCCAGCGCGTTTTTTAAATGCCGGATCGCCGGCCTGAACCGGTTCGGGTGCACGACCGCCGCCCGTACCCCGGCGGCGCGCACGGCCTGCCGCAGCCGCTCCGCTTCCTCCAGATCAAGCGTCACCGGCTTCTCCAGCACCAGATGCTTGCCGGCGGCCGCGGCTTTCAGCGCCAGCTGCGCGTGCAGCCCGCTCGGCGCGCAGACGCACACCGCGTCCACGTCCGGCTCCCGTTCCAGCAGCGTGCCGAGCTCGGCATAGCAGGCCGCGTCCGGCAGTCGCATCCGCATCTCCGCCAGCCGCCCCGGATTCGGGTCGCATACGGCAACCAGCCGGGCTCCCTCCGTATTCTCGATCGCCTCGATATGTTTGCCCGCGATATGTCCGCATCCCGCGATCGCAAAATTCATCGTATCGCCCCTCCTCTATAATTTCTTCCATCCGGACCAATGTCTCTCAGGGTGCCCGGGTAATCTTCCGGCAAATAGCGCCGCGCCTTTTTTCGCTCGTCCCTTTTTTCCAGAGCCAACGCCAGGCTTAACGCCGCAAACAAACCGGCGAAGGCCGCCAGCGCGATATTGAGCATTTTGCGCGGGCTGACCGGGATCGCCGCCTCCTCCATGCTCGCCGAATCCAAAATCGAGACGTTGGCGTCCGCGATGATTTCCTTGGATCTGGCCACGAACGTTTCCGCAAAAGCGTTGGCGATCGCTACCGCTTCTTTGGGGTCGCTCCCGGTGTAAGACAGCAAGATGACCAGCGTTCCCGGATCGGTCCGCACCCTGACTTTCTTCAGCAGTTCGGTGGCGGATTGCGGCGCGGAAACCTTGTTTTTGACCTCGGAGGCGATATACCGGCTTTGGATCGTATCCTCGTATGTTTTCGTCAGCATTTGGCTGGCCAAAAATTCGTTATATGTACTGGAATCCGGCTTGGATACGATATTGGCCACCAGGCTGACGTCGGCCCGGTAAGCCGGGCTTACAAGCTCGTTCGCCAGCACGGCCGCGCCGATGCATAGCGCGATTACGGCCGCAAAAGCGATACAATGGCGTTTGACCGCTCTGCCCAAAAACTCAATGTCCATGAAGCTTCACCTCATTTGCGGAATAACTTGGCCCGGGGGAAGTCCGGCAAGCGGACACCGTTTCTTCCGCACGCGCCGGGAAAGCATCAGCCTCGGCCCCCGCTCCTTCCGCCGGCCTTCCTCCCTGCTCCGCTGCCGGCCGGCCGGCAAGCACAGCCTCGGCAAGCTCCTCCATGTTCAGGCTGATCATGCCGTAGCGTTCGGCAAGCCGGCGAAAATGGTTCGCCAGCCGTTTCAGCGCCCGCATGCCCGCCTCCTCCGCGGCGTTGTAGGGATGAAACCACAGGTGGTACACCTGCCCGTGTTTCGCCGCGTGCGTCATGCTGCGCCGCATCCGGTACAGCCTCAGCGGCTCCAGCCAGCCGAGCCAACGCGGCGGCGAGCGGAAGAAAAAGCTGGCCGGCAAGCTCAAAGGCGCCTTGGGGGCGAGCGACTCCGCCGGATAGGTATGGTGGCCGGTCAGGTTGAAATAGCTGTCCGCCAGCCTAAGCGCTCGCTTCAGCGGGGGATCGGAAACGGAATATCCGTCCCGGTACAGCCAGTGCTGCGGGTTGCCGCGATACGTCTTGATGCCAAGCTCCGCAAGCCGGCCGACGTATTTGCGGCGGATCTGATTGCGGGGCAGCACCAGGCTTTCGAGGGGGATTCCCCGTTTAGCGGCAACGTCCGCCGCGGCCTGCAGGTCGCTGTAAAATTGCCGTTCGGTTTGTCCTTTTTCCAATGAATAATAATGCGAAAACGTGTGGGAACCGATTCTTTGGCCGGGGGTGGAGCGAATCCGCTCGATCAGCGACAGCGCAAAATGATGGGGATCATCGTCCTCCCCTTGTCCGACGCCGCCGCCCGCGATATGCCCGTAAGGGGACAAACGGGGATCCGAGTATGCCGGCTTAAGCGCGGGCAGCCCCTGAAGCATCTCTTCCTTGCCGGCAAAAAAGAGCAGCCCCACGGTCGCCCAAGTGGCATGAATGCCGCGATCGCGGAATAAATCTAGTATTTCGGCAATTCTTTCGCGTTCGCCGCCCCATTTTTCCGCATACTCATCAATGCTGCAAAGATCCCGGACGCCCCAATACAGTTCGAAATCCAGCGATACCACCAAAATCCCCCGTTTAGTCTCCATACCTACCATTCCTTTGTTGGAATAATCCGCATCCTATCGTCCGCATAACGTTTTGCTATATTGTGTTATATTCAGGGCGCCGCCGTTTTAGTAGTCAAATGCAAAAAAGAACGCCCGGGGGGCGCTCCTTAAGTGGTTTTGTCAACCGGATTTATTTGATGACGACGCCGGAATTGGTCGCGGACGACGTCTTGATGGTGTAGGAGGAGGCGGAAATTCTATTGTTTGCCAAGGTGATGTTTTTTTGCACGTAGCTGCGGAGATACGTCGTGAGGTCGATGCCTCCCCCCCGCCGCACGCGGATGACGTTATCCTTGATCAGCCCTTGGTCGGCGTTTTGCCAGGTCCAAATTCCCCGTTCCCCGTTGTTGATCGTATTGGACAAAACCCGGAAATCGCGGATACTGCCGAGCCGGATGGCGGTCGTACCCTTGACGTTGCTGCGTTCCCCCATGGCGATGTTGTTGTTTTGGATCACGATGTCCGCCACTTCGGCTCCGGCCCCGACTTCGATCGCGGCATAATAGCTGCCGTTTCCGTAAATCCGGTTGCCTTCCACCGTGTTGCCGCCGCCGTAAACGCTGATCGCCGCGTACATGTCCGGCGCGCGCTTTCCTTTTTGCGTACCCATAAAGTAATTGTCGTTTAAATAAGGATTATGAATGTCGTTGCCTTTAACGGTGATGCCTTGGGCAAAAATTTTGATCGCCCGCTTGGCGCAATAGTCAAACCGGTTCCCGGCAATGACGCTGTCGACATCCGTTCCCCGGTTGTTTTCCATCGCCGGGTCCTCGTAGTATATCCCGTCGCCGTCATCGGCCGGGCTGATATGATGGATGTAGCAGTTCGTGACGGATACTTTTTTCGCGGCCAGTTCTTTGCTCCCCCAGGTCGTGGTGACGAAAATGCCCCGGGCCACCAGGCTGCTTCCCACCAAATTGCGGGCGGCAACGTTCGCAACCTCCGTATTATCAATCGTGATCGACTCCGTATTTCCGTAGACGACGATGCCGGCCACGACTCCGGCGTAATATTCGCTCCGCCGGTCGGTGTCGTGGGTTGCGCCCGTCACGAGCGTATCGCGGACCGTCACCCGCGAGCTGCCCCCGCCGATGGCGAGAACGCGGTTTACGCGCTCGTTGCCGTCCAGCACGATCCCGCTGACGTTCACCTCCTTGCCGGCGATTCGCATCAGCTCCCAGCCGAAGCTGTCCGGCGCCGCCTTGATGACGGAGGAACGGCCGTCGCCTTTGATGAGCGTATTTCCCCCGACCATCAGCGCTTTGGCCGGATTCACCTTGTAAACGCCGCTGGGAAAATATACGGTCTCCCCGGTTTTGGCCGCTTGGTTCAGCGCTTGCTGGATCGCGGCGGTATCGTCGGCCGCTCCGTCGCCCCGGGCGCCCCATTTTGTAACTTGTATCACGGTAATCCCTCCTTCGACGAAAAAACTATGCTGCCGAATCCCCTATGATAGAAGTTGAGCTAATGATATAAGTTGAGCTAATGATAGAAGGTATATTTTTTCTCACAATATATTAAATGGCCGGGAGCAAAGAAGGGATACCGGCAAAAAGCCCGATCCGCCCTTGCTCATATTCGCGGGGACAAGATCATACGTTAGAACTGGTAAAGGGAACAAGTCGAAGGAGGCTTTGTATCATGGAGTTAAACCGCCGCGAGCTGCTGATGCAGTGGGCTGAGTTCAACGAGCGAAAATGGGGCTGCCGGGCGCGTCTTGCCGAGTTCGAGGCGCCCAATTCCCCGGCCCGGGGGGAAGGGTTGTTTTTCTATAACGCAAAAGGCAAGCTGTATCTCCCGCCGCTGAACCCCTATCATCCGTTTGTGTTTCATTCCACGCCGACGGACAAGCCGTTCAAAATCGACCGGCAGTGGCGGGAGGTGGCGGAAGCGGTGGCGGCGGATATGCTGAAATCGCCCAGCAGCGCCAGCTTCGTTTTTCCTACGGACATTACGGACATCCGCCCTTTTTTGTGGAGCGGATTTATCGCGGATATCAAATACACGTATGTAATGGAGCTGCCTTATAGCTTGGATCGCGCCAGCGCGGACGTCCGGGCGAAGGTGCGCAAGGCCGGCACGGCCGGCTACCGGGCGGCCAGAACCGAAGATATGGCGGAGGTGCACCAATGCCTCGCCGGAACGGAAGCCCGCCAAGGCTTCACCCACCGGCTGGGCCTGGAGGATTTGCGGCTGGCCCGGAGCCTGCTCGGGCCGGAGGCCTTTCGCGCGTATGTTTGTTATGCGCCCTCCGGGGAGCCGGTCAGCGCCAGCATCACGATTTGCCTTGACGATCAAAAAGCGTTCGGCTGGATCGCCGCCAGCAAGACGGAGCATTTGAATCAAGGCGTCGTGCAGCTGCTGCAAAGCTTTGAGCTGGGCGATTTATCGGACAACGGGCTGAAAACGTTCGATTTCGCCGGGGCCAACATCCCTTCGGTCGCCAGTTCCAAAGCGAACTGGGGCGGCGTGATCACCCCGTATTACCTCGTCAGACCTCCGGGATATAAGGAAATTTTGCGGGCCGGCCGGAACTGGCTGTCCTTTGTCAGGGGGAGGGGCAGGAGATAGTTTCTAAAATAGCGGTATTTTTTCACCTCAACCTCGGAATCGGCACTTGACGTCCGGCCGGCTACTGGAACGATGATGCAAAGTCGACCGTCGACCGTCGTCTAGATTCAGACAACAGGCCATTAATCGCCAGTCCCAGACACTAGGCTGTTAATCGTCTAGATCCAGATACCCTGCTGTTAATTCGTCTAGATTCAGACACCAGACCGTTAAAATAGCGGCGCTTTATGTACTTATTATCCGGAGCCAGGCCTGTTCATCCCCGTTAGCGGCATTTTTTGTCCTTATTTCCTATGATTCGTCATGAACGCAGGCATTTCGGCAGCGATTCGAGAAAATAGCGGCATAAAATGTCTCTATTGTACTCAAAAGGGGTGATATCGCCGAAATAGCGACATTTTTTGTCCTTATGTTTTCGCCCAAGCTGCCGTTATGAGCTGATGAAGCTCATCCATTCATCAAATTCGCCCGCTTCTCCCGAACCTTGATCGGCCCAATCGGGAATTTCCATCCATTCCACGCCGTTGCCGCCGCGCCGCAGCAGCTCCGCCGTTTCCGCGAGCTTCTCGCCCCAGTGGCAGGAAATGATCAAATAATCGGTATCGGCCGCCCCCGCCTCAAGCTCCAGTTCGAGCAGCCGAACCATCGAAACCGTTCGGTCCAGCACCAGCCGCGCCATCGTTTCCAGCAACAGCTCCAGTTGATCGGTTGCCGCCTGCGGCTCAATGCGGACCGGCTCCGCCGGGCCGTCCGTCAGCCGAGCATTGCATATAAAGCCCGCGCTCAGCCCATTGCGCAGGGCATGCTCCGCCACCGATGCGGCATAACGAATCCCCAGCTCGATCCGCTCCGGCGCGGTCACCGTTTTCCACATCGAATCGCTAACCTCCGCATTAAGGCAGATCACCAGCCGGTGGTCGGCGGTGTAATCCCGCTTGTGCACCTGCAGCTCCCCGGTCCGGGCCGTCGCTTTCCAGTTGATCTGGCTCAGCGGATCGCCGGGACGATAGGCGCGGATCCCTGCGGTCAGAAACGGGTCCTCCACGATCCAGCGCCGGACGGTGACTTCCCCCAGCCAGCTGTGGTTCGGCAGCGGCAGCTCCTCCAGCGGAACCGCCCGCGGATAGACGAGCAGCTCCAGATCCAGCGGGAAGCGTTTGACCTCCGAGTTTAGTCCCAGCGGATCGCCCGTCGTCATCGTGGCCGATTCCAGCCGGTATAGCCCCCTGTGGGCGCACCCGACCTTATGGCGCCTTGTGATTTGCCGGTACGGACGAAGGTGAAATAGACTGCTGTGGTTCTGATAGATTTCCCCGGCATGAATCGCCAGGTTGCTCTGCTTTCCGAACGCAAGCCCGGCGGGAATGCTCGATTCCAGGCGAAGCCAAGGCAGCGGCAGCAGCTTGGCGTTGGCGATGACCTCGATCATTTCGACTTCATCGCCTTCAAATGCGGCCCGTTTGGAAAAATACCGCTCATACCGGATCCCCTTCAGCGCGCGCCGGCGGTATACCGCGGCAACCAGCCCGATAAGGAGAACCGCGCTTATAATAAGCCAAGGCAGCTGCATGGGTTCAATCCTCCCGCGTTCCCCGGACCGTCAGCAGCGGCTCGGTCAGCGGAGGCTCAGTCGGCGGGAGCCCGGTCAACAGCGGCTCGGCCGGCACCTCCACCTGCTGCAGCGCCTGGCGGACGACTTCGCTGCCTTGCTCCTGCGCGCTCCGAAGGCCTTGCCGCAGCACCAGCCGATGGGCCAGCACCGGCACGGCCGCCGCTTTGATGTCGTCGGGGGTGACGTAATCCCGGCCCCGAATCAGCGCCAGGCCCTGGGAAGCGCGCAGCAGCGCCGCGCTCGCCCGCGGGCTGGCCCCCAGCTTCACCTCCGGATGCTTCCGGGTCGCTTCGGCAACGGCCACGATGTAGCCGAGCAGATCGTCCTGGACGCGGATGGTCCGCGTATACCGCTGGGCCGCCGCCACCTCTTCGGCCGAGGCGGCCGCCCCGATTTCCGCCAGCGGCTGGCGCTCCTTAAACCGCTGCAGGATGGCGACCCCTTCGCCGTGCGACGGGTATCCCATGGCAATCCGCATCAGGAACCGGTCCAGCTGCGCCTCCGGCAGGGGAAAGGTCCCCTGCTGGTCGATCGGGTTTTGCGTGGCCATGACAAAAAACGGAGACGCCAGCTCGTGCGTGACGCCGTCGATCGTCACCTGGCGCTCCTCCATGCATTCCAGCAAGCTGGATTGCGTGCGCGGCGTCGCCCGGTTGATCTCGTCCGCCAGCAGCACGTGCGTAAACACCGGACCCGGGCGAAACTCGAACTCCCCCGTTTTCTGATTGAAAAAATGAATGCCGCTCAGATCCGAAGGCAGCAGGTCCGGCGTAAACTGGACTCGCTTGAACCCGCCGCCGAGCGATTTAGCAAGCGCTTTCGCAAGCAGCGTTTTGCCTGTGCCGGGCACGTCCTCCAAGAGCACATGACCGTCCCCGAGCAGCGCAGCAAGCAGCAGATCGACCACCTCCTCCTTGCCGACGACCACCTCGCCGATATTGCGGCGAATCCGCCCGGTCAAATCCATCGCTTCCCGCAGTTCCATAAGTACCGACACCGCCTTTACCGATTTCTTCCTTTCTCCTTTCCATCTTACCAAAAAGCCCGGCCGCTTTATAGCTGAAGTCCGGGGGCTTCCTAAACCTTCAGCCGCTCCCGCAAATCGACGACCGACCGCATCGCATACTCCTTTTGTACCGGCTGGCCGTCCCGCAGGACGATCAGGCAGGGAACGCTGGAAATTTCCCATTGATCGCGAAGCCGCGGACTATAGTTAATATTCAGCTTGGATACCGGGATGCTCGGACCGGCCGCCAAAGCGATATCCAGCATTTTTTCCGCCAGTTTGCAGGTTCCGCACAGCGCCGTGAAGAAAAACAACGCCTCCTTGCCGGAGGCTGGTTCCGCGCGGTCGAGCCACTCCTGTTCCGTAATTTCGCGAATCGCCATAAGCCGCCTCTCCTTTAGGGGATTAAATTTTCAGCAGGTTAAACAACAATCTAATACCGCGAATTGCCGCGAAAAAACTGCCGCCAATGCGGCCAAGCTTTCGAGAAAACACCGTCGATAGACGTATCTTACCACAAAAAGCGGCCCTGCTCGCATCTGCATGCGAACGGGCCGCTCCTTTCGGCAATCCGGCAGCGGGGATAACCCGTCCTTTAAGCCGGGCGATTGGTGAACAGGTGGAAAGTTACTCCGAACTTGTCGGTAACTACAGCGTAAGCCGGGCTGAAATAAATGGACTGCAGCGGCAAATCGACGCGTCCGCCCTCTTTTAGGGCCTCGTAAAGCTGCTGCGTATAATCCGCCGTACTCGACGTGAGGCACACCGTAACCTGGCTGCCCGGTTGATGCGGCTCGCCCGGAAAAATATCGCACACATAAAGCTCCGTTTCCCCCAGCTTTAATATGGAATGCGCGATGCGCTTCTTCACTTCGTCAGTCATCGGCTGCTGGGGTTCGGGCATTTCGCCGAAGGTTTGCTTAAACGCCACCTTGGCCTGCAGCGCCTGCTCATAAAAAGCAATCGCTTCTTCGGCTTGTCCATTCAGGGCAATCAGGGGGGTTGTCAACAGAATCATGTAAACACACTCCTTAAGGATCAAATTGGCGGAACCCGAAAAGCGAAAGAGGCGATCTCCGTTTCCGCTTGATTCGATTCTTATTGTAGCCGATAATAGTGACAAGTATTGTCATAAATAAGAAACGCATACCGGCGTTTTTTTGATTTTTTATGCCCAATAAAAGAAACGGAGCGCTCCCCCATGTCCAAATCGAAACGTCTGATGGAATTGATGATGACCGTCAACCGCAAGCGAAAATTCACCGTGAAGGAATTGGCCCGGGAATTCGGCGTTTCTCCGCGCACGATCCTCAGGGACCTGCAGGAGCTGAGCGAACTGGGCGTACCGCTGTACTCCGAGGTCGGACCGCATGGCGGCTACCAGGTGCTGAACGAAAGAGTGCTGCCCCCCATCGCTTTTACCGAAGAGGAGGCGGTGTCCATCTTTTTCGCCAGCCATGCCTTGCGCCATTACCGCTTTCTCCCGTTTGAAACGGAAGCATCCTCCGCGCTCAGCAAGTTTTATCATTATATGCCCGGAGACGTCCGGGACCGCATCGATCAGATGAAAAACCGGGTCGACTTCGTGACGCCGGAAAGGCAGTCGGCTTTTCCTTATTTGGCGGTTCTGCTGGACGGCGCCGTCCGCCAAAAAGTGCTCCGCATCGGCTACGCCTCGCGTTCCGGCGCAACGAGCACCCGGCACATTCAGCCGATCGGGATCTACGCCAGCCGCGGTTTATGGTATTGCCCGGCGTATTGCTTCGAGCGCAAAGATTTCCGCTTGTTCCGCTGCGACCGCATCGGCTCGGCCGTCATCGAGGAAGCGGACGCCGCGCTGAAGCCGCTTGATCTGCGGCAGGTCCATCTCGGCAATTGGGAATCGTTCATCGGGAGAAAGCCGATGTACGCGGATTGCACCATCGAGCTGACTCCGCTGGGGATCGAGGCCTGCGAGGGCGAGATGCTGCGCCACTTCCGGCTTGAACTTCGCGAGGATGGCACGGGCCTGCTGCGGGGGCAAATTCCGCCGGGGGAAATTCCTTTTATGGCCGCCTTTTTCATCGGCTTGGGGCGGGAAGCGACCGTCATCCGGCCGCCGGAGCTTATCGCGGCGATCAAGCGCAAATTGACCGAACTGCTGGATCAATACAGCTGAGCGCAAAACCCGGGTGAGCCGCTGAACCAGCACGCTGGAGCGTGCTGGGCCATGCTGGATCATGCTGGACCATACTGGATCACGCTGAATCATACTGGATCACGCTGGGCCATACTGGTGACGCTGGACCATACTGGTGCACGCTGGACCATACTGGACCATGCTGAACTTTCAGAGCTCAAGCAAGAACATAAGGACAAAAAATGGCGTTATCCCGGCGAGATTACCCACTTTAATTAAAATAAAGGCAATTTATGCCGCTATTTTCTCGAACCGCAGAGTGAAGGCCGCCTTTTGTACGATTCATAGGAAAATAAGCACAAAAAATGCCGCTAATGGGGACAAGCAGGCCCGTATCCGAATAATAAGTACATAAAGTGCCGCTATTCTTGTGATATGGTGCTCCTCAGGCGGCCTGATCGCACACGATGATCATGCGGAGCCGCGGTTTCACTGCCCGCCCCGGTTCCGGTAGCCGCTGGGGGAATGGCCGGTAATTCTTTTGAACACCCGGGAAAAATAAAACATATCGTGATAGCCGAGCGCTTCCCCGATTTCCTTGATGCTCATTTCCGTATTGAGCAAAATGTTTTTCGCTTCGGCCACCTTCAGCCGGTGTATGAATTCATTTAACGGATACCCCGTGTATTCGTGGACGATCCTGCGCAGCGTCGACACGGAAATATGATGTCTGGCCGCCAGTTCCTCCGGCTCCCGGCGGGCGTACAGCGACCCGGAGATGTCCTCGATCACCTTGAGCACGAACCGCCCCCGGTTGCCCGTTTCGGCCTGGTCGGCCTGGGCGACCAGCTCGTACAGGAACGCTTCGAGCAGCAGCGAGGCGCGGTCCAGATTGCTCGGTACGCCGCTCTCCAGAAGCATGAACATCATTTCCATCCGGTTTACCGCCGAATCGTCGATCGCCGCCTTTTGGACCTGCGCCGGATGCTGCAGCCAGCTGCCCAGCCATTCTCCAACCCGCTCCCCCTCGACGGTAAAATAATACTCGTCCCAATACCCGTCCGCATGAGGGCCATAGTTGAACTCGGCACCGGGGAACAGGCAAAACCAGGAGCCCGCGGGAACCTTCTGCTTCTCCCCGCCGTCAACCTGGTAATACCCGCCCCCGCCGGTAATCACCACAAAAGCCCAATAGCTGAACTTCGCCTGAACGCGCCGCATCGTTCTGCCGGGTAAATGGCCGGCGTTGACCACCGTCAGCGAGCGGATTTTCCGCTTGCTGGCGTCGACGACCGGGTTGAACACGCGGATCGGATGCGGACTGATCATATAATCCAGATATTTTGTCATCCTGCACATTCTCCCTTTGGAATTCCTGTGCTAAATTAAGGGTGCCTGAACAAATAAAACAAACTCGCGGCGAATTTTGCTTCATTGTAGCAAATTCGCGCCGCTGACGAAAGGGAGCGAAGTGCGGAATATGAGCGAACTCAAAATCGGACTGATCGGCGCCGGATCGATCTCGGAATCCCACCTGCTGGCCTATCAGGCCAACCCGAAAGCCGCGCTGTGGGCCATCTGCGACCTCAATGAAAGCAGAGCCCGGGCCATGGCGCGGAAGTACAACATTCCTCATGTGTACACTGACTATCGCGACCTGCTCGCGAACCCCGATGTACAGGCGGTCAGCATCTGCACCTGGAACAACAGCCACGCCGAAATCAGCATCGCCGCCCTCGAAGCGGGCAAAAACGTCCTTTGCGAGAAGCCGCTCTGCATTACCGTAGACGAAGCGCTCCAGGTACAGGCAGCGGTGGAGCGGACCGGCAGGCTGCTGCAGGTCGGCTACGTGCGGCGTTATGCCTCGAACATCGCCGTGCTCAAAAAATTCATCGCTGCCGGGGACATCGGGGAGATCTATTTTGCCAAAGCGAGCCTGGTCCGGCGCCTCGGCAATCCCGGCGGCTGGTTTGCCGACAAAGCCCGCTCCGGCGGCGGCCCGCTGATCGATATCGGCGTGCACGTGATCGACCTGTGCTGGTATCTGATGGGCCGGCCCAAAGTGAAGTCGGTTAGCGGCAACACCTATTACAAGCTCGGCAACCGCTCCAACATCGAGAATTACGCGTTTTACCAAGCAGCGGACTACGACGCATCCCTCAACACGGTGGAGGATATGGCCAATGCGCTGATCCGCTTCGAAAACGGGGCCTCCCTGCTGGTGGACGTCAGCTTTTCGCTGCATGCCAAGCAGAATTCCGCCCTGGTCAACATTTACGGAGAAAAAGGCGGCGCCGAGATTGAACCGGAGCTGTCGATCGTTACGGAACGCCATAATACGATCATCAATATCGATCCGCAAATCAGCACGCCCGCATTCGATTTCCAAGGCAGCTTCCAGAACGAAATCAACCATTTTGTGGACAGCTGTCTGGACGGCGTGCCGCCGATCAGCCCGGTGGAGGACGGTGTGGAGATCATCAAAATATTAAACGCGATTTACCAATCGGCCGAGGAAGGCCGAGAAATCCGGTTTTAGGAGGGCGCTGGCATATGAAGCTGAACAATAAGATCGGTATCATCGTCGACAGTTTGGGCCTGGGCGTCACGGAAGGCCTGAAAAAAGCGAAGGAACTGGGCGCCGAAGGCGTGCAAATCTACGCCGTGTCCGGCGAAATGGACCCGGCCGCGCTGACCGCGGCCAAACGCAAAGAGCTGCGAAGCTATATCGAAGGGCTGGGCCTGGAAATATCCGCCCTCTGCGGCGATCTGGGCGGCCACGGATTTCAGGACGCCGCCGCCAATCCGGCCAAAATCGAAAAGTCGAAGCGCATACTCGATTTGGCCGTTGAGCTCGGCACGAACATCGTGACGACCCATATCGGCATCGTGCCGGAGGACCTAAGCAGCCCGATCTACGCTGCTATGCAGCAGGCCTGCGAGGAGCTAGGCGTCTACGCCAAAAGCTTGAACGCCTATTTTGCCATCGAAACGGGGCCGGAACCGGCCGCTCATTTGAAAAGCTTCCTGGACACGCTGAGCACAAACGGCGTTTCCGTCAATTTCGACCCGGCCAATATGGTCATGGTGACGGGCGACGATCCGGTGCAGGGCGTCAAGACGCTGCGGGACTATATCGTGCATACGCACGTAAAGGACGGGGTGCGCCTGCGCCCGGTCGATCCCCGGGACGTATACGGCTTCCTCGGCTACGAGGCGATGGATCACGAAAAGATCGCCGACATGGCTTCCTCCGGCGGCGCCGGGTTTGCGGAGGTTCCGCTGGGCGAAGGCCGGGTGGATTTCCCGGCTTATTTTGCCGCCCTGCAGGAGATCGGCTACACCGGCTATCTGACGATCGAGCGGGAAGTCGGCGACAAGCCGGAGGAAGACATCAGAAAAGCGGTCGAGTTCATCCGGTCTTTCCGGGGATGACCCGAGGGCAAAGCGGATGTGATTCGCAAGAGCAGCAAGAGCCGTGAGCCGCAAGAGCCGAGCCGCGCACAGCGGCCTTAAGCCGGAACGATCTTAGGATGGAAGGAGACGCGCTGTAAAACATGAAACTCGGAATAAGCTCTTATAGTCTTTATCAGGCCATGCAGATGGACGGCATGACTATTCTGGAGGCGATCGACTGGATCGCCGGCATCGGCGGGGAGCATGTCGAAATCGTGCCGCTGGGTTTCGATTTGAAGCAAACCCCCGAACTCATCGGGCAAATCCGCGAGCGGGCCGCCAAAGCGGGAATCGCCGTTTCCAACTATGCCATCGGCGCCAACTTCATTACGGACACGGAAGAAGCTTACGAGTCGGAAATCCGCCGGGTCATGCGGGAAGTCGACATTGCCCATGCCCTCGGCGTCAAGCTGATGCGCCATGACGTCGCTTCCCGGCAGGACACCTCGATCATACGCTTTCAGGAGGATCTTCCGCGCATCGCCGAAGCCTGCCGGCGGATCGCCGATTACGCTGCGCAGTACGGCATTACGACCAGCCTGGAGAACCACGGCTATTACGTTCAGGCCAGCGACCGGGTACAGGCGGTGCTCCACGCGGTCGGCCGGCCGAATTACAAGACGACGCTGGACGTCGGCAACTTTGTGTGCGTGGACGAACAGCCCGTGATCGCGGTGAAGAAAAACATCGCCTACGCGTCGATGGTTCACGTCAAAGACTTCTACATCCGTCCGGCGGACCGCAACCCTGGAGAAGGCTGGTTCCGCAGCGCGGGCGGCGGGTATTTGCGCGGCGCGATCGCCGGCCAGGGCGACCTCGATCTGCGGGAGATTCTCCGCATCGTCAAGCGCTCCGGCTATGACGGCTTCCTGTCCATCGAATACGAAGGCATGGAGGAGTGCCGCAAAGGAACCAAAATCGCCTTCGAGAATGTGCGGCGAATTTGGGAGGAAGTGTAGCCGCCCGCTTGGTCCGTGTTCGGCGGATTAAAGCGCAAACTTCATTGGAACTTGCGTTTATACGGACGAGGTATACTTTAGTATACCTCGTTTTTTGGGCGGTACATGGCCGCCGGGATGGCGGCTCCGGACTTCAGAAATTCGGCCCACAGCCGCCACATCACCTGGTCATAAGAGCGTTTGTCCTTTTTCCTATCTTGTGCATTTCGGGAAGAACCACTCCAATTAGAATCAGTATAACACCGCACCATTGTACCGGGCTGACGTTTTCATGAAGCACTATCGAAGAAAGCATTACGGCAACCGGCAATTCGGCAGCGCCCAAAATCCCTCCCATCGCCTCTCCGATATGAGGTATTCCGATGGCGAAGAGCAGCGGCGGAATAAACGCTCCAAATAAGCCTAACAGAAATCCGTACATTAGCAGCGGTCCGAACAGCAACCCGTTAAACAAGAAATAAGGCGGGAATAACACGATAAGTAAAATAAATCCGCCGGTAACCATCCAAGCGCTCCGGTATGCCGGATGAACGGAAGGAACCGCTTTTCCGCTGAACAGAAGAAACATGGAATAGCTCACTGCCGAAAATAAACCGAAAATAATGCCGGTTCGCTCGATGTTTGCCGAACCTTGCGCGTTTAGGCCGGCCGCCAGCAAAGTACCCACAAACAACACGAACAGGGTCGCCACCATCATCTTTCCGGGACGCCGCCGCTTGCTTACCGCTTGGATCAGTGCGCTGATCCACGTGAATTGAAACAATAAAATAATCGCCAGCGAAGCGGGGATATACTGAAGGGAATGATAGTAAAGCAATCCCGTAACAACTGTTGGGGCCCCCGCCAACATAAGCAGCAATCTTTGCTTCCACGTTAACCCTTTATCCGCAATGACGGCGGAAAAAGTCTCCGGTTGCCTCCGCTTTTTACGCAACGCCTTGCGTTTCGTGTACAAGGCCATCAACCAGGATAAAATTAAACCGATCAATAGCTGCGCTCCTACCACTTCCCCTAGTTTAAAACCTTCGCCGTAAGCCAACACGACAATGGTCGATAACACACCGTAACTCATGGCTCCTGCTAAAACGGAAATCCAATACTTCATAAAAACCCGATCCTCCTGCACCAAATTGTATCGATTTATGAACAACGCAAAAAATCCTAACCACGCGATAAGGAAGAAGTTCTGAATTCCTTGTCATCGTAGTTAGGAAGTAAAGGCTCCCTGTAGAAACCCCCGCCCTGTCGGCATTGGCCGATTACGGGGTTATACGAGAAAGTATGATTTTTTTCGCAACAGATTAGATATTAAACGAATATAAAATTACTGTCAACCGTGATGTCCGTGACGACTAAGTCCGGCTTGGGGCGGTTGAGCCTGTCCAAAGCTGTGAAACGGTTAACGCCGGGGCGATTACGGAATCAGGTCCAGCGCCTGCTGCGGCACAAAAGCTTCAACCCCGTTGTACACGACCACACCTTCCAGTTGCGTTTTCTTGCCGTTCAGGACAGCGATACTTTGGTGCAGCGGCAGTTCCAGCTTGTCGCCGCCTTTAGTAACGATGATCTTGCCGTTTTTGTCATCCAGTGTGTAAGTTGCGCCCTTGGCCGTGAAGGCCGGCTTGGCTTTAACAAACAATCTGTCCGTCGCTGCGTCCAAATCAAGCCCCATCACGCGCGCCATGTATTTGGCCACGCCGGTGTTGTCGATCACGCCCGTCGGACGGTCGCCGTTCGGCGCGTAGGTGTACAGAACCACATCGCCGCCCGTATGTCCGCCCGTCGTCCAGCCGATCCCCGACCGCTTGCTGATCATCGGACCTACCGTATAATTCAGGCTGCCGGCTTCGGCCTCTTTTATGGCTTTAATTTCTTCCGCCGTCAGGTCGGCAATGCCGAAATATCGGGCCATCACTTCTTTGATGTTGGTCCGCTTCGCGTTCAGCTTGGCTTCCAGTCCTTCGCCGGTCAGCTTCGCTTTTTGGAGCGGGCCGATGAACGTGGACAGCGGTTCCTTGTCATAGCTTCCGGTTGTCGACGCGTTGCCGATCGTCAATCCGCCGTTGCCATGGTCGGTTACGGCCACAATCGCGGTCTGCCCGTCGTCTTTGGCGAAATCGAGCGCAACTTTGACCGCCTCGTCAAAAGCCAGTACATCGCTAATGACTCCGATCGGATCGTTGGCGTGGGCGGCCCAGTCGACTTTGCTGCCTTCCACCATGAGGAAGAAACCGTCCTCGTCTTTGGACAGAACTTCAATCGCTTTGGCGGTCATCTCGGCCAGACTCGGCTCCGTGGAAGGATCGCGGTCCATGTCGTAGGCCAACCCGGCAGGCGCAAAAGCTCCCCATATCTTGTTTGATTTGGAAGCCTTCAGCGCGGCCGGAGTCGTTACATAATCGTAACCGAGAGCTTTGATGGATGCAATCAGGTCGGCCCCGTCTTTGCGGCCTTGGGGGCTCAGATATTCGGCGCCCCCGCCCAGCACAACGTCCATTCCGTTATATACCTGCTGCATGCTTAGCGCGTCATAATTTTTACGGTCCGGATAATGGGCGGAAAAGTCCGCCGGAGTGGCGTGCATAATTTCAGACGTTGCGATAATCCCCGTGGCTTTGCCGGACAGCTTCGCCGCCTCGAGCACCGAAGCCACCGGTTTTTTCTCGTCCCCCGGTTGGATTTTGGCTTGTCCCGGCATCGTCGCTTTGTCCGGCAGCACGCCAACATAACCTGTATGCGATTTATGCCCGGTCGCAAAAGCGGTTCCCGCCGGAGCCGAATCCGCAATCGCCGCGTCGGCCGAATGGGTACGTACGAGACCGCTTGCCATTTGATCCAGCGTCAGACTGCTGCCTTTATACCATCTGGACAACGCCGTAGCGTCATTCGCCATCCCGTCCGGAATAAGAATAATGACATGTTTGATAGCCGCCCCCGTCTCCTGCGCTGCGGCGGTACCGCTTCCACCCGTCGAAACCGTCAAAACGAGCGCCGAGGCGATTAACAAACTTGCCACCCTTTTCAAACCTTGTCCAAGCATGAACCATCCTCCATCCCATGAAATTCGTATATTTTACATTTTTCAGTATAGAGGACGTATATTAGAATAACGTAAATTTATTCCCATATTCATGTAAAAATGCAAATTGCCTCCCGGCATGATCTGACTAACGCCCATATCCAAAGCGGGCAATATGAAGCGGGCCGGATCGTATGATAATAAGCGCGGCAGTTATGAACGCGGCTATCTCTTAAGCGCAGAAATGTTAATAAAATAGTCAATGTTTTTAATACAATTGTATTAATTGTTCACCTCTCATAGGCGATAAATATGATGGCAGCACCACAATCATTAGGCAGAAAGGGGGTGAAATCGATGAATATACTTACGCCGGGAGTGATCAGCGGATTGATAGGAGCTTCCAACTATATGCATGCGTCCAATGCGCCTATGGCGGTTTACAATAAGGAAGCGGCGAAAATTAATCCCGATACGGAAAAAATGGGAAGGGCTTTAGGCGTTGCCGGCAACGCTCTCAACTCGGCCAGAAGCGAAAGCGATACTGCGGCGGAGGAATTGGAAAAGGCACAGGAACAAGCAAAAAAGCAAGAAAAGGCCGAGCAGGAAGCAAAACTGCAAAAGGATATGGAAGCGAAAATAAAGGCGCAGCAAGAGTATGCAAACCAACCTGCCGATACGGTAGAGATCAGCAAAGAAGGGCAGTTAGCACTCAATGGCAACGATCCGGCCGGCGCGCAACAAAATCCGGATGCTGTTGAGATCAAGAGCCAACCCGCAGTTGAGCCCAAAATATACACATCCGACGGTACGGCCTTCACAGTATCCGCAGACATAAATGTATCGCCGGCGATTTCGGTAAGGGTATAGCTTGGAGAAAAAAGAGGCTACGTCCCAATTCGGCGCCTGACCGATGGGACCGTAGCCCGTATTGTTTGTCCGCTAAAAACCTTCGTCCGGCAGCGTCAGCACCGAATCCCGATCGTGACGATTTCGCAGGGTCCGGTCATCAGGGACAGACAACCGACGGCGTCTTTGCTCAGCGGAGTTCCCTCCTCTTCCAGAATCGTCGTTTTGTAAAAATGCTCATGTTCGAAATCCGCGCAAAATGTCAGCTCTCCCGGCTGCCGGCTCATATTGTACCAGCGGAACATCAGGTCGCCGGTTTCTTCGTTTATTTTCAGCGAAGAAAAGGCCAGCTCTTTGCTTTCCCAGCGGAACGGCGCTGAGCTTGGAGCGAGCGTTCCTTCATGTATGCCGGTTTGGCACACGGTCCAAGGCACCTGGAACTGGTACGCCTCCGCAAATGCTCCGGAAACGATGCCGTCGCCTGTATGCGGGATCAGCTCCATACGCATCGTATGGGTACCGAGACACTGGGCTTCCGGCGTCGGAAACAAGCCCCAGTCGCCAAGCTCGCCTACGCAGCGCAGCAGCGTGACCGCGATTGTGTTCCGGCCATCAAGCAGCACTTCGTATTCGTTCAGTCCGAGATTGGCGACCGTTAAACCGGCCTTCTCCCCGCTTACGTCCACAAAAGCTTGCTGATGCTGGGTATTGCTCGGATTTTCCCACTCCGGCGCCGGAACGTTGCCGCGCTCCGCGATTTCAAACATCGAATCGGCGCGATGCACGGAAGCTTCCAGGTCCGTAGGGAACAGCACCCGAATGCGGTGGTCTTTCGCCGTGTTGTCGATCGTCGTTTCGATCTCTACACCTCTGCTGCCGGCTTCAAGCGAAATGACCGTGCGCAGCTTCAGCTTCGTCAGCTTGCCGCTGCGCTGCGCCTTGCGCTGCGGATAATACACCAGCTCGCGCATCTCCTCGTCCAGCTTGTCGTCGGCGGAGGCCGGGATCTCCCATGCGCGGCACACTTCCACCGCGGCCCGGTACGGCGTATCCTCCAGCACGCGGATCTGCGCCGGCAGACCTTTGGTGGTCAGCGGCTGTTCGCCTTCCGGCTGCTTGTACATGTATTCGTTGCCGATATCGCCGGTATCCTCATAGATGCCGAGGTCGCGGTAGATTTGGCCGGTCGCTTTATCGGTCAGCGCAAACGAACCGTCGCCGGCGATCTCCACTTTCAGCCCGGCGTTTTCCATGACCAGGCCGCCGGTAAACAGCGAGGCCGGTGCTGCCGCGGCGGCCGTTTGGGGGCGCACCCAGGCGTACGCGCGGTGCCCCAGCGCCGGTACCTGCTCCGCCTGGAACGTCAGCTTCACCCGGCGGCACATGTACGGCTGCCGGAACTTGTCGTCCGGCAGGTCGTAGCCGAACAGCAAGCCGAGGTCTTCCACCGTGCAAGGCACGGCGTTCCCCGCCTCGTCCACCAGCTCGCGGCCGGACAAGTCGACCGCCTTCATGCGGCGGGCGGTTTCCTCAAGGCCGAGCTCCTCGCGCAGATACAGGCGGGCGGCGTCCAGCTCCACGGTCACCGTGCCGGTGCGGTTCCAACCGGTCGTGTTCATGACGACCAGCGGCAGCGGATCCTTGCCGTACCCGGCGAAGATCGACGTGTTCACCGCCTCGGCGACGGCCCGCTTGCTGTCGTCGATGATCGCCTCGGCAACGTGGCGGCTTTTGGCGAAGCGGGTGACCATCTCGCGGTGCACCTCGTCCACGCTGCAGCCGCAGATGCTGTCATGCGGATGGTTTTGCATCAGCGTTTTCCAAGCATAGGTGAACAGATGATGCGGGTAGTTTTTGCCCAGCATCTTCGCCACCGCAGCGAGCGGCTCGGCGACTTTTTCCAGCAAGGTCTGGCCTTCCTGGTTCATCTGCTTCAAATACACGCGCGAAGAAGCGGTGTTAACCAGCGTACCCCAGCCATCGGTGCGCTGACTGCGCAGCTCGCCTTTGACGGTGGACAGCTCGCGGCCGCCCAGCGCCCCCTCCAGCGCCTGCAGGTAGTCCGGCAGGGTCGAATGCACGAACTTCGTGTCCGGGTACAGCTTCTCGGCCGTGCGGATCGCCTCCGGCAAATCAAGCTGCAGCGGCTGGTGGTCGCAGCCGTTCATGAACAGCAGTTCATCCGTCGCCGCGTATTTTTCCGCGTCCGCCAGCTTGCGGTCCCAGAACGCCTTCGCTTCCGCTTCGTCCACCGGCACCTCGTTGCCGTTGGAGTACCAGTTGGCGAACAAAATGCCCAGCACTTTCGAGCCGTCCGGCCCTTCCCAAATCAGCTCGGAGAAGGAGGACTCATACCCGCCGTCGGAAACGGTGTTGTTGAAGCCGGTCGGCTTCACGCCGCGGCCGAAAAAGGCGTTGTCGATGCCGGATTGCCGCATCAGCTGCGGCGTTTGGCCGACGAGCCCGAACGTGTCGGGGAAATAGCCGATTTTCGCCGGTGCGCCGTATTTTTTCGCGTCCTGATGGCCGATCTGCATGTTGCGGATATTCGCTTCCCCGCTCGTCAAAAAAGCGTCCTGCAAAATGTACCACGGCCCGATCAAAATGCGCCCTTTGCGGATATACTTCTCCAGCCGCTCCTTGTTTTCGGGGCGTACCTGCAGGTAATCCTCCAAAATAATCGTTTGCCCGTCGAGGTAAAAGCTTTTAAACGCCGTATCGCCGTCCAGCTTGTCGAGCAGCGCGTCCACCAGCTGAACGAGCCGGACATGGTGCTTCTCGTAAGGCAGATACCATTCCCGGTCCCAGTGCGTATGGGAAATGATATGCGCCGTTCTTTTCTTCTTCATTCCGTTACCCCCTCATTAAAATAGCGGAAAATTATGGTCTTATTTTCGAATTTGAGCTTGATTTATCACCATTAGCGGAATTTTTTGTTCTTATTTTCCAACGAACGGCTCAAAATGCGGCCATAGCCCTGCGATTCGAAAAAATAGCGACCTAAAATTCCTCTATTGCACTCTAGTGGGTGATGTTTCCATATTAGCGACATTTTTTCCCTTTATTTGTTTAACAGACTAACATTTGCAGTTATTCGGCGGTTCGGTACGTTCAAGCTTCCGTTTCTAAAGGATATTCTTCCATGTAACTCAGCAGTTCGTCCACGGTTGTGAACGCCAGGCCGGTCACTGTGTCGGCGCAGCCGTAGTAAATGGCGATCCGGCCGGTTTCGGCGTCGGTCAAAGCCGCGCACGGGAAAGTGACGTTCGGCACGTCGCCCACGCATTCGTACAGCGTTTCCGGGCCGAGGATGTAGTTGCGCGAGCGCGCTTTAACGATCCAGGGCTTGTCGATGTCCAGCAGGGCGCAGCCCATGCGGTAAACGAATCCGTTGCACGTATTGATAACGCCGTGATAAATGAGCAGCCAGCCTTCGTCGGTTTCGATCGGAACCGGCCCCGGGCCGATTTTTTTGGACTGCCATGCGGACGCGTCGCCGTTAATCGTCCCCATCACATAGCGGTGTTTGCCCCAGAACGTGAGGTCCGGGCTTTCGCTGTAAAAAATATCGCCGAACGGCGTGTGCCCGGTATCGCTCGGGCGGCTGAGCATGGCGTAACGTTCGCCGATCTTGCGCGGGAACAGCACGCCGTTGCGGTTATACGGCAAAAAGGCGTTTTCCAGCTGGTGGAACGTTTTGAAATCGGTCGTATACGCGATGCCGATTGTCGGGCCGTGGTAGCCGTTGCACCAGGTGATGTAATAGCGGTCGCCGATTTTGCAGACGCGCGGATCGTAGCGGTATTCCCGCTTGGTCACTTCCTCGTCCCCTTCGAACTGAATCGGATCGTGGTTGATTTTCCAGTTGATCCCGTCGTCGCTGAATCCGGCAAAAATGTCCATGCTCACCGAACGGGAATCGCAGCGGAACACGCCGGCAAATCCGCCTTCAAAAGGCACAACGGCCGAGTTGAACACGCTGTTGGAACTCGGGATCGCGTGGCGTTCGATAATCGGGTTCTGCGAGTAACGCCAAACCGGGGCGTTCAGGCCGGCCGGTTTGTCTTGCCAAGGGATGTTTTTCAGCGCTTCGCCAATAATTTTGCTCATCGTCGTCATGTCTCCTTCTTGTATAAAAGGTTATTTATCAGATATGATGCCAGTTCCGGTCTGATCGAGTCCGATCGAGTCCGGTCCGCCGGCTTGCGTCTCATCCTAACGGGCCCCAGCGCCGGGTTTTCGGCACTAGCGTTGCATTAATTTTTGCTCAGATTTCCTTAAAAGCTTAGGCTTTCGAATCGATACTGTCGCCCGCCGGAAATCTAACGGTTGTAGCAGCGGCTATTTTCCAAAAAAAACCTTTTCTAAATTCTAACGGTTGTGAGTGCCGTTATTTGCCTGAATCTAAGCAAAAATAGCCCGATTTAAGTGAAATAAGCGCCATGGCAACCGTTACAATTTGAAATCAACGTTATTGGAACAAATAGCGCTTGTGGCAACCGTTAGAACATTGGTGTGGCTAGAAAATGTATCTTGTCAGATCGCCCTACAAATATGTCCTACCGACACGCCCTACTGACCATGCCCTACTGACATGCCCATCGGACAACCCCCTACAAAATGCCTTCCTGCATGGCCCGGTACACGAGCTGCGAGAACAGGCTGTTCGACCAGGCGAACCATTTGCGCGTGAACGTGTTCGGATCGTCGGCGTGGAAGCCTTCGTGCATGTAGCCTGTGCCGGCGTCCGTCGCTTCCAGCATCGCGATCATCTCCAGCTTTTCTTCCTTCGTCCGCGCCGTCAGGCCCTGCATCGACAAAGCCATATGCCAAATGTAATCCTTCGGCGTATGCGGGCTGCCGATGCCTTTTGCCGCTTTGCCTTCGAAGTAGAACGGATTTTCCTTGCTCAGGGCAAAACGCCGCGTATTTTGATAAACCGGATCGTCCGCGCCGACATAACCGAGATACGGAATGGACATCAGGCCCGGCGTGCCGGCGTCGTCCATCAGGCAGTAATTGCCGAAGCCGTCGGTTTCATAAGCGTAAATCGGGCCGAATTCCGGGTGGCGGTAGATGCCGTACAACTTAATCCCGTGATCGACTTCGAATTCCAGCTCCTTGAGCTCAGCCAGGAAATCCAAGTCACGGAACACCCATTCGGCGAATTCCTGCATCTGGCGCAGCGCGACGACGGCGAACATGTTGCCCGGGATGTTGTAATGGAAATCGCAGGCATCGTCGCTGGAGCGGAAGCCCGACCAGATCATCCCGGTGTAATTGACCGGCATGCCGAGACCGCCGTTCCGCAAGGAATCGGCCGGAATGCCGTTGTTGCGGGTGAACCGGTACGGCGACTGCTCAAAATGGCGCTGCTCGGTTTTGAACAGCTCGTAAATTTTCCGCATCGCCGCTTTGAAGCCGGCGTCGAAAATATCGGTCAGCTCGGTCTCTTTCCAGTACGCATAAGCGAGCCGGACGACGAAGCAGAGGGAGTCGATTTCGAATTTCCGCTCCCACACCCAAGGCGACATCTCCGTTTCGTCCGTCGTGTTCCAGTGCCAATCGTTCGCCGTTTCATTAAAAGCGTTGGCATACGGGTCGATATGGACGTATTGGATATGGCGCTTGATCAATCCGCCGATGATGCGCTGCAACTCGGGATCGTTTTTGGCCAGCGGCACGTAGTGGATGACCTGTTCCACCGAATCGCGCAGCCAGGAGGCCGGAATGTCCCCGGTGATGACAAAGGTCGTGCCGTCGTCCATCAGCTTGGTCGTCGTTTCCAGGGTGTTCGGGAAGCAGTTTTTGAACAGCTGCAAAAGCTTCGGACGAAACGCGAGCTTCACCTCGGCTTCGGCCAGCACATCCTGAACGGCCTGCGGCAGCTCCAGCTTCGGCATCGGGATTTTCGGGAGTCTAAATTGTTCCATGAGCAGTCTCGCTCCTTTAATGGTCTGGTTTCTTCATGAGTTGAATTATTAATTGCACGAAATAGGATCCATTACTTTAATCGTCTTGATCTCGTACGGGGCAAAATCGAGCCGGATCGGGCCCGCTTCGGCCGCCAGCAGATCAAGCTCCTGTTCGAGCGCATTCGATACGTATACCTTGCTGTACAGCTGGTTCCATCTCAGCTCCACGCGTTCGCGTCCGCCGGCGGATTCGTAGAACCGCAGGATAACGCCGCTTCCGTCCTCGGCCGGTTTCACCGTATCGAGCACGACGTGCTCGCCGGTAAAGCCGATCAGCGATTGAGCGGGCGGCAGCGTTCCCGGATGCGCCTCTACGGCAAGGGCCGCCGGGATGTGGTTCAGTTCGGCCGCGGCGCGCACCGTATGAGCCGTCTGCCAATCGCCGAGGTGCGGGTACAGCGAATACGTGAATTCGTGTTCGCCCAGGTCCGCCGTGACGTCCGGCCATTTCGGCGCGCGCAGCAGGGACAGGCGGATGGTGCTGCCCTGAACGTCGTAGCCGTATTTGCAGTCGTTCAACAGGCTCACGCCGTACCCCCGTTCCGATACGTCCACAAAACGGTGACCGCACACTTCATACTGCGCCTGCTCCCAGCTTGTATTGCGGTGCGTGACGCGCTCAAGCGCGCCGAACGGAATCTCGTAGGTCGCTTTGTCGGTCACCACATCGATCGGGAAACCGACCTTCAGCAGCTTGTGAGCTTCGTTCCAATTCACCTTCGTCCGGAAATCGATCCGCCGGTCATGATGATACAGGATCAGGTCCTGCGTGATTTCCGACTGGCCGATACGCCAGCGGAATTGCAGCACATCCTTGATCTTACCGCGGGCGGCGAGCCGGCTTTCCAGCAATTTCGTTTGCCCGGCCGGCTGCTGTTCGTAGCGGCTGTCGATATCCCAGGCGTCCCACAGCGTCGGGCGGTCATGGAAGAAGTGGAACCGGTTAGCCGCTTCGCCCGGTTTCACGATTTCATGGTCCGCCGCTTTGTCCCAAAGGCTAACGATTTCGCCGCACTCATTAAACGTTAAGCGGTAGTGCTCCGTTTCCCAACGGTCAGTGAACATCCGTTCCTTGGCGGCAAGGCCCTTCTCCTGCAGGATCTGGCCGACGGCAGCAAGGATATCCGCCTTATCCGCCCCTCCGTCTGCCGCTCCTCCAACTGACGCCGCTGCCATCGAACCCGCTTCGCTTCTCAGCCAGATCGTCTTGTAACCGAACGCCGGAACCTCCGGTACGCGCACCCAAGCCGCCTCGGCATTTCCGCCCGTTCCCGGCAGCAAGTCGAGCGCAAGCCGCGCGCCGTTTTCGTCATAGGCGGCGACGGAGCGGCCGAAGCCGTGCCCGGAAACCTCGATCACCGCGTCGCGGGACCAGCCGAGGCTGTTAAACACGATGTAGGGCTTGCCTTCGCCCGCCGTGGCGATCTGCCCGGCCAGCGCCGTCAGGCCATGCCGCAATCCGGAATCCCCTTTTGCGAAAATTTCCGTATATTCTTTTTCCGACGTTTCGTAAGCTTCCGTAATCGCCGAACCCGGGATGATGTCGTGGAACTGGTTCAGCAAAATCAGCTTCCAGCCGTCATGCAGCGTGCTTTGCACCTCGCGCTGACGTTCCGCCGGCAGCGACGAAGCCCCCAGCGTGTTCCACACTTCCGCTTCGCGGTACAAAATTTCCGCTTTCCGGTTGTTCCGCTTGTTGCGGCCATGGGTCGTGTACGTTCCGCGGTGCAGCTCCAGGTACAAGTCTCCGTGCCACGACGGCAACTGCGGCCCCGCCGCTTCAATCCCGGCAAAAAACGCCGCCGCCGTGCTGTATTCACTGGCCGGCTGGCCGATCATCAGCCCGGAACGGCCGATGTACTCCAGCATTTCGCGGGTTACGCCGCCCCCGCCGTCGCCGTGCCCGTACAGCAGCATCTGCTCGGGATGCACAGCTTTTTGCCGGTAAGACTGCCAATGGTCGTGCACGTCTTTTGGCAGCGTATTTTCGTTAACGCCGTGGTTCAGGTAAGACAACATCGGCGTGCCGTCGATGCCGACCCAATGGAACAGGTCGTACGGGAACACGTTCGTGTCGTTCCAGCCAAGCTTCGTCGTCATAAAATAGCGGATGCCGCCATGCCGCAAAATTTGCGGCAAGGAAGCGCAATAGCCAAACGTGTCCGGCAGCCATTCGATGTCCGAGGTTTGGCCGAACTCCTCCAGGTAGAAGCGCTGCCCGTACAGCATTTGCCGCATCAGCGACTCGCCGCTCGGCAGGTTGAGGTCGGGCTCGACCCACATGCCGCCGACCAGTTCCCAACGCCCTTCCTTGATTCTCCCTTTGACACGCTCGTACAACTCGGGGTCGTTGTCCTTCAAATAAGCGAACAGCTGCGGCTGGCTTTGCGCGTACCGGTACTGCGGGTATTCGCGCATTAAAGCGTCGACCGTCGCGAACGTGCGGCTCGTTTTCCGCACCGTCTCGCGCGCCGGCCACAGCCAGGCGATATCGATATGCGACTGGCCGATCATATGGATCAGGCCTTCGGCGTTGCCGCCGATCGCCTTGACCCGCTCCGCCAGCCGCCGCTCGATTTCGGCGATCCCGCCGCCATCTTGAATCGCATCGGGATCAAGCGCCACAAACTCGTCCATCGCGGCGTGCAGCGCCTCGATCAGCCGCGTGCGCCGCATATCCTGCTCCGGCAGCAGCACGGCGGAATCGCGGACAACGGTCGCCGTATACATCAGGCTTTGCACCGGACGGTTGACCAGCACCAGCTTGCTCTGGATCGAAGAAATCGGCGGCTGAATGACCGCCTGCCGGTTCAGCGGATCGATCGGCTCCGGAATCGGATCAAACAGTTCGATTTCAAGCTGAAGCGGACGATTCCCCTGCTCCCGGGGCAAAGTCACAAAAGTATGGTTCCGGTCGAGTCCTTGATACGACTTTCCCCCGATTCTCAGCAGCCCTTCGCCCCCGGAAGCAAATACGAGGCCGACATGGCCGCCCTGCCAGCGGTCCGGGATCGTTAACTCGTTCCTAAAAAAATACGTCGTTCCCTGCGTGCTCGGAAACCGCTCAAGCCCTTGACCTTCCGGGTAGCCGGCTTCCTCGGTGTACTTTCCGGGAACCAAATATGCCGACTTCGTGATCTTCCAATTGCGCAGCTCGATTTGCTCCAGCCACGCCGCGTCCGACAGCTCCCGAATAAAACGTCTGATCCGTTCCATTTTTCATTAACCCTCCCGCACAAAAAACTTGGCGCTCAGCGTATCGTTTACGTTTTTGCCTACATGGACATGGAATTCTCCAGGTTCGACGACCGGTTTGTAGCCGGGGCCGATATATTGCAGCTCCTCCGCGCCGAGCGTAAACTCGACCCTCCGGGTTTCCCCCGGAGCAAGCCACACCTTGCGGAATCCTTTCAACTCCTTCGCCGGTCTCGTTACAGTGCTGGCCACGTCGGTGATGTACAGCTGCACGACCTCTGCACCGGCGCGATCACCGGTATTCGTGACATCCACCGTTACTTTGACCGTTTCATCCGGCGAAATCGCCTCCGGCTGAACGGTCAACCCTGCGTAACTGAATTCCGTGTAGCTTAACCCGTATCCAAACGGATAGCGCGGCTGCGAATCGTCCTCAAGGTATCTTTTGCCCCGTGAACGTTTGCCGTTGTAATACACCGGAAGCTGCCCGACATGCTTCGGAATCGAGATCGTCAGGCGTCCGGACGGGTTCACATCGCCGAACAAAATGTCGGCCACGGCGTGTCCGCCCTCCTGCCCCGGATACCACGCCTCCAAAATGGCGGCGGCATGCTCGTCGACCCACGGCTCGGCGATCGGCCGCCCGTTAATGTAAACCACTACCAGCGGTTTACCCAATTTGTGGATTTCCTGAATCAGCTCGAGCTGAACCCCGGACAATGCCAGCGACATGCGGTCGATGCCTTCCCCGCAGTCCATATCGCTCCAGGAGTTCCCGGTGACCTTTGAAGCCCCTGTTTTCAAGTCGATGCTGCCTTCACCGAAATCGCGCGCGCTGGAGCCGCCGACGACCATGACGACCGTATCCGCCTGCTCCGCGCAGGACAAGGCGGTTTCGAAGCCTTCCCGGGAATCGCCTTTAATCCGGCACCCCGGGGCATACAACACCCGCTCCGGCGCAGCCGCCAGCTTGCCGCGGATGCCGCCGAGCACGGTGGTCACCTTGGACCGCGGCTGCGGCGAGGTGTAGTCGCCGAGCTGGTTGTAGCCCACATCGGCGTTGGGGCCGATCACGGCGATTTTCCCGGCGTCCGTGGAGAGCGGCAGCACGCCGCTGTTCTTCAACAGCACGATGCCTTCGCCCGCCAGCTTCCGCGCCAACGCCGTATGCTCGGCGCTGCCGATCACCCGCTCCGCCCGGTCCGGGTCGCCGTACGGGTTCTCGAACAAGCCCAGCCGGAATTTCAGCGCCAGCACGCGGCGAACCGCCCCATCGAGCACCGCTTCCTCCAGCTCGCCGGAACGCACCGCTTCCAGCAGATGTTTGCCGAACATTTCGCCGGACATTTCCATATCGATGCCTGCGCGAATCGCCTGAACGGCCGCGTCCCGGCCGTCCGCGGCCACATCGTGGCCGGAAGCCAGCATGTCGATCGCGCCGCAGTCGGTGATGACCATGCCGTCAAACCCCCACTCGCCGCGCAGCACGCCGTCCAGCAGTTCCTTATTGGTCGTGCAAGGCACGCCGTCGATTTCGTTGTAGGCCGGCATGATCGATGCCGCTCCCGCCTGCACCGCCTTGCGGAACGGCAGCATATCCACCTCCAGCAGCTCGCGCCGCCCCATGTGCACCGGGCCCGCGTTGCGGCCGCCCTCGGAGCTGCCGTAGCCGACGAAATGCTTGATCGTCGCGGCCACACTGTCGGCGCCGTCCAGGCTTTCGCCCTGCAGCCCTTCCACCGCAGCCACGGCCATCTCGCCGATCAAATAAGCGTCTTCGCCGAAGCATTCCTCGGTCCGGCCCCAGCGCGGATCGCGCACGACGTCAAGGACCGGCGAGTACGTCACCGCGCCACCTTGGCTGCGCGTCTCCCGGGCCACCGCCCGGCACATCTCCCGGTACAGGTCCACGTTCCAGGTGCTGCCGAGCGACAGCGGCACCGGGAACACGGTCGCGCCGATCGCCATATGACCATGCGAGCATTCTTCCCCGATCAGGATCGGGATGCCGAGCCGCGAGTGCTCGATCGCGTAACGCTGGAGCGCGTTCACGGCCTCCGCGCCTTCACGCGGCGACAGGCCGGTTTCGAGCGTGACGCCCGTCCACGGGTCGGCCCGCAGCACGCCGTACAGCGAGCCAACCCCGCCGTTTTTCACCTGCTCCTTAAACGACTCCTTCAGCCGGATCTCGCCGTTCACATGCTCGTAGGTTTGCCAGCCGAACGGCTGAACCAACTGCCCGACCTTCTCTTCCACGGTCATCAGCCCAAGCAGATGTTCGACCCGTTCCGGAATCGGTTTCGTGCTGTCCTTGTAAAGCAACATCTCCACCTCGCTTCATTTTAAATGCGTGTTAACTCAACTTTCGCAGAACCAAAATCGGCTTAACCGCTGATGCTGTATAGACAGAATAACGAATAAAATCTTAGCCTTGACAAAAATAGCAAACCACCGCTGCCTATTTATTTCGCTGTCGGATGGCGGGCAAAGTGTGCTTGACCGGCTCCACTCTGACCGCTAATTGCTAATCATACAACTAACTTTACTTCCATTTGCCCAATCATTTGTTTAATTGCATTTCATACAGCTATTTTCTCGTTCCTTTGTCTCTTCTTCAAAAGATAGTGGAATAACTGCACGTTTTACACTTAATTAGTAGCTGTGGCAGCATTTCCGGATAAGTAAATGTACATTTTACAACTAATTCAACGATGGACCCCGTTTTACTTTGATCCAAAGTTCCGGATAGCCGCTTCGCCCAGTTACATCGACGCTTATTTGCCAATTTCATGCTGCGAAAGTTGAGGTGTTAAGAACAAAAAATGTCGCTATATCGTCGATATCAGTTCATTTGCGAGAAATAGGGGACATTTATGTCGCTATTCTCCCTCGTCGCAAGGAAATGCCCGTGTTCTGGACCATTCCAGGAAAATAAGTACATAAAATGCCGCTAATGGGCCTGAACATGCCAGGGCTCCCGATAATAAGTACATAAAGTACAGCTATTTTGCAGGCCGACGGCCAGTCGTTCCGGTAACCCGCTATCAAGCACCGATTTCTATATAAGCTGAACTATGGATTGTACGAGAATCATTTCCCACCCTTGCACTCTTGCCTTACTTCCGCATTTCTTTAGTTCAACATATATAGGTTGCCGATTCTCATCCTCATATCTAGGTCGAGCCGGTTCCTGGCCTCTCTTATTCTTTAACGGCCCCTACCGTAAGCCCCTGCACAAAGTAGCGTTGGAAAAACGGATAGGCGAAAATAATCGGCAGCGTCGCCAGCACGACCATCGCCATGCGCGCCGTGTCCTGCGGAATCGACGACAGCGCCTGCAAGCTCAGCGAGCTGTTTTGCGAGTTTTGCTGAATGAACTGGATGCTCGATTCGATCCGCATCAGCATCGATTGCAGCGGCACAAGGTTCGGATTGTCGATGTACAGCAGGGCGTTAAACCAGTCGTTCCAGTAGCCCAAGGTGCTGAATAGGCCAATCGTGGCCAGGCCCGGCAGCGACAGCGGCAATACGATGCGCAGGAAAATATAGAAATCGCCCGCCCCGTCGATCCGCGCCGATTCGATGACCGCTTCAGGCACGCTGGTGCTGTAGAACGTACGAAGAATCATGATATAGAAAGCGTTCATCGCCAGCGGCAAAATCAACGCCCAAAGCGTATCCTTCAAGCCCATGAGTTGGGACACGACCATATAAGTCGGAATCATCCCGCCGTTAAACAGCATGGTCACGATTGCAAACACGGAGAAAAACCGCCGGTAGCGGAAGCTTTTCCGCGAAATCGCGTAAGCGTACAGCGCGATCAGCACCAAGCTGAGGATCGTGCCCGCCACGGTAATCAAAATCGTCACCCCGTAAGAGCGGAGCAGCGAGTCCCCGCTTTCGAACACGAAACGGTAAGCCTCCAGGCTCCATTTGGCCGGAAACAACCGGTACCCGTCCGTGGCCAGCGTTTTTTCATCGGTAAATGAAATAATGACGACGAACAAAAACGGAAATACGCACATGAAAGAAAATAGGCCCGCAATCAGGTGCAAAACCGCGTTCCATCCGCGCGAGACATGATGAAAATCCTTGTGTTTTCTAACAACCTCCGCCATAACCTGACACTCCTTTCAGCTTGATTTAGAATAGGGCGCTGTCTTTGTCGATTTTGCGCACAATGAAGTTGGAAACAAGGACGAGCATAAAACCGACGACCGATTGATACAGCCCCGCCGCCGTACTCATGCCGATTTCCCCGGTCGTTTTCAAACCGCGGTACACGTAAGTGTCGATGACGTTGGTCACGGCGTAGAGCGTCCCGGAATCCCTCGGCACCTGATAGAACAAACCGAAGTCCGCGTAAAAGATCTTGCCGACCGCGAGCAGCGTCATAATAATGATGATCGGAGAAAGCAGCGGGATCGTGATGTTGCGGACCTGCTGCCATTTGCTCGCCCCGTCGATCATGGCCGCTTCGTACAGCGATTTATCGATGCCCATAATGGAAGCCAGGTACACGACGCTGTTGTAGCCGACCATTTTCCACAAATTGACGAACACCAATATATACGGCCAATACTTCGGTTCCGAATACCAATTGATCGGTTCGGCGCCGAACCAGCCGAGGATCTGATTGAGCATCCCCCGGTCCATGCTCAGGAAGCTGAACGCAAAATAGCCGACGATAACCCAGGACAGAAAATACGGCAGAAACATCCCGGTTTGATACACTTTGGCCATCACTTTGCCGGCCAGCTCGGAGAGGATAATCGCCATCGCCACGGAAAGCACCAATCCGATAAAAATAAAAGCAAGGTTATACAGCAGCGTGTTGCGCGTTATGGTAAAAGCGTCGTCCGTCATGAACAGGAACTTGAAGTTGTCCCAGCCGACCCATTCGCTTTTGGCAAGGCTGGCCCAAAACCCTTCACGGCTGAAACGGTACTGCTTGAAGGCGGCCACGGTGCCAACCAGGGGGAGGTATGAGAAAAAGAAAAACCAAATGGCCCCCGGCAACACCATAAATAACATGACTTTGTTTTTGAGTACATTTTTGAAAAATGCGGCCATCTTTGTGTTCCCCTCCTGTCTTCATCATGAAAAAAAATCGGGCGCAACGTTCACCCGCCCGATCCTCAAATGTTCAGTTTCCCTAAATGTTACTTGTTGTTCTCAGCTTTCCAGGTGTCGAGCTGGGCTTGGGCTTCGGCCATAACCTTGTCAAGACCGGCTTCTTTGAATTTTTGAATCGCTTTCGGAAGATATTCTTCCGGATCGACGGTCCCGGTCATCAGCGAGGACCAGAATTGCTCTCTCACATTTTGAACAGCAGCCATTTCGGTAGCCACTTTTGTGCTGTCGAAGTTGAAGCTTAAGGTAGGCGAATTGACGCCGGAAGCGTTAAACTGCTTGAATTGCTCCCATTTGTCGTCGGGATCGTTCGGGTTCAAATAGAGCAGCATGTTGTTGCCCAAGGAATAAGACGGCATGTCGTAGTTTTTCGATTCGTCCAGGTTTTCCATATGTTTGTCGTCGACTTTCTTGTAGTGCACGCCCTCGATCCCGGAGTCGATCATGTTGCGCAGTACCGGATCGGTATTCAGCAGGTTCAAGAATTCCATCGCTTTCTCCGGATACTCGGAGTTGGCGGAAATGGCCATGATCGAACCTTGAACCGAAGTATTCGTAACAATGGCGTCGCTCGCCGGCGTAGATACGACCGGATATCCAAAACTTGCGGACAACATATTGTCTGCGAGCGGCTGGGTTTGTTGCCGGAATAACAGCCAGTTGCCGGACTTTTTCAAATCCTCGATGGATCCGGTCGTTGCCGCTTCGGGGGCCACATAACCCGCTTTATAATATTTGTGCATCGTTTTCAGGGCTTCCTGCATTTCCGGAGTTTCCAAAATGTTGACGATTTTATAGTCGGTGGTGTCCAGTTTTACCGCCATCGGCAGGTCTTGAATAATGTAATCATATGGAACGTAAGGAATATATTTTTTATCCATCGCAAACGGCGTTACGCCCGGCTCTTTTTCCTTGATCGTTTTCAAGAGCGGTTCCAGGCTATCCAAAGACCGGACACCTTCGATATCCAAATTGTATTTGTCAAGAAGGCTCTTATTAAAGAACCATGCCTCCAGCTGTGGAAGCTCTTTGTTGGCCGGAATGCCGTAGTTGTGACCATCGACCTTGGAGCCTTCCAGGAACGCCGGATTGATCGTGTTTTTCAGGTCTTTTCCGTATTGCTCAAGCAGATCGTCGAGCTCCAGGAACGCGCCTTTTCTGGCGTTTTGCACATAATCAAAGCTACCGGAGCCGGAAGCGGTGAACAAAATGTCCATCGGCTCCCCGGAAGCGACGTTAACCTGCATCTTTTGCGAGTAGTCGCCCCAGTCGACCATTTTCATCGTAACCGTGGCATTGATTTTTTCCTTCGTGTACTTGCTGACTTCTTCCATAACTTTGTCCACGTCTTTTTGCGGAGTGCCGATCGTGTACCAAATGAGGTTTACGGTTTTGCCCGAGTCCCCTCCGGCTTCCGGCGAGCCTTCCTCGGCGCTGTTTTTGCCTCCTCCGCAAGCGCTTAACACAAACACCAGAGCCGTTAGCATCGCGAGTGCGAAGGAAAAGCTTTTTTTGCTGTTGCTCATGCTGGATCCTCCCTTTCGAATGAATTTCTGTAATCTATCTAATACAACCTTACCGAATGAAAGCCATTTCAAAAAGAAGCTAAATTTAATAAATCAGGGTACAAATTAAAGAAAAGATCGGCCGCAAAAAAATACCCCGGGATAAAGAATGGAATCCCTTACATAAGGAGTTAGTTCCTTTTCTTTACCCCGGGTATTTTTCCCGTTGTATCACCTGTTAATGAAGGGCTTTGAAATCAGTGGGCGATATGCCGACATATTTCCGAAATTGTTTGTAAAAATAGCCGATTTCCCAATATCCCACATTGCGGGCGATTTCATGCACCTTCAGATTGGTGTTTTTGAGCTGCTGCTTTGCTTTTTCGATCCGGTATTTATTGATATATTCCGCAAAAGAACCCCCCGTCTCCTTATGAAACAGCTGGCCTAAATAAACGGGGTGGATATGGTATTGCGCCCCCAGCGTTTTCAAGGAAAGCTCGTCGGCATAATGGCCATGGATGTACTCCAGCACCTGGCTCACCACCGGATTTTTGGCATCCTGCAGCAGCGAGCCGACTGTTTCCTCCGCCACGCCCTGAAGATGCCGCACCAGCTCGGAGAACGCGGCGCTGCCCTGCACCCGGTCCAACCCTTTGCGGAAGATGTCCGTCTCGTCGGTATGCTTGATCTCTTTAAGCTCCATTTTAAATCTGACTACCAGTTCGAGCGCAGCGTTGTGCAGGTCCTCCGGGCGGATGCCCGGCGTTTGCTGCAGCTCCGCGAAGCCGGTTTGGATCCGCTGCTTTAATCCTTCCGCGTCCCGGGCCAAAATAAGCTTGGCATACTCGTCCCAAGGCAGGGATATTACGCCGCCTTCGCCGCCCTTATCAAGCTCCAGCGACTTGTACTCCATGAGCGGGCGATCCGGATAGATCATAAAATACTCCAGCGCCCGTTTGGCCTCTTTATAGCTTGCGGCGCCTTCTTCACACGGCGGCGGACCCTCCGGCCGCAATGGGCAGACTCCGCCGACGCCGATTTGCACCGGTATATTCCGGGCGGCAAGCGCTTCCTTGAGCTCTCGCAGCTTGGCGAGAAAATCCCGCTTCCCTTCGGCTTCGGTCCCCAGCATGCCGATCAGCACGATATCGCCGTCAACGTCGCGGAAAGGCGTAATGTCATTACCCGCTTCCAGAAGCTTGGCCGTTTCCTCAAAAGCTTCATTTTGGCTGCCGCCCGTTCGCAGCACAGCCACGGCCATAAAAGGGCCGTTTAACGAAAGGCTCAGCAGTTCGGCCCGCTCGGCAAATTCCCTGGCCGCGATCTGCCCGTTCAGCCAGCGGTATAACGTGTTGTCTTTGAGAATCTGCACGTCGTAAGCGTCGTACAATTCCTCGGACCGCTGGCTTTCCAGTTTTTCCACCGTATTGCGCAGCGTGGATTCCAGCTCCTCCACGTTGATCGGCTTCAGCAAATAGTTTTCGATGCCCAGCCGCATGCCTTCCTTCAGGTAATCGAACTCATTGAAGCCGCTCAGAATGATCGCCTTGAGATCCTTATGCCGCTTGCGCGCCTCGGAAATCAAGGTCAAGCCGTTCATCACCGGCATCGAAATGTCGGTGATCAGCACGTCGGCGGGGGTGGTTTGCAGCGCGTCCAGCGCCTGCCGCCCGTTTTCCGCGTGCCCGACAATCTCCAGGCCGAACGCCGGCCAATCCAAAATATCGTACAGCCCTTCTATAATAAAAGGCTCGTCATCGACAATAAACACTTTATACATTTTCTGCATCCGATCCTTCCCGATTTGGATAACGTACTACAATCGTCGTCCCTTCTCCAGGCCGGCTTTCGATTTCAATCCCGTATGCAGGCCCGTACAAGAACCTTAGCCGGCTGTGAACGCTGCGCAGCCCGAACATTTCCCCAGGCTCTTCCTTGCTCTCCAGCGCTTCGCGGATTTCGGCCAGCCTGCTTTGCTCAATGCCTTTCCCGTTATCTTGAATCACGGCTGTGATAATATCGACCTCATCCTGAACTCTGACCGTCAAGCGGTTATCGTCCCGGTCGGTTCTGATGCCGTGGACGATGTAATTTTCAATGATCGGCTGCAGCGAAAGCTTCATCGCCGATTTGCCGAATAGGGCGGGATCGGCTACGATCTTGTAATTGAATCTATCTTTATAGCGGATTCTGAACAGCTCCAAGTAAAGCCGGCAGGCCTCCAGTTCGTCTTTCAGGGTGTAGATTTTTTTCTGCTGCACCAGGCTTTTGAACAGCACGGACAAGCTGTAGATCATCTCGCCGACGTCCCTCGCCCCCTGGGAGACGGCCCGCATGCGGATCACTTCCAGCGTGTTGTACAGGAAGTGCGGGTTGATCCTGGCCTGAAGCGCCACCAGTTCGGTCTGCTGCTGCTTGATTTCGGCCTTGTACACCCTTTCGATGTATTGATTCAGCTCATCCAGCATCTCGTTGAAGCTGCGGGAGATTTGCCCCAGCTCGTCCTCCCGCGGATCGGCGATCCGCGCCGCCAAATCCCCGCCGCGCACCTTGCGGGTAAACCGGATGATCCCGTACATCCGTTTGGCGAAATTGCTGATGAACAGCGAAGGAATCATAATCGCAAAAAAGATGCAGATGATGCTGATGGTGAGAATCGTATTTCTTAGCCCAACGTACGTATCGGCGAGTTCCTGTTTCGGCACGGCGCTCAGCACCGTAAATCCGCCCTGGCTTTGCGTCAGCTTGGTGACGATCGTCTTCCCGCCCAACACGCCGCTGTCGTAAATCGAGTTCAATTGCTCATTGTACGGATACTTCCGGCCGTAGTATATGCCGGAGGAATCGAACAGCACGTCCCCGTTGGCGGAGATGACCAGAATGGAGCCTTTCAAGTCTTGTTTGTAAAAAGCCATGCTGTTCCAAATCTTGTCCGTATCGAAATAAACGACCAGTTGCCCGATATTCCGCAGCGACTGGTTATTGTTGACCGGCACGCGAACGGAATACATCGGCGGATCAGCCGGCAAGCCCACCGCTTTGCGCACCCAAATGTTGGCCGCCGCTACGTTTGAGCTGTCCTGCTGATACATGACATCCGGAACGTACGAGCGGGCGGCGTTGGTGGAGATGATTTTGAACTGCTTGTCGTTGCCAAAGGCATACAAGTGCTGCTGATCCGCACTGTACAGCATCAGGCTGCGGATATCCGGATTATCCTCCACCTGATTGCGGAAATACAGCACCGTATCCGTCAAAGAACTGTTCTCCGTATAAAAACGATCCAACCGGTACCGTACGTAATCCTGATACGGGTGCTCCAGGAAATAAGACGTATTGGAGGCGAGCTCGCTATCCCGGTATATGTCCCGCACCATCGCCTGCACCGAATTGTATTTCCCGCCGATATAATTGCTTACGCTTTCAATCGCCCGTTTCTGAATATCCAGCTGTCTTTGCACTGCGGACTCCGACATGAATTTGAACATCAGGTAGGAGAACGTAATGATCGTAACGATCGTAATGACCGAAAAAACCAGAATGATTTTCATGAACAAATTGTTTTTGAAATAATTGCGGTAAATGCTGCGGATCATCATGACGCCCCTCCTCCCGCATAGGTTAATTATATCATGCCGAACGGAGCATGTGATTTGCATAACCTGGGAGCGGGCCTGGCCCGGGAGGAGCTTGGCCTGGGAGAGCTTGGCCTTGGCGGCTCTAGGCTGCCATCGGCGGACGCGGGGCTGCCGTGAGCAGGCCGAGGGGCGCGAGGCCGAGGCTGAAATTTAAAGTACATCTTGGCGTGATTTTCACGCACCACACACCTGATGAGCTCCCCGCTACCCAGTCGTCCTTTTACCTCTCATTGGAAATATCCAATAGATTACCGAACCTCGAACTCCATTGTGAACTCTCATTGGAAAAATCCAATAGATTTCGCCCAAATGGCCCATTCTGCGCCCTGCCAAGCTTGATCTATTGGAAATATCCAATTAAACCGCTGTGTCTGTCACTGGATGTCTGTTCTATTGGATATTTCCAATCTGAACAGTCCGTCAGGCTGCGGAAACCGGCGTCCGGCTTACCCACGATCAGAAAAACGCCTGACGGCGCACTAGCGTTGCACTAATTCCGACAAGATCCACAAGATACACCTCTAGCCACAACTAATCTAACGGTTGCCACCACCGCTATTCGCTCAAAAAACGTTGATTTCAAATTGTAACGGTTGCCATAGCGCTTATTTCACTGAAACCCGGCTCATTTTGCTTAGATTCAGGCAAATAACGCTTCCCCCAACCGTTAAAATTTTGAACAGGGCTTTTTCGTAAAATAGCCGCTGCTACAACCGTTGCTATGATTTCCTTCTGCAAGCTCAATTTTATTTAGACACCTAAGCCTTTGCGGAAAACCTGAAATGTATCAAGGCAACAAGTTGTCTTGTGAAGAGTTTGAGTTTATACAACGCCAGTGCTGACGGCGTCCTTTAATGGCGCTGACTTCTACTTTGGAGCGATTGGAGGCTCTTCCTAAACATTGGACGTTGCTCTAACGGACTACCAGCGGCCTTATCCACCCATTTCCCGAGTATTTCCCAGCCTAACGGACCCACATGACCCTATTTCGCTCTAAACCCGTTCATCCACGCCGATTTGAGGTAAATAAGGTCATCTGTTTCCGTTACAATTTGCAAACCTCCGTTTTTCCGAAAATAACGGCACTGGTGTCCCTTAGCTCCCCAGATCCTCTTCTCTCCCCTTCTACCTGCGCATCGCCCCCCTACCACACCCGAAATTTTACAAGGTTGAAAAAAAAGCCCGTTCCCGAAGGAACAGGCGCCGCTGCAAGCAGACGGGAGGTAAAAACACATATGCACTTTACCCCCGGAATTCCTGCAGCCCTTCATTCAGCGACCGGGTGGCCGCGTAAACTTGCTGGTACAGCTTAAAGAGCCGGGCGTACTTTTCCACGTTGGCCGAGATCGGCTCGTACGTGGCGGCGTAGCCGATAAACGCGTCGGCGCATTCCTTCAGGCTGGCGAACCAGCCGCTGCCGACGGCGGCCATCATCGCCGCGCCCATCGCCGGGCCCTGCTCGTTCTTCAGCGCGACGACCGGCTTGCCGAAAATATCGGCCTGCATTTGCAGCCAGACCGGATTTTTCGCGCCGCCGCCGATGGAAATGACGCGCTCGACCGCGATGCCGGCTTGGCGGATCAGATCAAACGACTCCTGCAGGGAGAACGTGATCCCCTCCATGACGGCGCGGGCCAGGTGCTCGCGACGGTGCGTGCCGGACAAGCCGATGAAGCTGGCGCGAATGACGCTGTCCGCGTGCGGCGTACGTTCCCCGACCAGGTAAGGGGTGAACAGCAGCCCCTCCGAGCCCGGAGCGATGCCGCCCACCGGCTTCAGCAGCTCGTCGAAGCTCAGCTCCGGCGCCAGCGACTCCTTAAACCAGCTCAGGGAGTACCCCGCGCCCAGCGTCACGCCCATCGCGTAAAACGCCCCCGGATGGGCATGGTTAAAGAAATGCACCTTGCCGCCGAAGTCTTTGTTTTTGTCCTCTTCGTAAGTCAGGACAACGCCGGAAGTCCCCACGCTGCACAGCGCGTCGCCCTTGCGGACGATCCCCGCGCCAACCGCGCCGCAGGCATTGTCCGCGCCGCCGCCGAACACCTTCATCGCCGGGGACAGGCCGGTCTGCGCCGCAAACTCCGGCAGCAGCGTCCCCGTCTCCTCGGTGCTGCCGACGAGCGGCGGGCAAAAGCCTTCCGGAAGGCCAAACGCGGCGGCGATTTCATCGCTCCACTTTCCTTCCGGCACGTTCAGCATCAGCGTTCCGGCGGCGTCGGAGATTTCCATCTGCACTTTGCCGGTCATCCGGTACCGCAAATAATCCTTCGGCAGCACGAAACGCGCCGCTTTGGCGAACAATTCCGGTTCATGCTCCTGCACCCATAAAACCTTCGGCAGCGTAAATCCTTCCAGTGCCGCATTGCGCGTAATTTCTAGCAACCGATCGCCCAGCTTCGCCTCGATTTCCCGGCATTGCTTGGTCGTGCGCGTATCGTTCCACAAAATCGCGTTGCACAGCACGTTGTTTTGCTCATCCAGCAGCACCAGTCCGTGCATTTGGCCCGAGAACGACACGCCCTCGATGTCCGCCGCGGAAACGCCGCTCTCCTCAAGCAGCCGTTTCAAGCAATCGATCGTGCCATTTACCCATTCCTCGGGATTTTGCTCGCTGTACCCGGGACGCTCCTGAATGAGCGGGTAAGCCGCGGAGGCTTCTCCCTTGATTTCGCCGTCTTGGCCGACGAGCAGCGTTTTGACCGAACTCGTGCCAAGATCGATGCCGATCACATATTTCATCCGTACGATTCTCCTTTCATATTTCCCCGGCAGGCAGGGGCGTACGACCACAAAAAGGGACGGCATGCGTCCCTTTTCATACATATAAGGCGGACAGGTGTCCGGACAACCTGATTACTTCGCGCTGAAAATATATTCGTTCAGGCGGGCTTTGATCAGTTCAAGATGGTTGGATTTGTTGACGATTTTGCTGTTTTGCAGCGCGTAAGCTTCCAGCGTTTTGAAGTTGGCTTTGCCGGATACGATATCGGCGCCGATGCCGGTTTTGAAGCTGGCGTAACGCTCTTCGATCAGCTTGTCGAAGAATTTGTCCTCGATCAGCTTGCCGGCCACCTTCAATCCTTTGGCGAAACTGTCCATACCGGCGATATGCGCATAGAACAAGTCTTCCGGCTCAAAAGATCCGCGTCTTACTTTGGCGTCAAAGTTCACGCCGCCGGAGCCCAGTCCCCCGTTTTGCAAAATTTCGTACATCGCCAGCGTAACGGCGTAGAGATCGGTCGGGAATTCGTCCGTATCCCAGCCCAGCAGCGGATCGCCCTGGTTGGCGTCGATCGACCCGAGCATGTTGTTGATGCGGGCTACGCGCAGCTCGTGCTCAAACGTATGGCCGGCCAGCGTCGCATGGTTCGCTTCCAGGTTCAGTTTGAAATGATCCTGCAGGCCGTATTTTTGCAGGAATGCAATCGTCGTGGCCGCGTCGAAATCGTATTGGTGTTTGGTTGGCTCTTTCGGCTTCGGCTCAATCAGGAATTGGCCTTTAAAGCCGATTTCTTTGGCGTAATCAACCGCCATGTTGAAAAATCTCGCCAGGTTATCGAGCTCCAAGCCCATATCCGTGTTCAGCAGAGACTCGTAACCTTCACGTCCGCCCCAGAACACGTAGTTTTCCGCGCCCAGCTCAAGCGCCGTTTCCAGGCCTTTCTTCACTTGCGCCGCAGCGTAAGCAAACACGTCGGCATTGGAGGTCGTTGCCGCGCCGTGAACGTAACGCGGGTTGGAGAACATGTTGGCCGTGTTCCACAACAGCTTCACGCCGGTCGCTTTCATGCCTTCCTTGATTTTTGCGACGATCACGTCGAGGTTTTCGTTCGATTCCTTCAGCGTTTCGCCTTCCGGCGCAATGTCCACGTCATGGAAGCAGAAGTACGGTGCGCCGAGCTTTTCAAGAAACTCGAAGTTGACTTCCACGCGCACCTTGGCGAGGTCCAGTCCGCTTACGGTTTCCCACGGACGGATCATGTTGCCTTGACCAAACGGGTCGCTGCCGTTCATCGTCAGCGTGTGCCAATAAGCCACCGCGAAACGCAGATGGTCTTTCATCGATTTGCCAAGCACGACTTCGTTTTCGTTATAATGTTTGAACGCCAGCGGATTCGTTGATTCTGCGCCTTCATACTGGATTTTGTTCACGTTTTTAAAATAACTCACAATAAAGTCCTCCCAACCGGTTTGGTTTTTAAGTAAGCCTTTACATCCATTGGTTTATAAGGAGCATGCTCGCCGTTTCCAGGCAGCATGCCCTGCACAACTAGATCGTATCACGTTCAACTTAGTTTGTCTAGCCAATAAACTAAGTTGTTGTTTTTTGTTGATTTTTCGGGGGACTGTTGTGTATGATGCGTATAAAGTACGTAAATAAGGTATACGGAATATACGCAACGTGACTGTGGAGGAAAAAGATGAAAATAACAGGCGACCAGCAGCTGATCAAAAAAATGAACAAAACGATCGTCCTCGACACGATCCGGCAGCGCCAGCCCTTGTCCCGGGCGGATATTTCCGCCGCGATCGGACTCAACAAGGCGACGGTGTCGTCCCTCGTGTCCGAGCTGATCGACAGCCGGCTCGTCGCCGAAATCGGCCCCGGCGAATCGAGCGGCGGCCGCAAGCCGACCCTGCTGCTGTTCAACCGCAGCGCCGGATACGCGATCGGCATTGATATTCGCGTAAACGATCTGCTGGCCGTGCTCGTCGATTTGGAGGGCAACGTCCTGCAGGAGAAAACCGCCGCCCTGGCCGACTCTTCCCCGGACAGCGTGCTGGAGCAAATCCGCAAAGCGATCCGCCAGCTGGCCAAAAAACTGCCCGATTCCGCCTACGGCATCGTCGGGATCGGCATCGGAGTTCCCGGGCTCGTCGACGAGAACAGCCGCGTCGTGTCCGCCCCCAATCTGGGCTGGAACCAGGTCGACTTGCTCGGCCCCCTCGCCGCCGAATTCGGCGGCAACATCCATATCGATAACGAGGCGAACGCCGGCGCGATCGGGGAGAAACTGTACGGGGCCGGCCGGGACGCCCTCAACCTGATCTACTTGAGCATCGGGATCGGCATCGGCTCGGGGATCATCGTAGGCGGGGAGCTGTACCGCGGCACCTCGAATTTCTCCGGCGAGGTCGGCCATATGACCGTGGCCGAAGACGGGCCCCTCTGCCGCTGCGGCAACCGGGGCTGCTGGGAGACCTTGGCCTCCGAAAAAGCGCTGCTGGACCGGGCCGGCAAGCTGTGGGGCCGCGCGGTTCCCGACCTGGAGCAGATCGTCCGGCTGGCCCGCGAGGGCGCCCCTGAAGCGATCCGCCTCCTGGACGAAACCGGAGCCCAGCTTGGCGTCGGTTTGGCCAACCTTGTCAACATCCTGAACCCTGAGCTGATCGTCATCGGCAACCGGCTGTCGCTGGCCGGCGATCTGCTGCAGGACGCGATGCTCGAAACGCTGGAAAACCGCAGCCTTTCCTATCATCGCAAAAAATCGCATGTCGCCTTCGCCAATCTCGGCATCCGCTCGACCGCTTTGGGCGCCGCATCCATGCCGATCACCGCTTTTTTGGCGGACCCGCATATCGAACCGGCGGAATCCTAGCGCAGGTTTAATACAATCCGGAGGATCCATCATCCTCCGGAGCCTAATAACCTTGAATCTCGTTGCCCTTCGCCCGCCTCAAATGCTGCGGCTGCTCCGCGGTTTCACGCCTCCCCCGCACCTGCAACCTCATATTGCGCTTCGAACGAAATATTTTCTAGGCAACGAAATCAATGTTTGTCTTGCGGAAGATCGCCTGCCTCCTGGGCATCCAAATAAGGCTTGTTCGCGAAGTAATACATAAAGCCCATCAACATCACCCCGCCGATCAAATTGCCTATCGTCACCGGGATTAAATTGTGAACCACGCCGGCAAAAGAAATCGTCCCCGGATGGTTCAGCACCAGCGCGATGGCGAACGTGCACATATTCGCGATGCTGTGCTCGTATCCGGAGATGAAAAAACAGAAAACAAACAGCATCATGGCGAACATCTTGGCGCCGTCGCCCTGCAGCGACATCGGGATGAAGAAGGCCAGGCAAACAAGCCAATTGCACAAGATCGCGCGAAAAAACAGCTCAAGGGTAGGCGTGGCCATTTTATGCTCCACAACGCTCAGCAGAAAGCTGTTGACCGAGGGATCGGTAAACAGGCCCGTCAAATAAATCAGCAAAGCAAAAGCGGCGGCTCCCATGATATTCCCGATATAGCTAAGCCCCCAAAGCCGGCCGACATCCGACCATTTCAGCTTCTTCCTTAACGCGGCAAAGGTATAATAAAACGTATTCCCGGTAAACAGATCCCCTCCGCCGTAAGCGATCAGAATGATGGCCGCGCCGAACGTAATGGCCGCCATCGGGTATGTAAGCGGAGAATGCTCAAGATAGAAATAGTTGCCGCTTTTGAAGGCAACGATAACGCCAAAGCCGATAAACATGCTGGCCAGCATCGCCCTGGCGATATAACGGATTTGACTTTGGCGAAAAATTTTGTACTTCTTGAGTGCCAGCTCTTCCACTTTTAATAACGATTCGGTCTCCATAGCGCCTCCAGTCGATTTCCTTCAATTTTTATATATCTTAATATTTTGTCCGGTGCCGGTCAAAACAAAATCTTAACTACCTAACGCTCCGGGGAATTGTTCCCAGCCGATAGCGTATTTACAACCGGCCGGCAAATATGCATAATGATATCAGGACATATGATAATGATTATCATTATTAGATAATAAATGGAGGAGCTGAAGGCCGCGATGAGATTATCCGCTCGGAGAAAAACAGCGCTGTGCACCGACGATTACCTCGATTTGCTGAATCTCGCCATTAAACTAGGCGACAAGCAATGGCAAAAGGAAATCATCCGGAAGCTGGAAATGATGCAGGCGGAGACCTGCGACGTTGCGATATAAGGAGTGGTCGACCGCCGTCATGCAGCGCGACACCGCGCTGAGGGGAAATCCCACGAAATGCAAAAGCCGAAAGTGCAGGCGGTTTTCGTCGAAATTCCTCGAAACAGGTGGTTCAGATGTAAAATGTGAAAGTGCATTTCATTTCGGGTCAAAAGCTACTTTTTTATCAGATAGCCCTGAAAGAGATGTATTTTTGCATTTCAACCGCTCTAAAACGCAAATTCACGGAAAACAAAATGCATTTTTGCAGTTGATCTCATCGGACCGCCCTTCTTCCTAGTGAAAAACGGCCCACTGCTGGAACTGATCAACGAAGGTAGGTATAAAGAGGAATTGGCCCATCAAAGCAAGAAGCCCCTTTGATCAAGGGGCTTCTTGCTTTGATGATCCTCCGCTACGCCTTGATGGTCTCACCCGCAGTCTCTTCCACCAAGCCGGAAATCACCAGATCGGTTTTGCGCATTAAATCCACTTCGTAGGGGGGGCTTACGAGGCTGCCGTCGGCTTCGCGGATAATTTTGACCACGGGCCGGTGCACCAGACTCGTTTCCAGGGAGGTTACGACCCCCAACTGGCCGCTGCTCAGCCTGACTACGCTGGAGAGAGGATAAATGCTGATATGCTTTAAGTAGGTTTGAATCAGATCGAGGCTGAAATACCGGTCTCCGGCGGCCAGCAAGTATTCGACCGCTTCTCCGGGCGTATAAGCCAGCCGGTAATTTCTGCGGGAGATCAGCGCGTGGTACGTATCGGCGATCGCCACGATTTCCGCGTATTCATCGATCTCCCCGTGTTTAAGCCGCGAGGGATACCCCGTGCCGTTAAACCGTTCGTGATGCTGCAGCGCGCATAATGCCGAGCGCGGGGAGACCCCTTCCATCCGGCTGATGATGCGGTGGCCTGCCTCCGGATGCAGCCTGACCGCGGCCCGCTCGGCTCCGGTCAGACTGCCGGTGCTGCTAAAAGTATGGGCCGGCAGCTCCGTCATCCCGATGTCGAACAGCAGCGATCCGACGCATAGCTCGAGCATTTCGGCGCCGGCATAGCCATTTGCCAAACCGAGAATAGCCGCATACGCCGTGACGTGAAAAGAATGCTCCAGCAAGTAAGGGTCGGCTCTCTCCAGGCGGAGCAAACCGTCAACCACCCCGTCATGGCGCGTAATCTCATATAAAGTGTTGCGGAACATCCGGCGAAACGGCTCCTCCATCTGCGGGCTCGACGGCCGGCCGATCCCCAGCTCCGCGTCGGCCAGCCGGATCAAGGCCTGCCTCATTTCCCGGCGCTTTTCCCACTTATCTCTGATTTCCTGAACAGGCACGGGAGTGTGCGAGCCTTCGGCGGCTGGCGCAGATTGGAGCTCGGCTTTGGCTGTAGGCCCTTTCTCCTGCGGCTCTTTATTGACGATACACGCGTCTTTGATCCCCAGTTTTTTTAAACGGTTGATATGGACTTCGGTCAGCGCCGTTCCCGGGCCCAACATGACGATTCCGCGTTGATTCAAAATCGGCTCGGCCAAAACGTCCCCCGGCTCAAGCATGGCGATATGAACCTGTTTCATGGCAACACCTCTTTATTAAACAAGCTAAGCCGGCCAGCAAGCGGCGAAATCCAGCCTCCCTTCAGGTTTCGCTAAATGCAGTCCAGACCACAGAAGCTTCCTATTCGACAGATTCAAATTTATCATGGTCATAACAGCCGAGAACATTACCCCAAAGTATACTTTCAGAGCCCGCTTTTTCGACAAGACTATACAAAAAGTCACTATTCCTTTACATAATTCAACGATATCCTTAAAGATAAATGGAAAATATCTACGAAATTTGAGGGTGAATAGCCATGAGTATGCAAATGCATGAGAGGGCGGACACAGCGCGGGGCTCCCGTTTGCTTGGCAGGGAATGGGAGTTGGAGACTTTTTCCGTTTATTTGAGCCACTACTTGAAAATGGAACGGATCATAAGCATCTATGGGGCCGCCGGGGTCGGCAAAAGCGCCCTGGCCGAGGAATTCCAAAAACAGGCCATCCGGCAAGGCGCCGCTACCGTTGCCCTGGATGCCGCCCGTTTTAAGGCAAAGCCCGCTGATTTCTGCCGGCAAATACTGAAGCAGCTCGGGCTTCTGGGTACGCTTCCTCCCTCTTCCGATCCCGCTTTTGTCGTCAGAGCCGCCATCGAAGCCATTCAGCGGAGAGCGGAAACGGGTCCGACCATTCTCTTTCTCGATTCGTACGAACTGCTAGAGGATCTGGACGACTGGTTGCGCGATTTCTTTTTTCCGCAGATTAAAGCCGGCTGTCTTACCGTCATCTCCGGGAGGAATCCGCTATCCGAGCATTGGCTGAACTCCATGGTCTGGAAACGCAGCATTTACCGGATGCCCTTGGGGAATTTGGACTACTGCAGCGTTGTTGCGTATTTGCGCGGATGCGGCATCACCGACCAGGAACTGATCTTCCGGCTCTGGAAACAGACCGACGGACACCCGCTGGCGCTGACGGCTTTATACGGCGGCCGGGAAAACGGCGGGGAACCGGAGGCCGGACTAGGGGAACCGTCTGCCGCAGACCTCCTCCTTTCTCCGGGATCTTCCCTGGAGCACCTCCCCAAAGCGAAGCCCGAGGAGGTCATTTACGCCCGCACCGATTTAACCCGCCGGGAGAAGGAGGTTGCGGCGCTGGCCGCCGAAGGATTGACCAATCGGGATATCGCTTCCAGGTTGTTTTTGAGCGAGGTTACGATCAAAAAACATATGCGCTCGATTTTCCAAAAAGTCGGGGCCAGCAACCGGACGCAGCTGCTAAAGCTGCTTATGGACTGAACTTCCGTAACTAAAGAAATCCATTGCTTTCCTCCTTATGACGCATGTATGATGAGTATATAAGTTTTGTTACGGATATTCTCCCGTATGCCGGACATCGTCAGAGTTCTTGTTAACACCATTTGCGGTTCATTTCGAGGAGGCTTTTAAAAGTGGACGACCAGCTAGCCTTTCAATCCAGTTTTGAGTCAATCATCGACGCCTCGGCGCTGCTGCGCGCCATCGATTTGATGGGTGTGGGGCTTGCGATTACCGATCCTCGTTTGCAGGACAACCCTCTCGTATACGTAAATCGGGGCTTCGAGGAAATCACCGGTTATTCCCGCGAGGAAGTTTTGCTGCGGAATCCCCGGTTTCTTCAGGGTGCGGAAACGAACAAAGGGCAGTTGGAGGTTATACGCCAAGCGATCTTAAGCGGCCGATCGTCAACCGTCACGATCAAAAACTACAAGAAAGACGGCAGCACCTTTTGGAACCAATTTACCATTAGCCCCATTTTCGATTCGGATGGGCAACCCCTCTATTTTATTGGGCTTCAGTTAGACGTCACCCAGGAGATAGAAGAACGAAGAGCCTCTACGGAGCAGATCCGCCAACTCTCGAATTTGGATCCTATCACCCATTTGTTGAATATGAGCCGCTTCCGGGAATTGATGCACGCTGAACTCCTCAAGGCGGAAGCCGAGAAGAAAACCGCGGCCGTGTTTCACGTCAACCTGAACCGGTTCCGGTATATCAATGAAAGCTACGGGGAAAGCACGGGAAACGAACTGCTCCGGCAGGTCGCCGACCGGCTGCGGAGCTCCTTCGCCGAAGAAACGTTGATGTGCCGCAGCTTTGCCGACGAATTTATCGTGCTTGTTTCCGACATATCCGATCCTTTGTTTATACATACTTTAGCGCTCGGTCTGAGCGATGCGCTGCATGAGCCTTACGTTTTGGCCGGGGAAGAGATTCAAATCGGTTTCGGCATGGGCATCAGCCTTTTCCCGGACGACGGTCCCGATGTTACCCAATTGTTAAAGCATGCCGAGCTTGCTCTTAAGGAAGCTAAGGAGGAAGCGCTTAACGGACCGCACTATTTTGACTACTACTTAATGGACAAGCTGCTGGAACGTGTTTCTTTAGAGCAAAAAATGGCCCGGGCGCTCGCGGAAGGGCAGTTTGAACTGCATTTCCAGCCCAAGGTGGACTCCGCCACCGTGAACCTTACCGGTTACGAAGCGTTGATCCGCTGGAATGACCCGGTTCAGGGCTATATCCCGCCGAATACGTTTATTCCGATCGCCGAAGATACCGGGTTTATCGTCGAGTTGGGAGAATGGGTGCTGCGCGAGGCCTGCCGGGCCAACAAGCAATGGCAGGACAACGGCTTTCCGAAGCTGCCGATCTCCGTAAATGTATCCGCTGTCCAATTCAGGCATCCCCAGTTTTTGCGCACCGTCGAGAACGTGCTGAAGGAAACGGGGCTGGCGCCGCAGTATCTGGAGCTGGAGGTCACGGAGTCGCTGCTGAACAATCCGGTGATCATCAAAGAAACGCTGGTCGCCTTGCAGGAGCGGGGAATTTCCCTCTCCGTCGACGATTTCGGCACAGGTTATTCCTCCATCAACTATTTGAAGTCCCTGCCGCTGCAGGTACTGAAAATCGATCGGGCGTTCATCCAGGAAACCCCTTTCTCCGAACGGGACAGCCTGCTGCTGCTCTCGATCATTCAATTGGGGAAGTCGCTGGGCATGACGGTTTTGGCCGAAGGGGTGGAAACGAAGGAACAATTCGATTTTCTGCAAAAGCATGGCTGCGACCAAATTCAGGGGTTTTATTACAGCCGCCCTTTAAACGTTTCCGATATGGAAAAATTGTTGAAGGAGCGAAAAATAAAGCCGCTGGATCACATGGATTCGGCTTAGATTTAAAAGATAACGGCAAGGCGGGCGGAATAAAGTTCCTCTCGGCCTTGCCGTTTTTTTATACTTCGGCGTATTTGGATGAGAACGGGGAACGGTCAGCGTCTTTCGGTTAGAGTCCGCGTAGAGTCTATGATCAGCGTCGCTTGGTCCGGCTTTTCCCGATTGGATAGAAGTAAAACAGGCAGAGGGCCAGCAGCATGGAGGCGGCGGGAATGCCGCTCATCATCCAGCGGATGCCGGAAATCACGGAACCGGGCTGCGTCGCTTGATGCGCGGCGTAACCGCTCATCTCCAATATCAAGCCCAAGCATCCGGCCTGCAGGGACACCCCCCAGCGAACGATAAACCCGTTCATTCCAAAATACATTCCTTCTCGGCGGGCCCCCGTCCTTCGCTCATCCTCATCGATCACCTCGGACAGCATCACGTCCAGCAGCACCAGCAGCCCGGCCAGGCCGAACCCGACGGCGGCGGCAACGATAACGCTAACGTTTCCCGTTACGAGACTAAACGGGAGCAGAGCGATCAAATAGCAGCCGGCCGCCGCCATAATTCCCCGCCGCGGCCCCGATTTTGCCGTGATCCGCCCCCACGCGAATACGGACGGGACGGCCGTTAGGAATATGGCGCCGAGCAGCACGGTATTGAAGCTTTCTTCCCGTTCCAGGACATACTTCGTAAAAAACGGAATCCCGGCGGGCAGCAGCGCAAACGTAAACTGGACGAGAAAGCTGCCGAGGACGTACAGCATAAAAGCGCGGTTGGTGAGCGTATGGCGAATGGCCGCCGGCAGGCGGAACGACGCCTGGAGGGAGCCGGGATTCGTCTCCCGGCTTCCCCAAAGCGACATAGCCAAAAAGGCGGCGGCGACCGCGGCAAACACCGCGCCCATGGCCCCGAAGCCGATTTGCGAGTACACCAGCGGCGGGAGCGCGACGCCGATGATCATGCCGACGATGCCAAGCATCTGCCGCCATGACGAAACATAGGCGCGCTCCTCCATCGTTGGGAACATTTCCGGGAACAAGGCGGAATAATTCAGCACAACCGTTACGAACAGCGCATCGTACAAAAAGACGGTCGCGACGAAATAAGGAAGAACGGCGTCGCCCGCCGCCGGGGGGATCCAAAGGGCGGCGAAAACCGCGGCCAGCGGAAGCAGCCCGAACGCGATATAAGGGATGCGCCTCCCGAAGCGCGTCCGCGTCCGGTCGGACATATGGCCGAGGAGCGGGTTCAGCACCGCGTTCAGGGCGCCATGCGCCACCATGGCCAGGCTGATCCACGCCGGGCGCGCGCCAAGCACATCCACATAATAATAGACCAGATAGGCCGCAAACGCTTGCGACAGCAGATTCACGGCCAGATTGCCCGAGCTGTAGGCCACTATCCGCAGCTCCGGTCCGGATGCCCTGGCGTTGGATCGCTTCATCCGTTCCCCTCCCCGTTGGGTTAATGCGCTTCAACCGTTCCGGGCCGTTCACCCGCCCTAACGTCGTTGCTGCAGCTTCCGCAAATCCCGCCACCGGATCATGACGATCCCTTCCGAACGGATAGTTTCCCGCACCTCAGGATCGCGAAACAAGTCAAAATCCCACTGCCGCTTCTCCCATTCCCCGTGAATAGCCTTCAATTCCTCCGACGCCAAAGCCGGATGAATAATCAACTCGGAAACGCCGGGCTGCAGGGACCGCAACACACGGATCATGTCCCGTTTATAGCTTTCGTACGTTTCCCCCGGCTGCTTGCCGAAGGGAAGGCCGATCAAATGGTCGAGGATCACGACGCCCATCCGGTCGGCGAGCTCGGCGGCTTGCCGGGCCATTGCGGCGGCTTCCGCCGGCAGCTTGCCGAGATCGGGCAGCGCGCGAGGCATGCGGAACGGCAGCTCATAGCGGGCGCAAACCTCAAACGCTGCATCAAGGAAATGATGTCCGGTCGCAAGGCCGTACAAACTGCCCATATGGTTGTCGAGGTGGGTTGGCGCAAGCCCCAGCGCCAGCGCCGTTTCAACCTGGTTGACCATCTCCAGGCGCACGTGATGGCGTGCGGCCTGCCGTTCAAACGCGGCGATATCGGCGGGAAAATACCCCTCCTCCGTCACAAGCGTGCTGACATCGCCGTTCCTCGTGACCGGTCCCCATTTATAGCCGCTCCATTCGCTGGTAAACGTCAAATGCACGCCGACATCGTGTTCGGGACGCGCGGCGCTCCAGGCCGCCGCCTCCTTGGCCCAGCCGCAAGGAATCATCACGGTGGCCGAGGATACGGCCCCTTCCTCAAGCAGCTGCATGATAGCCGCGTTTTCGGCATGGCACATGCCGAAGTCATCGGCGTTAACGATCAGCAGCTTCGCTCCCGGTTCATATCCCAACTGCTCGGCCAATGTCATCGCAAAGCCTCCGTTTCGTCAGTGGATTTTGTCGAAGCGCTTACATTGTGAGTGGAAATCACGGTTGCCGTTCCAAGGATACCCTTAGATCAAGTCTGCTCTTCCTGAAAATGTATTCGTCCGCCCACCCGAACATTCCTGCTTGCAGCCCCCAAGCGGATGCTCGCAATGAGCGGCCAAAAGATCGCACGATCGAACTCTCCCTTTTCCCGCTATTTGCCAATCCGGTAATGATATCCCGACACGGCGGCAAAACCGAGTTTCCCGTAGAGCTCCAGCGCCGGGGCGTTCTTCTCAAGCACCTGGAGATACATGCCTTCCGCCCCCGCTTCGGCCGACCAGGCCGCGAGGGCAAGCAGCATCCGGGCGGCCGCTCTCTTGCGGCGGTGGCGCGGATCGACGATAACATTGCTGATTCCGGCCCAGCCGGCCTCGACCACCGCCGTGGCCACCGCTATGGGCTCCGCTTGATCTACGATCGCAACAAACGCTTTAGGGGAAGGCATAGCGGCAAAGATCGACCTGTAGCCTTCACGCCGTGATTCGGGAAACCCTTCCATCCGTAAAAAATCGTCCAACCACGGCTCGCTCACCTCCGGCGCAAGGATGACCCCGGTTCCAGGGAAACGGAATTCCTCTGTCCCTTCCGCCGCGGCCATAGCGGAGCAAACAAGCCCCAAGTCTGCGGCGCGGTTTATGATTTCCCGGCAGGAAGCCGCCAGCATCAGGCAGTGCATCGCCTCTTCATAGTCCGCAGCCGCGAGCAGAATATCCAACTCCGGAGGCGAAAAATCGCTCACATGAAAGCAAGGCGGCAGCCCCCGGTCGCGATAGAAACGCTCCGCCTCCTCCAACCAATCCCCTTCCGGGAACGGGCCTGCGGCAAGCACGCTGTTGGCCCGCCTCGTTACGCCGCCATTGGCTCGAAGCTGCCAGGAGCCTAGACGCCGCGATTCGCGCGGCGGCCAGCCGCTCGCAGCCAACTCCTCAAGCCGGTGACCCAGGGCGCTATGTGCCATCCGTCCGCTCATTTCAACCACCCCGCAAAAAAGTCCCGGTAGCCCCGCTTCATCACCGTGGCCGAAAACTTCGCAAAGGCGTACTCGCGGTTGTCGGCGGAGAATCTCTGCGGCGCGGCCGCCGCCATATTGACCAGCTCGAACCAGTTTTGCTCGTTGCCCGCAAAGGCGTGGCGGGAGCTGATATGGTCGTAGCAGGGATGTTCGGGTTTGACGACGATTTTCCCCATCGCCAGCGCTTCCGTCAGCGGCATGGCAAAGGTATCGAATTTCGAGCAGCTCCAATACACCTTGGCTGAATTCATCAAGGCGAAAATCTCATCCTGGGACAAAGCGAACCTCAGGGTTACGTTGCCGGGGATGTCGTATTTTTTCACACTCTCCCGGTAACGCGCCCCGCCGAAAACCATGACGACATCTTTGTCCGGGTTCTGCCGCGCATACTCCAGCACCAGATCCGGGCGCCGGTTCTCCTCGTCCCGGCCGATCCAAAGCACCCGGTTGTCCACGATGGCCGCCGGATCAAAATGCTTCCGCGCCAGCGTCTCGTCAAAGCCGATCGGGATCACGTCGACGTCCGTCACCCCGAACACGTCACGAAGCTGCCGCCACAAAAACTCCGTCTGCACGACCGCCTTGTCCACGATCCCGTAAAACGGCTTCATCATTTCGTAGCCGGTCAGCGCCGGATCGGGAAAGCTGTGCGGGAACAGCACGCTGTTTTTGATGAACATTTTGAGAAACGTAAACCCGGAGACCGTATAGATCACGTGCTCGATCCCCTCTGCGTAAATTTGGTCCAGCACGATGTCATAGTTGACCAAATCCCCTTTTTCATGCTCGTAACCCGGAATCCAGTCATGTCCGCTGACATGGCGCTCCGGAGAAATAAACACGATCTCGACGCCAAGCTCCGCCGCGATGTTGCGCAGCCGTTCCGCAAACACGCGAGGCCCCTGCGCTTCCGTAAACTGGATTTTCCGCATGACCAAACCGACTTTTTTCATATGATCCCGCCTTATTTTCTGTGTCAATTACCTTGTGTTGTGATGCTTGCAAACTTCCATCTATCCAAGCTTGCGCTAACTGCCCATAAGAACCATGCAGCCGGCCAAATTGGCCGCCGTTTCTTCCTGCTGCGCCAGCAGCCGTTCCCGGGGCCAAACGCATTCCGCCCGCTTAAGATCGCTTTGAATCAGCAGCAGCATCCAAAGGGCGAAAAGCGCGGCAAAGCTCCCGTATTCGCGGACGAACGCCCCCCGCTCCCACTCGGCCCCGTAAAGCCGGGCTTGTCCCAGGTACTCGCCAAGAATCCGCTCCCGGTCGGAAGCGGTCATACGCTTGGCAAACATCGGATGCGACATATCGATCAGGTGAAAGAGATCCCAAAACGGAGAGCTCAGGTGGGCGTGTTCCCAATCCAAAATATACAGCCGCCCCTCGTCCGTGACGGCGTAATTCCCTTGGTGGAGATCGCCGTGCGACAACACCCGCGGTCCGCCAAACCGCTCCCCCGCGCGAGCCGCGCGGGCCGCGGCGAATATTCCCGCCGGCTGGCCAAGCCCAAGCTCGCTTAAAACTGCGGCGGCCTCGTTTTGCCGGTCCAAAAGCTCGGCGGCGATGGTCTCGATGCCGGGCTTGGGCCCCTGCATGGACAAACCGCTCCATTCGGCCGCCGGAAGGCTATGCCACCACGCCATCCGCTGTGCAACCTTCAAAGCATTCTCCAATCGATACGCGTGTCCCAGGGCGCCGAGATCCTCAAAAATCGCCCAGCCGGCCGCTCCCTTGCCCTCCCCGGAGGTCGCCAGCATCTGCGGATAAATCGGCGGGAAAAAGGGCAGCACATGTCTATACACCCAAATTTCACGATCGATCGACTCGCCGTTCGTTAACGGCTTAAAAATGCAGCTTTGCCCCTTCGCCGGATAAAAGCGCTCCACAAACCTGCCGTTCATCCCCCGGTAAAGCGGCTCTCTTCTCCGTATTTTGCTGTCGTCGAGCGTTCCTTCCGCCCGAACATATTCGTACAAATTCCCCATCATGCGGCTCCCGTTTCTTTTCCCTGCGTGTCCTTAAAATACAATCGCAAACTATCGCTGAACGCGGTCTGTCTTCTTTGAAGGTATAGCGATAGGTGTTTTTCTTACTAGGGTACATAAAATTTGAAAAGAATGTCAAACGGTTGCCGCAAATTCCGTAAGTTTAATCCAACGCACGAAGAGCGGCCCAAAATATTGGGCCGCTCTTTGGTCTTGATTATTATCCTGCCTGGCACGGCATCACTTCGCTTGCTTGGTCGGCTTCGCCGTTCTTGCAGGCTGGGCTGCCTGGACCTTCGGATAGGCAAAAGATGCGGATAAATTATATTGCTTCGCATTTGTCATATCGGGTACCGACAAAAAATAGATGCTGTAGGCCGACTGACTGTTAATCGCTTGACCTGCGAAATCCTGAGTAAGCTTAATGTTGGTAAACGGTCCTGCTTTGAGTACCTTAGTGCCTTTATCCATAGACGCCTTAGCCGACGCAAGATCGATGGAACCGCCGGATGGAACGGCGAAAATAACGTAGGAAGCGATATATTCATCGCCTTGCGGCGCAGTGAAGCTCACCGATATCTCGGAACCATCGGCTTGTACCGACGCCTGGCTTACTTTCGGAACCGTTACCTCCTCCGAATTCGCTGGTAAAGTAAATTGATTTGACGCGGCGGACAAAGCATTTTCGTATCCGGAGCCCGCTTTCGTTACCGTGAGCACGAACAACCGATAATTCGTCCCTGCTTTGATTGGATCGCCGGATGCGTCTTTGTCTTTCTGCAGTGTGAGCTGGACATTGGACCCGTTCGGTTTTACCTGGGTGTAATTGTCCGTAAGCGTTACGTCGTTGGCATCCGCCACTTTAAAGCTTGCGGCTTTGGCTGCCGGCACGACCATAATTCGGTACTCCTCCACTTTGCTTTCGTCGTTCAACTTATTGAATCCAACGGAGATATCGTTAACTGTGCCCTTATTCCCGATGATGTCGAAATGCAATCCGGTCACGGCCTCTATGACTTTAACTTCAGTCTTCAAAGTAATCGCGCTGGATGGCGAAGACAAGGCGTTCGGGCCCGAGTAATTGCCGCTGCCTACCGTCAGGACGAACACATTATAGCTTACGCCTTCTTTAATCAGATCCCCGTCAACGTCATGGGCGCTTGCGCTCAGTTCTTCCGTCAGTGTATTTCCGCTTTTGATAACACGCGTATAGTTATTGCTGGAAACGTCATTCGCTTTGGACAAAGTAAAGCTGCCCGCCTTCGATGATTTGACGACCATAATCCGGTAATGATCGACGTATGACTCATCCGAGGCCCGGGTAAACGATACCTGCAGGTCACTGCCGTTCCCCTTATCTCCCACATCGCTGACCTTCAGGTCCGAAACAGCCTCAATATTGGCTTTCTTAGGTAACGTGATCTCTCCGGATGCTGCGGACAGCGCGTTTGTGCCTGAGTAATTGCCGCCGCCTGCCGTCAGGACGAATACCTTATAACTTACGTCTTCTTTAATCAGATCCCCGTCAACGTCACGAGCATTCGAATCCAACACTTTGGTTAACGTATTTCCGCCTTTGTTGACAAGCGTATAGTTATTGCTGGAAACGTTATTCGCATTGGACAAAGTAAAGCTGCCCGCCTTCGATGATTTGACGACCATAATCCGGTAGTGATCGACGTACGACTCATCCGAGGCCCGGGTAAACTCGACGCGCAGGTCACTGCCGTTGCCATTATTGCCCACGTCGCTTACCGTCAGGTTCGAAACGGCCCCAATGGTAACTTGCTTCGTCAGCGTAATGTCGCTCGATGCACTCGACAGCGCGTTCGTTCCCGAGCTGCCTTTGCCTACCGACAGGACAAACACCTTGTAGCTTACGCCTTCTTTAATCAGATCCCCGTCAACGTCACGGGCGCTTGCGCTTAGTACTTCCGTCAGTGTAGTTCCGCCTTTGTTGACACGCGTATAGTTATTGCTGGAAACGTTATTCGCATCGGACAAAGTAAAGCTGCCCGCCTTCGACGATTTGACAACCATAATCCGGTATTGGTCGATGTACGATTCATCCGAAGCCCGGGTGAACTCGACGCGCAGGTCACTGCCGTTGCCGTTATCCGCCACATCGCTGACCTTCAGATTCGAAACGGTCCCCGCTCTTTTGTCATTCTTCAGCGTAATCTCGCTGGATGCATAGGACAGCGCGTTGGAGTAACCGCTTTTGCCTACCGACAGGACAAACACCTTGTAACTTACATCCTGTTTAATCAGATCTCCGTTGACGTCACGGGCGCTTGAGCTCAGCACCTGCGACAACGTTTTTCCGCCCTTGTAGACGCGCGTATAGTTATTGCTGGAAACATCATTCGCCTTGGACAAAGTAAAGCTGCTCGCATTCGACGATTTGACGACCATAATCCGGTATTGGTCGATGTACGACTCATCCGAAGCCCGGGAGAACTCTACCCGCAGATCGCGGCCATCCCCATAATTGTCCACGTCACTGACCGTCAGATTCGAAACGATATCAACCTTACCGTTTTTGCCGCTGCCGTTATTGCCTCCGCTGTAGCCGTTAACCAGCGTTATCGAGCTTGATGCCGAGGACAGGACGTTGGCGTTTGACCCGTTTCCTACCGCCATGACGAACACCCGGTAATTTACATCATTGCGGATATAATCTCCGTCGACGTCCCTGGCGCTGGAGGACAAGCGGTAATCGTTAATGTTGTACCCCGTTTTGCTGACCTGGGTATAATTGGAGCTCGATACGTTATTCGCCTTCGACAGGGTAAAGTCGCTGTAGTTTTTGCTTTTCACGACAAAAATCCGGTAAGAGCCGATTTTGGCCTCATCGTTCACTTTTGAAAAGCTCACTTGCAAATCCCGGCCGTCCCCATAATCGTTCACGTCCTCCACATCGGTGACTACGGGGTAATTCAAGGAGCCGCTATCCAGCCTGATTGAAGAAGATGCCGCCGACAGCCTGTTGGCTTTAACGCCCGTATTGTTGCTGACCGACATCACAAATACGGTGTACGCTGTTCCGTTTTTGATATAATCCCCGGACGTGTCGCGGGAAGACGAAGTAAGATCCACGCTAAGCGTTTGGCTGCTCCCGGACTTGTATACGACCGTTGAATAAGAATTTGACACGTTGTTTGCCTTGCTTAGGTCAAATTTGTTCGCGTCCGCAGTCTTCACGACGAACACACGGTAGTTCGCAATGTCGCTCTCATTTTGCGCCCGGGTAAACTCGACGCGCAGATCGCGGCCGTCACCGTAATCGCCGATATCGGAGACTCTGACATTCGTAGGCGCCGCTACCGACGAGTCACGCTGCAGCGTAACGACCTGTGAAGTGCTCGACATGGCAATTTGGCCGCTCGTTTTTCCTACCGACAATACGATCGCGACATAAGATTGGTCTTCCCGGATATAATCACCGTCCACATCCCGCGAGTTGGACGTAAGCGTGAGCACCTGATCCGAACCGTTAGGATACAGGGTCGTATAGTTTCCTGAAGTTACGTTTCGCGCCGCAGCCAGACCGAATTGAGACGAATTGGCCGATTTAACGATCAGAACACGGTAATGGTCTATATTCGATTCGTTGTAGGCTTTGGAGAAACGGACTTCCAAGTCGCGGCCGTCCCCGTTGTCCCCGATGTCACGCGCTGAAACGTTGGCTACCGGGCTCGGCAAGGTCACGTTGCCGCCGCCTCCGACGTTACCACCGTTGCCACTATTGCCACCGTTGCCGCCACTTCCGCGGGAGCCCGACGTGGTGATTGTGACGATTTTCGTTTTGTTGGTATAACCCACTTTTTCACCCAGCGCCTCGGTGACGAAACGTACGGGAACCATCGTTGTGCCCCTTAAGTTTTGCGCCGGAACATCAAGTTTTACGGTTTTGTTGCCGATGGTCGCCGTTTTCGCTTTGATTTTGAGCTTGATCGTCTTTCCGTTCTTTTTCGCCGTTACCGTTTGCGATTTCTGGTTCCAATTGATCGATGCGCCCAGCGCTTCGAAAATAGCACGCATTGGCAGCATTACCCGGCCTTTAATGGCAATCGGCGCCTGCTTTGTCGCCAGCCGGCTGCCGTCAATATAGACGGAGATCGGTTTGGCCGCCTGAGCAGGCGGCGGTTGCAGCAGCGGAACCGCTATTATCGCAGCAAAAATTCCAGTCCAGATTTTTTTCACGAACTCATCCTCCAAACTCCTAATCATCATATGGAAAATCATTCCTCACTAATCAAAGACGAACCGGAACGGAAAAAAGTTTCCGTTTTTGGGTTTTTGCCAAAAAAAAATTTTGGCGGTATGGTTCGGTTTCACCGGCATTAGATGAAGCAAAAGATCCGCCCTCCCTTTTCAAAAAAGGGAAAGCGGATCTTCCTCGGCGGGTTAAATCGGCATATGTATTTTTCCGCTCCGTCCGTTCACTAGGCTTCTGCCCGCTGAAGCCGGACGGTCAACGTCTCGCGCCAGCTGGCCGATAGTGCGTCCACCTCCAAAATGCGCTTCAGACCATCGGCATTTTCTTTGTCCAAAAACATGATCCGATTGGCAAAAGACAGCGTCACGCCCGCAGGATGCCTTTCGGTCAATATTAGCGAATCGCCGGGAACGACCTGTCCCTCCTGTACCACCCGAAAGTAGTAGCCGGTATAACCGGTCTGCTGGACTTTCAAGGGGAGCTCGGGCATTCCATGTTTGACGCCCAATTTGAAGCATGGCTGTCTCGGCTGGCTGACCTGCACGACCGCCTCGCCCAGCCGGAACATATCTCCGATGCAAATATCGTCCTCCAGCATCCCCTCCGTCGTTAAATTTTCGCCAAAAGCGCCGAAAGCCAGCGTCTTCCCTAGCTCCCGCTCCCAATACGCGTATCTTTCGAATGGATAAACGCAAACGGCTTTATCCGTACCGCCATGATGAACGAGATCGGCCTGACCGTCCCCCGCAAAATTCATCGCCGACAGATACAGCGGACCGGAAACCGGGGTTTTGTATATCCCTGTCGCGATTTCCTTGCCGTGATGCTCCACCTGCACCGGTTTTCCCACATTGATCGACCGGACCATCATTTGTTCCGTCATTTGTTCCGTCATAACCGCACCATTCCCTCCTGCTTTGAAAATAAATCCGCTTCCCCCTGCCGTTTGGCCTCTGTCCGGACAGCTCATGAAACCCATTATACCGACTACTCTTGCACCAACACCACCCTGAATCCGGAAAAGCAGCTGAAACTTCTTGAAGGGCTTATTCGTAATAATAATAGTTATGACAAATTCAAACAGCAATCCAACTACCCGATCGGAGAGGATCTCTCATATGAAACTGAAAAAAGTCGTCATCGTCGGCACCATGGCCGTTGTCATTACCATCACCCCAAGCTTGTCCGGTTACCTGGCCAGCATCGCCTTTGCGGCTCAAGCCTCCAAGGCGTCCAGTCTTAGCACCGCAACGCTGAGCCCCCAGAGTGAGTTGAACGATGTGCTTGGCGTCTCTTCGGACAAGGAGATCTACGATTCCCTGCTTGAAGGCCGGTCGCTGGCCGATATCGCCGAAGCCCATGGCCAGGACGCAGACAGCGTCATCGCCCTGCAAGTCAAGGAAATGCAGGAGCAGCTGCGGCAGCGGCTGGAGCAGGGGAGCCTGACGCAGGAAGCGTACGAACAGCAGCTCCGGGAACTCCCCGAGCTCATCTCGGGCAGCGTGCACAGCAAGTACAGGATATTGACTTAACCGTCACTTTGGCGGGGCGGCGCACCGTTTAAATCCATCGTCTAAAGCTCCCCCCTGTCTAAACTCATTCGAGGAAAATAGAGGAACTTTTTGCTCCTATTTCGGCAATTGGGTGCGCGCTGACGGCAATAGTGGAATTTTTTATTCTTATTTTCTCTATCGGAGCGAATAACCGGCAAATGGCCTTACCCGCCACGCAAATAAAGGAATAATTTTCCACTATTGTGTGCAAAACCTCAAAACCGCAGGAAATAACGCCCTTTTTTGCGCTTATTTTGGGGGTCAAAAACCGGAATCGGGGCTAGACGGGTATTGCACGAGTATTGCACGAGTATTACACAGGTGTTGCACAGGGGCTGGACAGTTGTTGGACAAAACGATTCGAAGTACCCGGGGCGGGCTAACGGACCGAAGTAACCAACCTTATTTCGGCATTTCGTCAAAATTAAGCGGTTAGGCACTAGCGTTGCATCAAATCTGATCTGACAAAGATACATTCTCTATCCATACAAATTTTCTAACGGATGCCACAAGCGTTATTTGTTCCAAAAACGTTGATTTCAAAATCTAACGGTTGCCATAGCGCTTATTTCACTGAAATCCGGCTATTTATGCCTTGATTCAGGCAAATAACGGCGTTCACAACCGTTAGAATTTCGAAAGGGGCTTTTTTCGGAAAATAGCCGCTGCTACAACCGTTAGATTTCCGGTCAGCTTTTACAGGAAAGCCCTGAGGCATATGCCTCAGGGCTGTTTGCGTCTCACTGCCCCCGCTTGGGAAGCAGCTTCACGTATTCGTCCGAGAGCTTCATCAGCTCCGTGACATAATCGTAGTCGCCGCGGTAAGGTGAGATATCCGTCACCGGCTGCAGCGTCTTCAGCGACACGGCCGTGCCGTCGTCGAAGCCTTGACCCGGCACGAACATCACCTCATCGTTGAAAAACGATCCGGTCGGCAAATAATAGCGCATGCCGATCACGTTCCGGTCGATGTTGAGCAGATCCTGGCCCAATGCGGTAAAACCTTCGTCCGCCAGCGAAACGCCGAGCAGGTTTGCGATCGTCGGCAGAATGTCGACCTGGCCGCCGGTACGCTCCACGACCTGCCCGCTCTTCGCTCCGGGTACATGGACGATCAGCGGAATGTTGAAGCGGCTGATCCGCTCGTCATAAGCGATGCCGAGCTTTTCGCGGATCTCCCCGGCGCTGACGTCATTCGGCTGTAAACCGAAATGATCCCCGTAAAACACCAGCATCGTATTGTCCCATAAGCCGGCTTGCTTCAAACGGTCGATCAATGTCCCGATCGCGTAATCGGTATAGTTGACGGCCTGGATGTAATTGCCCAGCATCGTCCCCTCCATGTCGGCGGGCAGCTGGATATGCCGGCGGTCCTGCGGCACGACAAACGGAGAATGGCTCGACGTCGTCACAAACTGAGCGTAAAACGGCTTGGACTGCGCCTTGATTTCCGCCAGCTTCTCTACGCCCACCCGGTACATCTCCTCGTCGGAGGCCCCGAAGTCGTTAAAATGATCGTTCGTATAGTACGGCTTGTCATAATACTTGTCAAAATGGAGCGCCGGGTACAGCTTGTTGCGGTCCCAAAACGTCACATTATTGATATGGAACGTATTCGCCACGTACCCGTGCCCCTGCAAGAGCCGCGGCAGACTCGGCAGTTGGCGGTCGCCGAAGCTCGTCGACATCGCGGCCGCGGCCGTCGGATAAATCGACGTGTTGGACATGAACTCGGCGTCCGAGGTATTGCCCGGCCCGATCTGCTGGAATACGTGCGGGAAGTAGAACCCTTCCTTGGCCAGCTTGTTCAGCACCGGCGTGACCTCCTGCCCGTTCAGGGTCAGGTTGATCGGGAAGTTCTGGAACGACTCCATCTGCACGACGATCAGGTTCATCCCCTGAGCCGATCCGAAAAAGTCGGGAGCCGCTTTCGAAGAAGCCGCAACGGCCGAAGTGTTTGCAGTGCCTGTAGCGCCAGTATTGCCCGTAGCCTCCGGACTTTTTACGTCCGTAGTTTCCGCAGTTGGGGTTCCCGCAACGCCCGTTCCGCCGGTAGCCGGGGTTCCCGCTTTATCCGAAGCACCCATAGCGCCAGCGCCAGCCGATCCCCCCGCTTCTCCCGTATCCGCCCGGTAAGGGTACGTGCTTTGCAGCTGCCGGATCTTGGCGATCGTCTCCTGCAAATTTCCTGCCGCGATCATCCGTTCCTCTTCCTGGTCGCGGATGGCCGCGTCCACCTGGAAATTGAGGAAGCCGACGCTTTCGGCCCGCACCAGCTCGTTATCGATCCCTTTGCCCGCGCGGATGTAGAGCCCGGACAGCAGCAGGCTGGCGATCAGGATAAAGGCGACTCCCACCTTCCAAACCAGCCCTGCTCGCGGACGGTCGGTGCGGAAGTTCAGCCCTCCCCGCGAAGTCCGGGTGCCGAAACTTAAAGTTCCCTGCGGCCGCCCTGAACGGAATGCCCCGCCGCGGCGGACAAGCCCGATGATTTTGATCAGGAGCAACACCGCCAGATCGGCAAAATACAGAAACTGCCCCGGCCGAAGCAAAGCGCCGATGCTCGCTTTCACCTCGGGCACCTGGCCCAGTCCGCTAAGCACCTTATAAGTCGGCACTGTCCCGAAGTAGGCGAAGTACACCGTGGCGGCAAACAGAATGAACGACAGGACAAAATTAAATCCGAAAAATGTCCACCATTTGCCTTTGGCCGGCGTCACCAGCTCCACCAGGCAGAGGAGGGCCAGCACCGACAGCAGCTCGCCGGGCAGTCCCGCCGGATGGAAGCCGCCGTAAAAAAAGTACCGCAGCAACAGCAATTTCACGCCGATCAGCACGAACGTTTCAACGATTTTGTAGCGACTGGATGAAAATATGTTTCGCATCTTTTTACCTCGATTTTATTCCCGTTTTACAAAAGCACGGTTTTCTATCTGTTTATTATAGCACGGTAAAATCGAGAGTCGAACTTCTATAAATTGTAAGATAGCCGTACCTATACAAAATCGGCCATGGACCGGATCCGGATTTCCCCCGGAGCTCCCGGAACAAACGCCTCATCATCCGCGGCCGCGCCGCGCCGGTGGAACTCCACGGTCACCGGCACGCCAGGCATCATATCAAAGTAATTGTCGGAGAAGATGCCTTCCCGTTCGGCTTGGATCCAAACCTGACGCGCCAGTACGCCGCTCACAAGCGTATACTTGCCGCCGCCGCTGCCCGGCGTTTCCCGCACCTCGATTTGCGCCGCTGGCAAAATAAGGTCTTTGCCGGAAACAAAGTAAAACGGCTTGCTGTCCGCAGGTGCCCCGTCCAGTTCCAGGCTGGCGAGCAGGACAACCTGCCGCGGGTCGCGGTTTTCCAGCCAAGCTTCCCTTGCGAAAGAGACCGCCTCCTTGGCGGAATCCGCCGCAATATTAACCTCCTGTACCGTTTCTTTAAGCACTCCGCCGCCCACATCGTAAAGCGTTAGGCGCAGCTTTCCCGAAACGTTTTCCCGTTTGTCGGAAACGATGCTAACGGCAATTTTGCCGTCTTCCGGTTCGTACACCGACAGCATCACGTCTCCGAAGCTGCGGCGCACCGCATACTGCAGCGCTTTCCAGCGGCCGTAATAATCCATGCCCGCCCAGGAGGCGACCGGCCAGCAGTCGTTCATCTGCCAATACAGCGTGCCCATGCAATAAGGCTTGTTCCGGCGGTGCGCCTCGATCGCCGTGCGGATCGCCTCCGCCTGCAGCACCTGGCTCATGTACAGGAACGCCTTGAAATCCCGCGGCACCGGCAAATAGATGTCCATGTATTCCTTGATGAGCTGATTGCCCCGGCCGTTTTTCTGATGCGCCAGCATAATGTCCGATTCCAGCTCCAGCGCGCTTTCCGGCGCGTATTTCAGTACCGAATCCAGCTCGGGGAACGATTGAAAACCGTATTCGCTCATAAACCGGCCGATCCGGGTGTTGTAATTGGCGAACGGCTCGACCGCGTGCCACACGCCCCAATAATGGATATCGCCTTCGCCGGACACCTTATAGGCGTGCTGGTCCGCGTCGCCCGTCAGATCGCGCAGCGGCGAGGACGGCCAGTAAGCGATCCCGCCCGCCAGCCGTTCCACCGCCCGCGGCAAAATATCGTGGAATACGGCCTCATAATCGGCCCAAATCCGCTCGCGAACATCGGCCGCATAGGTTTCCTTCCAGCCCCAGCCGGCATTTTCCGCATAATGCGACCAGGCCGAATCGATCTCGTTGTTGCCGCACCACAAAGCGATGCACGGATGATTGCGCAACCGTTTGATATTATGCTCCGCTTCCCGGGCGACATTTTCCAGGAACTCCGCGTCTCCCGGGTACATACTGCAAGCAAACATAAAGTCCTGCCACACCAAAAGCCCGTATTCGTCGCACAATTCGTAAAAAACATCCTGCTCGTAAATCCCGCCGCCCCAGACGCGCAGCATGTTCATGCCGCTTGCGGCGGCCGAAGCGATCTCATGCCGGTAGCGCTCCGCCGTCACCTCCGTCACGAAGCTATCGTTCGGAATATGGTTGGCGCCTTTGGCGAACACGGAGACGCCGTTCAGTTCAAAGCGGAAGGAAGCTCCCGCCTCGTCCTGCTCGCGGACCAGCTTGATTTCGCGCAAGCCCGTTCGCACCGCCGCGTCGGCTTCCAGCGTACCATTCGCGCCGATCAACTCCGCCTTAAACGTATACATCGCCGGCTCCCCCAAGCCCCGGCACCACCACAGCTTCGGCTGCGCCAAGGTCAGCGGCAGCTCCACCTCCTGCAGTCCCGGCTTCAGAGCAACCTGCCGCTCCCATACCGCTTCCCCGGCGGAGACGCGCAGTCGGCCTTCCCACGCGGCGGCCGCTTCCACCTCCACAACCGCCGCCAATTCGGCAGCCTCCGGCGCAACGCGGTCCTGGCGGATGAACACATCGCGGATGACCGGACCGCCCCACGCTTCGATCCGGGCTTCCCGCCAAATGCCGCACGTCACCAGCCGCGGTCCCCAATCCCAGCCGTAATGGTAAGGAGCTTTGCGGGCAAATACGCTGACTCTGCGGTCCCCAAGCCCGCCCAGCTCCGCTTGGTCGTTCGAAGCCGGCAAATCGTAACCTAGCCGCTCCAGCTTCGGCAAATCTTCGGCGATCGGGGAACGGAAGCGCACCGTGACCGTATTCGTTCCTTCGCTGAGCAGCGCTTTAATGTCCGCCCGCCAGGAGCGGAACATATTGTCGGCCGACAAAACATGCCGGCCGTTCACCGAAACGTCCGCATACGTGTCCAACCCTTCAAACACGATTTCGATTCGCGGCAGCTTCGCCCACCCTTCATGCAGTTCAAACGAAGTTTGATATTCCCAATCCTTCTTGTCGATCCACTGCAGCTCATGCTCATTCGTGCCATAAAACGGGTCGGGAATCAGCCCGTTCAGCCGCAGGTCCGTATGCACCGTTCCCGGAACCCGCGCCGGCAGCCACTCCGCTTCATCGAACGCCTTGAATTGCCAATCGCCGAGCACATATCGTTGGTTGTTCATAAGCCCTCCTCAAGTTGTAAGTTATGAACCCTATTATAGTCGATAATCGTTATTTTTTGTTATATTATTTGTTAGCAACATAACCGCCATGTTTATTCCGAAACTATCATATAAATAATCTATTGTCATCCACTCCTCCGCCGAAAACAAGCAAAACAAAGACAATAAATAATAACACAATACATTTTCATTATTATAACAAAGCGATACAATCAATCTGTAAGCGCTAACATATCTTTGTAAAAGGGGCGATCACATTGAAAAAACAACTCCTGATGACTTTCATGCTGATCTTTACATTCGCAACCGTACTGGCCGGGTGCGGCGGCGGAGGGAGCGCGAACGGCGGCGGGAACACAGCTCCGCCGCCGGATAACGGAACCACCGCCGCAGATAACAAATCGGGCGGCACAAGCGGACAGCTTAGCGGCAAGGTGACCTTTCTGACCAACCGCACCGACATGATCGGCAAGGAATACGACGAATACGTCAAACGGTTCCACAAGAAGTATCCGAACATCGAAATTGAATTCGAAGCCAGCCAGACGGACTACAACCAGCAGGCCAAAGTCCGCATGGCCAGCGGCGAGCTGCCGGACCTGATGTTCGTCCCGGACATTCCGAACTCCGATTTGCCGAAATATTTCGCGCCGCTGGACGATTTGGGACTGAGCGCGGAAATTACGTTCAAGGATTTCAAATCTTACGACGGCAAGCTGTACGGCATTTCGACGGGCAACTCCACGTCCGGGATCGTTTACAACAAAAAGGCGTTCGCCGACGCCGGCATTACGGAAATCCCGAAAACCTGGGACGAATTCCTGGCCGCCTGCGAAAAGCTGAAGCAAACCGGCGTCATTCCGCTGGCCTCCAACTTCAAGGACAAATGGCCGCTGAACAACTGGGTATTCGATTTGCCGAGGGTGATTGAAAACAACAGCAACTTCCCCAACGAAGTGATCAATACGGACGCTCCGTTCACGATGGATAACGGGTACGGCAAAGCGATGTCCCTCATCAAGGAGCTGGCCGACAAAGGCTACCTGGAAAAAGACATCAACTCCACCAACTGGGAGCAATCCAAAAAAGACCTGGCGAACGGCAAAATGGCGATGTACTTCCTGGGCAACTGGGTGATCAACCAGGTGATCGGCGTCGGCGCGGAGTCCGACAACATCGGGTTTTTCCCGCTGCCGTTCGATGACTCGGGCGCGAGCAGAGCCGCGCTTAGCCCCGATTTCTTCTACGCCGTCAACAAAGACAGCAAAAACCTGGAGGCGACGAAGGCTTTCCTGAAATGGATGCTCGAGGATTCCGGTTACGAGGATTTCGCCGGCTTTATCTCTCCGTTGGAAGGCCGCGAATCCAAGTTGTCCCAATTGGCCGAGTTCCAGGCGAGCGGCGTGGAGCTGCAGGAAGGCACGCCCGATGATCCGAAGGTAGTCGAAATCCGCAACAAGGCGCAAATCGATCTGCCGGCAATCGCCCAGGAATTCGTCTTGGCCAAAGACCCGCAGGCCGTGCTCGACAAATGGAACAAAGCCTGGGCCAAAGCGAAGCAGGAGCTGGGCTACTAAGAAAGAAGGGGAACGGCATGTTTGGAACGCTGTCTTATAAAGCGCAGAAAAATATCATTATCGTCTCGTTTTTACTCGTCCCGCTCGCTTTGCTCCTGCTGTTTACCTACTATCCCGCGCTGAAGCTGGTCATGTTCAGCTTCACCGATTGGGACGGGTACAGCCCGGAGAAGCCGTGGGTCGGGCTGGCCAATTACCGGGAAGTGTTTACCAACCCGGACATATTCGGCGTATTCGCCCATAACTTCGCCTATTTTGTTATGGGCATCATCCAAAATATCATCGCGATTTACTTCGCCGTGATTTTGAACAGCAGGCTGCGCGGCCGGAACTTTTTCCGGCTGCTGCTGTTCCTGCCTTACATTATGAACGCCGTGGCCGTCGCTTTTATGTTCGGCTATGTTTTCGATACGACCCAGGGTTCGCTGAACCTGTTCCTGCAAAGCATCGGGCTGGCCAAACTCGGCGAAACGAGCTGGCTCGGCACGGCCGGCCTGGTCAACTATTCGCTCGCTTCGACCGGGCTGTGGCGGTTCATGGGCTATAACATGGTGATTTACATCGCCGCTTTGCAGGCGATCCCCCGCGACATGTACGAAGCGGCCAAAATCGACGGCGCCGGGGCCATGCAAACGTTTTGGCGGATTACGCTGCCGAACATGAAGCCGGTCATCCAGTTGAACCTGTTCCTGACCGTCACCGGCGCGCTGGAGGTGTTCGATCTTCCGTTCGTCCTGACCAAAGGAGGGCCGGCCGGCGCGAGCCAAACATACGTGCAGCGGGTAATGGAGACTGCTTTTGCTTACAACCATTACGGGCTTGCTTCGGCGATGAGCATTATTTTGCTGATGTTCGTGATCATCGTCGTGGGGCTTCAACAGTTTGTGCTTAGCAGAGGAGGAAACGGCAAATGAGCAGACGCAAATTCACTTTCCCGGATGCGCTGAAATACCTGACCTTGCTGATCGGGGTTTTTGTCGTGCTGTTCCCTCCGTACGTCGTCATCGTCAACTCCTTCAAATCAAGCAATGAATTTAATACCGCCAGCACGATGGCGCTGCCGCAAAGCTTTTTCAATTTTGAAAATTTCAAGATCGTGTTTGAACGGGGCGGCCTATTGAGCGGGTTCGGTAATACGCTGGTCATTATTTGCGTGTCCCTGGTCTTCAATATCCTATTCGGAACGATGGTGGCTTACGTGCTGGGGCGGTTTTCTTTTAAGCTGAAAAAAGCGGTTTTCGGCCTGTATCTGTTCGCGACCGTCATTCCCGGCATTACGACCCAGGTCGCTACCTTCGGCATCATCAAATCGCTGGGCCTGTACAATACGCTGGGAGCTCCGATCATCCTGTACGTCGGCGCGGACGTGATCCAGATCATTTTATATTTGCAGTTTATCCGCAACATTCCCGTCGACCTCGACGAAAGCGCCATGGCCGAAGGCGCCTCCCTGTTCCGGATTTACCGTTCGATCATTTTTCCGCTGCTGACGCCGGCGACGGCCACGCTGATCATTTTGAAGACAATCAGCATTTACAACGATATGTACACGCCGTACCTTTACATGCCGAAGCAAAGCCTGGGCGTGGTGACGACGGTGCTGATGCGCTTCCAGGGCGTCAACGTGGCCGACTGGAACCTGATTTGCGCGGCGATCCTGCTGATTCTGCTGCCTACCGTGGTGCTGTATTTTTTCCTGCAAAAATATATCTTTGAAGGCGTTACCAGCGGTGCGGTAAAATGAGGTATGATCTTGCGAGCCTTGTTCCGAAAAGCCTGGTTGTTATTCGCCAACTTATCCATGCAAAAAAAGCTGGTGATCGTCTTCGTCTTTCTCATTTCGCTGCCGGTCACCTATTTCAGCTACACTTCGTACCGTTCCAGCTTCAGACTGGTGCAAAGCAGCACGACCGAGGCCGCCCGTCTGATGACGGACAACGCGATGGACAAAGCGGACCGTTATATCGCCGATTTGAAGCGGTACACAAGCCTGCCCTTGTACAACAAAGAGGTGCAAAAATATTTGGACCAGCGGGGAACGGATTGGGACAAGAGCACCTCCATCGATATTTTTCTGATGTATTTGAACAATACCAAGGATGAGATTTTGTCCGCCTACCTGGTGGACCGTTACGATATGGTTTATTACAACCGGAAGCCGGGCATCAACGTACTGTACCCGGAAACGCGGCTCAGCGAGTGGAAGGCATTGGCGCGTAAGTCCGGTTCGTCTCCCGCCCTCGCCGGCACACATGCGATCCGCGTGAACGAAACGGAGAGCCGCCAGGTGTTCACCGTCGTCCGCCCTATCCGTTCGGTCAGCTCCTTGCGCGATATCGGTCTGATCGCGATCGATGTCGACGCGAAGCTGTTCGACGGGATCATCGAGCCGCTGAATGCCGTGACCCACGGCGACGCCCTGATCGTGGACGAATACGGAAAGGTCGTGTACAGCGCCGATCCCGGCAAGCTGGGCGAGGATTTAAGCGGCAGCCCTCTGCTGGCGCCGGCCGCAGGCGCGCGGGGCAGTTTCCGGCTGGCTATCGGCGGCCGGCCTTACATTTGCGTCTACACTTCGTCCGCGCAAACCGGCTGGAAAACGCTGGTCTACATTCCTTTGACCGAACTGCTAGCGCCGATGAAGCAAAACCGCGATAAACTGATAATCACGACGTTGTCCGTTATTTTTTTCGCCCTGCTTGTGGCCATGGTTATCTCCTACGCGCTCACGAAGCCGCTGAAACGGACGGTGCAGCTAATGAAGCAGGTGCAGCGCGGCAAGCTCGACGTTCGGGTCAACGTCAAATACAATGACGAAATCGGCCTTCTGGGCAGCCAGTTCAACCGGATGATCGCCCGCGTGAAGGACCTGCTCCATGAGGTGGCCGAAACGGAAAAGAGCAAGCAAAAAGCCGATATGCTGGCGCTGCAAAATCAGATCAACCCGCATTTTATCTACAACACGCTGGAAGCGATCCGCATGCTCGCCGAGCTGAACGATGATGACCGGGTCGCCGAGCTGACCTATCTGCTGGGCCTGCTGCTTCGCTACAGCATTACCCGGAGCGCCGACGAGCAGGTGACGGTGGCCCAGGAAATCGACCATGTGCGGAACTACCTGCTGCTGCTGCAAATCCGCTTCCCGGACAAATTCAGCTTCCGTGTGGAGATTCCGGAGTTTTTTTATCCGCTGCCGATCGTTAAACTGGTTTTTCAGCCGATTGTGGAAAACGCGGTGTTTCACGGTCTGGAAAAAAGAGAGGGGTCCGGCACCATTACGATCCGGGCGTGGAATGAACTTGGCGACGCCATCTTCACGGTGCGTGACGACGGCGTCGGGATGACCGAAGAACGCCTCGCCTCCCTGAACCATAGCCTGACGGACGGCAGAACGGACAAATTCGGAATCGGGCTGCGCAATGTCCAAGAGCGGATCCGGCTTCATTACGGCGCAGGCTCCCGGTTGACCGTCAGCAGCCGGGCGGGCGAAGGCACGACGGTCACGGTGAGAATCGCCGGCTTGCTCCGTAACGGCGCGGGGGGAGTTGGATGAGCCAGTTAAAGGATGACCATGGCTGGCTTGGAGGCCTGACCACGGCTTCGACCAAGTCGAAATGCCGGGACGTAAAGCCATATTGCCGAGGCGCTGACCGCAATGCCGTACTTTCCGGCCGTAATGCCGTACTTCCGGCCCTAACGGACACCACAGACCTTATTTGGCATTTCAGCACGCCTGACCTGCAGAAATGGAAAGCTGGCGTTATCAAGGATGGAGCTACTAGGTTTGATCCGGAGTAAACGGAATGATTCAAAGGGGGAAATCCTATGCTGCGAATCGCGATCGTGGACGACGAGGCTTCGATTCGGGAAGGGCTGGGTAAGATGATCGGCAAGGAGAGCGGCCGTTTCGTCGTCGACGGTTTGTTCTCCAATGGGCAGGACGTCCTCGATTATCTCGGGGAAGCCGACCTTGACGTCATCGTCACCGATATCCGTATGCCCGTGGTGGACGGACTGGAGCTGAGCAAACAGGTAAAGGCCATCAAGCCGGAAATCCGCTGCATCATCATGAGCGGGTTTAAGGATTTCGAATATGCCCGGCAGGCCATCCGGTGTTCCGCGGTGGACTATCTGCTCAAGCCGATCGACAAGAAGCAGCTGTTTGCCCTGCTTTACGCGCTTGATGAGGAGAAGTCGGCGGCCCGCGGCAAGGAGCGGCAAATCCGTTCGGGATTGTTGCTCTCTCATTTCAAAAGCTTCGCAGGAGGGGCCGGCCTTGTTGGACCCGGCGCAAAGCTGCCGGAGCTTTCTCTGCCGGAGCCTTATTTTGCCGTATATGCGATCAAGGGCTGGCATCCGGAAGCCTTGCGCGCCAGGCTTGAGCAAACCCTACGCCTCCCCGTTCGCTTTTGGGATCTGGTTGACACCGGCGAACCGGTTCTCGCTTGGATCTGTTATTTTTATCAGCAGACGGACCAGGAAGAACTCCGCCAATTGACCGCGGTTTTGGAAGCGATATGCAAGCCCCGCCGCACGCTTGCCGGCTCCAGCTTCGTATATGGCGATCCTGCCATGCTGGGCAGAGCTTACGCGGAAGCGAAAAGCGCCTGCGAGCTCGGCATTTACGGAAACCAGACGTGGAATTACCGTAAGGCCGGCGGCAGCGCCGGACCTAACAACGGCAGTCCGGATATCGGCGAACGGTTTGCCGCCTGCCGCGATGAATGGGTCGAGCAGCTGCAAATTTTAAACGTTCCTCGGGCGGCCGCCTGTTTGGAGCGAATGTTGGAGCAGGTAAGGAAAGATCGGACTCCGCTTGAATCGGTCATTTTACTGTGCCGTCTCGTGCTGGACACCATCTCCGCCGAGCTGCACGAATGGGGCAAAATATGGCCCCGCGCCAAAGCCAAACAGCTGGAAGCCGAGCTGTTGTCCTGCCTTAGCTTTGATGAAATCCGGCAAAAATTTGTGGACGAATTGACCGGCGCTTTACAACAGGTCCGGGCCGGTCGCCTGGCGCAGGCGGGGAAATCGGTCGAAACCGTCAAGCGCTGGATCGCCGAGCATTACAACCAGCCGGCCGAACTAAGCCAGCTCGCTCGTATGGTCTATTTGACGCCCAGCTACCTGAGCAAGCTGTTCAAACATGAAACCGGCATGACGATCACCGATTACCTGATCGAGGTAAGAATCAAAAAAGCGAAGCTGCTGCTGCGCAAATCAAGCAAGCTGAAAATCCACGAAATCGGCTGCGAGGTCGGCTATCCCGATCCGGCCTATTTCAACAAGCTGTTCAAGCGCATGGTCGGGGTGACGCCCAACGAGTACAAAAGGATATCGCAGTAAGATAAGGTCGTATCACAGCCTGCGGTTCCGCCCGTTTCAGTGCAATACCGGACCGAAGCGCAGGCTGTCCGCTATTTTACGGAATAACAAGCTTATTGCGCTTGCTCGTAGTTGACATCTTTTTGATAGGAGTAGACAAGCCCCCCTCCTGCGGCCAACAAAACCAATGGTATAATGACCCACCATAAATTCAGGTCAAAAAGGCTGTAACTGAAATTCCCGCTTCCGGGTCTGAGGTCCTCCAAAGCCGAGACGATAAACCCCGTGCAAATAACGATGACTCCCGCCAACAGCGATGTGCACCCCAAAAACAATTTGGTCATAGACGTTCCCCCTCCGAACTCAAAGGCGTTTTCCGGCAGGAAAAGCTCTCCCTAGCCAGTGAATATTGTTATGTACTTCCATTATTGCAGGTCCCGCCCATCTTATAAAGCTCGGCTAAAACCGGCGGGACGATCAGGAAACAACAAGGTTCCGCTTGCCTCCCGTCTTCTCATCTCCGGGCTTGAAACGAGCGAAATTGGTGGTAAATAAAGCCGGCCATCACGGCTAACCAGGCGATGATCGCGATAACCCCCATGATCCGCGGAATCATGACCAAAAAGGGCAGTTCTAAGGCCTGCGACAACTGGTAAGTACTGGTCGTATACATCGCCAGCGGGAACACCATCCCCCAAAATTGCGGATCGTAATTCAGCGGATAACGGTGGTAAACATGACGCCACACCATCAAAATAAACAACAGCGGAATCCACCATGTTCCCGTAATCCAGAAAAACAAAGTAAACCCGCGCAAGAAAGGAAGCAGTTCGGTCAGAAACGGCCAATCCGCCGCATGCAGCATCAGGGTGGAGCCGGCAAGCGTCGTGATCGCCACCGCTCCCATGTTGATCCAATAAGGCGGAGTAAGCGCCGAATATTTCAGGTCGACAAAAGTAAACCGGTAAAATATTAATGTGATGATGTTCAGGTACAGCATACAGCCGAGCAAATACATGCACAGCGCAAAAAACAGGACGATCTCCCGTCCTTCCGCCATGTGCGGGGAAATTAACGTGCCGAGAACGGAAACGGATTGGGTGGCGACGGCGGCGATCAGCCAGGCTCCGTTAATGCCTTCGCCCAGCGTGGGCTTCTCTTTTCTCACGGTCACGGCCGTAAAAAAAGTATACATAATAACAGCCCAAAGCAAGATGCCGAAGATCCAAAGCCCTGTGGAAATGTTGCCGTTATGCGCCACGATCGCCCATTGACTGCCGTACACGCAGGTGGCCGCCGTGCAGGTAAAAAAGCCCGGCCCTTGACTGTGGCTGGTCAGATCTTTGCTGACCCGGGGAAAATATTTAATGAGCCGGATCAGCGTCAGGACCCACAACATGACATAGATGCAGGTGTTCAAATGCAGCAGCAGCCCGGATACAAACGGAGCCCCCAGCAAATGCACCGCAATGGACAAAGCCCCGGTGGCCATCGCCATTGAAAAATAACCCGGAAACAGGTGTTTGATCTTTTCGTCCATCACCCTTAACATACTTAACCATCCCCGCCTTTTAAGACTTGACTTCCTTCTATTCTTCCCCCGGGCTCAGAAACTTAAATTTAGCTTACCACGATTTAAAATAACAATATTGTGACTGAACTAACCCGGCAGCTTAACAGCGTCGCAAAAACATAATGATATTTTCCGGCGAAACATAGTATGATGTTGTCGAAGTTCATCTCCTTTTTCGGACCTATCTTTTGAAAGGGGTTTCATATGAAAAAGATTTGGATCGTCTATTTGCTGCTGATCGCCTGCTTTGCGCTTTACGTGCTGGATTTCCGGGCGCAGCAGAGCCGCATGAACGAGCAGTGGAGAACGGGCGGCCTGCGCGGGGAAATCGGCGAAAAATACGTCATGGTAACGTTTCAAATGGGCATCGATTACTGGAAAAGCGGGCTGAAAGGCTTTGAGGACGCGGCCCAGGCCTTAAACGTATCGGTAGAATACCGCGGCTCCACCCAGCGCGACGTCCATGAGCAAATCACCGTATTGGAGCAGGTCATCGCCAAAAAACCGGCCGGCATCGCCATCTCCGCCATCCATCCCTCCTTGCTGACGGCCACGATCAACAAAGCGGTCGACGCCGGCATCCCGGTCGTATTGTTCGACTCCGACGCGCCGGGGAGCAAAGCGTATTCCTTCCTCGGCACCGACAATTACGCGGCAGGGGTCGAAGCCGCCCGCAAAATGGCCGAGCTGACGGGGGGCCAAGGGGAAGTCGCCGTCGTCACCACGCCGAATCAGCAAAATCATCAGGAGCGCACGAACGGGTTCGCCGATACGATTGCCGCGGAATTTCCCAGGATTCGGATCGTCGACGTCAAAAACGGAAAAGGCGATCAGCTCGCTTCCCGGCAGGCCGCGGAGGAAATTTTGCGGGCGCATCCCGGTGTCGGCGGCATTTTTGCCACGGAGGCGAATGGCGGCATCGGCGTGGCCGAAGCGGTGCGGGCGGCCGGAGGCGGGTCTAACGCGGGCAGCGGCCCCCGGATCATCAGCTTCGACACCGACAAAGGCACGCTCGACCTTGTCAAAAGCGGGGATATCGCCGCGACCATGGCCCAGGGCACCTGGAACATGGGGTATTGGTCCCTGCAGTTTTTGTTTTCGCTGAAGCATGGGTTGGGCGGCTCCTCCAATCCCGGGGCTCCGCGGATTCCCAAGCAGGCGGACACCGGCATCACCGTCGTGACGCAGCAGAATGTGGACGATTACTATGCCAAATAAACGTTACGGGAAAAGCTGGGAGTTGCGCCGTTTCACCCTGAACAACTTGCCGATCCGCTACAAATTGATCGTGCATTTTTTGCTGATCAGCATCCTTCCTTCCCTCGGCCTGGGCTTGCTGACCAACTGGACGGTCGATCGCATCATCGAGCGCCAAATTACCGACAATACGCTGCAACTGATCGGCAAAGTGAACAAATCGCTGGAAACCTACGTGGAAAATTTGCAAAACATGACTTACTTTATCTCGTTTAACCCGGAGGTGCTGCGGTTTCTTGAGGGGCAATCCGAAGCGAGGGCCGGGGACGGTACGCGGGTTGATGCCTTGGCGGGAGTGGAGGGCGATGGAGCCAAGTTACAGGGCATGGCCTTCGCGGAAGCGTGGGGTGACGATGGAGCCGTGGGGCGGGGTAAGACCCCGGCGGCCGGGGAAAGCGATAGAGCCGGGGCACTTGCGAAGACGGGGAGCGTTTCGGGTACAGGTTCGGGTTCGAGCAAACTTGCCGATCGGGGTGAGGCGGCGGGTACGGACCATTACGAAATCCGCAAATTTCTGCAGGGCTTTACGACATTGTACTCTGAAGTGGCCGGCATTCTGGTCGTCAACAGCCAGGGTGACTACATCAGCAACGAAATGTACGCCAGAACTCCGGAAAAGTTGACCGAGGAAGACTGGTACAAGGAGGCGGTGCGGAGCAAAGGCATCTTCAAGGTGATCGGCCACCCGCATCAGCGCAATGTAACGACGCACGTGAGCTACAAGGACAGCGAGGTCGTTTCGGCCGTCAGGGCAATTCTCGACCCCGACACCCAGCAGGTCAAAGGCGTTGTGCTGATCGATTTGAAGCTCCGCGTGATCGCCGAAACCGCGCAGGACATCAGGTTGGGCAAAACCGGATATTTGACGGTGCTCGATCAGGAAGGACAACCGATATACGCCCCGCCAGAGCCTTACACCGACAACATCCCGCTGGACCGGATGAACCTGGAGGGCTCGGGAACGTATTCGGCGCGGGCCGGCGGACGCGACCTGCAGTTCATTTACCGCGTCTCCCCCTTCACCGGCTGGACGACGGTCGGCGTTTTTACGATGAAGGAGTCGGCCGCGGAAATGCGGGAAATCCGCTTTTACGTCGTCAGCTTCGTGTTTGTCGTCTGCCTGCTGGGCATGACCGCTTCCTTTTATTTGGCCCACTCGATCTCCAGGCCGATCGCCCAGCTCACGTCCTTCATGCAGAAAGCGCAGTCCGGCGACCTGACGATCCGCCACTGGAGCGACCGCACCGACGAGATCGGCCATTTGGGCCGCAAGTTCAACGCCATGCTGCTGCAAATCAACCGGCTGATTTCGCTGACCGAGCTGCAGGAGCGGCAAAAACGCGAAGCCGAGCTGCGCAGCCTGCAGGCTCATATCAAGCCGCATTTCCTGTACAACACGCTTGATACGATCCATTGGATGGCTCGCCGCAAAAGCGCGGACGATATCGCCGAGATGGCGGAATCGCTGTCCAAGCTGTTTCGGATCGGGCTCAGCAAAGGCAACGACATCATTCCGCTGAGCGACGAACTCGAGCATGTCCGCAGCTATTTGCAAATCCAGCATGTCCGGTACCAAAACAAGCTGGACTATACCCTGCATATCGCCCCGGAACTTCAAGGCGTTTACGTCTTGAAGCTGATCCTGCAGCCGATCGTGGAAAACGCGATTTATCACGGAATCAAGGAGCGCCGGGGGCCCGGTCATATCGTGATCGAGGCAGCCGAAGACGGCGGCGCGCTTGCGATCACGATCCGTGACGACGGTAAAGGCATTCCCCCTGATCAGTTAGCTCAGCTGCAAAGGCAGCTGCAGTCTGCGGGGTCAGCCGCGGCCGAGTTGCCCGGGCAGAAGCCAGAACCCTCCCCCGATTCCGCGGACGGCAAAGGGTACGGCATGCTGAACGTGCAGGCGCGGATCGCTTTGACGTTTGGCGCCAAATACGGAATCGCCATCCAAAGCGAATTAGGACGGGGAACGGTCGTAACGGTGACGCACCCGCTGATCCGGGATAACAACGTACGTTGGGAGAGGGTAAACCATGAGTGATCGTATGGAAAAAAACATGAACGAAAACAGCCTGTCCCCCGCCTTCCGCTGGAAAGTGCTGATTGCCGACGATGAGATGATTATTCGGGAGGGCATCCGGGACAGCATCAATTGGGATCAGTTGCGGTTAGCGGTTGCCGCGGAAGCCGAAGACGGTGAAGAAGCGCTGGAGCTGGCCGTCCGGCACAGCGTTCACATTCTGCTCGTGGACCTCAACATGCCGATCATGGACGGCATTGAGCTGATGAAGCGCGTCCGTGAGCAGCTCCCGGGCTGCAAAATCGTCATTATTACCGGCCATGACGAATTCGCCTACGCGCAAAAAGCGATCCGCCTTCAGGTCAAAGATTATATTCTCAAGCCGGCCAACCCGGCACAGCTCGAAAAGGTGCTGCTGCAGGTCCGGACGGAGCTTGAGGAGGAGGCGGCCCGGCAGCTCCACTGGCAGGCCGCCTCCCGGCAAATTTCCCGCAGCTATCCGCTGCTGCGGGAACGATTTTGCCAGGAATGGATGGACGGCAGCATGACGGAAGCCGAGATTTTGGAGCAGCTGCAGTTTCTGAAGCTGCCGGCCGCCTGCCCGGACTGGCTCGGCGTGATCCGTCTGCGCGAGCCGGCTGGGGCGCCGGCGGCCATGAAGGAGTCCGAACGCCAGCTGTACCTGTTTGCGATCGAAAATATCGCTTCCGAATTGCTCTCCTCCTCCCCCAAGGCGATGTTCCGCGACCCGTTCGGACTCATCGTCGTACTGCTGTGGAGCCTGGAGGCGGAAGCGGATTTCCACCGCATTGAAACCGCGGTGCGCACCAACCTGAAAATCGCCGTCGACGTTCATCTGGCCGAAGGCGGCGGCTGCGGCGGGGTGACGGACCTGCCCGCCGTTTACCGCAGCGGCAAAGCCGCGGTGATGAAGGAGACCCCCGTCTCGCCTTTGGTGCGCCGGGCCAAACAGTACATGCTGGAGCACTTCTCCGACCGCCGGCTGACGCTGGAAAAGATGGCCGGGGCGCTCCAAACCTCCCCCGTGTATTTAAGCCGGGTGATCAAGCAGGAACTAGGCGCCTCGTTCAACAGCTATTTGACGCAAATCCGCATCCGCCGGGCGGCTCAGCTGCTGAACGCGACGGAGCTGACGATCGCGGAAATCGCCGAACAGGCCGGCTATGAAACGCAGCATTACTTCAGCACGGCGTTCAAGCGGGCCACCGGCATTTCCCCGCTCCAGTACCGCAAAGGCGCGTTCAACCTCAAAGAAGAAGGAACCGAGTGACCCCCGGTTTCTTCTTCTTTCGGTTTCTTCCCTTTTTTGTCCGGGTGTATACCGCGTGTATTCTACGCTAACGGACTCAAATGACTTTATTTGCTGATTTCCCGTTACATTTTGTGATCTCCTGTTTCTGCGGCAATAGAGTCCCTAGTGTCCTTTACGCTACATCACCTTCGGCGGCGTCCTTCCCCCGGCACACCGATTTCAAAGCTGTGCCAAAACTTTAGTTGGATTTTTATAAAAAGAGTAGATTCATTGTAAATACGCCCTCCCCTGTCCCTTGCTATACTCACCTTGCAAACGCACTCAAACCATATAAGCCGAACTTATGATTGTGCGGTTGGAGGCAACCGGATGAACTGTTCTTGCCTACTCCAGTACAATTCTTTGGTTCAGCTTATATCGAATTTTCAATCGGGAGGTTGGGTCATGAAGAAATTTACGACAATCCTGTTGGCGCTGGTCGTAGTTCTGACGCTGGCGGCATGCGGAAACGGCGGGGCCGGCGGCAACGGAGCAACTGGCGGCAACGGAGCCGGCGGCGGCAACGAGGCCGGAAGCAGTACCGGCAACGGCGGCAACGGCGGTGGCGGAAACTCCGGCGCCAACAAAGGCACGGTTGGCCTCTCCATGCCGACGAAATCGTCGGAGCGTTGGGTGGGTGACGGCCAGAATATGGCGAAGGAATTCGAAGCGCTTGGTTACGCTGCGGATCTGCAATACGGGGAAGACGTCATCGAAAATCAGGTGTCGCAAATTGAAAATATGATCACAAAAGGCGTGAAAATTTTGGTGATCGCGGCGATCGACGGCGGCTCGCTGACCGATGTGCTGCAAAAAGCCCATGATCAAGGCATTCAGGTCATCGCCTACGACCGCTTGATCATGAACAGCGAATACGTCGACTATTACGCCACCTTCGACAACTTCAAGGTCGGCGTGCAGCAGGCCGCCTACATTGAAGAGAAGCTGGGCCTCAAGGACGGCAAAGGCCCGTTCAACATCGAGCTGTTCGGCGGTTCGCCGGACGACAACAACGCTTATTTCTTCTATGACGGCGCCATGTCGGTGCTGCAGCCATATATCGACTCGGGCAAACTGGTCGTGCGCAGCGGACAGACGAAAATGGAGCAAATCGCCACGCTGCGCTGGGACGGCGCCACCGCTCAGGCGCGGATGGACAATTTGCTAAGCGCCCATTATTCGACGGAAAACGTCGATGCCGTACTGTCCCCGTACGACGGCATCAGCATCGGCATCCTCTCCTCGCTCAAAGGCGTGGGATACGGCACCGGCGACAAGCCGCTGCCGATCGTGACCGGCCAGGACGCCGAGCTCGCTTCGATCAAATCGATTTTGGCGGGCGAACAAACGCAAACCGTATTTAAAGACACGCGCGAGCTCGCCAAAAAAGCGGTCGCCATGGCGCAAAGCATCCTCGAAGGCACGGAGGCCGAAGTGAACGATACGGAAACATACGATAACGGCGTGAAGGTTGTCCCTTCCTATTTGCTGGAGCCGGTCTCCGTGGATAAGGACAACGTGGAGAAAACGCTGGTCGAGACCGGTTATTACACCAAAGAGGAGCTTGGCTTGTAGCCCCGCGGCCGGAGATACGCGGACTGACGGAAATGGCATTACAGCAAGCCGGTACAGCGGCAAACCGGCTCCCGCGGCGGACGGCTTTCCCGGCCGCCGCCGTTCTACATCAACGCGGCAGAAAGGCAGGTGGCGGCACTTGCGAAAACTTATATTGGAAATGAGGGGCATCACCAAAACGTTTCCCGGCGTCAGGGCGCTCAGCGACGTCAATTTGCAGGTAGCGGAAGGTGAAATCCACGCGCTTTGCGGGGAAAACGGTGCCGGAAAATCCACCCTGATGAAAGTGTTAAGCGGCGTTTATCCGCATGGCACCTATGAGGGGGACATTTTGTTTAACGGCCGGATTTGCGAGTTTAAAGATATCAAGCAAAGCGAACAGCTCGGCATCGTCATTATCCATCAGGAGCTGGCGCTGATCCCGTATCTGTCGATCGCGGAAAATATTTTTCTCGGCAACGAACAAAAAAAGCGCGGGCTTATCGACTGGAACGAAACGACGATCAAAACGCGGAAGCTGCTCGAAACCGTCGGGCTGGACGAATCGCCGGCCACCCGGGTGCTCGATCTCGGCGTCGGCAAGCAGCAGCTGGTGGAGATCGCCAAAGCGCTGGCCAAGCAGGTCAAGCTGCTCATCCTGGACGAACCGACGGCGGCGCTCAACGAAAGCGACAGCGAAAACCTGTTGGCGCTCATCCTGGAGCTGAAAAAACAAGGCATCACCTCGATCATCATCTCGCACAAATTAAACGAAATCAGCAAGGTGGCCGATTCGATCACGATTTTGCGGGACGGCAAAACGGTCCAAACGCTCGATATGAAGGCGGATCAGGTGACCGAGGACATGATTATCAAAGGCATGGTCGGACGCGATTTGACCCATCGATACCCTGAACGCGAACCCCGTATCGGCGAAGTAATCTTCGAGGTTCGCGGCTGGGAAGCCTACCATCCGCAGCAGGAGGAGCGAAAAGTGCTGGACGATATCAACCTGACGATCCGCCGCGGCGAAATCGTCGGGATCGCCGGTTTGATGGGCGCGGGCCGAACGGAGCTGGCGATGAGCATCTTCGGGCGTTCTTACGGCAGACATATTAAGGGCCGGCTGTTCCTGCACGGAAAAGAGGTCCGGTTCGACTCCATCAGCCAGGCCATTGCGCACGGGGTCGCTTATGTCACCGAGGACCGCAAGCAGTACGGACTGATTCTGATCGACGATATCAAGCGGAACATTTCACTCACCAGTCTCGGCAGGCTGTCCCGCCGCAGCGTCATTCACGAGCAGGAGGAAGTGCTTGTCGCGGAGGAGTACCGGAAGAAGCTCAATATCAAGACGCCAAGCATTTTGCAAAAAACGGTCAACCTCAGCGGCGGCAACCAGCAAAAGGTCGTGCTCAGCAAATGGATTTACGCGCAGCCGGAAATTCTCATTCTCGACGAGCCGACGCGCGGCATCGATGTTGGGGCCAAATACGAAATCTACTCGATCGTCAATCAGCTCGCGGACGAGGGCAAAGGGATATTGTTCATTTCTTCGGAGCTGCCGGAAATTCTCGGCATGTGCGACCGCATCTATTGCATGAGCGAAGGGCGAATCACCGGGGAGGTCGCTCGCAAGGATGCGACGCAGGAAGTGTTGATGAAATCGATGACTCGAGGCAGGGGGTAGGCAGATGCAAGCAGTTAGCGAACTTTTCCGCAAAAATATCCGCCAGTACGGGATGATCATCGCACTGGTGTTCATTACGGTGTTGTTTCAAATTTTGACCGACGGGATTCTGTTGAAGCCGCTGAATATCACGAACCTGATTTTGCAAAACAGCTACATTCTCGTGCTGGCGATCGGCATGGTGCTCGTCATCATCACCGGACACATCGATTTGTCCGTTGGTTCGGTCGCGGCCTTTATCGGCGCGCTGGCGGCGATCATGATGGTCAACTGGCAGGTGCCCACGTTTCTGGCGGTGATCCTTGCGCTGATCATGGGGGCGCTGATCGGAGCCTGGCAGGGCTTCTGGGTCGCTTACGTCAAAATCCCGGCGTTTATCGTGACGCTGGCCGGCATGCTGCTGTTCCGCGGCCTGACGATGATTGTGCTGGGCGGGCAGTCGATCGCACCGTTTCCGAAATCGTTCCAACGCATCAGCTCCGGGTTTATCCCCGACTGGTTCGGCGGCGGCGGGCTGCACGTATTAACGGTCGTGCTCGGCATCCTGCTGTCCATTTTGTACATCTGGCAGGAATGGAAGGAGCGCCGGACGCAGATAAAGTATCAGTTTGAAGTGCCGCCGATGTGGACGTTTGTACTGCAAATCGCCGTGCTGGTGGCGGTGATCAATCTGTTTACGCTGGTGCTGGCCACCTATAACGGCATTCCGAACATTCTGATCATCCTGTTCTTCCTGATCGTCATCTACTCCTTCGTAATGAACCGCATGGTCGCCGGACGGCACATCTACGCGCTTGGCGGCAATGAGAAGGCCGCCACGCTGTCGGGGGTCAAGACGAAAAAAGTGACGTTCTGGGTGTTCGTCAACATGGGCGCGCTGGCCGCGCTCTCCGGCCTCATCTTCGCCGCCCGGCTCAACTCGGCCACGCCGAAGGCCGGCACGAACTTTGAGCTGGACGCCATCGCGGCCTGCTTTATCGGCGGCGCCTCCGCTTCTGGCGGTATCGGCACCGTAGTCGGCGCGATCATCGGCGGGCTCGTCATGGGCGTGATGAACAACGGCATGTCGCTCATCGGGCTCGGCGTCGACTGGCAGCAAGGCATCAAAGGGCTCGTCCTGCTTCTCGCCGTCGCATTCGACATTTACAATAAGTCGAAGACGAATTGATACGATCGGTCAGGCTACTGCAAAACGAGCAGGCCCCCATCTCGGAAATCCGGACGGGGGCCTGCTCGCTTTTTGTAAAAATTACCTCTCCCCCACTCCTTGCTGGGAAATGGCTGTTACTGCGTGTCTACTTTGACTAGTTTACATCCAAATAGCGGTAATTTAAGTCGTTATTTTGATCATATTGTCCCACTCTCGTCAAATAGCGGAACTTTTTGTTCCTATTTGGGGGCCAAGATGGAAAAAGGGGGCACTGGGCCCCCTTCCACCAAAAATAGCGGCAAAAAAACCCTCTATTTTATCTGGGCTCCCTACATTGCCGATTATATCGCCCTTTTTTACCGCTATTGCCCTGGCCTGCGGCGAGGACTTTTCCTACTCCCCGTCTGGCATGGGGAGTACGATGGATCGAGGCCTGCGAAAGGCGGCGAAATGCAAAAGTGCAGGCGACTTCCGTCGAAATGACTCGAAACGAGCGACTCAACTGCAAAAGCCGAAAGTGCAGTTCACCCCCAGCCATAGTAGCATATCCTTCCAATTCCACACAAAACAACTGCATTTTGCATTTCACTTGCGCTTTAAGGGCCTTTGGCGGAAAATCAACTGCACTTTTGCAATTGATTTGGTCACGCCCCCCCCCATCACTATCGTCAACTTGGCTATCCGGCCACACTTCTTAAGCGCACCCGCCGCATACGATTATTGTTTCGGAGATTCTACTGGAGATTCTACCGGACTCATCATTGACTGGGCCTCTTCGCGAGAGATGACCGTAAACTGTTGATCGCCCAACTTGATCAGGCTACCTGCCGGGACATCCAGCTTCATGCCTAATGAAACCGCAACACGATACGGGTACGCCGACTCCTTCATTCCTTCGCCCCCGGCCCCGATTGACTTAGCGGACTTGGGATTGGAAGCATCGTTAAGCTGACCGGTGCCGGATGCACCGGCTGAATCTGTTCCGGCTTTATTGGTTTTGCCGGCCGGATCGGTCTCGGTGTTATTAGTTTTATTGGTTGCGCCGGTTGCAGCAGTTTTATCAGTTTTACTGGTTTTATCGCTTGTATTGGCTTTGTCATTCGTATTGGTTTTGTCATTCGTTTTGGTTGCATCGGCCGCGTCGGCTGCATCGGTTCCTTTGGTTCCCTCGGTTCCATTGCCTGCACCCGTTGTATTCGTTGCTTTGGTCGCGTCCGCTGCATTGGTTCCGCCGGTTGAATCGTCTTTCTTATCTGCGGATTGTCCAGAGTCCTGGTTCTCTGCCGTTTTCTTTACACTTTCCTTACTTTCCTTCGTATTTCCCTCGGCATTTCCCTGCACATTTTCTTTCCCATTTTCCTTCACATTTTCCTTCGTATCTTTAGCGGTATCTCCCTCATTTCCCCCTGCAGCCGCATCATCACTTTTCGCATCGTCGGTTCCTGCTCCGCCGGCCGCGCCGCTCGGTCCGGTCGTCCCCGCCGTCCCCAAATCACCGGCACCGGAACTTTCAGCGGTACAATTGCTTTCGTATTTCAAATTCGTAAATTGCTGAGCGGAGCCTCCCGAAGACTCGATCGTCAAGGCTGACGGAACAAAGGCAGTACACTGCTCCGCCCCGGGGAACAGAAATACAAGCGAAGTCGTTTCCGTAGCCGTAGCATCGGCACCTGCAACGTTGTCTGCGTAGACAAGCGCCTCCGGTTTCTCTGCCTGAGCAGGCGGCTGGTTTGCTTCAACAGGCGTTTTGGGCCCCAGCATCCCTTGCTGCTGCATCACGAACAAAATACCGGCGGTCACAACCAGACCGGAGGCCAGAACGATTATGGTCGCTCCGACTTTTTTTCCGTTTTGGGCCAAAAACCGCTTCAGCGGCGAGGAGAGCGCCAGACGCGCCTCAGCAAACACCTTCGCCAGCGGCGCTCCCGCTTTCTCGAAATAAAGGGTCCGGTACTCCTTACTTTTAAATGCGCTTCTGTCATACTTGTCAAAATACCTTAACAGCGCCGCGGCGTAGGCTGGAACCAGGCCCTTGGACCCGGCGAAATACGGATGGCCCTGCGACCACAGCATGAACTCGTAAATCGTTTCCTTATCCTTGGCATGCTGATGGAGATACTCCAGCACCTCATCATAATCGGCAAACCCGGAATCGGCGTCTTGATAAAACGCCAGCACGATTTTTCCAAACTGCACCAGCTCGATGCCGGACTGCAGCCACTCGCGTCCCAACTGCTGTACCCGCTTCATGTCACTTGCGGACAAAGCTTGAAAAATATCCTCCATAGACTCACGCCGGGTAAACCATTCGTACAGCGTCTGCAGCATATCGGCATGATTGCGCTGCCGGCCCTCAAGCTGCAAACCGGCAAAAGCATCCGCTCTGCCTAAAAAGGCGGCGGACACCACTTGGTCCTGGGTCAGCTTGTCCACTTCCAGGTCATTCAGCAGCAGGTTTTTGGCGGCCAGCGAAAGAAGCTCCGCCAACTGCGAATCGGCCATCGTCATTCCGCTGTCAGATAGAGGCGTTCGTTCCCATTTGCGGATATTTTCCAGCACCATGTGTACGGCGGACAGCAAGCGCTGCTGCTTGCGAAGCTTGTCCGTTAAACTCTCAACGGCATATTCCTGAAAAGAAGCGTTCCGCAGCAAATCCGGCTGGGCGACCGCCCAGCTATGCACGATGTTCAGAACTTCCTTGGGCCCCTGCGCTTCCGCCAGTTTGTTGCGGATGTAAGGCTCAAACAATCTGTCGGACAGCCCGTCAAGCTTCAGGACCGTGCCAAAAAAGGCTTTGCTCAGCTCGGGCTGGCTCTCGGCCAAGGCGTACAAGCCATAGGCAAGCTCCGTCTGTCCTTCCGTCAGCGCGTTGTTAATCGCATGAATCAAATAATTGACCAGCTTGGGACCGTAATTCCGGCCATCCAGCCGGTAATAATCCCTGAAGCATTCCACGACCGCCAGCTCGGGGATATTCCGCTGTTTTATCCGGTCAAACTCCCGGTCGAAGGCGGCGAGAAATATATCGTTCAGCCGCAAGCTTGAGTCCGGGGCGTCCGCGGGCTCCAAATAACCGAGCAGCCCCCGCAGCACCGTTAATTTATGATTTTCGTATAAATCCCAGCGGCCTTTTTCCACCTGGTAAAACACGCACAGCTCGTGGTAAGCGGACAACACCCCCCGGCTCTGCGGCTCCTTGGCTGCAAGCATATCATCCGCGAAGCGATGGAAATCCTCCAAGCTTTCAAGCTCACCCACCGCGCGCCATACAAATTCGAGATAAGGCTGCCTGCCGTCATCCACCTCATCCTGCGGCAGCCGTCCGGCAGCGAGATCGAACACATATTCCTTTTCGATTTCCCGGTCACCCGGCCGCAAGCTTCCGCGCTCCACGAATTGCAGGTGAATATGTTTGCGGCTCTGCGGCTCCTTGGCGTAAGTAAGGAATCCAAAGCGCCGGCGTTGCTCGAACGGCAGACAGGCGAACAACACTTTAAGCAGCGCCGCGGCGTATTGCGTAATCTGCTCCGCCGGAACATCCAGCGCAACATATACTTTTTTTCTGCCTTCGCCAACCGCGGTCATAACGGCAAACAGCAGCTGTTTAAAGCTTTTCTCGTCCAATTTCAGTTCATCCAGCAATTCGCCCGCCGGCAAACCGGATGGACCGCTTTGCCGGAGCAGCGGGTTCCGCTTCCGCTGCGGGAGATGCTCAAGCTCCGGCAGCACCCGGCCGATTTCCTGGAAATATTTTTCGGCATAATCCGCTTCAAAATAACGGCTGTAGTCGATGACGATCTCATCCCGCCGCGCCGCCGGAATCACGTAGTTATGAGTAAGGAACGCGCTGCGCAGGCCGGTAAAATCCACCGGCTGATAAATGCTCCGTCCCAGCACCGTATCTCCGCCATCGGTATGGAATAAATGGATCGCCGGCGGATAGCCGGCAGCCTCCTTCTCGCCCCGGGAAGCCAGTTCCGCGGGAGCGTCGTATACGCAGAATGGATGGAGCTGCTTCTTGATAAACACGGAGTCCAGCCCGTCCGAGGCCGCAACCGTATCAAAACCTTCCGTTCCGCGAAATAACCCGCTCCGCTCCCTTGTATAGATTTGCTGCTGAATCATTGCGGGAGATGCTTGCTTCACGATCATTCTCTCCCCTCGATGTAGTTCAATTTGTACAGCAGCCAAATGAACGGTTCGTCCACGCGAATCGGCTGCACGACGTTTTGCAGCTTCTGGTCGACCGGATTGCTGCCGAGCGCGGATACCGCAAAATATCCCGTGTTTTTGAAGTAAACGTCCATCGTACCTTTAAAGGGCCGATCCACTTTCTCAATAAAACGGCGGATTTCGCCGTCGATATTTTCAAATTCGGTCACATTAAAATATTTACGATGCACCACATGGTTAAAAATATTGCTGTTCGACTTGATGTACTCTCCTTCTTCATCCTTCAAGGCGTGCAGCATATCGCTTTTCGTCAGCACAACCGCGGTCGGGATGTCCGTTTTCCCCTTATCCTCATAAGCGATAAAATCCCCGAACATCGTCAGTACCACATCGCGCGGTTCATCATATTGCGACACCCACTCGCCCGGTTTGTCTCCGGCGTTGATGCGGATTTTCTCGCGGATGGAGCGGATTTGCAGCGGATCGACCATGAACAATAGTCCTGAAGAGTTTTTGATATGCTGTCCCTGCAAGCCAAGATAGTCCTGATCCACCATGCCTTCGCCCGCTACATCAAAGAAAACGAGCGTGAGCGGCGGCTTCGACTCATCCTTGAACACAAATTGAAAAATGAAAGGCTCCTGCATTTTCTCTTTCTGGGTCGATGGCAAGAGTTCACCGCGCTCAAACAGCGGCTCTTCATAGATGGTCCGGAATTTGCGGCTGATTTCGGCGTTAAGCGGCATACAAGCCGCGTCAAAATGATCGGCCGTCGTATTCTGCAGCGTATGAATCAATGAAGTCATATAAACGGATTTTCCCACCTGGGAAGCTCCGATGATGGAAATAATATTGCTGGGCACTTTGCCCGCCGTTACCGGCAGCTCGTTATGACAGTGCGGGCATAATCTGCGCCGGGTCACTTCCCCATAGCGGTCGTTTAGTCCGGTCAGGACATGATCCGAATAGATCAGATGCTCTTCCGGAACGTCCTGGGGGCGCAAAATCGCCTCAATTTCATAGACGGTATCGAGACCGAATCGCTCCCTGTATTTATTCAGCGCTTCGTCCTCGCCAAGCGCGTAGTCCTCATCGTCTTCACGGTAATGCGTCGCCCTGAATACAACTTCATCCGGTCCGAATTTACTGAAGCAATAGGGGCAGACAATATCGTAAAACAACGGCCGCTCTTCGGCCGGGGATTTCTTTTTAAACAAATCAAACAGACCCATCGTGTTCCTCCTCTCACTATATAAGTTGAACTATGGATTGGATGCGGTAGGGCAGCCGTGTGAAATGTTCTTACGATCGCTGTTGTTCGCGGATTTTTTTGATTCAATAAATACAAACAAGGTAGAAATCCGCTCACAAAGGCGACCAAGCGTATGCTTCCGATGCAGCTTTCTTCCAGAAAGCTTTTAGTTTCTTCAGAATCATTTCCCACTCTTGCCTTACTCGTTCCCTACTTTAGTTCAACTTATTATAGTAGCGCAATTATTCCGGAATCAGTTCGTACAATCTCCCGTACTTAGGGCCGTCGGTAAAAAACAGCCTTACGTAATCGTTTTTCCCTACCTCGATCGGAGGCAAGGTGCTTCTGCCCGGCGGGAAATCCCTGAGAAAAGGATATACGGTCCCGTCATCGATACTTACCGGATAACTGCCCTGCTTTTTCACATAACAAAGCGCCTCTTTCGGAATCTCCACTTCCGCGAGCACCGAGATCTGCACCGTTTTATATTTTCGCAGCAGACCGCTCTTATGAGAGACGGAATAGCGGATTTTGGCCCGCCCCGTACTGAACTCCACGGTGTTCCGCCCGTCAGGCTGATAGACCAAACGTTTGTCCCCGTCATCCATGATGCAGGCATAAACCGTATAGGCGACGAGTCCAATCGTGTCGATCCGGTCCGCATAACCTCCCGCCGCCTTATACTCTTCACGGGTGTAGAGCTTCAATCCGGCGGCAGAAGGGGGATTGCGGCACTCCCCCTGCCGCTCCCGCTCTGCGGACCGCTTGTCGATATAAACCGCCTGTATTCCTTCAGGCCACTGCCACTGCAGCTTACAGCGATCCTCATCGATCTTGTAACTAAGCTGCGTGATGAGCGGCAAGCCTTCCTCCGCCTCGACGAATCGCATCGCAATGCCCCCTTTGCCCTTTAAAATCCGCTATTGCGCCGGTTTCGGGCAGGCTCCTGATATCCGGCCGCGCCGTTCTGAACAGCAGCTCCTCTACGGCGCATAGCAGACCGGACACCGTCCGCCGGGACCGGTACGGCAAGCGTGAACATCGTCATCACGGCGGCCAGCACGAGGCAGGCAAGCAGCCGGATCAGCGCGTCTCCCGGTTGCCATCCGCCGAGGCCTTGCTCCAGCAGGACGCCCGCAAGCAGCCCGGACACAGCTCCGCCTATCGTAAAGCTTTTGGCCAAATGCCGGTTATCGAACATCATGCCGAGCGCGAGGCCAAGCAGCGCGCCCAGTCCGAGAACAAACACGATTCGCAGAATCATGTAATACGGGCTATTTTCCATCGTTCCGGTACGCTCCGTCACTAAAGTGCGTTCATCCCGGTTGTTGTCGTATATTTTCTGGAACACAAAGGTCAGGTTAGACGCATCGGCCACATCATAATATTGCCCGCCGGTTTGAGCGGCGATTTCCTGAAGCAGCGCCGCCCCTTCAATGTTGCCTCCCGGCGCGCTGAGGCCAAGACCGATCGTATTTACGGCTACGCCGCGATCCTGGTAATCGGCAAGCACTTGCGGCAGATTAACGGAGCTGACCCCGTCCGACAGCAGAATCGCCATTGCGCCTCTGGAGCCGGATTGCCCCTTGATCTGTTCCATCGCCGCTTGCAGCGCCTCGCCGATATCCGTTCCCGCATTCGTCGGTTCAAGCGCATCGATCGCAGCGTTGACTTCGTTTTTTGCACTCTGATCACGGACCCGGATGAAAGGCTGAATGAGCACGGGCCGGTCATCGAAACTGATAACGGCAACCTGCTTGCCGCTATCCATTTGCCCAACCAGGGACTTCGCCGCTTCATAACGGCGGTCATCCGGATCGGTCTCCTGCATGCTCCCGGAATTATCAATTATCAGGACGATATCTTTCACCGTTCGCGCCCGTCCTACATTCAGCTCATACAAAAACTCAAAAAGCGCTCCCGCGAGCAGGAGCATGACCAAGGTTACCGGAACGAGCAGTTTCCACGAAGTACCGACATACCGCTGCCTCCAGGACGCCCCGCTCAATCGCGGGGAGATCATTTCGGCAATCAGGCAGAATAAGCCGACGGACAAGGCCAGGATGCCAAAATAGAGCCCCACCACGACAAATCCGGGCAGCCTGCCCAATAGCTCGCCAAGCAGCAGTTCGCCGGCCACGGCCCCAACCGCTCCGCCGATGAGACTGAACAGCACCAGGAGCCAGTTTATTTTACGCTGCATTCTTGCACTTCCTTCCTTTAAGAGGTAGTTCAAAAAGTCATCTTCCGATCACGAAGTCAAGTCAAGAAGCGGATCGGGCGTCGAATCTTGAATTCAGCCGGGCCTTCCGTTGCTCACGTAGTCCCACCTACGCTCCGCTACTCAGTCCCTAGCTTCATCCAACCTTCTCGGTGCTCAAAACCTGTCTTTTTGAACCTTTATTGAAACGGTAGTTCAAAAAGTCATCTTCCGATCACGAAGTCAAGTCAAGAAGCGGATCGGGCGTCGAATCTTGAATTCAGCCGGGCCTTCCGTTGCTCACGTAGCCCCACCTACGCTCCGCTACTCAGTCCCTAGCTTCATCCAACCTTCTCGGTGCTCAAAACCTGTCTTTTTGAACCTTTATTGAAACGGTAGTTCAAAAAGTCATCTTCCGATCACGAAGTCAAGTCAAGAAAAGGATCGGGCGTCGAATCTTGAATTCAGCCGGGCCTTCCGTTGCTCACGTAGCCCCACCTACGCTCCGCTACTCAGTCCCTAGCTTCATCCAACCTTCTCGGTGCTCAAAACCTGTCTTTTTGAACCTTTATTGAAACGGTAGTTCAAAAAGTCATCTTGAGCCTGACTTGTTGAACTCTCATCATAATTTTGGGGGCGGGCAGGTCAACAGAGCTCTGGCAGCCTGGATTGGTCGATTCCGTGAAACTCGTACCCGTTTTTGACATAAGTTTCATAGTACACTTTCCCGTTTACGTAATACATCAGATCTTCGAGGTGGAAGCCCCCCATCAGATTCAGCTTCTCTACGCCGCTGCTGCGCTTCTCGTGCACACAACCAAGCTTGTAAACCCTCGACGACTCATCCGCCTGAAAAATATGCTGCACAAACTCGCTCGTAAAATCGCCGAACACATATTTTTCCTCATAGCGGTGCTCCTGGGTGTAATCGTACAGGCGAAGTTGGATCGCGGCATTATCCTCCAAAATGCGGTACAGCTTCTTGAACAGCTCTTCCTTGGTAAGCACGGACCTGTTGCCGTATTCTACCGTCACATTGGCGCGCTGCAGCAGTTCCTCCTCGAACGCGCGCGAAAACATCGGCGACGTTAAAATCGCGGTGCGGCATACTCCGATGAGCCGGTCCGCCAACCCCTCGATCCCACGCTCAAGCAAGCGGCGGGAATCCCCCATCATACTGTCCGCAAAAAACGCCTGCTTTCCCCGTTTGCTTTCCCATTGCTCCATAATTTCGGCGGTGACTCGCTCGTAGTACTCCATAATATTCTGGCCGATATAATCGTCCGCGGTCTGGGTGCTGACGAGTGCCGTGTCGAAAAGCAATTGCTCCATCGCTTCAAGCTGATTGATCACGGCGCGGTACCGGTCATGCAATTGCCGAATTGCTTCTTCGAACTTGGCGATGAGCGTCAGTTTCGTTTCCAGCAGCAGGATTTCCCTCCTTCTGGAATAAACCTGGTCAAACAAATAACGGATCAAGCTGCGTAAATTATGCCGGTCCATCATCGGCAGGCGCGGAAAGCTCTGCTCCTCCACCCGGCCCTGACGGAATTGCTCCAGCTCGGCTTTAGCCGATGCCAGCAGCATCTCCGTTTCCCTGCGGCCGTTCCTAAGCTGATCCATAATGCCCGAAGAGCCATCGGACGCCTCATCCGCGGTCCAGGCCGCCAAGGAATAGATCTCCACATCGGGATGCTGCGAAAGCGACTGCTTGATCGCCGCGTCCAGCCATTCAGCGGCCCGGAATTCCTGCAGACGGCGCGCCGCCTCCTCTTGAAAGTTGCTGCGGAAAAAGGCTTCCCCGCCGCCGCCGAACAAGGCTTCCTCGGCTTCCTTCAAAGGCAGCTTGCGGATTGCCGCGTAGCTAATATCGTTCGTCATCAAACCATGCATTTCGTTTAAGCGTTCCTCCGAAGGCGTCAACTGCAGGGAGGCGCGATCCAAGGCTGCTGCGTCCACTCCGAAAAAGGCCAGCTTCTCCGCCGCCGATAACGCGGGCTCCTGCTTCATCCTCGTGAGCAACCCCCTGTAAAAATGATACAGAACGGCCAGCGCAATCGACTGGTTCGGACGCTTCACCTTGGACAATCCGGCCGAAACAAAACCCTGCCGTCCGGATTCGGTCATGATATTGTTTTTGAAGGAAGTATTGTTGTAAGCCGCATTGTTTGCGTGGAACATCTGCTCCTTGTACTGCCTGTTCTTAAGCAAACTAATATGGGATATCGCCTCATAGCAGCCTTGCATTCCCTGGTTTGAGGCAATTCCCCGTTCGTCGCGATCCGATAAAATATAGACGAGATCAAACAATGGCGAAGGCGGATGCGAAACCGGAATCGCCAGCCCGTCCTCGGTAACGTGAAGCGGGGCGGTCAATGCGAAATCAGGCTGCTGCATCAGGTTCAGCTCGCGCAAAAATGCGACGCCAAGCGAGCTGCTGTATCCAAAAGCTTCGGCCCCTTCGCGCTCGTTGATCAAGGCGTACAAATCCATTTGCACCGCCTTGAACGACTGGCGGAATATCGCTTCCGCGAGCAGCGATATTTCCGGAACCAGTACATTAAACGGATCGTCGACCCGCGTTACGATCGAGAGGCGCACCCGGTCAAAGGCCGGGTACAGCCTTCCGTACTCCGCCAGAGCTCCGCTGGCCTGCCGTAAAACACGGTTAAGCTCCGGCAAGCCCTGCGCATCCGCATAGAACCGCCGGTATAGGCCGGGACGGAGCGTTTGCGGGTTCGCCTCTTCTTGCGCCGCCACCGGAAAATGATACTCCAGCAGACGAGCGTCAGCAGGCTCGCCCGCGGAGCCTGCGTATAAATAAATCAATCCCTCGCTGTTTTCCCATTTCTTCTCGTTCATCCGCATGATCGGCTGGATGGCCTCACGGCTTTTGTCTCCGATAAACAGAAACACGGCGGGATAATGAATGCTGCTCTGGTCATCGCCCCCGGTCAGCCGCTCTTCGGACCGGTCATACTCGGCGGCGAACTGCGTAAGCTTCCGTCTGACCATTATTTCAGCCTTCTGCGGATGTCGTTCAGCTTCGCGGCAACCTGCTTGTAGAACTGATACATTTCGTCACCGTTCGCCAGCGCCGCTCTTTCATATTCCAGCGAGTCCCGCCCCTCCAGGAATCGTGCGGCCAGCTCATCGAGCGTTTGCAGCAGCGGATCGATATTTTCGGACGCCGTCAGCTCCGCGGCACGGCGCGACGCCTTGCGCATCAGCGTGCTGTGGCTCTTCTCATCCAGGCCTCTGAAATGGACAAACACTTCATATTCCACATAATTCTGGCTTTTCATCAGGTTGGCAAAAGGCTCCCAGGCCTCTTCTTCCGGATCGCGATCGTACACATACAGCGCGCCTTTCTTCGTCACCGTGCCGGTATACAGCGCCTCAATGAACTGCTCGAGCCACTTCTCCTCATCCTGATGCTGCTCCAGCACCGCGTCCAGCTTCGCCGCCATCGCCGCGATTTCATCGTACTTGGCGATTTCCTGCCGTACGGCGGCCGTCAGCTGCGGCGAACGGATCAAATTCTCCTTGGCCATCTCTTCGTTGATGCTGCCGAAGATATCCTTGACGCTCTCCTGCGGAAGTCCCTCCGCAAGCAGCCGCTTAAGTTCGACGGCCGCCCGCTTCACTTCGCCCAAATTCGGCTTTGCGGCCTCAAGGCGCATATCGTACGCCGCCAGCTTATCCTGCAGGGAGAACGGCTTCGTGAACACGACCGAATAACGGCTGCTCGTGTTTTGATCGGCGTCCTTTTCCACGATAACCTTTAACGCCAACGCTTTGGCAAACTCTTCACGCACGCGGCCATTATAGGTTTTCACCCGCGGGTTGACGTAAGTTTCGCCCCAGGACTTCTCAGGAATCGGCGACGGCAGGTAGGTCCAGTTGTTCTTTTCCGTCTGCACCAGGTGGCGGCCGATGCCTTCTTTATCGAGAATCGTCCGTTCGTAGCTTTCCTCGTAAACCTTAAGCGGCGTGTAGACAAAAAGCGGCACGCCGTTGCGCGTGTTCAACCAGAAAATGCGGTTCTTCACTTCGCTTTCCTTCACCGTGAAATGGGACTTGCCGATCGCATTGTTCTGGTAATTGCGAATCCCCTTCAGAATGCTCGGCGCCTTGACCGGAACGGATACAAACCCCCAGGAAGGGAAATGCAGGTTGCCCGTGCTGTTCGACAAATGGAACACCGGCACGGCCTCTTCATCCAGCTTGCTGGCGATATGGCGCTCGACGAATTTTTCGATCGGTTCATCCTGTCCGTATTTGATGATCAGGAAATCCTCCATCGATTTCGTAATGAGATCGCCGAATTTTTCCGAAAGGAAATCGGAAATGGAGCTGACGATATCGATTTCCTGCTCTTTGACCCACTGGTTCGAATTGTCCAGCAATTCCGCCGCGAAGTCGCGAATGAGATCGTCGACATCCTTTTGTTCCATAATGCCGCTGACCACTTTGGAAATATCGGGCACGCTGACGATGTTCCAATAGTAGGTTTTGTTGCCTTTATGGTCCACCTGCTCTTCTCCGCTCGTCAAAATGTCCCCGTTCTTGGAGAAAATCGAGCTGAGCGCGTTCAAGATTTCCGTGAATACGCTGTAAATGCGGTTGTTTTCCCGGTTCAGCAGGTCGTACAGGTCCTCGTAAAATTCGATCATTTGCTCGGTGCGCTCCACATCCGCGTGGAGCCAGTATTCATTGATTTTCGCTTCAATATAGGCGTTTTTCTTCTTCTCCTTGGATACAAACGCGCTTTTGGCGTCGCCCAGCTTCTCCTGGGCATGATCCTGCGCCGCTTCAATCTCGCGGGGAATCCTTAGCAGATTCTCGCGCAGCGTCTCGATATAGGAGAGCAGCATCTTCAGCAGGCAGAAGCCTTTTTCCGTATGAATCAGCCTGGAGACATAAAACGGCCCCTGCTCCGGATGCAGGAACAGCCGGCGAATCTGGTCGCTGAACTGCTCCAGAAGCTCGCCCGGAAGCTGCTTTTTCGCCTTGATGTACTCTTCTCTGGCCCGGGCCAGGAAGGATTGCTCCAGCTCCGTATCCAGGTTCACGACCTGGGACTTCACGACGTTGGCATAGCTCAGCCGCTCGCTGTTTTCGTAACCCGGAAGCGGCTCGGGCACGCGGGCTTCGAAGGTTTTGACGATGCTGTCCAGATCGACGCCCAGCTTGCGGGCAAACTTCTCCACTTCCTCCTGGGTCGGAGCCTGATGGAACATTTTCTCCATCTTGTCAAACAGACGGTAGGCCAAATAGGTCGTCATCTCTTCAATCGGCAGTACCGCCGAGGAGGCCCCGATAATGTTGTATTCATAGTTGGCCGGATAGACCTTGTTCATTTGCGCAATATTCGTGCGGATATTGCTGATATAGTCATGGATGGCGAATTCCTCGCCGGACTGCTTTTCTTCATTGGCCATAAAGTTCGTAATGTTCTCGGCGGTTACGTTCATACAGTAGTCATAGGCGTTTTCCAGCAGCTTGCCCTCCGTATTGGTCGCCGAGATCAAATGGCACAGGTTGAACGGAGGCAGCGGAGAGTTGACGTTCAAAATATTGCCGTACTGCTGCTTGAATCTTTCGCCGCGATGATCGACGTTCATCCAGTAATCGAGCTCTTTCAGCGCGGCATAGCCGTTTTTCTTGATATATTCGCGCGTGTGCTCGCTAAGGCTTTTGTTTGACAGATTGATATCCGGCGTAAACAAATACCCCAGGGTGTTCACACGGTCAACCCCGGCGGAGCCGTGATCGCGTTCGATGATCCCCCGCACGATATATGCGATATCCAGGAAGCAGCCGCTGCCCGTCCCGCCGGACAAGCCGGTAAGCAGAAACACCATCAGCTTCTTGTTGGTGCCAACGGACAAGGTTTTGATTTTCTTGTCGATCGCCTGCACGACCTGGTTAATCTTCGTGAACAGCAGCAGCCGTCCGGCCTGACGGACACCGGCCGCGCCGTTCATGCCGTCGGTGATGCTAAGCTCGGGCGACAACCAATCCGTAATATACGGCTCCAAAATGCTGCGGTTTTGCAGCAGGCCGCCGATTTCCGGGTTGGACAACAGCACGAATTCATTGATCGGATCGAGGCCGATGCCTTTGTACCGTTTGCTGCGGTCCTGCTCATTGGTCTCAAACGCGAGAAATTCCACATTGTCCGGTTTATCGCGTTTTTTCTTGGACAGCGGGTCTTCCGGCAGCTTGAATCGGCGGTTGATTTGATACTTCAGGCGCAGCAGGGCGTCGATCCCGGTTCCGCCAAGGCCGATAATGAGGATCGGATTGTCAATCGGATCCACTCGAATTTTGTCGCTGACGATCCCTCCGCCAAGCGAAACGTCCAGTTGCTGAATATGCTCTCTAACGATCGGCTTCATTTGTTTTCCTCCTAGAATAGGGTCGATAAGTTGAATTATAGTTTGTACGGATAAGGGCAGCCGTGTGAAATGTTCTTACGATCGCTGTTGTTCCCGGATTTCTATAATTAAGTAGATTCATACAAGGTAGAAATCCGCTCACAAAGGCGACCACTGCCGTTTCTTCAGAATCATTTCACACTCTTGCCTTACACCCCCCTTTCTTTAGTTCAACTTATATTGATTAAGCAGTCACACCAGATACTCGATGAAAATCGTTTTGTCGATTTGTTGCAGCGACAAGGACACGCGATCCCCGCTTTTGAGCTCGAGCCCGGCGGCGGCATCCACGGCCCGTCCGGATTTCTCGAGGCGCGCGGCCGAAGCGTTGCGCAGGGTAATGCGGTCTCCCTTGGCCGGGGTGAACACGACTTTCTCCGTTTCCTTCAGTTCGGGCGCCAGCTGCAGCAGTTGATGGAGATTAAACTTGCCCTTGAACGCGGTAAGCTTCTTATATTGCGGGAAGGATTTCTCGCTCGTGTTCTCGTCGCGAATTTCGATGACGATCTGGCCCACGAAGCCGCGATTCGCCTGCTTGACCTTGCCGGCGATAAAGTAGGCGGCCGCGGCGAGCACGGCTAGAGCCGCCGCCGAACCGGCAACGATCAGCCAAGGGAACGGCTTCTCTGCGCTCCCTGCCGGGGGACCGGCCGGCGTAGCCGCCGCTCCGCCGGCGTTATCTTTGGCGCTCAGCGTCACCGGATCGGTTTCCCGGTAGAAGCTTTTTTCCTCGGCGCGGACCTTTAATTCATAATCGTGGGCTTCGGCAAAACGAAACGTTCCTTCAAATCGCTCGCCCGTGTTGTTCAGCTTCAATTCTTCCGTTTTGCCGCTATCCAGGTCCTTCACGATGAGCACCGCGTTCATGTTCGTGTACAGCTCGTCATTTTGCAGCTTCTGCCCGTTGCTCGTCAGATACGCTCCGATGTCCACCTTATCGCCCGGCTTGTAGCTCTTCGCGGCGATCTTGTCCATCTCCAGCTTGAGATCGTAGTTAAAGACGAGATTGATGTCGATTTTGTCCTTGGCCGCGCCCTTCACTCTGAGCTTCCAATCCCCCTCGGCGGGAGTCAACAGCTTAATGAGGGAATAGCTCTTCGACTTGGACAAAATCACGTCGTCCGAAGGCACCGCCACTTTGTCGCCGGAGGGGTTCACCAGCTCGGCTTCAACCGGTTTGGACGACATAATGGAAATATTCGCTTCGAGCACATTGGCGTTCGGCACGTTCACCGTCACTTCCTGGAAGCTGCCGGTGCCTGTCATGCTCTGGATCGGTACGATTTTGAGCTTCAAATGACTGGCGAAGATTTCACTAAGGATTTGCGGGAGATCGTCCGCCGAGCTGGTCGAGAACGATTTTGCCCCCGTCTGATCGGCCAAATCCTCAAGCGGCGCCTTGTTCAGCTTGCCGTCCGCATTCAGCCCGATCGTATAGATCGGAATGCCCGCGGCCTTCGCTTGATCAACGGCCTCGCCAAGCTCCCGGTCGGATTCGCTTTGCGTCCGTCCCGAGTTTTTGTTGAAATCGTTGTTGCCGTCGGCCAGCAGCACGATCATCGGCTCGTGCCCCGGTTCGGCCCCGTTTTGCAGCACCTTCACCGCCTCCCGAACGCCCACCGCGATATCGGTGTAGGGGCCTCTGTCCAGTCCGTCAATAAAGTTCTTTAAATCCTGCTTATCCTCCGGAGACTGAATCTTCAGCAGCGCCTTTTCCCGCTGGACCTTGTCCGTATAAGCCACAATCCCCACTTTGTCGCCTCTCGCGGACAGCATGTCGATGAACATCTTCATCGCTTCATTTCCGACTTTATTCGTGTCGCTCGTATTCATCGAGTTGCTTATATCGACAACGAGCACGGCATCGATCGACGAAGTCTGCTGAGCCGCGGCTCCTTGCGCGGCCGCCGCAGCGCCGGCCATAGCGACGCCGGCAAAGGACGCCAGTAACCAAATGACCATCAAAACCGTTAATATACGTGCGGATTGTTTATATCGATGCTGCATAATATTGCCCCTTTATTTTTAGATATAAATGCATGGTCAAAAGATGACTTTCTGAACGGCCTCGCAAAATGAAAATAGAAGCAGTTCCAGTTATATACTATACTAATGATAATAGATAAACCTTAAGAAAAGGTTACGAAAAAACCAGATCGCACCGCCATTATTCGCTAAAATCCGTCTTACGTCGTCATCCTCACATTAATTACGAAAGGAAATGGGATATGGTTACATACGGATGCCTCGTCCTGTTGTTTTTGTTTGCCATCATTAAGTCCTGTATATATTACTCTCGCAGAAACCGAATTGTTGCACCGCCGGAGCTCGATAGAAGACTTCTCCAATTAATTAACAGTGAAGAGAGAGAGCCATGAACAAGAAAAAAACGGTTATTCTGCACCCTCCATTAAAAACGAAATATGCCTACGAAAAGTTAAGATGCTGCAAATATTGCCAAAGCTATACCGCGCTAAATGAGGAGAAATGCACCGCCTGCGGCAAAACCGGTCTTATTCCGGTGACGGAAAAAGCGCGTCAAGCAGCGCGGCGCGCCCAGCACAATGATCTGCTGCTGGGTTTGTTTCTCACGCTGCTCGCTATTCTGTTCAGCCAGACCCTTCAGCTTATGGCCATATCAGCCGCAGCGGGGATTATGCTTCTTGGGCTGCTCTATTTTGTTCACCGTAAAACGCTCCACAGCCGCATTTCAATCAAGCTGAACGAGCTGTTCCACCGCGATCGCGATACAATCGCCGCAGGCCTTGTACGTAACCTTGAGACCGCTGTTGCCCAAGAGGATGAAGGGCGCTCCTATGAGATGATGCGGGAAGTCGCCAGGATCGTGCAAAACGACCACATCCGCAAGCTGCAGCTGATCCTGTTGCAGTCATTTGTGCTGAGGAAAGATATGGATCTGGAGCTTACGCCGCTCCTGCTGGAAGATTTCGATTCCGATCTGGCCGCGTATATTGGCGAGCTTGCCAAAATTAAGCGCGAGCTCATTAAAGACAAAGCTTTTCAATATGTTATCAAGTATGAGCGGCAAATCCTGGATATGGAGCGCGGGGAAGACATCCTGGCGGGCGTGGCCGGAGCGGCCGTTAGGTTGAAACGCTACGTTCTAGCCTATTCGGACTTCATTGCCCGATATGCCCGCAAGCTTCCCAAGGACCGTTTCCTCCGGTTATTTCGGATGATCGCCGATTCGCCCGATCTGGATTGGGGAGAGCTTATGGCCGAAACCGCCCGAATTCATAAGGAGAAATACCAGTGGGATGCCGACTTTCAACAAATAAAGCCGAGGTCTGCCGCCTATGACGGTTAGAAGATGGTTCACCCTGCATTATCTGCTCATGCTGTTATGTCTATTGACGATGCCTTTGCTGGTCCACAAAGGCATCGGGATATTCCAGAAGCTTGCCGCCATTCAAACGGCGGAACGTTTATACCACGGGAAGCAGCTTATAGAAGCCGAGGACTGGTACCGGAAGGCGCGGATTAACAGGAGCATACGCTACAAGGAGGAACTTATATCCTCACGGCTGGAGGAGCTCGCCCCCATTTCCTCCATGAAGGAAGACTTGGCGAATATTTCCGAACAAGCTTCCCGCGCGGATAGCAAGCGTGATTTTGAACTGCTTATGGACGCTTACACCAAGCTTCAGCAGGCGCAAAGCCGTTATTTGACGCCGGAAGAGCCTTATAGCGACTATTACCGTCAGTTGTCCGAGCATTACCGCTTCCCGCAAAACTTCACCGGTTATTTCAGAAGTTTTAAAACGATGTTTCTGGAGCAAATGGACCAAAATCTGACCGCTTCGAGTTATGAGGATGAATCTTTTAGGCGGAATCTGCTGCGCATTCCCGGGGGCTTGTTCGGTACGGAGCAGGAATGGCTTGATGAACTAATTACAGCCTTCCGGAGGTACGACGAAACCAAGCTGACGCGGATGGCCGCCGAAGGTCTCGTCGAACCCATGCTGAGCGATGCTACCGCCATGCTTGCGGAATACAAGTCCAATAACCTGGAAGCCCCCTGGATCATTTCCGAAGCGGACAGCTTGATTGAAGCGCTGCTGAAAAATGACTGGGACAATGACGACTACGCCGCTTTCGCCATGCACGCTCGGCAATTCACAACATTCGCTAGCTCTGCCTATCCGGAGTCTAAGGTACTCTCTTTAGCTAAAAGCCGAATGGAAGAGTTGATGCTGCGTGCTGGAAAAAACGCGGCAAACGGCGATTACCAGGAGGCGATCGATCTTTACACGGCCATCGGCCACTATCAGGATACGCAGGCGGAAATCAGGGCGGCCGAATTGGCCTGGACTTTGGCTGAACCGGCCCGGATGCTTCCTTCCCCGGCGGGTGGAAGCGGCTATGCGCATATCGTGAGCGGACGCGACCGGTTTGGAGCGAAGCTTTATGTAGCGGCGACAGACCAAAACAATAAACTATATTTTGGCCGCATGAACGCGGAGGAAAGCGTGCAGATTTTGTCCAATCAGGACCTCGCTCCGCAGGAGCAGATCCGCACTATTGCGGTTGATCGGGACTTAAGTACGGATACCATTCCCGTTATCGTCATCGAAGCGGCATCCGAGGCGAGGAACGCCCGTTATGCCGCATTTGAAGTGCGCGAGAGCAGCATTGCGCTCCTCTACTCCATAGAGGGAGACAGCCTGACCGTCCAGCCGGATGGAACGCTTCTGGTGGTTAATCCGGTTGGCGAAGGGGAAGGACAAACGGCGATATTCGCCCGTTCCGGCGGCATTTATCAGTTCGCAGGCGTCAAGCAGGATATCCTGGATATTTCCGCCGACAGCGTCAGCCAGTATCCCAACTCGCTGGTCCGCTTCACCTGCACCGTCATCCGTTCCGGAGCGGGAGAAGCGCTATGTATGGGCAGCAATAGCTTAATCCTGTTAAGTGGAGATATCCCTCCTTCCGCCGAAGCGGTTAATGTCACCGTCACGGGACGCTTTAAGCAGTACGCCGAACAAACTGTGGATGAGCAGTTAATAGGACAAATCGCAGCAGTGCTGAATGGGGCGACCGGCGGACCAACAGGCGGACAGGATAAAGGACAGATTGAGGAGCAAGTTGAGGATCAGGTTAATAGGGAGAGTGAAGGATCAGGCAACGGACAGATTGAGAGCCAAGCTGAAGAGCAGCATGACGGGCCTGTTGATGGGCAGGCTGATGGGCAGATTGCAAGACAGGCTGCAGAACAAGTTGACGGAAAGGGTGCCGGGCGGATTGAGGGGCAGGCTGCAGGAACGGGTGAAGGAGCGTCGAATGGACTGCTGCAAAGCCTTGCTGGAGCCAATCAAATATCGGTTCCCGTGGTCGAGGTAGAAACGATCCGGTAATGTACATTGTCGCGCTAACGGTTGTGCTCGGGCTTATTTGGGCGAAGCAGCCCTTTTCCCTAAGAAAACACGGGGAATAAGCTCGACCGCAACCTTACATCTTGCAGATCCCCGTTTTTGCCCAATTAGCGGCGCTCACAATCGCTCACAACCGTTAGAATTTTCGCATCCACCTGTTAATGAAAACATAAGGACAAAAAATGTCGTTATTCCGGCGACATCCGTCCATATGAGAGAAATAGAGGAAATTTATGTCGCTATTTTCCCCGGTCGCAAGGAAATGCATGCGTTCTAGTGCATTCTTAGGAAAATAAGGACAAAAAGTACCGCTAAGTTGGATCCACATGCCTGGCTCCGGATAATAAGAACATAAATTTCCGCTATTTTTAACGGCACAGCCGGCGACGGGCCGCTATCGTCGTTCCAGAGGCTGACGGCCGGCAGCTTTGTCATTCCTGCAGCCAACGGCGGGATCGTCTTCATCGTGCAGCAGCCGGCTGCAAACCGGCGATTTCCAGTGGGCCGAGCCCCCTTTCAACAGACAAAAAACACCACAGCAAAGAGGTCTTCTCTCTACTGTGGTATGCCCATATAACTGATATTAGTTCTCCCCAAGCTCCCCGCCGCTGGGGTAAATCATCACCTTGACGCTGGTTTCTTTGTTCGTCCTTGCCAGTTCAACCGCGTTTTTGATGTCGCTCAGCGGGAATTTGTGCGTAATGATTTTGCGGATATCCTGCTTGGCACGGCTTAAAATCTCGATAGCGGCCGGGTACGTATTGGCGTAGCGGAAAACGCCGGACACATCAAGCTCGGCGTCGATCAACGCCCCGATATCGACGGGCACGGCATCTTTGGCCGGCAAGCCGATCAGGACGATCCTCCCCCCGCGCTTCGCGAACCGGATGGTGTCGGCGATGGCGCCGGGATTCCCGGAGGTCTCGATGATCAGATCGAAGCCTTCTCCCCCGGTCAAGGGCGCCAGCCGCTCCTCCAAGCCCCCCGGGGCAGACGGATCAAACGCCTCCTGAGCTCCCATATCCAAAGCCAGCTTACGGCGAAACTCCACCACGTCGCTGCCGAAAACCTGAGAGGCGCCGAACATTTTAGCCGCCTCCAGCGCCAGCAGCCCGATGGGGCCTAGCCCGAGGACCAGCACCCGGTCGTATGGCTGAATCCGCCCCCGCTTTACGGCATGGAACCCGACCGACAAAGGCTCGAGCAGCGCCCCTTCCTCGAAGGACATCTCCGCCGGCAGCGGAAACAAAAAATCGCTGCGGACGGTCGCGTATTCGGCCCAGGCCCCGTCCACCGGCGGGGTGGCCATAAACGCCACCTCCGGGCAAAGATTGTAGCGCCCGCTTTTGCAATACGCGCATTTCCCGCAAGTGACGCCCGGCTCAACGGCGACCCGGTCGCCCACGCGAACATTGGTCACCCGCTCGCCCGTCTCCACCACCACGCCGGCCAACTCGTGACCCAAGACCAGCGGCTGCTTCACTTCATAGCGGCCGATCCGCCCATGCTCGTAATAATGCACGTCCGAGCCGCAAATCCCTCCTAAATGGAAGCTAGTTTAACTATCGCTCCAGCCGAAACACAACCGCTTCATAAGGATGCATCGTGAACCTGCTCTGCTTTCGGTCCGGACGGTCCGGGTAATTGGACAGTACAACCTCCCGTTTAAAACCTGCAAACTCCGGCGGAACGGTAAATTCCGGAGCATTGCCGTAGAAGTTCAACACGATCAGGAACGCCCGTCCTTCAAATGTGCGCGAATAGACGAAAATTTCCGGGTGCTCGTCCAGCCAGCCGTCGTATCTTCCGTAGATCAGCGCTTCGTTTTCCTTACGCAGGCAAATCAGTGCTTTGTAATAATTCAGGACTGAATCCGCTTCCTGAAGCTGCCGTTTTACGTTGATTTCGTGGTAATTGGGGTTAATGTTGATCCAAGGCACGCCGGTTGTAAACCCGCCAAACAGCGAATCATCCCATTGCATCGGCGTGCGGGCGTTGTCGCGGGCCCGGAAAGCGATCCTGCGCATCGTTTCCTCGACGTCTTTGCCGTCCATCAAGCGCTCACGGTAGAAGTTGTAGATTTCCACATCGCGGTAATCGGTCAGTTCCTTAAACACGACGTTGGTCATGCCGATTTCCTGTCCTTGATAAATAAACGGCGTGCCTTGCATCAGCATAAAAAAGGTCGCCAGCATCTTGGCGGATTCCTTCGGGTAGTTCTCGGGATCGCCAAAACGGGAGACGGAACGCGGCTGATCGTGATTTTCCAGGTAGAGCGCGTTCCATCCGATGCCCTCCAGCCCCGTCTGCCACTTCCCCATGATTCTCTTCAGCTTCGCCATCTCCCAAGGCCCGAAATCCCAGCGGCCTTCCGGACCGAAATCGAGATTGACGTGTTCAAACTGGAAGATCATGTTGAAAGCCCCGTTCTCTTCGCCGATCCAGCGGTCGGCTTCGGAAATCGGCGCGCCGCTAGCTTCCCCCCACCGTCATAATATCGTAGTCGGCAAAAGCTTCGCGCTTGAATAGCTGCAGGAAATCATGGATTCCTTCCACATTGCGGTGCCCGTCCATAGCATCCACATACCGCAGCTTGTGCGGGTTGGGCATGTCCGGCAGCCCCGGCAGCTTCTTAATGTGCGTGATCGCGTCGACCCTGAACCCATCGATACCCTTGTCCAGCCACCAGCGGATCATGTTGACCAGTTCCTGCCGGACTTGGGGATTTTCCATGTTCAGATCCGGCTGTCTCCGGGAATACAGATGCAGGAAATATTGTCCGGTCGTCTCGTCGTATTCCCAGGCCGAACCGTTAAACATCGATTCCCAGTTGTTCGGCTCGCCCCCGTCCTTGCCGTCCCGCCAAATATAATAGTCGCGCTTCGGGTTGTTGCGGGAAGAACGGGATTCGATAAACCACGGATGCTCGTCCGAGGTATGGTTCAGCACCAGGTCCATAATAACTTTCATCCCACGCTCATGGATACCGGACAACAGCCGGTCAAAATCCTCCATCGTGCCGAATTCGTCCATAATGTCCTGATAATCGCTAATATCATAACCGTTATCGTCATTGGGCGATTTATAGATCGGACAAATCCAGATAACATCAATCCCCAGCTCTTGCAAATAATCCAGCTTGGAGATGATGCCGGGAATGTCGCCGACGCCATCGCCGTTCGAATCCATGAAGCTCCGCGGATAAATTTGATACGCGACCGCTTCTTTCCACCATACTTTTCGCATTTTTGGTTCCCCCCATAACATCTTTATCCAATATTCAGAACGCGTTTGCGAGGAACTGGTCAACCTCCGAAGCTTCGGGCATCCCGTTTTGGGCCCCGAATTTGGTGACCGCCAGCGCCGAGGCGGCGACGGCGTATTCGGCCGCCTCCTTTAGCCCCAAGCCTTTGGCGATGGACACCGCAAGCGCCGCGTTAAAGCAATCCCCGGCTCCCGTCGTGTCCGAGACTTCCATCTTTCTGCCGGGAATATGGAACGTATGGCCGGACGCATTCATGTGCACCACGCCGTCCGCCCCAAGCGTAACCATAATGGAGGGAAGCCCTTTATCAATCATCCTCCGCATGGCGGCATAAAGCGCAGAGAAATCGGTTGCTTTCAAAATCTCCGGCATGCCCGCCAAAATGGACAGTTCCTGGCGGTTTGGCGTTAACAAATGCAGCATCGGGTAAATTTCTTCCGGCAATGGCTGGGCCGGAGCCGGATTCAGGATGATTTTCTTCCCCCTACCATGCGCATATTTAATACTTGCCACCACCGTGTCCAGCGGAATCTCCAGTTGCAGCAGGACAACATCCGCCCGGTCGATATGCGACTTGCGCTGTTCGATATCGGACCAGGTGATTTTTCCGTTCGCCCCAGGGATGACCACAATCCGATTGTCCCGGTCGTGGACCCAGATCGAGGCGATCCCCGTCTTCTCCTCCGGCATCACGTTCAGCGCCTGAACAATGGAATACTGTTTTAATTCCTGCAGCATCTGCTCGCCAAAGCGATCTTTTCCCACCGCACCTATAAAAGAAGTTTCCATGCCGAGCCGGGAAGCCGCCACGGCCTGATTCGCCCCTTTTCCTCCGGGCAGAAGCTTGACCCCGGCGCCCATGATCGTCTCTCCTTTTTCGGGAAGAACCGGGGTCTCTATGACAATATCCATATTCATACTGCCGATCACGACAATATTTGGATTTTGCGTGCCTGTCATTGCTACTCACTATCCCTTCGCGTTGAATCCCTGATGTTTAATGACACGTTGATCTCGATGACCTCGGCGTCGAATTTCGTATCCCGGGCTTCAATCTGTTGTACCAGCGTGCGCGCCGCCTTTTCCCCCATTTCGTAAATGGGCTGAGCGACGGTCGTCAGCTCGGGTTCGATCATTTCGGCCAGCTTAATGCCGTCGAATCCACATACGGCGATGTCCTCCGGCACCTTCACACCCTTCCGGTGAAGCGCCTTAAGCGCGCCGATTGCCATAAAATCGTTGCCGGCAAAAATGCCGTCAATGTCGGGATGCCGCAGCAGCAGCGTTTCGACCGCCTGCATCCCGCCCTCCAGTTGAAAGTGGCCGGGCGCCATTAATGAAGGGGTGTACCAAGAAAAAGATTTAACATAGTCTTCGTAACCGTTTAACCGTTCCTGGGCGGTGACGATTTCCTGTGGACCATAGATGTGGGCGATCTTTTTGCAGCCTATGTCAAGCAGATGCTTTACGGCAAGCTGAGCTCCCTCGTAGTTGTTGCAGCGGATTAACGTGCATTTTTCCGTATCGGACGAACGGTCCAGCACTACCACGGGAATATTGTCCCGGCGAAGCTTGTTCAGTTCCTCCTGCGTCAGATAATTGGAGGCATAGATGATCCCGTCGATGCGCCGCTTGCGCAGCGCCTCCAGATAGCTTTTTTCCTTAAAGTCACGGTTGTCGGAATTGCAGAAGAACACGGTGTAACCCCGCTGCTGGCAAATATCCTCCACGGCCCGGGCCAGTTCGGAAAAAAACGGGTTTGTAATATCAGGCAAAATTAGAGCAATCGTAGGCATGCTGCGATCCGCCAACCGGCGGAATATCAGCGGCTCGTACTCGAGCCGCTCCATAGCATCCATTATCCGCTGTTCCGCCTGCTTGCTGACATATCCATTTTGATTAATCATGCGGGATACCGTTGCAATCGATACTCCCGCCAGTTCCGCCACATCTTTGATCGTCGCCAAGTTTCAACACCACCACATAGTTTCTATATATATTTACAGCAAATTTACAGTAAAGGCTTTACTTGATAGGATGAATAGGCCGTACGGCTTCCTCCGTCATTGCCGAAGCCGATGGCGCCGCGCAAATAAGGCGCGTCTTCATCGCGATACTGAATCGCCGGGCTTCCGTCGACCGAAACCTCGATCAGGGAGCCCCGCACGCTGACTTCCAGTTCATATTCCAATCCATGCTTCCAAGGGAACGCTTGGGATTGCAGCGTTCGGTAGCCTTCGAAGTTTTTGTACAAAGCAATCGTTTGCCCTGGTGCCAGTCCGACAACGTACCCCCGCATCGCTCCCTGCACGCGGAACAGGATGGAATGCTGCTCGCCTTTGAGCGGTTTCAGCTTGACCCGGAACCGGTAATCGTCCCACAAATGCGAACCCGTATAGCATTCGGCCGGTTCGAATCCGTGGCCGCCGGCCAGCCGGCCTTCCTCCAATCTCCATATCCCCCGCAGGTAAGTCATCTGCGACACCGTCTGGTGCAGAGCGTTCCATTTCTCCATGCGCTGGGAGGCAAAATCGACGGCATAATCCGCAGACCCATACACTTTGAACTCGTCCAGGAACCATTTCAAGGAAAAAGACTTCTCCCGCAGGCTGGAATCTCCGCTCACTGTGTACTCCATACCGACCTTGCCAATCACCGCGTTCTCGGCATACGGAATTTGGTAGCCGATCCGCTGCCATTCCCCATTCAAAATGAGCGGGGCACTGTACAGGCGACGTCCGGTGAAAACGTCCTCCGCAAACAAGCGCACATGGAGTCCGGTGCCTACCGTCTCATCGAGCTTGAGCCACGCTTCCACGGTCTGTCCGGGATATACGGTCGGTGAGATGTCCGGATCATAGCGGCTGTCGTCGAAATCGCTCGGCGAGCCGTACGTCAGGAAAAACACGTCGAAAGTCGTTCCGGTAAACACCGAAGGCGCCGTAAGCTGCAAGGATCGCCGTCCTTTGTAAGCCTCGCGGTCCGTATTGGCGAGCAGAATCCGCTCATTCCCGCGGTATTTCCATTCCAGTGCATGCGTGGAGCCAGGCAGTTCAAAATGCAGATAATGGACGCTGTCGTCCCGCAAAATCTCCTCCCATTCCGGGATCGGCCCCCCGTTTAACTTGCTGGCCAACTTGGCCGTATCGGCGGTGATTTGCGGGATCGTCTGCAAATTCAAGCTGCCCAAAATGCCGGAGCAGCAGACGAAATCGTTGATCGGGTCTTTCCACTTCGCCTCGATTCCGCCGGGGCCGTTCAGAACGCCAAGAATCGTTCCCACATTCCCCACATTGCAGTCCGTATCCCACCCGCACATATTGCAGATATTGATCGTCCGGCTGAAGTCGCCCTGTCCGTACAATAAGGATAACACGATTACGGCCGCGTTAGGAATAATATGGCAGACCCCTTCATAATGCTGGTACCCGTATTTTTCCTGAACATAAGCAAACGCTTCACGCCAGTCCTCCGGATGCTCAAGGTGGAAGGCCATGACATCCTGCGCCATTCGCGCGTAATCGCTGGTTTCCTCAATGACGGATAATCCGTCGGCAAGGATCTCCTCCACCTTACCCTTCACAAACGCTGATGCGATGCAGGCGGCAATAAAACGCCCGCCGCGGATGCCGTCCCCGCCGTGCGTCACGCTCGACATCATCCCCGCAAGCTCCGCCGCTTTGAACGGATCACCCGGGCATACCAGCCCCCAGCAGTCCGAAAAAATCTGCCCGCCGATCTGCTCGGCCGCCGTTTTGCCGTTCTGCTCAATGGAACCGGACAGCGGAGCGGGAACGCCGTTTTTCAAATTCAGGTAAGCCGTATGCTCGGTCGAAACGCCGTAGCCTCCCCACCAGAAGAAGCCGTGCCCTTCCCCCGCGTAGTTACGCAGCGTATGGGCCATTTCCCGCTCCGTTAGCCGGTTCGGATCAAAGTCGGCCAACGCCCGCATAAAAAATACCGGACCATTGATATCATCATCCGCCGCAAAATGCTTGAATAAATAGGGATAGTCCGTAATTTCCCCGAAGGTTTGCCCGATCCGCTCGTAAGACCAGCCCTCGATATTGGCGCCATGCACCACGCCGATCACCTTGCCTAACCAGCCTCCATACAATTTTTCCATGTAGTCTTTAGGAAATGCCATCCGTATCACCCCGTTATTAGCTTTTAACAGCCCCGCCCGTTAAACCGGCGATAATTTGCTTTTGGAAAAAGACGTACACCAGCATGATTGGGATCACCGTCATGACGAACGATGCAAAGGCCAGATTGTAATTAAACGAATATTGCGATTTGAAGTTATATTGGAATAACGGAAGCGTCCAAAACGTTTCCGATTTGTTCAAAATCAGCAGCGGCAGCAGGAAGTCGTTCCAGATCCAAAAGGAATTGACGATAATCACCGTGGCGGTCAAAGGAGCCAGCAGCGGAAAAATGACCGAACGGTACGTTCTGAATTTGGAGCAGCCGTCCACCTCCGCCGCCTCTTCCAATTCTTTCGGAATCGTCGTACGAATGTAGCCAACATATAAGAATACGCCTTGCGTTAGCGCGTAAGTCACGTAAAGCAAAATCAGCCCGAAACGGTTCAGCAGGTCAAGCTCCGTCATCAGTCGGGTCACGGGCAGCATGATCACCTGGAAAGGAATGATAATTCCCATAATAAACAGAATGTACAATGTTTTGAAATACCATTTGTTCATATTGCGGCTGATGGCGTAGGCCGTAAGCGGCACAACCAGCAGGATCAACAAGATAGAAACCAGCGTAATCAAAACGGAGTTGGAGAAAAATTGAAAGAAATTATTGTTAAACAGCACTTCCTGGAAATTGCCCAAATACAGCTCCGATGGGAAAGCAAAAAAGTTTCTGGCGCTTTCCTTGCTTGTTTTGAATGCCGTGATCACCGTCAAATAGAGGGGCAGAAAAATGACAACCAAGCCGGCGGACAACAAAATATAGCTGACCGCGGACAATCGCTTTTCACTGCTGCCATTCATCATGCATTCACCTCCAGTCTGCTCATGGAGCGGATTTGTACGATCGATACGATGGCAATGATAACAAACAAGACAATTGCCAGCGAACTCGCGTAACTGAATTTAAATTCCTGAAAGGCAAAATTATAGACGAGCAATCCTACGCTCTCCGTTGTTCTGCCTGGTCCCCCTCCCGTCATCGCCATAATGTAATCAAAAGCGGTGAGCCCGCTTTTGGCCGAGAGGATCACGACGATATTTAAGGTTGGGATCAGAAATGGAATGACGACGGAGCGGAACCGCTGCCAAGGGGTGGCGCCATCAAGGCTGGCCGCTTCGAGCAAATCCTTGGGCACGCTCTGCAGAGCCGCCAGGAACAGCAGCGTCGGAATGGCCAAGCCTTGCCACAGGCTGACGAACAACAAGCCGAAGAAGGCCAAATCCGGATTGGACAGCAAATTCCGCGATAGCATGTCCGAGCCGACGGCTTTGCCAAAAGCCGGAAGGGCCTGGGAGAACAACTGGTTGAAAATCAAGCCGACGGTAATCATGCTGAGTACGGCCGGAAAAAAATACGTCGTCCGGTAAAACGATTGGAAGCGGCGAACGCGATTGAGCAGCAAAGCGATCACTACGGCAAGCACCACGGTCAGGACGATCAGGCCCAGTGCATATTTAAAGGTAAAGCCTAGGCTGCTCAGAATCCGGTCATCCTGAACCAGCCGCACATAGTTGTCCACCCCAATGAAATGACTCGTCTTGCTCAGCCCGTCCCAATCGCTCAGACTGTACAAAAATCCGTTCACCATCGGGTAAAGGAAGAAAACGGCGTACAACAGAAGCGCCGGCAGTGTAAACAAGTAATGGGCATATCTGTTGAATGTTTTCATCACAATCCCCCTCTTTTCAAAAATAAATGTGGAAACCGGAGAGAATGATGCATTCATCCTCTCCAGTCCGCCTTTATCTTACTTGCCAAACTCCTGGTTGATCCACTTGAGCAAGGCGTCCTTGTCTTTCATGATCAGATACGCGGAGGTTTCTGTGCCCCAGCTGGAATCGAGGCCCGCCTTCCAGTTAAAGTGAAGCCATGGATAATAACGCCCGTCCTCCGTAATCAGCTTTGTGACATCCTCCGTTTGCGGAGCGTCCGCTTTGACGCCCGTGATGGTGGAAGGGGACTTCTCATTGTCCGCCAAATATTGCGCCGTCTGCTGATCGGCCATAAACTTCACGAACTTTTTGGCTTCTTCCGGGTGTTCCGTGGAAGCGGAGATCGCCAGCGCGTAATCGATGCCGCCTACGACAGCCCCGTTACCGCCTTCATTCGGAATAGGGAACATCTTGTATGCATCTTCCATGCCGGCTTGTTCGATCACCGGGACAGCCCAAATGCCTTGCGGAAGCATGAGCGCTTGTCCCGTGGCAAACAGATTTACGGCATCCGGATAATCCGCCCCTGCAGCGTCAGGCTGGCTGTTGTCGCGAATAAAATCCATTTGCGCTATTAGCTTCTGAACGCCGGGATCATCTGCCGCCTTGACCGAAGCGTCCTGGAAAAATCCGTTGGCCGCTTCATAGCCCACGGCATTGGTCAGCAGCGCTTCGGTGAGATGGCCCGCGGACCAGGCCGCCTTAAAGCTGGTGGCAAACGGGATAGCGCCCTTCTCCTTAATCGCAGCCGCAGTTTGTTCCAGTTCCGCCCAGGTTGCCGGTACCTTCAAGCCGAGCTCGGCAAATTTACCGGCATTGTAAAAAATGCCGTAAGCGTTTACTGTAAGCGGCGCGCTGTAGTCTTTGCCGTTCACTTTGACGCCGTCCAAAAATTGCGGATTGATGTTCGCAAGCACATCGCTGCCGGTCAAATCCATAAAGTAATCGGACTCGGCTTGCGTTTTGAAATCGGATTCATTCGGAAATATGGACATGATATCGGGCGCATCGCTGCTGGCCAGCCGGTTGTACAACACTTTTCGCGAATCCGGAACCTGCACCTGATTGACTTTAATGTTCGGGTTCTCCGCCTCGAAATTGGCGATGATCTGGTTCAGATAGTCCTTGACTTCGGACTTCTGGTTGAAGATTTCCAGCGTCACCTGCTCCCCCGAACCTTGTTTTGCGTTTGCGCCTTCACTTGCGCCTCCGCCGGACGACTTGCCTCCGCAACCCGCCACGACAAGCATCAGAGCCAGCATCGAAATCCCCAATATTTTCTTTGTTTTCATATAGAGCCCCCCTGTTCATTTAAGCAATCTTTGCAAAAACAGTTGAATGAAAGCTTCGCTTTTTACCTCTACGGCAGCCAGCACATTGGTCTCCATCGGCCTCTCGAAGAATACGTCTCTGTGTTCGATCGTCATCCCCCTTGTAAACTCCCCCTTGCACTCTATGGAAATCTTTTTTGGCGCAAGGTCCAACAAATCCGGATGACTAAGATAAGCAACCGTCAATGGATCATGCAGGATAGGGAGATGTTTCGACGAATCCATCCACATCGTTATCAGGCGCGACAAAAAATCGGTTTCCATTCTCCCCGCGCGCTTGATCCGATCCACATCGGCCTGGGTTAACCGACACTGCAGGGTGACGTCGAGGCCGATCATCGTCAGCTTCAGCCCCGCATCAAAGACGATTCTCGCCGCTTCCGGATCACACACGATGTTCCACTCCGGGTAAAAAGCCGAGTGCATCCCGCCCATCATCACAATGTTGGCGCCCCGCATCACCTCGGGAGCTTTCATCACCGCGCAGGCCACGTTGGTCAGCGGGCCGATGGCGACAATCGTCAAGTCCGGGTCGCGCCGCACCTGATCGATCAGAAAATCCGCCGCATGCTGCTCGCAGTTGTGATCGATGTCCTTGTATTCCTCCGCCCACTGGCACGGAATGCTGGCGGTATCCGTCTTGTTGATTAACGGGCTGCCGATACCGGTCGCCACAGGAATGTCCAATCTCCCGTAAGCTTTGAGCAATTGCAGGGCCAACTTCGTACGCAGGCCGGTGTTTCTGTACACCGTCGTTAATCCGGCCAAGTCCAGTTCCGGGGAATTCAGAGCCAACACAATCGCCAGCGCGTCGTCGATATCGTCGCCGATATCCGTGTCTATGACGATCCGTCTTATCCTTACCACCTCTTTCATAGGATTCAAAAAGCGAGCAAGACGGAAAATCTACCATACAAAATGATAATAATATGTAAATTTTACATCATTCTCCGCTTTTTATAGCGCTATCATAGCAAATGAAAGCGTTTCTATCAAGCTATTTTTATTTATAGTTTTTCATTTAATACCTTGAAAATCCCATAAACCCTTATAAAATAAGAGTTTGTCGCACCGTGATTTATTTTCGTAAGTTTCGCATTACATTATGTAAATTTTACACATACTATGAAATTAAGAAAACCGCCTGACGGCGTCCTTTAATGGCTCTGACTTCTACTTTGGAGCGATTGGTGGCTCTTCCTAAACTTTGGACGCTGCTCTAACGGACACCAGCGACCTTATCCGCCCATTTCCCGGGTATTTCCAAGGCTAACGGACACAGGCGGCCCTATTTCGCTCTAAACCTGTTCATCCAGGCCGATGGGGTAAATAAGGGCTTCTGTGTCCGTTACATTTTGCAATCCTCCGTTTTTCATCAAATAACGGCTCTGGTGTCCCTTAGCCCCCTGATTCCTCTTCTCCCGCCTCTCTACCTGCGCATCGCCCTGTACCATGCCCAAACTTTTATAAATTCTACAAGGCCAAAAAGCCCGGATCCAAGATCCGGGCGGCAACGCTGTAAAGATTCAATTTTGTGGCGGAGATGTCTCCGGTTCAAAAATCCGCCTTAACTGCCCGCATTCGTCACGCAGCTCGTCAAGCTGCTCAAGGTAATACAGCAGCGCTTTGATGACGATGTTTTGGTTTAAGGAGTCCTTTGACTCTGTTTTGATTTGGGCAATGGCCTGAAGGTAATCTTGCTTTTCGGAATCGCTCAGGGATGCGTGATCTTGGATGATCGACTCCATTCTGCGATACACCTGCTGAAGCTGACGCGATCTCATCACCGGCGTAACGTCCTCCGGCCAGCAGTTCATGATCCAGGAAGGTGTCTCAAACAACAGCGGCATATCCGGTTTTTTGAACTTCAGCCCTTCGACCACTACACCGACCAAGTATTCAATATAAACCGCTAACTTACGGTTTTGGTCATGGGACAGATTCGGACCGCACACCCGGGTGTACACAAACATGATGCTGACCGCGATAAATGACACGTCCACGGCAAATCCGTCCATTTGCTCGCCGTACAGATCGACAATACTGTCCTGCAACCATGTAAATACTTTACGTTCAACCGTCATCACTGCGTTTTGGATGTGTTCATTTTCAAAAAAATGTTGCGATGGATCCAGAAAAAAGTCGAGATAAGTGTGATATTTAAAAATATCTTCCAGATAAATCAGGCATAACTCAATGATCCGGTCGCTTTTCGATAAATCCACTTTGCGATAGAGCCGCTGGACCTGTTCCTCCAGCTCCTCGGTAAAAATCTCAAGCACTTCCAGCAGCAGATCCTCTTTACTGGGAAAATACTTGTAAAACGACGGCTTGGTCATTCCGCTTGCCTTGGCAATTTCATCGATCGTCGTTAAAACAAACCCTTTCTCCTGAAAGAGTTGAAACGCCGCGTCAATGATCGCTGTTTTCTTACTCACACCGTATGATCCTTTCTTCAGGGATTGATCTGCGAAAAAACGCACTCCGTAAAAGACCTGCCCGCTAAACGAGCGGACTGCTTACATGGTCAGCGGGTTATTCGGACCTTCCGGAAGATGGCCCGAAGGTTCCCCCGGTCCGGCATCCCGTTTTGCTTTCCGCTTCTGGCGTTTTTCTTTATACAAGGCTACCACCATATACAAAGACGGAACGACGATCAAAGTGAGCAACGTCGAAAACATCAGCCCGAAAATAATCGTATAGGCCATCGGCCGGAACAGGATGCTTCCCGTAAGGGCCAGCGGCAACAAACCGATGATGGCGGTCAGCGAGGTCAGCAGGATCGGCCGGAAACGCGCCGAGGTCGCTCCGATGATCGCTTCCTTAAGCTCTACGCCTTCGCGGCGCGCATCCTCGATAAATTCGATGAGTACGATCCCGTTACGCACGACGATCCCCGCCAGGGAGATAATCCCCATGATGCTCATGAAGCCGATCGACGAGCCGGAAATAAAGATGCCGATGACTCCGCCCGCCGCAGCCAGATATACCGTCGTCATAATGATGACCGGCGCCGACAGCGAGTAGAACTGCACCGTAATCAGCAGCAGAATCAAGAAGATGACGATAATGAACAAGCTGCCCAAATCCGCGAAAATCTCGGCCTGATCGGACGTTTCGCCGCCAAGCGTCCAAGTGTAGCCCTCCGGAAAATGCATGTCGCCGAGCAGAGCGCTAATTTCCGCATTAAGCTCCGTTGCGGTTTTGCCGCCTGTCGCATCAGCCTCCACCGTAACGGTACGCACCAGGTTGTAGTGCTGAATTTTCTGGATGGAGAACGACGGCTTTAATTCCGCGAGCTGCGACAACGGCACCTGCACGCCTTGGTCATTGGTTACGTTAATTTGTTGGAATAGATCGCTAGGGTTGCCGTTCTTGTTTTTCATATACAAATTGACATCGATGATTTGTTTCCCCGTGTCAAAATCGCCGATATCGAGGCCGTCGCCCATCAGCCTCAGCGTTTGGGTCAAGGTCTGGTAATCCACCTGATGCTGTTTCATAGCCTCTTCGTTAACGGCAAACTCCAGCGTATAACTTTGGTTTCCAAAATTGTCTTTGATTCCCGAGGTGCCGTCCACCCGGGCAATTTTCTCCTTCACCTGCTGGGACAGGGTCTGGAGTTCAGCCAAATCCTCGCCCGAAATCCGCACGGATACGGCCGCTCCAACCGGAGTCCCAAGCCGCGGAATGTTCGTCGTGATGGTGGCCCCAGGGTGCTGTTTCTTCAATTTCTCCTGCCAGGATTGCACCGTCTTTTCCCAGTTATATTCCCCCTCTTTGCCGGCAACCGCGATTTGGCCGACCGTCGGCGAAGAGCTTACCATGTTCGTGATGTCCGAAAATAATTGCGGTGCCTTTCCGCCAACGCCGTAGCTGACCGTCTCCGCTTCCGGCTGCTTCAGCACCCACTCGGCGATACTTGACAGCACGCGATCCGTTTCCTGGAACGACGTTCCGACCGGCATTTCCACATTGATGTTCACGTTCGGATCTTCCGCCTGCGGAAACAGGTCGATCGGCGTCAGCAGCGCAAAACCAAACGAAGCCGTGCCGATCAACAGTCCGGTCAGCGCGGTAAGCAGAGGCCGCTTCAGCACCTTTGGAATCATTTTACCAGAATACCACTGCGTTGCGGTATGAATTTGTTTACCAAGCAAACCGGGCGGCTTTCCCTCGCCTTTTTTCGCTTGACGCTGGACTCTGCGCTTCTCATGCCATTCGCGGAAAATCGGGATGATCGTCAGCGACATCGCCATGGACGCCAACATGGAGCAGGAAATCACGATCGGAATCGGCTTGATGAAGGAGCCGACGTCGCCCGTAAGGAACAGCAGCGGCATAAAGGCAAAGATGGTCGACAACGTGGCCGTCAGAATCGAAATGGCAACCTCCTTCGCTCCTTTTACGGAAGCGTCGGACGGGCTTTCTCCGAGTTCGCTGAGCCGCCGCTCGATGTTATCGTTGACGACCACGGCGTCATCCACCAGAATCCCCAGAACGATAATCAGACCGACGATCGTGATTTCATTCAAGGTTACCCCGGCCAGCGGCAAGGCGATTAGCCCCAGCGCGATCGAGACCGGAATGGCCAAGGCTACAAAAGCCGCCGTCAGCAGATTCAGGCCGAGCATACAAACGATAATTACGGCGACGATCGCAATCAGCATCTCCCGGGTCAAATCATTAAACATTTTGTCCACGATTTCCAGTTGGGCAAATGCCGTCTTAAACATCACGTTTTTCGGCAGGCCTGCGGCCAAATCGCCAAGCTTCGCCGTAATGAGCTTATCCATCGAAGGCACGTCCGAGCCCGTCTGCGCGTTGACGTTGACCAGAATGGCGGGCTTCCCGTTATAATAAGGCAAATATTCCGGATCGCTGTACCCCAGCTTGGCTTCGCCGACGTCTTTTAAATAAACCGGGAACCCGTCTCGCGTTCTCGTGATCAAAACGTCATTCAGTTTCTTAACGTCATCCAGGCTTTTGACCATCAGCTGATAATTGCGGCTATCGTAACTCAGGTCGCCCAGCGGTACGCGCTCGTTCATCTTTTGTACGGCTTGAACGACCATTCCCCACGGAATTCCGTATTGCTGCAATTTCTGCGTATCGATCTGCACGGCGACTTCCCGGTCGGGAATCCCTTGGATTTCCACGCCGGCCACGCCTTTTACCGTCTGGATCTGGTCGCGCCATTCGATCATCGTATCGTTCAGCGTGTACAGGTCCTCCCGGTTATCAGCGTAAATCACATAGGAGCCGACAAAAGCGGAGGCCAGGTTATCATTGACGACCGGCTGATTTACGTCGTCCGGCAAATCGGCAGCGGCGTCCTGGACATTCTTGCGCAGCTCGTCCCAGGCCGCTTCGGCGTCTGCGTCCGCGTAGGCCTCCACCGTAATGCTGGAATACCCGCTTCCCGAAGTCGAGATGATGTTCTCTACGCTATCCACCTTTTTGATCGCCTGTTCCAGCACCTTGGTGACGGATTGCTCCACCTTCTCCGGGGTCGCCCCCGGGTAAACCGTCGTCACCAGCGCGGTCTTCACCACTGCATCCGGCATATCCTGACGGGCCAGCCCCGTAAAGCTGTACACGCCGACTAAAATAAGCATAATGAAAAACAACAGGGTGATTTTGCGTTTTCTGACCAGAAAATTAATCATTGGCCGTGTCCTCCGCCGTTACAATGGAATCCCCGTCAAACAACCCTTCGGCTCCGGCGGTCACGACGACATCTCCCTCCTGCAAACCGGACAAAATCCGGAAGCGGTTTTCAATGATTTCATCCCCCAGTTCGACGGTCGTTTTCACCGCTTTTCCGCCCACGTCACGGAACACGTACGGCTCCTGGCCCTTGCTGATCACGGCTTCAGCCGGGACGAGGATCCCCTTTTGATCGGAAATTTGAAGCCCCGCCTTCACAACCTGTCCCGGGAACCAATCTTTGTTCGGGTTAAGAACGCTCACTTCCACGGAAATCGTGCCCGTCCCCGCATTGGTTTGCGGATAAACGCGGGTTACGGTTCCGGTCCGGGTTTCGTTCCCCAACGCCACATCAACCTTCTGCCCTTTCTTCCAAGCGGAAATTTCGCTGTCCGGAACCGGGAGCAGCACTTGCAGTTCGGCGGTCGACCCGATGACAAAAGCCGGGTTTCCCGCAGCGGCGGCCTGGCCGGACACAGCCATTTTTTCCAGTATTGTACCGGATACGGTAGCCGTCAATTTCGTTTTGGACAGGGCCAGCTCGGCCTGTTCCTGGCTGGCCAGCGCGTTTTGATACCCCGCCTCGGCTTGCGTTTTGGCGGCCAAGGCCGATTGCTTGCCGGACTGGGCTTGTTCAAGCGTGGCTTTGGCGGTTTTTAGCTGCTCAGCCGTCGCGCCGTCGGTCAACTCCTTCAGTTGCTGCTTTGCGCTGTCCAGTGTGTTCGTCGCATTTTTGAGCTGAAGTTGCGCTTGCTCGTAATCATTAAGCGAAATTAACCCTTGCCCATATAAATTTTGGTAACGCTCGGCATCGGTTTTTGCTTTGTTATAAGCATCTTCCGCTTGCTTCACCTGATTTTGGACTTGGGCTAGCTGCTCCTCGGACGCTCCCTTCCTCACTGCGGACAAATTAGCCTCGGCGCTTTGGATTTGCGCTTCGGCCTGAGCAAGCCCCGCCGCGGCGGCGCTGACTTGGCCCTTGGCCTGGGCTGCGCCGCTTTTGGCCTGTTCCACCCCAATCCGCGCCTGCGCGTCATCCAGCACGGCCAGGACATCTCCTTGTTTGACTTTGTCGCCAACCTCCACCAACGTCTGTTTGATTTCTCCGGATGCTTGGAACGTAACGGTCGCCGAATCTGCGGATTGCAGCGTGCCTGACAAGTCATAGACCGTGTTTAAAGGTTCTTGTTTCACCTTTACAACCTCAACGACTGCCGAGTCGGCGTTCGCTGCAGCGGTTTCTCCATTGCTTCCTGAAGAACATGCGGTTAAAGACAGCGTGAACATCGCCGCTATCGTTAGCCATAAGCAACGTCCTTTCATCTGAATATCCCCCTCCAATTTACTTATTGGTAATTTTTTTAACTCTAAAGTAACCCGCCGATTATGCGGTTGTCAAGCAATGCTCTGGTGATTGATTTTGTAGGCGGCAGTGTGTTAGGATGATCCTCAAAATATTGGAGTCAACTCTTTTTTTGGAGGGAAGATCATGTCTACGATTAAGGAGGTTTCGGCGGAGAGCGGTATTTCGCCCTATACGCTTCGTTACTATGAACGGGAAGGTATACTGCCGGGCGTTAAGCGCGATCCGAGCGGCAATCGGCTGTACGACGAAGAAAGTCTTGAATGGTTGAATTTTATTTTGGCGCTGCGGTCGACGGGCATGCCGCTTGCCAAAATTAAAGAATATGTGGATTTGTACCGGGAAGGCGAGAGCACGCTCAAAAAACGCAAACAAATGATGCTCGAGCATAAGAAAAAAGTAGAAAAGGATCTTGCGGAAACGTATAGATATTTGGAGCAAATCAACTACAAGCTGGCGTTGTACGACTTGCAGGAAAAGGGAGCATTTCTTAAGCTGCCCTGAAGCAGCCGCAGGCTCTTTGTGACAGGAAACCAAGCGTGTCCCCTTGCGGGGGCACGATTTTTTTGGAATCCATAGTTAGAGTTTAGTGTAAGGTTATTTGGATTATTTTTCCTTTAAATTCTAACGGTTGTGAGCGCAAGCAAACGGACTGTTTCACCCAAATAAGCGTGCATGCAACCGTTATAAAAGAAACCTTCGTTTTTTCGGCCGAATAAGCGCTATGCCAACCGTTAGCAAAGAAATGCGCTGCATATCGACACTTGACTTATAGTTAACTCCACTTATTAATATAAACTCTGGGCCAGCAAAGTCTGGTTAAATCTTATCCAGGGAGGAAACACCTCATGAATGTAAAAGTAGCGATCATCACAGGCGCCAGCAGCGGAATGGGGGCGGCTACAGCCAAGCTCCTCGCCCAGCACGGGATCAAGGTCATGCTGGCTGCTCGCCGGGAAGAACGGTTGAAGCAATTGCAGACAGAAATCCGGGACGCCGGAGGCGAAGCCGGTTACAAGGTGACGGACGTCACCTCGCGCGCGGACGTTGAAGCATTGGCCGACGAAACGATTAAAACCTTCGGACAAATCGACATCATGATAAACAACGCGGGGATCATGCCGCTTTCTTTTTTCCGGAATTTAAAGGTTGACGAATGGGAGCGGATGATCGATGTAAACATTAAGGGCGTCATGTATGGGATGGCGGCCGTATACAAGCATATGGAGGAACGCAACGAGGGACATATTATTAATTTCTCGTCTATTGCAGGACATCTGACCTTCCCTTCCAGTTCCGTCTACAGTGCCACCAAACATGCGGTACGGGTGTTAACGGAGGGCATGCGGACCGAGCTGGCAGCGCATCAAAATATTCGGACAACCCTCATCTCCCCCGGCGCCGTTGAAACCGAGCTGTACGGCACTATTACCGACAATTCGATTTATCCGGAACTAGAGAAATTAGGAAGCAAAGAATGGCAGCAGCTTGACCCGAACGATATTGCCAAGACGGTGTTATTTGCCATTCAGCAACCGGCGAACGTGATGATCAACGAACTGATTGTCCGCCCTACATCGCAGAGCCTGTAAAAACGGCATAATCAAGAGGGAACGATTGCCAAAACCCCTATTCGGGTTTACACTAATGATAGAGGATACAAGACGAGTGAAGCACACTCGCGATGCGCTTATTAGGCGTTCGCGGTGTGCTTTTTTGTGTTTTCGGTTATCTCACCTCGTATAGAAAGGAAGAGTGATTTCATGAACGCCCATGCGCAAGAAGTACGTGAAAAACCGTTCGCACCGGATTATCGCAAAGACCACATCCCGCACGATGAAGCCTTTAAAAAGCTGCTGCAAACTTTTTTCGCCGAGTTTATTGCGCTGTTCTTCCCCGAGCTCGACAAACTGCTGGATCACCGCCAGACCCGCTTTCTTATGCAGGAGCAACTCGTTGACTTGGTCGGTGAAGAAGCGCGAACGCTCGACTTGCTGCTGGAAACAAAGTACATAACAACAGATGCTTTCATCCTTATTCATCTTGAGCCGCAATCGTATAAACAGCCGGATTTCCACGAGAGAATGTTTATCTACTTCAGCCGATTGTTCGAACGCCACCGGAAAGAACATAAGCTGATCATTCCGATTGCCGTATTTACCGGCGATAGTATGCATGATGAGCGAAACTCTCTTAGCATGGATATCCCCGGTCAGGAAATCCTGCATTTTCAATTTCTGAAAGTGGAATTGCAGAATCATCACTGGCGAAAATTTGTCGATTCCAACAACCCCGTTGCTGCTGCCTTACTGGCTAAAATGGGGTACAATAGAGGGGAAGAAAGAGAAATGCGCTTGGCGTATTTACGGATGATTTTACAACTAAGAAAAAGGTTAAACAGCGCAAGAATAAAGCTCATTGTGTCCTTTGCCGACTTATACTTCGTGCCTGATCCGAAACAGGACGAAGCGATGCTCTATGAATTAACCAATCAATATCCGGAAGAGAGGGAAGCTATTATGGAACTTATGCCGGCCTGGATGCGCCTGGGGTATGAAAAAGGGCGGGAGGAAGGAGTTCAAACCGAACGGCAGAACATTGCTCTCAGGCTCATTGCCAAAGGATTTTCTTTGGAGGAAGTAGCCGAAACTATCAAATTGCCGATTGAGGAAGTACGGAAGTTAAAGAATTCCTGAACAAGCATATTTAAGTCTCCTTCCGCCAAATTTTAACGATATCTCGGGAAGGCATTCCATCGCGCGCAAGCTGATTTCAAAAGGCTTCTCCGTGGAGGAAGTCGCTGAAACGATAGAGGTGCCCATCGAAGAAATTCAAAAGCTAAAAAATTGACCAAAGGACAAAGCAGCCGACTAAGCAATCGGCTGCTTTCTTCGTACATCTGTTAAATTGACGTTGTTGTACTTATTGAGCAGTCCGTCCAACAGGACCGACTGATGAATGACCCGTTTGTGCCGCAGCCCGTACCGCTGGGCCAAGCGATTTAATTCCTTTCTCTCCATCTCTATACGGAGTTTCATTCTCTCCGAATTGCTCATAGCTCTCACCCCATGAACATATTAGGAGATGTTGCCAAATATTACATACCGTCACCTACTGCAGAATATAAAAAAATACCAAAATTTTATAATTTCATCGTATCCGCTAAGATAGCTGGACTCTAAGATTGGGATGATTACTTTTTATAAATTCTACTTATTGGTTAGATTGCGGGCAAACATTAAATATGTCAAATCAAGGCCTTTTCTGACTCGAAACCATAAAGCGGTGCTTGACTCAAAACAATCAGAAAAACCTGCAAAAGCCAGGCTGCCGGAGAAACTGCAGCAAAAACATAAGAGCAAAAAATGTCGCTATTCCAGAGATATCCGCCCGTTCGAGAGAAATAGAGGCAAATTATGTCGTTAATTCCGGGAATCATTGGAAATTTACGAGTTTTGGGCCATTCATAGAAAAATAGGAACAAAAAGTGCTCCTAATGGGGATGAACATGCTTGGCCCCGGATAATAAGTACATAAAATACCGCTATTAAACACGCCGACGCCTTATCGTTTGTCGTTCCATTTGGCTGGCCGTCAAGCGCCAAAATAGGGCTAGAATAAAGGGCCGCTATTTTGAACCCCAGCCGAGCCGATGGTTCGCCAGACCAGCAGCCCGCTGTCAAGCATAGATTTCCTGGTTACCCTTTCTCTGCCGGACTTTATACCGCTTACCGGCCGTTCCCGGCTTCATTTAGACCTTGACCTGAGGCGGCGTCCCATCGGATAAAGCCGCCCCCGCCTTCTTCTTCATATACTGCGACCAATAGGCGGTCAGAATAGGCACCAGAATGGAGGTCACGACAACGCAAGCGGCGACTAAAGCGGTGGCCGATTGGGCCGCCGGCATAAATTCCGGTTTCATATTGGCGACGATCATCGGATTGGCCACGGCGGCGCCCGCCGTGCTGGATGCGGCAAGTCCGGCCGTACCGTTCCCTCCGCCCACATATTTGTCGGCCAGGATCAACGGAATCCCCGTGATGATGATGACGGAAACGGCAAGCAGTACGCCCAGAAGCCCCGTTTGCACAATAACCCCTAAATCAATCGAACAGCCCAAAGCAAAACCAAAGAAAGGGATCATCGTATGGGTAGCTTTTCCGAAAAATTCGCGAAGATCATGATCCAGATTGCCCAGCAGGAAACCGATCAAAAACGGAAGCACCGCGCCGACGAACACCTGCGGTTCGAATGCGGCCAAACCTGTGGCGCCCAAAATCATCATGGTGACCAAAGGCCCCGATTCCAGGGACATCAGCACAAAAGCGCCCGCTTCTTCCCTGGTTCCGTACTGCTGCATAATCGAAGCGTACAAACCGCCGTTGGTCATATCCATCGCGGCGATCAGCGCAAGCGTGGACAAGCCCGCAAAAAATCCGCTTTGAATCCCCCCGGCCGGCAAAAATTGCGAAGCGGCGAGGGCCACGACCCAGGCTACAATGATTTTGGTCAGCACCAGCGTACCGGATTTTCTCAGCACCGTCCCCGTCGCTCTGATATCGATGGCCGCCCCCATACAGAAAAACCATACGGCCAAAATAGGGATGGTCCCCGTCATAAGCCCGTTTGTAAATGAACCGAAATAGTCTCCGGCCCCAGGGAAAAATGTGTGTACAACCGCTCCCAACAGCAGCGGGATCAACATCATGCCGCCGGGAATCCGTTCCAGAGTCTTTTTGATTTTCATGTCAATTCCACCTTTCGCGCACAATAGAATGCGCTTTCATTTCACTTGCGGCCCAGTCCCAGCTCCGGAATCAGCGCCGCGTACAAATCATGGCTTTTTTTCAAATGCCGGCTAAATTCTTTGCCGTCCCGGACCAGCAGACCAAGCCCCATGGAGCTCATCTCACCGACAAATTCAGGCTCCCTGGTTCCTTCAATGAAAGCTTTGGTCAGCGAATCTCTGACCGGTCCGGGAGTTCCTTTCGGTACGGCCAAACCGCGCCATGTTCCCGCGAACTCCACATGCAGTCCGGTTTCTTCCGCCAGCGTCGGAACTCCCGGGAGGGCTGCCGCCTCCTCATCTCCGATGATGGCCAAAGTACGCAGTTTTCCCTGCTCAACATAGCTTTTGACTTCGGCCGGGCTCACCGGCACGGCGTCGACGAAACCGCTAAGCAGCGCCGATATGGCGGGGCCCGCTCCTTCGTAAGGAATATGCGTGAACTTTACGCCCGCTTCTTTCTCCAGCATGGCGGCAGCCAAATGCCAGACGCTTCCCGTGCCGGCGTTCCCCATTTTCACTTCACCGGGATGGGCATGCGCATCATCGAGAAATTCGCGGACACTTCGCCAGGGAGCATCCGCTCTGACGGTAATCGCGGCGGGATCGCGGTTCGTTTGCGCGATGGGAATGAAGTCTTCGTACGTCACCGGAAGCAGCCCCAGATGCGGAAGGGTCGTTAGCTCGGCGACAAGAAAAGTTACCGTATAGCCGTCCGGTTTGGCTTGCGCTCCCTCCGTCAAACCGATAGCCCCGCCGCCGCCCGTGCGATTGACCACGACAATCGGTTGACCAAGATGCTTTTCGGCCGCTTGCGCGAGTGCCCTTGCGGTAAGATCCGTACCGCCTCCGGCGGCGTAAGGTACGATCAAAGTAACGGGTTTCTGCGGGAAATCCGCCGGCAGGTTTGCCGATTTCGGGCGGTCAGACAGGACGTACGCCAGCATGATGCTCAATACTACCGCTATTCCGATCATGTACGCTCCCATCGCCGGCCGTCGTGAACCGGTCGCTGTTCCGTTTTTTCCGTTCATGCCATTCCTCTTTTCCGCTAGTTCAGCTAGTGTTGTTCCCCTGCGGCGGTCACCTCCGATTGCAAAGCAGCCAAATCAGCACCTAAGTACGTGAGCGCACCTAGTACGTGATTTATTTCTCAATGGCAGTGTAGTCGAAAGAGCCGCGGCGGGACAATCGGTTAATCTCCTTACGAATCTTCAAATATTCCGAATTTGCGCGCATTTGCCGGATCTGCATATCCGCCGGAAAATTTGTTGGTTTCCCGGTATTTTCCCGGCGTCATGGATTTGTTTTTGCGAAAAGCCCGGATAAAACTGTTTTCGTTCTGATATCCGACGCGCAATGCGATATCGGCCACCTTTAGCGGCGTATCCCGCAATAGCTCGCAGGCCTTGTCCATCCTTAGGCTTGTCAAATAATCGTAAATCGTGCTGCCTGTCTCCGTTTTGAATATGGCGCTTACCGAGGAAATCCCCATGTTTACATGGTCGGCAATCTCTTGCAGCCCGATATTCGCCTGATAATTTTGCTCCATAAATTCAATCATCTTCCGTGCCAAAATAAATTCCTTCGTCTGCTTCCGGCATGCAAACTCCCGGGCCAGCGTACCGGCCAGAAGGCATAGCAACGTTTCCGCCTCGGCCAATTCCATGGTGGTCAGCTTCGACCACGTATAATCGTCCGCCTCGGCCGGGACGGGCAGGCCGCGCGCCTCCGCCATGCTCAGCATTTCCGCCATAAGCCGGTCAATGAATTTATAGGCGCTTTCCGGATGGATTCTCCTGCCGCCTATGTCCTGCATCCAACGATGCATCAGCTGTTTGCTTTGTCCTTCTCCGGACGTTTGCAGCGTTTCGGCCATTTCCGTCTTCCAGCCTTCACGGATGGCTGACGGGACGCCGTCTCTTCGGACGCTGCATTCCCGATAATCCCTGGCCTGGCCATACCCTGCGTACAGACGGTAGGACAGCGCCTCCTTCGCTTCCGCATAGGAACGGTTGATTTCCGGGAGATGGGACACCTCTCCCCCGATCCCGATCGATACCGACAAGTGCAAAAATTCGCGAATAGCTTGAATCAGCTGATCGGCCGCGTCCTTGTACGAACAGGCCTCCGGCGCCTTCCCTTTTGGCTGAAGCAACACCGCCATGTCCTCGTGATGCGACGGCATCGTCACATAGCGCCAAAACGGCTCCAGCTTCTCGCGGACAATGTTGTCCATCGCGTATTTCAGCAGCATGCGGTCCTCTTCCCGATATTCGGCGGCAAACCGCTGGTAACGGTCGATGGATATAATCAGCATGGCGAGCGGAGCGGCCTTCCAATCCTGAAAATAACGCCCCCATTTGGCCTGCATCTCCCTTGAGCCGATCGCCCGGTTCAACACTTCCCCGATCAGCTTCGTGCGAAGCTCCGGCAAGCTTTGCTCGGCAACCAGCGATTTGATGCGGAAATCGCCCACCCACCGGTCGAGAACATGTTCCAGTTCGTACAAGCTGCCGCGGCCCGGCGATTCCTGCCCGGCCTGAAGCAGGGCGTTGATCCGCTTCAACGGCCGGAATGCGGCATAATTGTAGTAGTACATGGCCGCGCAGCCGACCCCGGCGGAAATGAGGGAGAACAGCAGGAGCATGTTGCGCGTCAGCGTGACGCTTTTCAGCAGCTCCTCCAGAGGGACCAGGGACACCAGCCGCCAGCCGGTCGCGTCGGAGAAGGCCTGATTCGCCATATAATCCTGCCCGTGCACCTTGACGTAACCAAACGGCCGGACGTCCAGATCCGCGATAACCTCTCTCATTTCCTCCGGAGTAAAGGGAAGATTCAGTTTGGGATAAATCAGCTCGTCATCGAGATTGAACACGAATTGAAAATCCGACAAATGGGTGTAGGTTTTGGAAAAAAGGCTGTCATAGTCCAGATTGACGATCACCGCCCCGCCGGCTTCGCCGCCGCGCGCAATCGGCCGCACCAGGGACAGGACCTCCGTCTGCCCGGCGAGACGCTGGGGATTCGCGCCCTCCTCCTCCCCGCCGCCGCCGTAGACCCTTCTTTTGATCAGCAGCGGTTTATCCCGGATTTCCTGAATCCAACCGGACCACTCCGAATCGGGGGCATTCGACCACGCCGGGTTCCCTTCAAACTGGGTGGATATTACCGTCCGCCCCCGGAACTTGACGAGGTGAATCGAATGAATATCCGGCTCTTTAAGGCGGCCGTGCAAATAAGCGCGCAGTTCCTGCACCGATGGTTCACGCCCGCCGGCCTGCCCAAAGATATAC